>NZ_JAUYAW010000035.1 GCF_030693405.1 Phenylobacterium sp.
CCAGCCGCCAAAGGCTGCGCGCGCACCAGCGCAGGCCCGGCGAGGACGCTTCTCTGAAACGACGCGAGGTTGGATAAAGATGATCAAGAAGCCTATATCCGCTGACTCGCACATCACCGAGCCGCCACATTGCTACGTCGACTACATCGATCCGAAGTTTCGTAATCGCGCGCCGCGGATGGAGCGGCTCGACAAGATCGGCGATGCCTTTGTTATCGAAGGACTAGCCTCGCCGATGCCAACGGGGCCGGTCGTCGCCGCCGGCAAAGACCCACTGCAGATCACGGCGCGCGGCGCATTCGCGGCTGCCAGAATGGCTGGGTGGCGTTCAGGATGAAGGACATGTGCAATGCCCGGCGACTGATGTGGGCGAACGATTTCCCGTGTTCCGATTCAACCTGCCCCTTGTCGCAGACCATGCTCGAAGAGCACACCAAGGGCTTGGGCGAGCAGGAATGGAACTGGATCTGCCACGACAACGTGGCGGAACCATACAGGAGCGCCTTCTGATAACTACGTAATCTAAACGTGGCCGTTCTAGCCAAGTTGGAAACTGATCGCGTCTCTTCAAACAATGGAGTTTTTGTAATGGCTGACGCCGCAGATCAGACTATCGAGGCCTTTCGTCAGGACGTGCGGGCCTGGGTCGAAGTCAACTTCCCTTCGGACTTGAAGGGTCTGAGCAATCCGACCGGGCTTGAAGAGCGTCTGCAGCCGACCGAGGAACAGGTCGCCTGGCGCAAGGCGGTCGGCGGAAAGGGTTGGGGGACGCCGACGTGGCCTGCCGAATACGGCGGTGCGGGGCTTTCTTCGGCCCACGCCCGAGTTATCCACCAGGAATTTTCGCGCGCTGGAGCCTACAACCCGATCGGGGGAATGGGCGTCATGATGTTCGGACCGACCTTGCTCGAGTACGGCACTGAAGAACAGAAGCTGGAGCACATTCCGCCGATCTGCCGCGGCGAAGTTCAGTGGTGCCAAGGCTACTCCGAGCCCGGGGCCGGCTCTGATCTGGCCTCCCTGCAGACGCGATGCGAGGACATGGGCGACCACTATCGGATCAACGGCCAGAAGATTTGGACATCGGGTGCCCAATGGGCTGACTGGTGCTTCTGTCTTGTTCGAAGCGATCCCACGAAGAAGCATGAAGGCATCTCCTTCGTGCTCTTCACCATGCGCCAGCCAGGCGTCGAAGTGCGGCCGATCAAGCTGATCGCCGGCAGCTCGCCGTTTTGCGAAACCTTTCTGACGGACGCGCGCGCCGAGAAGAAGGATCTGGTGGGTCCCCTGAACGCCGGCTGGACAATCGGAAAGCGGCTCCTGCAGCACGAGCGCTCCAGCATTTCGAGTATGGGAAACGCCCTCGGCGGCACTGCGGCCCTTCCAGATCTCGCCAAGGCCTATGTCGGCGTCGACGCGCACGGTCGCCTGGCCGACAGCGACCTGCGGACCCGGATCGTTTCAAACGAGATGGACGGGCGCGCCTTCCAGCAGACGGCGATGCGGGCGATGGCGGAAGCCAAGGGCAACGCCGGCCCGTCGGCGGCGACCTCGATCATGAAGAACGCCGGCACCCGCTGGACTCAGGACCGGGCCGAACTGACGCTCGAGATCATGGGTCACCAGGGCCTAGGCTGGGCGGGCGAGGATTTCACCCCCGCGGAGCTGGACGCCGTGCGCGGCTGGCTGGGCGGTAAGGCTAGCACGATCTATGGCGGCAGCCAGGAAGTGCAGAATAACATCATCTCCAAGCGGATCCTGGGGTTGCCCGATCTGTCCGCAGTCAACTGAGCGAGTGAGCGTGGCAGAATCCGCGAGCGGCGAGCAGAGGCTTAAGCGTCAGCTGCGGTTGGACAATTTTTCAGCGTCGATTTCTTCCGCCGCGATGCGGTCCACGACCATGACCAAAGGGAGGCCGCGATGCTGAGTTGGCAAGTTGGGGCGGTGAAGATCACCCGGATCGTGGAACTCCAGATTCCGATCCCATACAATCGAGCCGCCCCCTTTCTGGCTGAAGCGACGCCCGAGGCGTTGCGAGCCATCCCGTGGTTGTACCCGAATTTCGTCAACGAGCAGGATCAGCTGCTGCTGTCCATCCACGCGCTGCTGGTGGATGCGCCGGGCCTACGGCTGGTGGTGGATACCTGCATCGGAAACGATCGACCCCGGTCCATTCTGCGTGGACAGCCGTTGGCCACCGGCTTCCTGCAGTCCATGGCCGAGGTCGGCTGGTCGCAGGAGAGTGTCGATGCCGTGATCTGCACCCACCTGCATGTGGATCATGTGGGCTGGAACACCAAGCTTGAGGACGGCGCATGGGTTCCGACGTTTCCAAATGCCCGCTACCTGTTCGGCAAGACCGAATTCGCCCACTGGAGCACAGAAGGCGACGAGGAACAGCAAACGATCCTGTCGGACTCGGTACAGCCCATCCTCGACGCGGGGCTCGCCGAGTTCGTCGAAATGGATCACCGCATCTCGCCCCACCTCCGGCTCACGCCCAGCACCGGACATACGCCTGGCCATGTCAGTGTGATGACCGAGTCCAACGGTGAATCGGCGGTCATCACCGGCGACATGAGCCACCATCCGTGCCAGATGGCCCATCCGCATTGGTCGCCGCCCTTCGACAGCGATCCGAGAGCGGCGGCGGCGACGCGCGCGCGACTGTTCGCCGAATGGGCCGACAAACCCATTCTGGTGATCGGCACTCACTACGCGGCGCCGACGGCGGGATACATAATGCGGGAGGGCGCCGGGTTCCGCTTCGACGCCGAGGCGATGGACGCCCCCGCTGCCTGACTTCGGGAGAGGACGACAACCTTGAAAAAGAACATCGGATAGAACTCAATGGATGATCTCGTGCTCCGCTCTGACCTGGACGGCGTCTGCCAGCTGACGCTGAACCGGCCGGACAAGCTCAACGCGCTGAATGTCGATCTGTTCAAGGCGCTCGAGGCCCACGTTGCCGACCTGGAGGCGGCGCCGGTTGGCGTCGTCGTGCTGCGCGGCGCCGGGCGGTGCTTCTCGGCGGGCCACGATCTCGGCGACATCGCCGAGGGCGAGAAACTTCCCCGGCCTAACTATCAGTCGCATGTCATCCAACGCCTCGCCGAGCTTACCTCGCCGGTCGTCTGCGCTGTGCACGGCCATTGCTACACCGGCGCCCTGGAGCTTGCCCTGGCTGGCGACATCATTCTTGCGGCCGAATCCGCCAAATTCGCCGACACCCACGCCAAATGGGCCTTGACGCCGGTCTGGGGCCTCAGCCAGCGGCTACCGCGCCGGGTGGGAACCTACAAGGCACGCGAGATGATGTTCACCTGCCGTACCTATTCAGGACGGCAAGCCGAGGCCATCGGCCTCGCCAACGCGTGCGTGACCGATGCTGAGTTCGAAGCGGCCGTGGACAGCCTCACCTCTGAAATTCTCACCAACTCGTCATTCAGCCATGCCGCGAACAAGCGGCTGCTGACCGAAACCGATGGCCTGTCACAGCCGGCCGGCTTGGCGCACGAGGTTTATCGAAGCCAGGGCGCAGGACCGGACATGGTCGATCGAATCAGGCAGTTCACAAAGCGCCCACCCGCCTAGAGCAGATTCCGATCACGTCGCATCGTATCCGGCGGCGGCGAAGTAGTTGGCCCACTCGGTGGGGGTGAAGGTGTCGATGGCCTCGACGATGGCGCGTTCGAGGGCGGCGACGGTGCGGGCGGCGGCTTTTCGGAGCATGCCCGGTCTTCTTTTGAGCGTGATCCGGTGACGCTCAAAGAACCGCCAGAGCGTGGAGATCGCCACGGCAATGCCCCGCTCGGCGAGCGCCGTGCGCAACTCCGCCAGGGTGATGTCGGCCTTGGCCGCCACCAGCGACAGGATCAGCGGCCTATGCGCCTCGATCCTTCCCGAGCGCTTGTCGCCCCTGGCGCTTGGGCTGCACCTCGCCCGTCCGCCGCCGCAGGCTGGTCCAGCGGATCGCGCTGGAGATGCTGACTCCGAACCGCTCGGCCTCCTTGCGGCGCGACTGCCCCTCGTCGACCGCCCCCACCACCCGCTCCCGAAGATCCACCGGCAGCGGCTTGCCCATCGCCACCGGCCTCCCTCACCGGCAGCCAGCGTGAGTCAGACTCGCCGCCTCAAGGGAATCCCCCCGAGTCAGGCGGCTTGGAAACTGCTCTAGTCCTCGCTCGGTTCATAGGCCTGACGGGCGGTTTCCAGCGCAGCGAGCTTGGCCTCGAAGGCGCTCCAGTCGTCGGCCTGGTCGATCCGCCCCCGGATGGCCTCGATCTCCTCATAGATCAGCTCCTGGGGCTCAGGCGCGGCGAAATAGGGGTGTGAGAGCGCCTTATACCAATCGGCGCGGCGTCTGACTCTGGGGGATTCCGCTGAGCGGCGAAGCAGGATTCGATGGTGGGACCGGAGGGTTTCGCCATGCCAGCTATCGCGCTTCGCCAGGATTACGATGCCGCCAGGGTCCGGGCGCTTGCGCGGACCAGCCGGGACGCGCGTCAGGTTCGACGGCTGCTGGCGCTGGCGGCGGTCTACGACGGCGCCAGCCGGCGCGAGGCCGCGGCGGCGGGCGGGATGGACCGGCAGATCCTTCGCGACTGGGCGCTGCGGTTCAACGCCGAGGGGCCGGACGGGCCGATCGACCGCCAGGCTCCGGGGCCGAGGCCGAAGCTGACGCCCGAGCAACTGGCGGCCGTCGTCCGGCTGGTGGAGGACGGCCAGATCCTGGCCATTCACGGGGTGGTGCGCTGGCGGCTGATCGACCTTACCGGCTGGATTCACGAGGAATACGGCGTGTCTCTGGACCCAGCCGACTGGGCCGGATCCTCAAGGCGCTCGGCTACAGACGCCTGTCCGCCCGGCCCAGACACCACGCCCAGAACCCGCAGGCCCTGGAGGCCTTCAAGCGGGATTTTCCCCCTGCGGGTCCAGGAGATCCGCGAGCGGCTCCCCAGGCGAACCCGGCTTGAGGTCTGGTTCCAGGACGAAGCCCGCATCGACCAGAAGAACAAGCTCACCCGCCGCTGGGCAAGGCGCGGGACCCGACCGTCCGCGCCCAAGGACCAGCGCACCCAGTCGGCCTACCTGTTCGGCGCCATCTGTCCGCAGAAGGGAACCGCCGCCGGCCTGGTCATGCCCTATTGCGACACCCAGGCAATGAACGCCCATCTGGCCGAGATCAGCGCCCAGGTCGAGCCCGGCCATCACGCGATCCTGCTGCTCGACCAAGCCTGGTGGCACACCTCCCAGGCCCTCGAGACGCCGCCCAACATCACCCTCCTGCCGCTGCCGGCCAAGGCCCCGGAGCTCAATCCGGTCGAGAACCTCTGGCAGTTCCTGCGCGACAACCGCCTCTCCAGCCGCATCTTCAGGAACTACGCGGACATCGTCGATCACTGCTGCGCCGCCTGGAACACCATCGCCGACCAGCCCTGACGCATCATGTCCATCGGCCTCAGAGACTGGGCCCAGGAATACTGATCAGCGCCGGTTGGTATTACGCCTGGCCGGCTCGAAGGCCGCCAGTTGCGCGCGGAAGTCCTCGAAGGCGGCCTGACGAGAGATGTCGCCGCGGGCGCCCGGCAGGGCGCGGGCGTCATCGCCGCCGAACCAGTCGAAGAAGAAGGGCTCCCGGCGCAGGGCTTGCCGCCGGCCGCCAGCGCCTGGAACGCCGCCTGGGCGAGGCTGGAATCGGCGTCCATCCCATAGCTGCGCACCCCCAACCGGCGACGCATGGCACTCACCAGCTCGGCCCAGTAGGAGCCCGCAAACCTGTTCAGCGCCTCGACCAGGGGTTCGGGCGGACTGACCAGGCAAAAGCAGCCGCCCGGCTGGCGCAGGTTCCAGAACACCGCCTCGGCCTAGCGCCCAAAGCTGTAGAGGCCGCTGTGGTCGAAATAGGCGGCCACGAAGTTGGATCGTTGCGCGGCAGGAGGCGGTCGGGGCCGTAGTCGGAGCTCTCGCCGGTGATGTTCATATTGCCGGTGCTGAGCACCCCGTGGACGAAGCCCCCGCCATCCAGGACGCGCCAGCCGCGCCATGCGCCCGCTCGCCGCCCCCGGCAGGGCGGCCGGACGATCTTCCGCCTCTTGCCCCGGCCTACGACCTGGCGAGGCGGCTGGCGGCGATGCTGCCGGGCGATCTCGACCACGTCTTCTTCGCCGAGAGCGGCTCGGTCTCGGTGGAGATCGCCATGAAGATGGCGATCCAGTTCTGGATCAATCGCGGCGTGTCCGGGCGCTCGAAGTTCGTCAGCTTCCTCGGCGGCTATCACGGCGACACGCTCGCCACCATGACCATCTGCGACCCGGAAGAGGGGATGCACAGCCTGTTTGCAGGCGTCATGCCCAGCCAGCACGTGGTCGCCCTGCCCCGCGACGCCGACAGCGAAGCCGCCCTCGACGCCCTGCTGGCCGACAAGGGCCACGAGATCGCCGCCCTGATCGTCGAGCCGCGCATCCAGGGCGCCGGCGGCATGCTGATCCACGACGATGAGGTGCTGCGCCGCCTGCGGGCCATCGCCGACCGCCACGACGTACTGCTGATCTTCGACGAGATCTTCACCGGCTTTGGCCGCACGGGCGACCTGTTCGCCTGCCAGGGCGCGGGTGTGACGCCCGACATCATCACGCTCTCCAAGGCGCTGACCGGCGGCACCCTGCCCCTGTCGGCCGCCGTGGCCAGCCGCCGGGTCTTCGAAGCCTTCTGGTCCGACGATGCGGGCGCGGCCCTGATGCACGGGCCGACCTATATGGCCAATCCCCTGGCCTGCGCGGCGGCCGGCGCCTCCCTCGACCTCTTCGAAGCCGGCGGCTGGAAGGCCGATGTGGCGCGGATCGAGGCCGCCTTGAGGTCGGGCCTGGAGCCCTGTCGTCAGGCCAGGGGGGTGGTCGATGTCCGCACCCTGGGCGCCATCGGGGTGGTGGAGTTCGAGGCCGCGGTGGACGCAGGCGCGCTGTGCCAGCGGTTCGCCGAGCTGGGCTGCTGGATCCGCCCCATGGGCAAGGTGGTCTATCTGACGCCGCCCTTCGTCACTACCGATGAGGAGTTGGACCGCCTGACTGGCGCCATCCAAACCGTGCTGGGCGCGCCCGCGGCCGGGCGCTAAGCTCGCGCCCATGGACGCCCAGGCCATTCTCGACAGCCTCGACCTGATTGCTAAGCACAGCGAAGATCCTGCGCCGCAGGTCTATGCTCGCCTGTTCGCCCGCTATCCTGAAACCGAGGCCCTGTTCATCGGCGACAAGCGCGGGGCGGCCCGAGGCCAGATGCTGCGCCAGGCCATCGAGACCCTGCTGGACTATCTGGGCCCCAACGCCTTCGCCGCCAACTTCCTGCGGGCCGAGCTGCGCAATCACGACGACATCGGCGTGCCGGCCGACATCTTCCCCGCCTTCTACAAGGCCATGGCCGAGGCCTTCGCCGACATCGCCGGCGAGGCCTGGACGCCGGCCATGCAGGCCGCCTGGGATGAGTTCACGGCCGAGGTCGAACAGATCGTCCAGGCGCCCGCCCAGACGATCTGAACCTCAGGCCAGCGCTGCCTTGAGCGACGCCGCCGTGGCCTTGGCCGCCTCGCCCACGGCCGGCGAGACGTCGGCCATGATGTAGAAGTCGTGGATCAGGCTGGGATACTCGATGTGCTCCACCTGGACCCCGGCCGCCCGCAGGCGCTCGGCGTGGTCGCGACCCTCGTCCTTCAGCGGGTCGAAGCCGGCCGTGACCACCAGGGCCGGCGGCAGGCCCGCGCAGTCCATCTTGCCCAGCATGGCCCGGTGGGACTGGGGATGGCCGATGGCCGCCAGGCACTTGTCGAACCAGGCGATGGCCTGCTTGGTCAGCAGGGGGCCGTCCAGCGCCTGACGCGACGCCGTCTCCTTTTCCGGCCATATGCCGGGATAGAGCAGCAGCTGGAAGGCCAGCCGGCGCTGGGGATCATCCTTGAGGTCGGCGGCCACCGAGGCGGCCAGGTTGCCGCCGGCCGAATCCCCGCCCACGGCGATGCGGGCCGGATCGAAGCCGATTTCCGCGGCATGGTCGAAGGCCCAGCGGGTGGCGGCGAGCGCATCGTCATGGCTGGCGGGGAATGGGTTTTCCGGCGCCAGGCGGTAGTCCACTGACAGCACCCGGACGCCGGCCAGAGCCGCCATCCGTCGGCAATGGCCGTCATGGCTTTCCAGGTCGCCGATCACGAAGCCGCCACCGTGGAAATAGACGAGGCCGCCGGTGGTCGAAGGCGCCCCGGCCGGGGTGTAGAGCCTCGCCGGAATCTCGCCGGCCGCGCCGTCGACCTTCAGGTCGCGGACGCTGACATCCTTGGGCGCATTCTGGTCGGCGGCCTGGCGCTGCATGCGATAGCCGGCGCGGACCATGTCCGGCGGCAGGGCGTCCAGGGGCGGAGGGGTCTGGCCCTCGGCGGCCTTGGCCTGGGCCTCCAGCATGGCCTGAAAGTGGGGATCCATCA
>NZ_JAUYAW010000049.1 GCF_030693405.1 Phenylobacterium sp.
AAGTCGGCTTGAAGCCCCCCGGCGCAGCTGACGCCCTGGGCTTAGCTCACATGGCGATGAGCGCACATGCAAGTCTGCGGCCCTGGGCGGTGAGGACATTGTACATGCGCGAGGCCGCGGCGGTGTCCATGTACTCCAGACCGATGCCGCCCTTCTGGAGCAGGTCCCGCAGCGGTCTTGGCGGCAGGCTGTTGACCGCGCCGGTCCCCAGAAGCAGGAACTCCACCTCTCGCGCCCCTGCGGCGAACACCGGATAGAGGGAGTCCGGGGTGGCCTCGGCCAGCTGGCGCACCGGCCACGGGGCGACCACATCGGAGACGATCAGCAGGGAGCCTGGACGCCAGACTCCGGACACGCGGAAGCCCCCGGGCCCGAAGCTGTCCAGGCTGGGTGCGTCCCGCGCCACGCGTCTAGGTGCGCACCGGCAGAGGCTCGGCCTCTTCCTCGCCCCGCTTGACGCCCCACAGCAAGATCACCGGAGCCGCCACATAGATGGAGGAATAGGTGCCGATCACCACGCCGAAGATCATGATCACCGAGAAGGCGAACAGGGTCGGGCCGCCGAAAATCGCCAGGCCCGTCAGGGCCAGGACCGCCGTCAGACCGGTGATGATGGTCCGCGACAGGGTCTCATTGATCGTCAGATCAATGACTTCGGCCAGCGGCATCTTCTTGAACTTGCGCAGGTTCTCCCGCAGGCGGTCGAACACCACGACGGTGTCGTTCATCGAATAGCCGATGATGGTCAGGATCGCTGCGATGGTGGTCAGCGAGAATTCCAGGTCGAACAGGGCGATGAAGCCGAAGGCCAGGATGACGTCGTGGAACAGGCCCACCACAGCCCCCACCCCGAACTGCAATTCGAAGCGGAACCAGATGTAGAGCATCATCAGGCCGATCGCGACGCCAAGCGCAAGCAGGCCGCTTTGGAAGAGCTCGCCTGACACCTTCGGGCCGACCACCTCGGTCTTGGCGAACACCACCTCGCCCAGGGCTCCGGTCAGGGCGGTCTTCACCTCGGCGATGGCCTGTTCGGAGCTTTCACCCTCGGGCGTCTGGAAGCGAACCAGGGCCGATGTGGGCGCGCCGAAGGCCTGAACCTGGACATCCCCCAGGTCCATATCGCCCAGTTCGCTTCGCACCGCGGCCAGGTCCACCGCCTTAGGCGCTGTGGAGATTTCCAGCAAGGTGCCGCCGGTGAAGTCGATGCCGCAGTTCAGACCGCCGCAGGGCGGGGTCAGCGGATAGAGGGCGAGAAACAGGGACGCCACGACCGCCAGCACTGAGGCGAGGCCGGCATACCTGGCGAAAGCCACGAACCGGAAGTTGGTCTTGACGGGCAGAATTTTGATCAGGGGCCACATGGTTCGCAACCTCAAACGATCGGCAGGGTCTTGGGCCGGGTCGCCCGGAACCACAGGGCCAGCAGGACCTGGGTGACGAGAACCGCGGTGAAGACCGAGGTGACGACGCCAATCGACAGCGTCCAGGCGAAGCCACGGACCGGGCCCGAGCCGAACTGGAACATGATCAGGGCGGCCAGGATGGTGGTGACGTTGGCGTCGATGATGCTGCTCATCGCCTTGGAGAAGCCGGCGTCCATGGCCGCTATAGCGGTTCGCCCGGCCCTGATCTCGTCGCGCATGCGCTCATAGATCAGCACATTGGCGTCGACGGCGACGGCGAGGGTCAAGATCAGGCCCGCAATGCCCGGCAGGGTCAGGGTCGCCTGGGTGAGCGACATGATGGCGAAGATCAGCAGGGCGTTGACCAGCAGGGCGACCACGGAGATGCCGCCGAACAGGCCGCCATAGGCCACGACCATGAAGACCAGAATGGTGACGAAGGCGATGCCGGTGGAAATCTGGCCCGCGCGCACGGCGTCGGCGCCGAGCTCGGCGCCCACAGTGCGCTGTTCTTCCACGGTCAGCGGCGCCGGCAGGGCGCCGGCCCGCAGCAGGACCGCCAGGTCGTTGGCGCTCTCAGGCGTGAAGCTGCCGCTGATCTGGCCACTGCCGCCGGTGATGGCGCCGCGGATAACCGGCGCGGAGATCACCTTGCCGTCCAGGACGATGGCGAACCGCTGGCCGATGTTCTGGGCGGTCGCCTCGCCGAAGCGACGGGCGCCGATGCTGTTGAAACGGAAATTGACCACCGCCTCGCCCGTCTGGGCGTCGAAGCCCTGGCTGGCGTCGGTCAGCATTTCGCCGGACACCAGGGCGCGGCGACGCACTACGACGAAGGGACTGAAGCCGTCCTCGCTGGGCAGCACTTCCGACCCTGGAGGCGCCCGGCCCTCGGCGGCGGCGGCCATGTCGGCGCCCTCGTCGACCATCTGGAAGGTCAGCTTGGCGGTCTGACCGATGACGTTCTTCAGCCGCTCAGGGTCGCTCTCGCCCGGGGCCTGGACGACAATCCGGTCAATGCCCTGGCGAATGATTGTGGGTTCGCGAGTGCCGAGTTCGTCGATCCGGCGGCGGATGATCTCGATGGACTGCTCGACGGCCTTGGCCGCCTCGGCGTTCATCGCCTCCTCGACAAAGGCGATGCGGATACCGGTCGCGCCATCATTTCGCACGGTGATGTCCCGCCCGCCGGTCGTGCCGGCCAACACCACGCCCAGGGTGTTGCGCAGGACCTGGACGGCGGCGTCGCGCTGCGCCGGGTCGGTGGTCCGAAGGGTGATCTCGCCGCCCTGCTGGCGCAGTTCGGAGAAGGCGATGCCCTCCCCGTTCAGGGTCACGCGGGTGTCTTCCAGCGTGTTGACCAGTCGCTCGGCGCGCAGGGCCTCGGTGTCCACCTCCAACAGGAGGTGGGAACCGCCCTGGAGGTCGAGACCCAGGTTCAGCTGCTGCCGCGGGAAGAAGCCTGGCATGGAATCCAGGGTCTGCTGCGACAGCATGTTCGGAACGGAGAACAGAACGCCGAAAATCGCCGCCACAACGACGGCGATAATCTTCCAGCGCGACAGGGTCATCATGAGGCGAGACCGCCCTTATATTGGCGCAGGATCAATCAGGACTTGGAGTCGTTAGCCGGCGCCGGCTCGCCCCGGACCCGGACCTCAGCGATCATGGTCCGGACGACCTTAACGGTCACGCCGGTGGCGATTTCAAGGCCGACTTCCTTGTCCTCGACCCGCACCACCTTGCCCAGCAGGCCGCTGGACAGGACGACGGAGTCGCCGCGCTTCAGTTCGGCGACCATCTGCTGGTGCGCCTTCATCCGGCGCTGCTGCGGACGGATCATCAGGAAGTAGAACAGCACCACCAGCAGGATCAGCGGCAGGAACTGAAGGATCATATCCATTGGGCCTGCCGCGGCGGCGGCGCCGGCGGTCTGGGCGTAGGCGGGGGTGGCGAACATGGCCTCTCCGGCAGTAGGGCAAGGACCGGTGCGTCGGCCCCTCTCTCAGGTCGGCGGAAGCTATGCGCTGGCGCCCCCTTTTGCAATGCGAGCCCGGAGGCTAAGCAGCCAATCCATGGATCAAGACCTGCGCCCGCTCCTCGTCCGCATCGCCGAAGCGCTGGAAAGGCTGGCGCCGCAGGCGCCCCCCCCCGCCGACTTCACCGGCGCCCGGCTGTTCCGCCACGACCCGGAGACCGGCGGTTTCCATCCCGCGCCAGACTATCCGCTGGGTCTGGACGCCCTCGTGGGCATCGAACGCCAGAAGGCCCGGTTCCTGGAGAACCTGCAGCGCTTCGCCTCAGGCCTGCCCGCCAACCACGTCCTGTTGTGGGGCGTGCGCGGCACGGGCAAGAGCTCCATCGCCAAGGCGGCCTTCATGGCGGTCGCCACCGCCCAGGAGGATCTCAAGCTGGTGGAGGTGGACCGCGATCAGGTCACTGCCCTGCCCGCCCTGTTTGACCTCTTGCGCGGCCGGGACGAGCGTTTCGTGGTCCTTTGCGACGACCTGTCGTTCGAGGAGGGCGCGGCCGCCGCCAAGGCCTTGAAGTCAGCGCTGGAGGGCGGCGTCTCTGGCCCGCCGGCCAATGCGCTGTTCGTCGCCACTTCGAACCGCCGCCACCTGATGCCGCGTGGCCACCAGGAAGACCGCGGCCTGATCGCCACCGCCGAGGACGCCGAGGAGGAGGTCAGCGTGTCGGATCGGTTTGGCCTGTGGATCGGCTTCCCGCCCATGGACCAGCCCACCTATCTGCAGGCCGTCCGCGCCTATGCCGAGCGCCACGGGCTGAGCGACCCGGACCTCGACCGCCACGCCCTGCAATGGGCGCAGTTGCGGGGCGCGCGCTCTGGCCGAGTAGCCTGGCAGTTCATCCGCGACCTGGCGGGAGCGCAGGGCAAGAGCCTGCCCCTCTAGCGAGGCAGGCTCCGCCGCAGCTTGCGAAGGCCCTACTGAGGCAGGACCAGCATCGGGTCGATGGGCCGGGCGCGATCCTGCGGGGTCGGGGCGAAACGGACCTCGAAGTGGAGTTGCGGCTCGCCCACCTCGCCCGTGGCGCCGGCCTGGCCGATCTGCTGACCCTGGGTGATCTTGTCCTGCATCTTCACGTCGATGCGGGCGAGATGGCCATAGGCCGTGACCCAGCCGTCAGCGTGCTTGATTAGCACCAGATTGCCGAACCCGGGAACCTGGTCGCCGGCATAGACCACGTCGCCAGCCGCCGAGGCGCGAACAGCCTCCCCTGACCGGGCGCGGATATTCACCCCGTCATTACGCTGGCCCGTGCCCTTGGGGCCGAAGGTCGACAGGATGTCTCCGCGCAGGGGCCAGATGAAACGGCCACGACCGAGCTGGGCGACCTGGGCGTCGGCCGGCGTGCGGGTGCTGGGGACGATAGGCGCGGGCGTCGTCGGCGCAGGGGCTGGCGTCGGCCGCGGCGCAGGCGCAGGCGCAGGCGTACGCGTAGGCGCAGGCGGCCGGGCGGCCGGCGGCGGGGTCGCCACAGGCGGAGCGGCCGGGACGGGCGCGCTTGGGGCCGGGGCCGCAGGCGCCGAACGGGTCACCGGCACCCGGACGGTGCTGGTCACTGGGCCGGTGTCGCGGAAGCCGTCGGGCAGCAGCAGCCGCTGGCCCGGACGGATCACATCGTTCAGCTCCATGTCATTGGCGTCGGCGATGGCCAGGCCATTGACGCTGAAGCGCCGGGCGATGGCGAACAGGGTGTCGCCGCTGGCCACCACATAGGCCTTGGTGGTGCTGGAGGGCCCTTTGAGAACCTGGCCCGGACGGATCACGTAGTTGGGGGCGGTCAGATTGTTGTCGGCGGCGAGCTGGTCGCGGGTCGTGGAGAGCTTGCGGGCGATGCCATAGACCGTGTCGCCGGCCTCAACCGTATAGGTCTGCGGCGGACCGTCAGCGTCCACCACCTGGCCCGTGGCTGTGGTGCGGGTGACGGTCTCGTATTCCTGGGCCGGCGGCGGGGGCGGCGGCGGATAGGAGTCGCCGGGGCGCGGCTGGGCCTGGGGCAAGGGTTCCAGCGGCCGCGATTCGATCGGGCTGGTGGGCCGGGCGCTGGGCGGCGGCGTCGTTTCCCCGGACGGCTGGGTCGCCGGCGGCGCCCCCTGCTGGTCGGGGCCCTGGCGAACCGGGAAGTTGGGCCGAACCTGCTCGACCCCCTCGCTCTGGTAGGTGGTACAGGCCGCCAGCACGCTGCCGGCAAGCAGGACCAGAGCCGTACGGGAAAGGAAGTGCGTCATGGCCGCTCCATGGGACAGGTTCTGACTCAGTCGGGGTCTTGAGGTTAACGGTGGGTTAAGGCCGACACCCAGGCCATCCCACAACAGGCGCAAAAGCGCGTCGCTCAGAGTTCCCGGGCGACGCCGTCAAGCAGGGGCACAAAGCGAACCTCGCCCAGATCTTCCACGACGAAACCGCCCTTTCCATCGCCGCAATAGCGTCTCAGGATCTGGACAGGGCCACGCCCGATGGGCGCGACCAGAATGCCGTTGGGCTTGAGCTGGGCCAACAGGGCCGCAGGCTCATCTGGGGCTGCAGCTGTGACCATAATGCGGTCGAAGGGCGCCTGCTCGGGCCATCCCAGGCCCCCGTCGCCAAACCGGGTGATGACATTGGTCAGGCCGAGCGCCTTGAACCGCGCCTCGGCCTCGGCCAGCAGGGTGCGGTAGCGCTCCACCGTATAGACCAGCCGAGCCATCCGCGAGAGGATCGCGGTCTGGTAGCCCGACCCCGTGCCGATCTCCAGCACCCTGGCCCGAGGCTCAATCTTTAGGGCCTGGGTCATCAGGCCCACGATGAAGGGCTGGCTGATGGTCTGGCCGCAGGCGATGGGCAGGGCCGAATCCTCGAAGGCCCGCTCCTGGAACAGGTCCGGCGTGAACATCTGCCGCGGGGTGGCTTCGAGCGCCTGCAACACCTTGGGGTCGCTGACGCCCTGCGAGCGGAGGGCCAGCACCAGGCGGGCCAGGCGGGTCTCGGGGCTGTCGTCAGGGACCTGCGCCATCTCAGGCCTTCGGAGGAGCGCCGCCCAGCACCCCACGCATCTTGAAGACGGTTTCGGCGTGGGTCAGGTCGATGTGCAGGGGCGTCACCGAGATCTTGCCCTGATAGATGGCCCGCAGGTCGGTGCCGTCTGCCGGCTCGGAGCGTTCCTGCCGGAAGCCCATCCAGTAGTAGTCCCGGCCCCGAAGATCGCTGCGGCGCTCGGCGTGACGGACCTGCACGTCGCGGAAACCCTGGCGGGTCACTTCCACCTCGGTGATCTCACTGATCGGCCGATTGGGGAAGTTGAGGTTCATAACCACGTCCTTGGGCCAGCCGATCTCCAGCAACCGCTTGATGATCCCCGGGGCGAAGACCTCGGCGGCCTCGAAGAAGGGTTCATGGGGCTTGGGCCCGCCGGTCTGGGAGAGCGCGATGGCCGGAACGCCCATCGCCATGCCCTCGATGGCGCCCGCCACCGTGCCGGACATGGTCACGTCCTCGGCGATATTGGCGCCGCGATTGACGCCCGACAGGACGAGGTCGGGCTTGGCACCCTTGATCAGCTCGCTCATGCCCAGCATCACGCAGTCGGTGGGCGTGCCGCTGACGGCGAAGCGCCGGTCATCCAGCTTCCGCACTCGAACTGGCTCCGACAGGGTCAGGGCCCGGGAGGCGCCGGACTGCTCGTATTCCGGAGCCACGATCCAGATGTCGTCCGACAGCTGCCGGGCGATCCGCTCAAGGGCCTCCAGACCCTCGGCATGGATGCCGTCGTCATTGGTCAGCAGAAGTCTCATGCGTCGCCGCCAATCCGGTTCAGCCCGCCCATATAGGGATGCAGGGCCTGGGGAATGGCGATGGCGCCGTTCTCGTCCTGATAGTTTTCCAGGATGGCCACCAGGGTGCGGCCGACCGCCAGGCCCGAGCCGTTCAGGGTGTGAACGATACGGGTCGCCTTCTCGCCGGCCGCCTTGGTCCGGGCATTCATGCGCCGCCCCTGGAAGTCGCCGCAGTTGGAGCAGGAGCTGATCTCGCGATAGCGCCCCTCCGACGGGATCCAGACCTCCAGGTCATAGGTCTTGCGGGCCGAGAAACCCATGTCGCCCGAACAGAGCAGCATGGTGCGGAAGGGCAGCTCCAGGGCCTTCAGCACGGCTTCTGCGCAACCCACCATCCGCTCGTGCTCCTCGTCCGACTGGTCGGGCGTGGTGATGGAGACCAGCTCCACCTTCTGGAACTGATGCTGACGAATCATGCCGCGGGTGTCGCGTCCCGATGCGCCGGCCTCGGACCGGAAGCAGTGGGTGAGCGCCGTCAGCCGCAGGGGCAGCTCTTCGGTGGGTGTGATCTGGTCGCGCACCAGGTTGGTCAGCGAAACCTCGGCGGTGGGGATCAGCCAGCGGCCGTCCTCGGTGTGGAACAGGTCCTCGGCGAACTTCGGTAGCTGTCCTGTCCCGAAAACCGCCTCGTCGCGCACCAGCAGGGGCGGCGAGACCTCTAGATAGCCATGCTCGCGGGTCTGCAGGTCGAGCATGAACTGGCCGAGCGCCCGTTCCAGCCGGGCGAGCTGGCCCTTCAGCACCACAAACCGCGACCCGCTCATGCGGGCGGCGGCTTCGAAGTCCATCAGGCCGAGCGTCTCGCCGAGATCCACATGATCCTTGGGTGAGGCGATGGCGAAGGGCTCACCCCAGCGGCGGACCTCCTGGTTATCGTTCTCGTCGGCGCCCGCGGGCACGTCGGCAGCCGGCAGGTTGGGCAGGCCCGCCAGCAGGTCGCGCAGGGCCTCGCCCGTCTCGCGCTCGATCGCCCCTTGGGTCTCCAGGACTCCTTTAAGCGTCTCGACCTCGGCCATCAGACGCGCGGCTTCGGCCTCGTCCTTGCGGCCCTTGGCCTGGCCGATCTGCTTGGACAGGTCGTTGCGGCGGCTCTGGGCCTTCTGCAGGGCGGTCTGGGCGGCCCTCAGGGTGGCGTCGAGGGCCAGGGCCTCGGCGGTGACTCCGGACCGGCCCTTCGCACTCCAGGCCTGCTCATAGAGGTCAGGATTGTCGCGAATGGCCTTGATGTCGTGCATGGGCGCGCCGGCGGTCTTTGGGGATTGAGCGGCCTTCTCTAGAGCGCGTCGGCCATGGGGCCAAGCCCCGCGCCGGGCCTGATCTCACCTCAAGGGATCATATCTCGCCTAGACGGGAATGACGTCCTTGCCCTGGGCCTCGTCGTCCCGCTGGCGGCGGCGCTCCATCAGCCGGACGCACCAGATGGAAATCTCGTAGAGCAGGATGATCGGGATGGCCAAGGACAGCTGGCTGATGGGGTCCGGGGGCGTGACGATGGCCGCCACGATGAAGACCCCGAGGATGGCGTAGCGCCGCCCGGTGCGCAGCATCTGCGCATTCACGATGCCGGTGAGCGCCAGCAGAGTCAGCACCACCGGGAGCTGGAAGCAGAGCCCGAAGGCCAGCAACAGGGTGGTGACCAGGGTCAGATAGTCCGAGACCTTGGGCAAAAGCTCCACGGTCACCGCGGCATCGCCAACGATCTGCTGGGACAGGGAGAACCACAGCACGAACGGCAGGATCATGTAGTAGACCAGCGCCGCGCCGAGCAGGAACAGCCCCGGCGCTGCGGCCAGGAACGGCAGGAAGGCCCGGCGTTCGCGCTTGTAGAGACCCGGCGCCACGAAGGCGTAGACCTGCCAGGCCAGGACCGGGAAGGTGACGATCACCGCCCCGAAGGCCGCCAGCTTCAACTTGGTGAAGAAGAACTCCAGCGGCGCGGTGAACACCAGCCGCAGCCCCTCCCCGCCCTCGGGGACCTCGCTGAGGCCGGCCATGGCCGACATCATGGAGAACGGGCCGTGGCCGCCGCCGGCGTTTTCGGCCGCCATCAGCCTTGCCGCCACCTCGAAGGGGTGCAGCAGGAAGATGTAGATCGGTTCGGAAAAGGCGAAGCAGAGGGCGAAGCCCGCCGCAAAACCGACGATGCAGATGATCAGGCGCTTGCGCAGCTCCACCAGGTGGTCGAGCAGTGGGGCGCGGGAGGATTCGATCTCCCGCTCGTCATCGTCCTCGATCGTGCTCACGCCTTGTCTCCGGCCGGCTTGGCGGCGGCCTTGGCCCGGCTCGCCCGGGGTTTGGGCGAGGCCGTCTCGGCGGCGGGTCCCGCGGCCTTGGAGGCGGCCCTGGCGCGCGGGGCCTTGGGCGCAGCCGGGGCCTCGGTCGGGCTGGCCGCGGGCTCGGCGGGCGTCGCCTTCGGCTCAGCCACGGGAGATGGCTCGGCCAGGGACTGGCTGCCGGCATAGGGCGAGCCCATCGGCGGGTGCATCTGGATGTCGCCCTGCGACAGGCCGGTTTCGATCTCGCGCATCACCGCCTGGGCGTCAGTCCGGCCCATCTCGTCGTCCAGCATCCGGCCGCTGCGCAGGGCCTCGACCTCCTTGCGCAGTTCGTCCAGCTCGGACTGGCGGCCCATCTCTTCGAAGCTGGCCCGGAACTCCGCGGCCATGCCCCGCAGGCGGGCGGTGAACTGGCCCAGCCGTCGCAGCAGCATCGGCAGGTCCTTGGGGCCCACCACCACCAGGGCGACAATGGCGATCAGCAGGAGTTCTCCTGCGCCGATATCGGGAAGCATGACGGTTCTGGCCTAGAGCGCGTTGGGCGAAGGGGTGAGCGGCTGGCGGTGGGACGCGCTCATCACCTGGAATCTAGAGCACGATGGTCGGAGCCGGTCGCGCCGGCCCCGCGCGCGATCAGCTGCGGACTTCGTCCTTTTCCCGTTCGGGGATGGTCTTGACCACCTCCGGCTTGGCCTCTTCGGCCTCTTCATTCTTCAGGCCGTCGCGGAAGGCGCGAATGCCCTTGGCCGCGTCGCCCATGACCGACGAAATCTTGCCGCGGCCCCCGAACAGGAGCGCGAAAACGACGAGAACGATCAGCCAATGCCAGATCGAGAACGAGCCCATAAGGCGAAACTCCTTTGTTGAGCGGCCGCTGGCGACCGCGTCGCCACCCCTCAATGTCAGATCAATATAACGAGTAAGCCCCCTAAGCGCCAAGGCGAGGGCCAAGGCTTTTGAACAGGTGGGCTCACTTTCCGGTCAGGAGCGCGGCGATTCCTCGTCGCCGCCCAGGAAATCGGTGTGGAATTCCGGCGCCTCGCCGGCCAGGTCCAGGGGATCTTCATCGTCGCGGACGGCGGTGGGATCGGGGACGGCGAAGTCTGGCGGCAGATCGAGGCTGAGCAGGCCCGCGGCCTTCATCTCCGCCATCCCGGGCAGGTCAGCCAGGCTCGCCAGGCCATAGTGCTCCAGGAAGGCCTCGGTGGTGCCGTAAGTGACCGGTCGGCCTGGCGTCCGTCTGCGCCCGCGCATGCGCACCAGTCCCAGCTCCAGCAGCACATCGAGCGTTCCCTTGCTGGCCTGCACCCCGCGCACCGCTTCGATCTCGGCCCGGGTCACCGGCTGATGATAGGCGATGATGGCCAGGGTCTCCTGAGCGGCCTTGGAGAGCCGCCGCGGCTCCGCCCGCTCCTCGGTCATCAGGTGGGCAAGATCGGCCGCAGTCTGGAAGCGCCAGCGGTCGGCCACGCAGGCCAGCTCCACGCCGCGCCCGGCATAGCGCGCCTTCAGCGCCATCAGGGCCGCCCCCACATCGGTCTGTGGCGGCAGGCGCTGCGCTAGATCGGCGGCGCTCAACGGGCCGGCGGCGGCGAACAGCAGGGCCTCGATGGCGCGCTCGGCAGCCTCGCTCATGGGGCGGCCTCCCCGTGGCGGGCCCGCAGATAGAGATCGGCGAAGGCTTCCAGCTGCCGCGCCTCAAGCGCGCCCTCCTTCACGAGCTCCAGGCTCGCCGAGAGGGTCGAGGCAAGATAGGAGGCCCGCGAAGGTCCCTCGCCTCCCCCGACGCGCAGGGGCGCGACCCCTGCCAGCGGCGTCCAGCGCTCCAGCTCAGGCAGCAGACCCCGCAGGCGTTCGCGGGCGGCCTCCAGGGGATAGGCCCGGGGCGGACGCGGCGCATAGCGGCGGCTTTCGTCCCGGCGTCGCTGGTCCAGATAGGCGTCCATCAGGCTGTAGAGGTCGCCCTCGATGCGCATGGAGGGGATGATGCGGATGGCCTCAGGGTCGCCCCGGCCGAACACCTCGCGGCCCAGCTGCGGCCGGTCCTTGAGCGCGTCTGCGGCCAGGCGCATGGCGTCCAGCTTGGCCAGGCGAAAGGCAAGTTGGGCGGCCATTTCCTCGGCCGGCGGCTCCTCGGCCTGAGGACGCTCGGGCTTGGGCAGCAGCAGGCGGGATTTCAGATAGGTCAGCCAGGCGGCCATGACGAGATAGTCCGCCGCCAGGGAGAACCGCAGGCGCCGCGCCTGATGGACGAAGGCCAGATACTGCTCGGCGAGCTTCAGCACCGACAGCTTGAGCAGATCCACCTTCTGGGTGCGGGCCAGGGCCAGGAGGACATGCAGCGGCCCCTCATAGCCGTCCACATCGATGATCAGGGCCTCGCCATCCTCGGCCGCCGTGGCCGCGGCCTCGAAGTCGAGATTGGGCTGGAAGCCTTGCCCGCTCATCAGCCGCCGTCGAAGGCCGATTGGAACCGGGCGCGGGCCTCGGCGAGGTCGATGGGCTCGGGCCGCTTGGCCAGCCGGGCGAGCGCGGCCTCGGCGCGGCGCCTAGCCTTGCCCGACAGCTTCCCGCAGGCGTCGGCGATCGGGGTCATCTCGGCCATGTCGCCATTGCAGTGGAGGACCACGTCGCAGCCGGCGGCCAGGGAGTCCTTGGTGCGGGCCTTGAAGTCGCCGGACAGGGCCTTCATCGACAGGTCATCGCTCATCAGCAGGCCCTGGAAGCCGATAGAGTCGCGGATGACGTGCTTGATCGCCTTGCGCGAGGTCGTCGCCGGGCGCTTGGGGTCGATGGCCGAATAGACCACGTGGGCGGTCATCGCCATGGGCATGTCCGACAGCACCCGGAACGGTGCGAAGTCCACAGCGTCCAGGTCTTCGAGCGTCGCGTCCACCACCGGCAGGTCCAGATGACTGTCGGCCATGGACCGGCCGTGGCCAGGGATATGCTTGATGATCGGCAAGACCCCGCCGGCGATCAGCCCCTCGGCCGCAGCCCGGCCCAGCAGGGCGACCTCCCCGGGCGTATCCCCATAGGCGCGGTCGCCGATGACGTCGTGGGCGCCGGCCTGGGGCACGTCCAGCACCGGCACGCAGTCGGCATTGATCCCCAGTTCAGCCAGATCATGGGCCATCAGCCGGGCGCCCAGACGGGTGATCTCCCGACGCAGGAGCGGGTCATTGCCTGGCAGCCGCCCATAGGCGCGGCCGGGGGGATAGACGGGCCAGTGCGGCGGCCCCAGGCGCTGCACCCGACCGCCCTCCTGATCGATCAGAACGGGTGCGTCGTCGCGGCCCACCGTGCCGCGCAGGGCGTCTACCAGGCGCCTGACCTGATCGGGGCTCTCCACATTGCGCTTGAAGAGGATGAAGCCCCACGGCTTCACGTCCGCGAAGAAGGCCGCCTCTTCGCGGGTCAGCTCCAGACCCGCGCAGCCGAGGATGCAGGCGCGGACGCTCACCGGACGAAACAGCTGCGGCCGGCCGCCTTCAGGCGGTCGCAATAGGCGCTCGCCTCGGCCCGGGACGAGAAGCCGGTGACATAGCCGCGATAGAGGGTCTTGCCGTTGCTCTCGACGGGCTCGACCCGCTTGCCCTTGCCGGCGGCGGAGTCCGGCAGGGCCCGCATGGCGTCGTTCCAGCCGGCGTCGGCCAAAGCCTCGGAGGAGAAGGCGCCCACCTGCACCATGGCGCCGCCGCTGGCCACGGCGGCCGGCGTCGGCGTCGAGGCCTTGGGTTCAGGCGCCTTGGCGACCGGCGCAGGCGCGGGGGCCTTGGCAGCTGGCGCCGGCGTCGGCGCAGGCTGGGCGGGCGGCGCGGGCTGGCTGGTCACCGGCGCCGTGGGCCGCAGCTGCGGCTCTGGGCGCGCCTGCGGTTCTTCGGGCGGGGGGACGAAGTTGGGTTGGGCCGGGGCAGGCGCGCCGTCCTCGGAGCGATAGATCTGCAGACCCGTGGCCGGATCGACGGGCTGATCTTCCGGCGCCGGCGCCGTCTTCATCTCGCCGACGGGGCTTCCCACGGTCTGGGGCGGATCGCCGGCCTCCCGGGCTCCGGAGCGATAGATCAGGACAATGGCCACCACCAGCACCACCAGGACGATGGCGCTGATCACCAGCATCATCGGCGCGGGGCGCGAGCCGCGCACCGGCTGGCGCGCGTCGAAGGACAGCGGCGCGTCGGTGGGAGGCGTGTAGGCGCCGCGATCATGGTCGGACATCGCGTAGGCTCCGCGGGCAAAAAGGTATCTGGTCCCGTCGCGAATCAGGCGGGACGTGGCGCCAGTCTATCGAAGGCGCACCGCCCATGCGGCCTTCAAAGCGGGCTAGTTCCAGACATCGAGATGGAAAAGCCGGCGATGCTCCTCGATGGCGTAACGGTCGGTCATGCCGGCGATGTAGTCGCACACCACCCGCGCCCGGCCGGCCTCTCCCCGGTCCTTGACCTGGGCGAACCACTCGGTCGGCAGGACGTCGGGCTCCTGCATGAACAAGCCGAACATCTCGGCCAGAATGCGGCGCGCCTGGCTGCGAGTCCGGTTGACCCGCCAGTGACGATACATCCGCTCCATCAGGAAGGCGCGCAGCTGGGCCAGATCCTCGACCATGTCCGGCGAGAAGGCCACCAGGGCGCCCGACATCATCCGCACGTCTTCAGGGCTGGTCAGCCCGTTGACCTCGGCCCGGCGGCGGGTCTCCGCCATGACGTCCCCGACCATGGCCCCGATCATGCGGCGCACGGCCTCCAGTCGGGTGATGCCGGCGTCGAGGCCGGGATGATCCTGATAGACCTGATGCAGGATCGGGCCGATCAGCGGCACGTCCAGCAGCTCCTTCAGATGGAACAGGCCCGCCTGCACCCCGTCGTCCACGTCGTGGTTGTTGTAGGCGATGTCGTCGGCGAGCGCCGCCACCTGGGCCTCGGCGGACGCCCAGGTCGACAGGCGCAGGCCATATTCGCCGTCGAACTCGGCGATGGCGCGCCAGGACGGACGATCCAGCTTCGAGGCCACCGGCCCATTGTGCTTGATCACCCCCTCCAGGGTCTCCCAGGTCAGGTTCAGGCCGTCCCAACCGGGGTAGCGGCGCTCCAGCTTGGTCACCACCCGGAAGGTCTGGACGTTGTGGTCGAAGCCCCCATAGGCCTCCATCAGCACCTGGAGTTCGTCCTCGCCGGCATGGCCAAACGGCGGATGGCCAAGGTCGTGGGCCAGCGCGATGGTCTCGGCGAGGTCGGCGTCCAGGCCCAGCGCTGCGGCCAGGGACCGGGCGATCTGCGCCACCTCCAGGGAATGGGTCAGGCGGGTGCGGAAGTGATCGCCCTCATGGGCCACGAAGACCTGGGTCTTTTCCTTCAGGCGCCGGAAGGCCGTGCAGTGGATGATGCGGTCCCGGTCCCGGGCAAACGGGGTGCGGGTGGCGCTTTCGGCCTCTGCGACCTTGCGCCCGAGGGAGGCTGTGGGATCTTCGGCATAGGCGACGCGGAGAGGCAGGGAGGCGGCCATTGAACCCTTCATTCGGACGAGCCCCTTGGTCGAGGCCGCATAAGTCCTCATATAGTCCAGGCCACAGGTTGATTTAACAGGCCATGACCACACGCGATCTCACCCTCTCCGCTTCGGCGGCCGAACGGCTCAAGGCGATCAGCCAGGCCCAGGGCAAGCCGATCATGCTCCGCATCGCCGTCGAGGGCGGTGGCTGCTCGGGATTCCAGTACCAGCTGAACCTGGTGGACGCGGCCGAGCCGGATGATCTGCGCATCGAGCGGGATGGCGCCGCGGCCCTGGTGGACGAGATGTCGCTCGTGATGCTGAAGGGCTCGGAAATCGACTTCGTCGACGAGCTGGTCGGCGCGGAGTTCAAGATCCGCAACCCCAACGCCAAATCCAGCTGCGGCTGCGGCGTCAGCTTCTCGATCTGAGGTCAGGCAGGCGCTTCAAGGCCCATTGAGCCGGACAGCCTGCCCCTCTAGCTTCGCGCTTCGCTAAGACCTGGAGACCGCGATGCGTCTGGCCACCTGGAACGTCAATTCCGTCAACGCCCGGCTGGAGACGGTGGTCCGCTGGTTTGAAGAGGCCGCCCCAGACGTCGCCTGCCTGCAGGAAATCAAGTGCGTCGAGGAGAAGTTTCCGGCCGAAGCCTTTGAACGGCTTGGCTATAATGTCGAGGTTCTCGGCCAGAAGACCTATAATGGCGTCGCCCTCCTGTCGAAGACCCCGCTGGAGGACGTGACCCGCGGCCTGCCCGGCGACGAGAGCGACGAGCAGGCCCGCTACATCGAAGCTGTCGTCTCTGGTCCGCGCCCGGTTCGGGTCGCCTCGATCTATCTGCCCAACGGCAATCCGGTGACCACCGAGAAGTTCGACTACAAGCTCGGATGGATGGCGCGTCTGCACCGCCACGCCCAGGGCCTGCTGGCGCTGGAAGAGCCCCTGGCCCTGATGGGCGACTACAATGTCATTCCCGAGCCCCGGGACGCGGAAAACCCCGAGAAGTGGCTCGACGACGCCCTCTTCCAGCCCCGCTCTCGCGAGGCCTTCCGGGCCCTGAAGTGGCTTGGTCTGTCCGACGCTTACATGCAGGCCGACGGGGCGCCCGGGGCCTACACCTTCTGGGACTATCAGGCCGGCGCCTGGCAGCGGAACCATGGCATCCGCATCGACCACGCCCTGCTGTCGCCCCAGGCCGCCGACCGGCTGCGCGGCTGCGAGATTCATCGGGATGTCCGCGGCTGGGAAAAGCCGTCGGACCATGTGCCGCTGGTGGTTGAACTCGACCTCTGAGCCGCTTTCCGGGCGCGACGAACAAGGGTAGATTTCCGCCTCATGGATGAGACGGCGCGACTGCTCCTTTGGCTGGCCCTGGCGGGCACGGCGGTGACCTTCGCCGGCAGCGCAGCCATCTGGTTCATGGACGAGGACCGCCGTATCCGGCGGGCCTTTCGCAATGTGCTGAAGCTGCCCGCCGACGCGGTGCTGATCGCCAATGGTCGGGGCGTGGGGTTCAACTTCGCCCGCAGCCTCGCCGCCGTCGCCTGGGACCAGGGCGCCTGGTGCCTGGTCTATCGCATCGACGAACTGGTGGGCGCCGAGCTGATCGTCGATGGCGAGGTGCGCGCCCGCGCCTATCGCGGCGAGGGCCGGCGGGCTCTGGAACGCACCACGCCCGGGAGCGGCCAGGTGACGCTCCGCTTCGTCTTCGACGACGCCCGCTATCCGGATTTTGAAGTCACCCTGTGGGCGCCCGGCGACGAGGCCAAACGCAACGCCCCCTCACCTGCCGAAGCCATCCAGGAAGCCAATCGCTGGATCGCCCGGGTCGAGGCCATCCTGCGTCGCGCCAGTCCGCCGCGACCGGCCGCTGCGCCGCCCCCCGCCCCCCCGCCACAGATGGTCGCCCGGCCAGAGCCGGCTCCGCGATCGCCGCAGCCGGAAACCGAGACGCCGCCGTGGGACGAGTCGCCGCCCGTACGCTCCCGATCGGCTGCCCCGCGCCGGGAAGGGCCGCGCACCCGCGACCTCTTCGAAGACGACGAGCCAGACGAAGCCTTCTCTTGACGCTGTAAATTTATCGCGGGATGGTCCGGCGGTTTTCGGGGGACGACCACATGATCCAGCTGACCGCCGCTGCAGCCTTCTTCGTCCTGATTCACCTGCTCATCTCCGGCACCCGGGTCCGCGACGCGCTGGTGAGCCGTATCGGCGAAGGCGCCTATATGGGGCTCTTCTCCCTCGCCTCCATCGCCGGCCTTGCCTGGATGATCATGGCCTATGGTCAGGTGCGCGGGGACGCCACCAACGATGTCTACTGGGGCGTGGGCGAGGCCACCCGACACATCCAGCTGCTGCTGCAGTTCATCGCCATCTTCTTTGTGGTCATCGGCCTGACCACGCCCAATCCGACCAGCGTCAAGCAGGAAGGCGTTCTGCAGCGTGACGACGCGGTGAAGGGCGTCCTTCGCATCACCCGCCACCCGTTTCTCTGGGGCGTGGCGATCTGGGCGATCGGCCACCTCATCGTCAATGGCGACCAGGCTGGCATGACCCTGTTCGGCACCCTGCTCGTGCTCGCCATCACCGGGACCACCAGTATCGACGCCAAGCGACGCCGGGTCCTGGGCGCGGCCTGGGAGCCCTTCGCCAGCCAGACCTCGAACATTCCCTTCGCCGCCATCCTGGCCGGTCGTCAGTCCCTGAGGCTGGGCGAGCTTGGTCTGTGGCGTCCGCTGGCGGCGATCATCGTCTACGCCGTCCTGCTGGTCGGCCACCCGCACCTGTTCGGCGTCGTCGCCCTGCCCTGAGGTCTTGTCCGGGCTGACCGCAGCGCCGATGATCGGGGGACTTCCAGTAAGAGGGACGCCCGTCATGCGAGGTCTTTGGCCCCTGCCCCTGATCGCCCTGCTCGTCGCCGGCGGCGCCCAGGCCCAGACGCTGCGGCTGCACAATCCAGCCGACGCCAATCGCGATGGGGTGGTCAGCGACGCCGAGCGGGCTGACTATGAAGCCCGAAAGGGCGGTCCCGCGCCCTGGGATCAGCCCAGTCCCTACGGCGTCAATGCGCCGCCGGCCGCCCCAGGGCCTGGGGTGACCTTCGCCCCGAACGAGCCGCCGTCAGGGGCGCCAGGGCCAGCGCGGCTGGAAGACCGGGCGGTGAAGGCCAGCGGCTTCGAGGAATACATCAACGCCGAGGCTGACAAGGGCCGCCGGCGAGACTGATCAGGCGACCGCCAGGGCGAAGTCGAGCGCCGCGGTGACGTGGGCCAGGGCCGAATCCACCACAGGCAGCCCTACCGAGTCGGGCTCCAGCAATAAGCCAAGCTCGGTGCAGCCGAAGATGACGCTGTCGGCGCCATCGGCCCGGCCCCGCTCGATCATGGCCATGACCGCCGTCCGAGACACCACATCGATCACCCCCTGGCACAGCTCGTCATAGATGATGGCGTGCAGTCGCTCGCGCGCGGCATCCCCCGGGATCATGGGCTGAAGCCCATAAGCCTCCAGGCGCTCGCGGTAGAAGCTCTCTTCCATGGTGAAGCGGGTGGCCAGCAACAGGGGTCGCTTCACCCCCTGCTCGACCAGGGCGCCGGCGGTGGCGTCGCCGATATGGATCAGGGGCACGGAGATGGCGGCGGCGACCTCATCCGCCACCAGATGCATGGTGTTGGCGCAGATCAGCACGGCTTCCGCTCCGGCCCGCTCCAGCACGTGGGCGGCCTGGGCCAGTTGCGCCCCGGCGCGGCCCCACTCGCCGGCCGCCTGCATCTGGGCGATGGGCGCGAAGTCCACCGACCACAGGAGAAGCTCGGCCGAATGCAGGCCGCCCAGCCGGGCGCGAACCCCCTGATTGAGCAGCTGATAGTAGGTGGTGGTGCTCTCGGCGCTCATGCCGCCGATCAGGCCCAGACGCCGCATGTCGCCTCGAAGTTCTTCAATCCCAGGGGCCCTGCCTATCCCTCGCCCAGGGAGTCGCCAAGGGCCGCGCGCCGCTTCAGGCGCCGCCCAACTCCAGAAGAGCCTGGGCCAGACGATCAACCTCGGCCGGGCGGGTGAACAGGCTGACCGTGGCCCGCACGCAGGACCCGCTGGCCAGGCCGTGCCGGGCGACGGTGAAGATGCCGAAGCGCTCCAGCAGCGCGCGTGCAAGGTCGGCGTTCTCCGCCGGGGTCATCCGGCCGGTCAGCCGAAAGGCCCCCAGCGCAGAGCCCAGGCGGTCATCGTCCGGCGTCAGGATCTGCACGCCTGGAACCCCGCGCAGGGGTTCGGTCCACCGGCGGCGAAGATAGGTCAGGCGTGCGGCCTTGGCCGACGTCCCGATGGCCTCGTGGAAGTTGAGCGCGTCCTCCATGGCCAGGTAGGCGGCCATGTTCGCGGTGCCTGTATGGACCCGCAGCCGCACGTCGCCGGCGGCGTAGTCGTCTGCGCCCATGAAGGGGTCGATATCCGGAATACGGGCCTTGGCGATGTAGAGGACACCGACCCCGATGGGGGCCCCGATCCATTTGTGGCCGTTCAGCCCGACGAAGTCCGCGCCGAGGTCACGCAGGTTGGTCCCCACCTGCCCCCAGGCGTGGGCGGAATCGAGTATGACATCCACGTTCCGCGCTCTGGCCAGGGCGGTGATCTGGGCCACCGGCAGATGCAGGCCATTGCGGTGGCTCACCTGGGTCAGCAACATCAGCCGCACCCGGGGATGGGCCTCCAGCGCCTGGGCATAGGCTTCCACCAGACCCGCTTCCGTGGCCGGCTCGGGCAGGCTGACCCGGATCAGATCCGCCCCGCGGCGATCCTTCAGCCAGGCCATGGCGCTTTGCATGGAGTCGTAGTCGAGATCGGCGATCAGCACCTGGTCGCCGGCCCTGAGCCGGTTGTAGCCGCCGATCAGGGCCTGCAAGGCCTCGGTGGCTCCGCGGGTGAAGGCGATCTCGTCTGGCTCCACGCCCAGATTGGCGGCCACCCGGGCGCGGATCCTAGCCAGGTCGCCCCCGTAGTCCCGGCGCGAATAGTAGGAGTTGCGGCGATTGACCATCGCCTGGTGGCGCTCATAGGCGGCCAGGACGGGCCGCGCCATGATCCCCCAGTTTCCGTTTTCCAGCTGGATGACGTCGTCGGCGAGATCGTACTGGGCGGCGATGCCGGCCCAGTACGTCTCGTCAGCGGCCATGACGATCCCCCCCGCAGGCGACGCGGCGGCCAAGGCCTGTGAACCTGCGCCCAGAGCCAGACCTGCGGCGACCACGCCCCGGCGGGTGAGTTTCGTCATGGCTGAACGCCCCTAGAAGCTGGTGTCGAGGCGCAGATAATACATCGCCCCATTGGTGTCGTAGGGCGAGTTCCGCGAGTAGACGAGCCCGCGGCTGGCCTGGAAGACCGCCTCATCCGGATAGGAGTCGAGGACGTTCTCCGCCCCGAGCCGGATGGAGACGTGCTCCGACGGGGCGTAGCTGAGCGCCAGGTCGAAGAAGGTCATCGCCCCGAAGTCCTGGAAGATATCGCCGGTGGCGTTGCCGGTGGAGTCCGTCCAGGAGCCGTAGTAGCGCATGCGGCCCAGGACCTCGAAGGGCCCGACGCCGTAGGTGGCCGAGGCGGTCGCATTGTGCTGTGGCCGGGATTCCTCGAACAGACGCTGCTGGGTCGGATTGGCGGCGATGGAGCCGGCCGTGACCTCGGTCTGATTGTAGTTGTAGGCCGCCGTCAGATTGAGCCGGCCAGGACCCAGGTCGCGGTCATAGGCGCCCACCACATCGACGCCGCGGGTGCGAGTGTCGAAGTCGTTGGCGAACCAGTTGATGCGGGTGAAGGCCGAGGCGCCAGGCACGCCGGCGGCCACCAGCTGGGCGCGAATGGCGGGGGTGACGGTGATCCCGGCCGAGGTCGAGAAGCGGTCGCTCACATCGATCTGATAGGCGTCGATGGAGCCGGAGAAGCCATAGTCCGTGCGCCAGGTCAGGCCCGCGGTGATGGTCTCGGAGGTTTCCGGCTCCAGGGGCTCTGCGCCCAGGAAGGCCGCCACCGGATTGGTCGGCGACAGGCGGCCCGAGGTGAAGAGCTGCAGGGTCACGGTGTCCAAGCCTTGCGAGGTGCTGGTGGAGTTCAGCTGGCCAGGCGTGGGCGCGCGGAAGCCGCTGGACCAGGCGCCGCGGACGGCGAGGTTGTCAGTGATGGCGTAGCGGCTGGCGATCTTGCCGTTCACCGTGTCGCCGAACTCCGAGAAGTCCTCGTAGCGAAGCGCGCCGCCGAGGCTCCAGGCCTCCGTCAGCTGGGCCTCAATGTCCACATAGGCGGCGTAGCTCTCCTGGTCCCACTCGCCGGCCTGGATGTCGCTGAAGCCCGGGAAGCCGTTGGAAGCCGGCGCCAGGCCAAAGGCCGCGCCAGGGCCCACGGCGTAGGACTCGGGATCGCCTGCGCGGATGGCGTAGGTCTCGACCCGACGCTCGGCGCCGAACGCGATGTTCAGCGGGGCGGCCAGGGCGGCCACGTCCATCCGATAGACGGCGTCGGCGTTCAGGTTGAACTCCGACTGCACCAGCCGGCCAAGATCGAAATCGGTGGGGCTATTGGGGCCGAGCGAAGCGTTGATGGTGTTGTTGAGGAAGAAGGCCGTGTCGTTGCGCCCGTAGGAGGCGCTCAGGTCCCAGGTGAAGTCGCCCGCCACGTCACGGAAGCCGGCCAGGGTCTGATAGTCCTTGGACTCGACGCCCTCGATCGGGGTGAAGCCGGCCGGATAGATGCTGCGCAGGTCAAAGCCCGGGAAGACGGTCGTCGTGCGATAGATGCCCGGATTGGTCGCCGGGTTGCGCCAGTTGATGTCGTTGACGCCCTCGGTCTCGGTATAGGTGACGAAGCCGTAGAGCTCGCCGGCCTCGCCGGTGTCGACCACCGTGTTCAGGCCGAGCGCCCGGGTCTCCAGGTCGGGATTGCCCCAACGCTGCACGGGATTGGGGACCTTCAGGGTCGGGTTGGCCGCCTGGAAATCGATGGCGTCCTGCCGCTGACGGGTGCGCGAGGTGGCCTCGGCGTCCGACCATTCGGCGGTCAGGTTGAAGTTGGCCGAACCGATCTCGACGCCGGCCTGCACGCCGGCGCGATAGGTAACGCCGTCGCCTTCGGCGAACTGGCCGGCCTGGGCGAAGCCACGCACGCCCGGCTGGTCATTGAGGATGACGTTGATCACGCCAGCGATGGCGTCGGAGCCGTACTGGGCCGAGGCGCCGTCCCGCAGCACCTCGATCCGCTTCACCGCATAGGAGGGGATCTGCGCCAGGTCAGCCGACTGGGCCCCGCGCGAGCCCAGGAAGGCCGAGCGGTGGAAGCGCTTGCCGTTCACCAGCACCAGGGTCTGGTCCGGCGACAGGCTGCGCAGGGTCGCCGGGCGAACGAACTGCAGGCCATCGGAGGTCGGCAGGCGCTGGACGATGAAGGACGGGATCTGCTGAGCAAGGTTCTCGCCCAGCTGGGCGGTGGCCGAGGCCTGGATCATCTCTTCCGACAGCACATCCACCGGCGCCAGGGTGGTGAACTGGGTGCGCCCGACCTCGCGGGTGCCGGTGACGATCAGCTCATCGACGGTGGCGCTGTCGTCCGCATGGGCCTGCCCGCCGAGGGCGCCGATTGCCATGGTGATTGCGACGGTGGCGTACAGTCTGCGCTTCAGACCCGAATAGTGCATTGTTTATCCCCGATTCCAGGTCGAGTGTTCTCGACGGCGCCGCTCTGGACCCGGGCGATGACAGCCCTGCGACGGGGGGATGAACTTTCGTAGGGTTGGAAGAACGGGGACAGGCGAACCTGTCCCCACAGATGTCTAGAGCGCCGCCTTCACGGCGCCGACAACCTCGGCGTCCATCGGGTCGGTGCGTGGTCCGAAGGCGCGGATCAGAGCGCCATCCTTGCCCACCAGGATCTTGTGGAAGTTCCAGGCCGGGTCGGCGGACTCCCCCAGCTCGGCCTTGGCCCACTGATAGAAGGGGTGGGCGCCCTCGCCCTTCACATCAGTCTTGGCGGTCAGCGGAAAGTCGACGCCATAGGTGGTGGCGCAGAAGGCCGCGATCTCGGCCTCGGTCCCCGGCTCCTGGCCGGCGAACTGATTTGAGGGGACGCCCAGCACCACCAGGCCCTGGTCGCGATAGTCGGCATAGAGCTTTTCCAGACCCTCATATTGCGGCGTCAGACCGCATTTCGAGGCGGTGTTGACCACCAGGACCACCTTGTCCCGGAACGTCGTCAGGGGCAGGTCGGCCCCATCAATGGCTTGAAAGGCGAAATCATATGCGTTGGTCATGGGGCGCTCCTGCAGGGCTGTTTCTGCAAGCTAGGGGCGGGGCGGCGGGCCTGAAACCCTAGCCTTGCAGAAACACGGTCGGGATGAGCAGAAAGCCGATGACGACCAGGATGACCGCGGGCCAGCGCCAGACCCCCATGCCGCGCCAGCTGACCGCCAGGGCTGGTCCCCATCCGGCCGCCCGCCGCTCGGCGCGCATCAGACGCAGGGCGTAGATGGCCACGCCGGAAACCGACAGGCCGGTGAGCGCCAGGCCAAAGACGAACCAGATGAGCTTGGTGGCGAGCCCACCCCAGGTCCCGAAATGCAGCGGGTCGGCGGCCTCCGAGATCCGCTGATGCAGGTTCAGGTCGCGACCATCATTGACCAGCAGGACCTGGCCGGTCTCCGCCTCGGTCCAGATGGCGTTGGCCCGAGACCTCACCAGGATCGCGTCGTCCTGACCGTGCAGGACGAAGGCGCCGGACTTTTCGGTCGGAAACAGGATGCGTTCGAGGCGCAGGTCCGGATTGGCGGCCTTCGCCGCCGCCACCGTATCCCCCAGGCGCTCAGCGAGGGCCAGGACGCTCCCGGAGGCCGGCTCGACCTTGGCCGACGGTGCGGGCGGCGCAGGAAAGGCCATCTCCTCGGCCATGTACCAGAGGCCGGTCAGGATCATCAGGAGCACGAACCAGAGGCTCCACAAGCCGGCCAGGCGGTGGAAGTCGCCCAGGGCTGTGCGGAGGTCGTTGAGGCGTATGGGCCTCAGAAAACCTCGCCACCATTTCTTGTAGACCACGAAGGAGGTGACGAGGCTGACCGCCAGCAGAAACGATAGGGACGTCACGATGGGCACGCCGATGGGGATCGGCATCATCAGGTGACGATGCATGTTGCGCAGGATGCGCTGGGCGCTGACCCAGTGTCCGGTTCCCTGGAACTCGCCGGTCGCTGGATGGGCGTAGACGAAGGACAGGCCCCCGTCGGGCGCCTCCAGGATGGCGGCGGCGGCGAACCAGGGGTCCACCGGGCCTTCCAGGCTGATGACCCGCCCCGCCCCGGCCTCGGTCGCCGCCGTCCTGGCGACGGCCGCCCAGTTCACCTCAGCGCCGACCGTGGCGGGATCGACCCGCATGGCCGGCCGCAGCAGCCAATCGATCTCATGGCTCAGGGTGGCAAGGGTACCGGTGAGCAGAATGAAGCTCAGCAGGATCGAGAATTTGAGCCCGGCCCACTGGTGGACCTCCCACCAGAGCCGAGCCGCCTTCTTCCGGGGCTTGGCCCGGCCCAGCCCCTTCCCCTCAGCGTCCAGGGCTACCATCGCCGGGAGAGTTCAAGGAAGACCGACCTGGGATCGCCCGGGAAGTGGCCGGTGCGGTCGATGAAGCCCGAGGCGGCGTAGACCTCGTCGGTCAGATTGTCGATCCGGACCAGGGCCCGCCAGGGGCCGCGGGTGTAGATGATCGAGGCGTCGAAGACGAGATAGGGCCGCACCTTCTGGTCGGACATGGAGCGGCGGACATCCACATAGTCGCCGCCCAGGGCCACGGCGAGGCCCAGGTCCGGGAACTGGTAGCGCGTCCAGAAGCCGACCGTGTGCTCCGGGGCGTTGGCGAAACGGTCGCCGACGCTGTTGGTGATGGCGGTGCGCCCATTGTCAGCAGTGATGCGGGTGTCGTTGTAGGCGTAGGAGGCCGTCAGCACCCAGTCGGCGGTGATGTCGGCGGCCAGATCGAACTCCGCCCCCTTGCTGGTGATTTCGCCGAAGGCCAGCAGGTCGTTGGTCCCGTCGCCCCCCACATCCCCGCGGGGATCGGCCTGGAGGATGTTGGTCCTGGTGATGTGATAGACCGCCGCCGAGCCCTGCAGCCGACCGCCCATCAGCTCGCTCTTCAGGCCCGCCTCGAACATCTCGCCCTCGGTGGGGGCGAAGGGACCGCCAGCCAGGGGCGTCTGGCTGCTGGCGCCCTGGGGCTCGAAGCTCTGCGCCCACTGGCCATAGATCGAGACATCGGGCCGTACGCGGTAGACGAGGCCCGCGCGCCAGGTCAGGGCGTCATCCTCGAAGGACGCCGCGCCCGATACGTCCTTGAAGCTGTCATAGCGGGCGCCCACGGTCCCGATCAGGTTTCCGACCGTCGCCTCATAGAGCAGGTAGCCGCCCGCCCGATCCGACTCGGTCAGCGAGAGGGTGTAGGCCGGAAGCCGATAGCTGCTGATGGGGGTCACCCCGTAGACAGGGTTGAAGAGGCTCAGCGGCGTCGGCGCGGTTGGGCTGACCGCCAGGGTTCCGTTGACGCCGCGGCTTTCGAAGGCGAGCTCATTGGTGAACCAGTCCGCGCCGGCCAGCAGGCGGCTCTCCACCCCCGCCAGGTCGAAGGCCCAGATCAGATTGGCGCCGGCCGACCAGTTGGACTGGTCGCGGATCTGGTCGCGGTACTGCCGCAGGGAGGTGTCGAAGACGCCATCGCCGTTGGTGTCCCGCAGGCCGAACGGCTCATGGTATTTCTGGGTCTCCAGTCCTTCGGTGTAACGGACCGCCGCATTCAGGGTCAGGGAGTCGCCGACTTGCGCCGCCCAGCTGGCCTGAACCACACTGGCTTCCAGCCGCAGGAAATCGCCCGGCTCGTTGTGGTTCCAGCGCCGGTCGGTGAGGAACTCCCCCAGATTGTTGGTCGGTACGCCCCGAAGGCGGTTGCCGGGCAGGTTCTGGTCATAGTGGGTCGCCTGGAGGTTCAGCTCGCCGAGCGGAAGCTCGATCTTCAGGCCGCCGTCCAGAATGAGGATTTCCGAGCGGGCGTTCACCCGCGGGGTGTTCTGTTCCTCGTAGAAGGCGCCCAGGCGCCCCGAGACGCCCTCCACCGGCAAGGCGCCGGTGACCTCGGCCGAAGCGCCGTAGCGCGCCTCAGTCCCCACCACCGCGGCGACGCGGGCGGAGAACGCCTCATCGGGCTTCTTGGTCACATAGTTGAACAGACCGCCCGGCGCGCCCGGGCCATAGAGCATGCCGGCCGGCCCTTTGAGGAACTCCACCCGCTCCACATTGAACAGCTGGGGCACCGAAAATCCGGCATAGGGGTCGCCGCGCAGGCCATCGAAGAAGATCTCCTCCTGACGGAACCCGCGGGCCGTGACCCCGGCATAGGAGAAGAAGCTGACGCCCGAAATGCTGCGATAGAGGTCCTGGGCGTCGCGGGCGCCCTGGTCGGCGATGAGCTCGGCGTTGATCACCTGGATCGCCTGGCTGGAGTCCAGCGGCGGCGTCGGCAGGCGGCCGGCCTGCGCCTCCTGGGTGCGGTAGAGCTGTTGGGCGCGGCCGGTGACGACCACTTCGCGCACCTCGGCGTCCTGAGCCTGAGCGCCCGAAGCCAGGGCGGTCAGGGCCGCCGAGATCATCAAAATGTGCCGCATCATATCCCCCATAACGGCCGCATTATGCGACCGCTTCGCAGTCGCATTGCTGCCTCAGGACTGAGGGGATTGGCAAGTCAATTGTTGCGACCGCGTCGCATTTTTAACGCAATCGGGGCGGCGGCCTCAGGCCACGGCGTCGAGCCCCTGCTCGACGGCCAGAGCTAGGTCGAGGGCGGCGATCGCCTCAGCGGCGGTGACGATAGGCCGTGGCGCCTCGCCGCGCACGGCGGCCAGGAAGGCCTCGATGCTGGCGCCCAGGGTGTCCTTGGCCGCCGGCGTTTCGGCGAAGTCGGCGTTGAGCGTAAAGCCGGTGGTATTGCGGAACTCGCGGGTCAGGAAGTCGATCTCCAGCTCGCCTGTGGGATAGACGAGCTTCATGGTCCGCCGCCGCGCCTCGGCGACCCGGGAGACGTCGAACAGGGCGGTGAAGCCGTCGTCGAAGGTCACCTCGCTGCGGGCTACGTCCCAGGACTCCGAGCGCAGGATCGCCCCCTCCCCCTCGGCGGTCACGGGATCAGCCTTCGACAGGGCCAGCGCCAGATCCAGGTCATGGATCATCAGGTCGAGCACCACGGACACATCCAGGCCGCGGTCCGAGGCCGTGCCGTGCCTCAGAGCCTCCAGCCGGAGGGGCTGGGCGGGAATGTCGAACAAACCCATGACCTGGAACAGGACCCGCTCCTGATGACCGCAGGCGACCACCAGGTTTCGCCGCGCGGCCTCCTGGGCCACCGCGTCGGCCTTGGCGACGTCTGTCGCGATCGGCTTTTCGATATAGACGGGTTTGCCCGCCTTCACCGCCGCCAGGGCCTGCTCGGCGTGCCAGGCGGCAGGCGAGGCGACGGTCACCACATCGACCGCCTCAAGAAACTCTTCCAGGGAGGCGAACGCCCGGCCGCCGAGCGGCATAGCCAGCGCCGCCGCCCGTTCAGGATGGGGGTCATAGACCGCCGCCAGATCGACGCCCGGCAGTCGCGCATACTGTCGCGCGTGATAGGCGCCGAAGACGCCGGCGCCGATGACGCCGCCTCGCAGGGACTCGCTCATATCACCTCCATGGGCCGGGGGCCGCCTAGCATGATCCGCCAGGCGTGCGCCACCATCCCAGGTCGGAGGCGACCGTCGATCTAGCGGGCGGTGAGCTCGGTCAGCACCGGCATGGGCTCGGCGTCCTGATACTTGAAGCTGACCCGCGAGCCCGGCTCCAGCGGGGCCTCGGCCAGGACGGTGGCATAGGCGCGGAACTCCTGACGCCCGGCGGCTTGACCGCCCTCCACACCCTCGTGGTCGATGGCCAGGGTGCGGCCATCAAGGCTGGCGATCACGCCGACGCCGCTCAGCTCAGGGCCAGTGGGAACCGCTTCCACCGCGCTGGCGTCCGCGCTCGCGCCCGAGGTTTCGGACGATTGTCCACAGGCGGCAAGCGCCAGGGTGGAGGCCAGGGCGGCGACGAACAGGACAGCTCTCATCGGGAATCTCCGGGGACGAACGAAAGCGCACCATAGCCATCTTGTGTGTCTTGTGAACGACATGCCATTGGCCGCGCCCGGCGGAGGGGTTACAAACGACGCTTCTCCCCCTTCCGTCCGGAGCCTTGCCGTGTCGCGCCTCTTCAGCGCCTACCTGATTGTTGACTGGAGCGCGGCGGCCAAGCCGGGCACGGGGACGGACTCCGTCTGGATCGGGGTGCTGAAGCGCGACGTGCGATTCCGCATGTCCTTTGAGTCCCATAATCCCGCCACCCGCGGTGAGGCCGAGAAGCTGCTGGGCGTGATCCTCGACGACCTGAAAAAGCGCGGGGAGCGGGCCTTGCTGGGCTTCGACTTTCCCCTGGGTTTCCCCCGGGGGTTCGCGGCAGGCCTCAACCTGACGGGCGATCCCCCCTGGCGGGCGGTCTGGGATCAGATCGACAAGATGGTCAAGGACAAGGCCGACAACACCAACAATCGTTTCGGCGTCGGTTCGGAGCTGAACCGGCGGCTGACCGGCGGCCCCTTCCCTTTCTGGGGCTGCCCGCCCAAGGACGCTCTGACCACCCTGCAGCCCAAGCGCACGCGGGCGCACGGCCCTGACGACCTGCCGGAATTCCGCCGCGCCGACGAGGCGGCCAAGGGCGCGGCCTCGATCTGGAAACTCTATTACAACGGCTCGGTCGGCGGTCAGGCCCTGCTGGGCATTCCGGCGGTGAAGCGCCTGAAGACCGCCCGGGGCGAGGCCCTGCGCGTCTGGCCGCTGGAGACGGGTTTTGGGGCCCTGAAGCCCGCCGATCTGGACGGCGTCGAAGTGGTGGTGGCCGAGGTCTATCCCTCGCTCCTGAAGATCAAGGCGCAGCCTGGCGAGGTGAAGGATCTGGTCCAGGTCCGCGAGACCGCCGAGCATTTCGCCAAGCTGGACGAGGCTGGAAAGCTCGCCGAGCTGTTCGCCGCGCCCAAGGGCCTGGACGAGGCCGCCCTGGCCGAGGCCGAGCGGGAAGAAGGCTGGATCCTCGGCGCCTGAGCCGCCGGCCCGCCTCCTCGTCAGCCTGCCTAGAGCGGATGCAGCGACAGCCGCCAGAAGCGCGCCGAGAGCAGGCCCACTGAGACCAGGCTGGCCAGGATCACCGCCCAGACGAGGCCGGTGACGCCCATCCCCATGGGCAGGGCGAGCCACCAGGCGAGCGGCATCATGATCACCACATAGCTGGTCAGGTGGGTGATGGTCGGCATCCACACGTCGCCCCGGGCCCGCAGGGCCTGGGCGATGACCACCTGCAGGCCGTCGGCCAGCAGGAACAGGCATGACAGGGCCAGGGCCGCGGCGGCCACGGCGATCACCTGCGGATCGGTGGTGTAGGCCGCGGCGATCCAGGGCGCGGCGGGCCAGATGATGAAGGACACGACGACCCCGAAGACGGCTGTGACGCCGAACCCGACCATGGCGGCGCGGATGACGCCGGCCCGGTCGCGACCGCCATAGGCGCTGCTGACCAGAACGGCGGTCGCTGCGGCCAGGCCCAGGGGCGCCATGAAGACCATGGAGATGACGTTGAGCACCACGGTCCAGGCCGCCAGGGCCAGGGTTCCGATCCAGCCGGCCACCACATTGAGCGAGGCGAAGGCCGCCACCTCGAAGAAGTTCGAGGCGCCGGCGCCATAGCCGATCTTGCGCTGCTCGGCCTCGGCCAGACGGTCGCGGGCCGGCTTGGCGAACACCCCCAGCTCGCGGGCCTCGGCCATGCGGGCGATGTAGACGAGCAGGCCCGCCACCAGGAAGGCCCGGGCGGCGAAGGTGGCCCAGGCGGCGCCCACCGCGCCCAGGGCCGGCAGGCCGAACAGCCCCGGGACCAGCAGCAGCAGGAACAGCAAGTTCACCACATTGGCGAGCCACATGATGATCATGGCCGGCCCTGGCCGCGACAGCCCCTCCAGCCAGAAACTGGCGGCGCACGCCACGACATAGGTCGGCAGGGAGAGGGCGAAGATGATCACCGGGCCGACGGACCCCGCCGCCAGGCTGGGCTCCAGCCCGATCCGCGACAGGCCCCAGGGCGCGACGGCGATGAGGACCAGCATGGAGGCGAGGCCGATCCAGGAGCCATAGACCAGGCCGCGACGGAGCACCGCGCCGCTCTCATGCCGGCGCCCCTCGCCCACGGCGCGGGCGGTCATCACCTGCACCCCGGTCAGCAGGCCGATGGCCATGGTCAGGATGACCGAGGTCGGCGCCCAGGCCATGGCGTGGAAGCCCAGCTCGACGGCCGAATAGCGCCCCACGACGATGGCGTCCATCAGACCCATGGTCATGATGCCCAGGCGCGCGAGCACCACCGGCCCCGACAGCCTTAGCAGTCGCCGCAGGTCCTGACGGACCAGCAGATGTCGCCCGGGCGTCGGGGAGGACTCCGGGCTTACAGGGCGGGTCATGGGATCACCAGCCAGACAGCGGCGCGGACAAGGTCCGTCGCCGGGAGAGGTTCGCCCGCCAGGCCTGACCTGACGGACCAAGGACGCTAGACCGCGACGCGGCGGGCCATGTCGATCCGGTCTTCCTTGAGCTTTTCAGCCACCAGGAAGGCCAGTTCCAGGGCCTGCTCGCCGTTCAACCGCGGGTCGCAGTGGGTATGGTAGCGGTCAGCCAGGTCGCCTTCAGTCAGGGCCCGGGCGCCGCCCAGGCATTCGGTGACGTTCTGGCCGGTCATCTCCAGATGCACGCCGCCGGGGTGCACGCCCTCGGCCTTGGCGATCTCCACGAAGGACTTCACCTCCGACAGGATGCGGTCGAAGGGCCGGGTCTTGTAGCCGTTGGCCGCGGTCAGGGTGTTGCCGTGCATCGGGTCGATGGCCCAGACCACATTGCGGCCGCCGGCCTTGGTGGCCTGCATCAGGCGCGGCAGGCGGTCGGCGATCTTGTCGTGACCAAAACGCCCATAGAGGGTCAGGCGGCCGGCCTCGTTCGCCGGGCTCAGCGCATCGATCAGGCGCAGCAGTTCATCCGGCTCCAGGGTCGGGCCGACCTTCACGCCGACGGGGTTCTTCACGCCACGGCAGAACTCCACATGGGCGCCGTCCAGCTGGCGGGTGCGCTCGCCGATCCACAGCAGGTGGGCCGAGGTGTCGTACCAGTCGCCCGAGGTGGAATCGACGCGGGTCATCGCCTCTTCGAAGCCCAGCAGCAGGGCCTCGTGGCAGGTGAAGAACTCCACTCGGTGCAGGTCGGGATGGCTGTCGGGGGTGACCCCGATGGCGGCCATGAAGGTCAGGGCTTCGCTGATCTTCTCCGACAGCTCGCGGTAACGGGCGCCCTGCGGGCTGTCATTGACGAAGCCGAGCGTCCAGCGGTGGATATTGTAGAGGTCGGCATAGCCGCCGCCGGCGAAGGCCCGCAGCAGGTTGAGCGTCGAGGACGACTGGGCGTAGGCCTTGAGCAGGCGTTCCGGGTCCGGCGCGCGGGCCTCGGGCGTGAACTCCATGCCGTTGATGTTGTCGCCGCGATAGGACGGCAGCTCTACGTCGCCGATCTTCTCTACGGCTGAGGAGCGCGGCTTGGCGAACTGGCCGGCCATGCGCCCGACCTTCACCACCGGCTTGCCGCCGGCGAAGGTCAGGACCACCGCCATCTGCAGGATCAGGCGGAAGGTGTCGCGGATGTTGTCGGCGTGGAACTCCTTGAAGCTCTCGGCGCAGTCACCGCCCTGCAACAGGAAGGCCCGGCCCTCGGCCACGTCCCCCAGCAGGGACTTCAGCCGCCGCGCCTCACCGGCGAACACCAGGGGCGGCATGCCGCGCAGGGTCTGCTCCACACGCTCCAGGGCGGCGGCGTCCGGATAATCGTCCGGAATGTGCTTGGCGGTCTTGGCGCGCCAGGAGGCCGGTTTCCAGTTGTCGCTCATCACTCTGAAGCTCCGCGTCGTCCCGAGGCTGTGGGGCCTTGCAATGACCCTGAGACGAAAGTGGGGCCTTCTACTCCGATATGGGGGGATAGGTCGATGCTCTGCGCGCGCTGGCGGGCTTGGCCAAGCGTGCGGCGACGGGCAGACGTTGGGCGGCGGCGGCCGAGACCACGGCCAGGGCCCCGAGCGCCAGCCACCACTCCTGCCAGACCCCGAAGCTGACCGCCGCGAAGGTGAGATAGCTCACAGCCGCCGCCGCGCCGGCCGCCGCGCCCAGGTCAGGATGACTGCGTTCCTGGCGATGAAAGATGGTGACCCAGAACACGGTGGCGGCGGCGGCGCCGATCACCCCCAGCTCCAGCCAAACCTGCAGGGCGGCGTCGTGCGGATGGAGGCGGATGCCGGGACCGAACATGCGGCTGGCGTCCAGGCCCCAGCCCTTGAGGGGCTTGTCGCTGATCCAGTCGACCGCATAGCTCCAGTAGTCCATGCGCATGCTCCAGGAGAGGCTGACCCTGTCCTGCAGCGCCCCATAGATCCCCTGCGCCCGCAGCGTCCAGAGGATCAGCGGCGTGGCGAGGAAGAAGAAGCCGGCGCCGGCGCCGAGCACCCGAGGCGCGATCACCGGCCAGCGATAGACGGCCGCGCCCGCCAGACTGGCGCCGGCCAGGGCGATCAGGGGGGCGTCGGCGTTCAGACCGACGCCGCCGGCCACGACGCCAGCGGCCATCAGCACCGCCAGCTGCCACCAGCCGAGCCGGAGGGCGGCCAGTGCCGCAGGCCCCCAGAGCACCGCCAGAACGAACACCCCTTGAGCGACATTGCGCACGGCAAGGTCTGGGCGGATCGGATCGCCGATCGCCTGCCGCAGCGCCTGATAGACGGCGGCGCCGGTCACCGCCTCGATGATGAGCATCACCGAAAGGCCGGACATGCCCCACATGAAGACAACCATGGCCAGGCGAAGGCCCTGAGCCTCGGCCCGGCGCACAGCACTAAAGGCCGCCCAGTAGAGGACCGCCTGGCAGGCCAGCTTCACCGCATTGGAGCTCCAGAGCGCCTCGGGCTCATAGGGACTCCACAGCATCGAGCCCGCCGCCCAGATCACCAGGACAAGGAGGGCGAGCGCGGCCGGGCGGTCAGCCTCGCGCACTTCCAATCCAGGCAGGGTCAGCAGACCGACGATGCTCAGCAGAACGGCGAAGGCCAGCGGCCCCACCCACCCCAGGGGACCCGCCAGGCCCGCGCCGAAGATCAGCACCCAGGCGCACCAGCGGGCGAAGCCCGCACCACCGATGAAAGACGTCGTCGTCACGCCACCGGGCCCAGATCCTGCGGCATATACTTCTCGCGCATGGTCACCAGCTCTTCGGCCAGGGTGGGATGCACCGCGCAGGTGGAGTCCCACTGGGCCTTGGTCACGCCCATCTTCAGGGCGATGGCGGCCATCTGGATAATCTCCGGACCATCCGGCGCAACCACATGGCAGCCGAGCAGCTTCTGGCTCTTGGCGTCCACCACCAGCTTGATCAGGGCCCGCTCCTCCCCGCCGGAGAAGGTGTGCTTCATGGCCCGGAACCTGGACAGATAGACATCCACCTGACCGTGGACGTGGCGGGCCTCGGCCTCGGTCAGGCCCACCGAGCCGATGGCCGGCTGGGAGAAGACCGCCGAGGCGACCATCTCGTGGTCGAAGGTGGTCGGGTTGTCATAGAATTCCGTCTGGGCGAAGGCCGCGCCCTCGCGGATCGCCACCGGGGTCAGGTTGATGCGGTTGGTGACGTCGCCCACCGCCCAGACGGACTCCACATTGGTGCGGGAATAGTCGTCCACCACGATGGCCCCGTCGTTCACCGCCACACCGGCGGCCTCCAGGCCCAGGCCCTCCACATAGGGCTCGCGGCCCAGGGCGAAGAGGACGAGATCGGCCTCGATGGCGGCGCCGCTGGACAGGTGGCTGACCAGCCCGTCCTCGGTCTTCTCCACCCGCTCATGCTGGCAGCCGAGCAGGACATTGATCCCCTTGCGGGTCATTTCTTCGGCCAGATGCGCGCGGACGTGGTCGTCGAAGCCACGCAGGATGTTGGGGCCCCGGTGAACCAGGGTCACATCCACCCCAAGGCCCTTGAAGATGCAGGCGAACTCCACGGCGATATAGCCGCCGCCGGCGATCACCATCCGCTTGGGCAGCTCGGCGATGTGGAAGGCCTCGTCTGAGGTGATGACATGCTCGATCCCCGGCAGGTCCTTGGGAACCCACGGCCGGCCGCCGGTGGCGATCAGGATCCTGCCCGCCGTGACCGTCTTGTCCTTGCCGACCAGCTCGACGGTGTGGGCGTCCACCAGCCGGGCCTTGGCGTGGACCAGCTCAGCGCCGGCGTTCTGCAGGTTGGTGACATAGATCCCCGACAGCCGAGCGATCTCCTTGTCCTTCTCCGCCAGAAAGCTGGGCCAGTCGAAGCGCGGGGCCTCGCCAAAACTCCAGCCATAGGCCTCAGCGGTCTTGAAATGTCCGGCATACTCCGAGGCGTAGACCATGAACTTCTTGGGCACACAGCCGCGGATGACGCAGGTGCCGCCCACCCGGTCCTCCTCGGCGACGGCCACCTTGGCGCCGCTCATGGCGGCCAGTCTCGCAGCGCGCACACCGCCGGAGCCGGCGCCGATGACGAACAGGTCGTAGTCGTACTGGGCCACGCTCAGGTCACTCCACGTCTAGGGTTCGAGGGTGACGACGCCCTGGGGCGTCCCCACCAGGGCCAGATCGGCCAGGTCCAGGAAAAGGCCGTGATCGACCACGCCGGTGACGCTCTTCAGCGCATCGGCCAGGGCCGCGGGGTCCTCGATACGACCACAGGCGGCGTCATAGATAAGGTTGCCCCCGTCTGTTCGCACCGGCGCGCCGTCCTTCACCCGCAGGCGCGGGGCGACGCCGAGCTCGCATTCCGACAGGGCGTCGCAGATGCGCAGGGCGGTGGTTTCATGGGCGAAGGCGACCACCTCGATGGGCAGGGGGAACTTGCCGAGCATCGGCACGCGCTTGGCCGCGTCAGCGATGACCACGCAGCGGCGCGAGGCCTCCCAAACCAGTTTTTCGCGCAGCAGGGCCGCGCCGCCACCCTTGATCAGGGAAAGGGCTGGGCCGATCTCGTCGGCGCCGTCCACGGTGAGGTCGATGGACTTCACGGGGCCAAGTTCGGTGAGCTTCAGCCCCAGACTCTCGGCCAGTTCGGCCGTGGCCACAGAGGTGGAGATACAGGTCACATCCAAGCGCCGGGCGGCCAGGGCCTTGACGAACCAGGCCGCGGTCGAGCCGGTGCCCAGGCCCACCACCATGCCGGCCTCGACCATCTCTGCGGCGGCCTCGCCGGCGGCCTTCTTCCGGGCGTCTGCGTCCATCTGGATTCCGTGTCTCGGTCGCCGGGGGCGGCGGAAGGCTCCGTTCTAGGCGCCCTGGGCCGGGAAGGCCACGCCCAGGGCCCTAACCGATCAGCGCTTTTTCGGTCGGGCGGCCTTGGCGGCGCGGAAGCGGGCGGCCCAGCCGGGCTTTTCCGTCTGGCCGCCGCGCTCCAGGGCCAGGGCGTCAGGGGCGACATCGCGGGTGATCACCGAACCTGAGCCCGTATAGGCGCCGGCCCCGATGCGCACGGGCGCCACGAGGGCGGTGTTGGAGCCGATGAAGGCGCCCTCCCCCACATGGGTCTCGAACTTGTCGAAGCCGTCATAGTTACAGAAGATCGTGCCGGCCCCGATATTGGCCCCGGCGCCCACCGTGCCATCTCCCAGATAGGCGAGATGGTTGGCCTTGGCGCCCTCGCCGACCACGACCTTCTTCACCTCGACGAAATTGCCGATATGGGCCCGCGCGCCGATCTGCGCGCCTGGCCGCAGGCGGGCATAGGGTCCGACCAGAGCCCCCTCGCCGACCTGGGCGCCCTCCAGGTGGCTGAAGGCGCGGATCACGGCGCCGGCCGCCACCCGGACGCCCGGGGCGAAGACCACGAAGGGCTCCACCGTGGCCCCGGGCGCAATCTCGGTATCCCAGGAAAAGTGCACGGTTTCGGGGGCGGGCATAGCCACCCCCTCGCTCAGGAAATGATGGCGTCGCCGCTGCTGAAAGATGGCCTCGGCCGCCGACAGCTGGGCCTGAGAATCTGCGCCCATCACCGCGCTCTCGGGGGCGAAGACGGCGCGCACCTGGATCTCGTCGGAGACGGCGATGGCCACCACCTCGGTCAGATAGTACTCGCCCTTGACGTTGGCGTTGCCCACCCGGGCCAGCCAGCCGAGCAGCTGCGCCCGATCGGCCGCCATCATGCCGGAGTAGCAGGCCTTGACGTGCCGCTCTTCTTCGCTGGCGTCTCGCGCCTCGACGATGCGCAGGACGTGGCCGTCGGCCCCGCGGATCAGCCGGCCATAGAGGGCCGCATCGGCCGGCTCGAAGCCCAGCAAGGCCAGGCCCACCCCCTGCGCGCGCAGGGCGAACAGCGGCTCCAAGTCCTTGCCCTCCAGAAGCGGACAGTCGGCGTTGGTCACCAGCACCTCGCCGTCGAAGTCGGCCAGGGCCTCAGCTGCGGCCAGCACGGCATGGCCGGTGCCCAGCGGCGGGTCCTGCACGGCGACGGCGCCCTCCCCCAGCCGCGCGACCACGGCGGCGCGCACCTCCGGGCTGTGGGTCCCGACCACCACGACCACCCGGTCGCACCCGGCCGCCTGGACCGCATCGATGGCCCGGTCGAGCATGGTGCGGCCGCCAACCTTGTGCATCACCTTGGGCGTAGGCGACTTCATCCGCGTGCCCTGGCCCGCGGCGAGGATGACGGCGGCGCGGGGTCTGGCGCTGGAGGTCATGGGGCAGGTCCTTGGCGAGTCGACGGCGTTGCAATCATGGGGCGTTTAGCCGAAACGGCGACAGGTTTCGACGTCAGGAGACGAACAGTCATGGCCGCCCCCCTCGATCTGACGGCCCTGGCCGGCGCGACGCTGGCCTTTGACCTGGACGGCACCCTGGTGGACACCGCCCCCGACCTCGTCGGCACGCTGAATGTCATCCTGCAGGAGGAGGGCCATGCCCCCCTGCCGCTCGGCGAGGCGCGGCCCTTCATCGGCAAGGGCGCCCGCTGGCTCTTGCAGCGCGGCTTCACCGAGGCCGGCCATCCCATCGCCGACGAGGCCATGGGGAGCCTCTTCGAGCGGTTCATCGCGCGCTACAACGCCCATATCGCCGATGAGAGCGTCCCCTTCCCCGGCATGGTCGAAACGCTGGAGACCCTGCGCGGCGCCGGCGCCCGGCTGGTGGTCTGCACCAACAAGCGCACCGACCTCTCCACCAACCTGCTGGACGCCCTGAACCTGTCATCCCTGTTCGAAGCCATTGTCGGGGCCGACGCCGCGCCGGCCCAGAAGCCTGACCGCCGTCACCTGGAGACCGCCATCGCCCGGGCCGGCGGGCGCCTCGACCGCGCCGTCATGATCGGCGACGCCGCCCCCGACGCCGGCGCGGCCCGGGCGGCCGGCGTGCCCCTGGTGCTGGTCAGCTTTGGCTATACCGAGGTTCCGGTGGCCGAGCTCGGCGCCGACATCCTCATCGACCACTACGCCGACCTGCCCGACGCCTGTTTGCAGCTACTGGCGGCTTGCCCCCGGCCAAACGAGACGTTATAGGGCCGTCCCTTCCGATGGATGCGTAGCTCAGCGGGAGAGCACCTCGTTCACACCGAGGGGGTCACAGGTTCAATCCCTGTCGCATCCACCATTCCTTTCAGCGGGTTAGAGATTTCTCCCCGCGGCGCTGGCCCGCTTTGTGGCCGACAAGCCGAGACCAGGACGCCCGCCAACCCGAACTGAGTGGGTCGGCGCTTTGGTTTGCGCCGCGTTCACCACTCCGAATGATCTGGCGCCTATGGCTGAACTGCAGTTCTCCAGTGTGGTCAGTCCGGGCTCATGAGCCTCTTGCGAACGAACTCAAACCGGTCGGTGCGCAGTCTGCTTAGTCTGCAGTCTGGCGCCTCGACGGCGCGCGCCCTGAATCTGACCGCGACCTGGCGCAAGCACCAACGCGAGCCTGGCTATATCGAGAACGCCTTCTTCCGAAGCCCGGTGCTCAATCGCGCCATCATCCTGAAACACCGCCTGCGGGCCGACGAGGTCGAACTGCTCGGCTCCTACCGGACGACGGCGACGAAGGTGATCCTGCCCCTCGATCCCTCTGACCTGCGGGTGGGGGCGCGGTCCTTCTTCATCTACCAGACCGGCTACCGGTCGTTGCTGGCGGAGGTCGCTACCGGCGACCTGACCGCTGACCGGCGGGATGAAACCCTGCTGCACATCCTCGATGGCCTGCCCTCCCTGGACCCGTTCCTGATGCGGGAGCGGTTGCGGCAGGAGGAATTCACCCCGGACCGGTGCTATTTCAACCTGTCAGAGGCCGATTCCGCCCAGATGTTCGAGTTCGTCCGCCGGGAACTTCGCCCCCTGGTCGGCATGAGTTTCGATGATGTGGACGTCCGCATGTTCGAGAAGACCGACAAGCTCGCCCACAAGATCATGGCCAACGCCGCGGATGCGGAGCTGGAGCCCCTGCGCCGGGGGCTCAACATGGAGAAGGCCGCCTTCGAGGAGGGCATCTTCTGCTGGAAGGGCTTCATCTACTACAAGTGGACCCTCAACAAGCTGCTGCCACAGGTGCGCCCGGTCTCCGAGGAGATCGCCGGCATCAAGCCCAGCGACAAGCCGACCATGGAAGACAAGATCTACATGGATGCGGCCAGAGAGCGGCTGGCCCAGTCCATCGACGATGCGGTCGTCACGGTCCGCAACACGCTGAAGGTCTATGACAAGGCCTATCGGGACCTGACCCACAACGGTAAACCCGCAGCGTTCCGAGAGTTTCTGATGAAGGCGCCCAGCCTCTTCTACGAACTCGGGGAGCGCCTGGGCAGCGTCGATCACATCGTCAGCTTCTGGCGATACAGGTTTCCGGCCGACGTCCGCCCCAAGGTCTTGACCGAAGACTTGTTCGACATCCTGGCCGATTTCGAGGCGAGCCTCAGCTTCGAACCTCACTACCACTTCCCACGCTAGAGCATTTTCCGATAAGTGTGACGCGGTTATCTGATCAAAAATGTTCTAACTTTATGATTTATAGCCCTTAGTTGCAGCCGCAGGCTGGCTTGAGGGGGCGCGCGATGGGGGATGAGGTGGCCGGGGCCTGGACCGACGATGACCTTCGGCCGCTCCCATCGCCTCACCGGGAGGACGCCGATCAGGCCCTCGCCTCGGCCCTGGAAAGCGCGCGCGATCGCCTTCTGGACCGGTCCCTGCGCAACCGGTTGATCAACACCCCCCTGGGCTCCGCCACCGCCCGTCAGGTGCGGATTTCCGGACGCCGGTCTGACGACGTGTTCCGGACGCTCAGCGCCGGGCGAGTCATGACCTTCGCCGCCGGCGCTGAGGCCTCAGCTGCAGAGCCTTCGCTCGACATCGGCGAACGCCCCTCTCGTGAGGGTCGCTTGCCCACCTCCATGACCGCCGACGCCCTCCAGAAGCGCCTGCTGAGCCTCTATTATGAAGGCCAGACCCTGGAGGAGGAACAGGGGGTCAATGTGCTGTTCCTGGCCCTGGGCTTCCTGGAGTGGCGGGAGACCCGCGCGGCAGACACTCCCCGCTACGCGCCGCTGATCCTACTGCCGGTGGACCTCGCCCGTGACGGGGCCAAGGACCGTTTCAAGCTGGAGCTTCGTCCCGACGATCTGATCGCCAATGTCAGTCTGCAGGCCTGGCTGAAGGACAATTTTGGCCTCGCCCTGCCCGACCTGCCTGATGACGAGGACTGGACGCCATCCGACTACGCCGCCCAGGTCGCCGCGGCCATCGGTGAACGGCCCGGCTGGAGGGTCCGTGGCGACGACATCTTGCTGGGCTTTTTCTCCTTCGCCAAGTTCCTGCTCTGGCGGGATCTGGACCCGGCCAACTGGCCAGGGTCAGGCCAGCTCACAGGACATCCGATCCTGCGCCAGGTCCTGCTGCGCGATGATCAGGAGGTGGAGGACACGCCGCTGATCGGGGACGACGGGCGGATCGACGAGGCCTTCCCTCTTGCCGAGCTGATCCACATCACCGACGCCGACAGCTCCCAGGCCATCGCCATTCAGGAGGCCATGGCCGGCAAGAACCTGGTCATTCAGGGCCCGCCCGGGACCGGCAAGTCGCAGACCATCACCAACATCATCGCCGGCGCCGTGCACCGGGGCCGCAGCGTCCTATTCGTCGCCGAGAAGATGGCCGCCCTGGAGGTGGTGCATCAGCGGCTGGTGGACCGGGGCCTGGCGCCCCTGTGCCTGGAGCTGCACAGCCGCAAGGCGGCCAAGACCCAGGTTCTGGACCAGCTCAGGCGCTCCAGGGACGCGACCATGCCGGCGGGCGGGGGAACGGGGATCCTCGACCTCCTGTCGGCGAGCCAAGGTCAGTTGCGCGCCCATTCGGACCGCCTCCACCGGCGGGGCGGCGCCGGGCTTTCGGCCTTCGACCTGATCGGCGCCATGAGCCTGCTGCAAAGCCAGGGCGCGCCGTCCCCGGGGTTCGAACTGCCCGAAGCTGCCGACTGGGGAGCCGATACTTTGGAGGCGGCGCGAGCCCGGGCGGAACGTCTCG
>NZ_JAUYAW010000056.1 GCF_030693405.1 Phenylobacterium sp.
AGGGATGCGCAGGGTCTGACCGTCGACCACGGGGTTCAGGCCAAGTCCGCTGTTGCGGATCGCCTTCTCCACCGACACGGCCACGCCCTTGTCCCAGACGCTGACCGTGAGCATGCGCGGCTCTGGCACGCTGACGGCGGCCACCTGGCTGATCGGAACAGTGGAGCCATAGGCGTCGACCATCACCTGGTCGAGCAGCCCGGCTGAGGCGCGTCCCGTGCGGAGAGAGGCGAACTCTTCCTTCAGGGCCAGGACGGCCTTGTCCATGCGATCCTTGTAGCTCGAAAGAACCGGCTTCGGTGCGGCGGCCATTGGGGCTCCTCCATGGGGTCGTGAGGTTGGCGGCGGAAAGATCAGGCGATCGTCGTAAAGACGCCCTGCCCCTTCAGCACCTTCAGGAAATTCCCCCGTTCGCGGATGGAAAACACCACGATAGGGATCTCGTTGTCACGCATCAGGGCGATGGCCGAGGCGTCCATGACCCGCAGGTCCTGAGCCAGCACATCATGATAGCTGAGCTGTTCGTAGCGGACCGCCTTGGGGTCCTTCTTCGGATCGGCCGTATAGACCCCATCGACGCTGGTGCCCTTGAACAGGGCCTCACACCCCATCTCGGCCGAGCGCAGGGCCGCGGGCGTGTCGGTAGTGAAGTACGGGGCGCCCAGGCCCGCGGCGAAGATGACCACGCGGCCCTTCTCCAGATGGCGCATGGCCCGGCGGCGGATGTAGGGTTCGCAGACCGCGTCCATCGGGATGGCAGACTGCACCCGGGTGAAGACGCCTTCCTTTTCCAGGGCGCCTTGCAGGGCGAGCGCATTCATCACCGTGGCCAGCATGCCCATATAGTCGGCGCTGGAGCGCTCCATCCCCTTGCCGGCCAGGGAGACGCCGCGAAAGATATTGCCGCCTCCGATGACCAGGCACAGCTCGACCCCGTGGCTGACCACCTCGGCGATATCCTTGGCCACCGCCTCCAGGGTGTTGGGATCGATGCCGAACCCCTGCTCCCCCATCAGCACCTCGCCCGAGACCTTGAGCAGGATCCGCTTGTAGCGCAGGGCAGCAGCTGTCTTGGGCATGAGCGCGTCTTTCCGAATCTGGCTTGGGCAAGATAGCGCAAGGGCGCGGCCCGCGTCGAACGCGCCGCGCCCTGCATTGTAGGTCGTCTAAGGCCTAGGCCTGGCCGCTGAGCTGGGCCACTTCGGCGGCGAAGTCGTCGACCTTCTTCTCGACGCCATCACCCAGGCCGAAGCGAACAAAGCCGGTCATGGTCACCGGCGAGCCGGTTTCCTTGGCCAGTTCAGCGATAAGCTGCTCGACGGTCTGATCGGGGTTCATCACGAAGGCCTGCTTGAGCAGGACGACTTCCTCGAAGAACTTGCGGATCCGTCCCTCGACCATCTTCTCCACCACGCCGGCGGGCTTGCCCGAGGCGAGCGCCTGTTCAGTGAAGATCGCCTTTTCACGCTCCACGGCCTCGGGGTCGAGGTCGTCGGTGGACAGCGACAGCGGGTTGGTGGCGGCCACATGCATGGCGATCTTACGACCGACCTCCTGCAGCTTGGCCTGGTCGCCGGCGCCTTCCAGGGCCACCAGCACGCCGATACGGCCGAGATCGGGGGCGGCCGCGGCGTGGATGTAGGAGGCCACGGCGCCCTGCGCCACGGTCAGGCGCGAGGCCCGACGCAGCATCATGTTCTCGCCGATCGTGGCGATCAGGTTGGTGACCACGTCGGTCACCACTTCACCCTTTGCGGTCTTCGCCGCGGAGATGGCTTCAACGCCCTCCACATCCAGAGCCACCAGGGCGATGTCCTTGGCCGCCGACTGGAACAGCTCGTTCCGGGCGACGAAGTCGGTCTCGGCGTTCAGCTCGACGACGACGCCGGTCATGCCTGCGCCATCCTTGCGGGTGGCGGCGGCCACGAGGCCTTCAGCGGCGGCGCGGTCGGATTTCTTGGCGGCCTTGGACAGGCCCTTGGTGCGCAGCCAGTCGATGGCGGCGTCGATGTCGCCGCCGTTCTCCTGCAACGCCTTCTTGCAGTCCATCATGCCTGCGCCAGACTTCTCGCGCAGCTCTTTGACCAGCGCAGCGGTGATCTCCGCCATGGCTCGGCTCCCTTGGTCTAGAATCAACGGCTGGGCCTCTGGATAGAGCCCCAGCCGTCACAGTTTGATGTCGAAGCCCGCCCCCTTTGGGAGGCGGACCAGTCCTTAGGCTTGGGTGGCTTCGCCTTCGGCGGCGGCCGGCTCGGCCTCGGCCGCGGCGGTCATGCCCAGGGCCGGCTCCATCGGAGCCTCCGAGGCGCCGAGATCCACGCCCGCGGCGACCTGGCCGGCGGTGAGGCCGTCCAGAATGGCGTCGGCCATCAGGTCGCAATAGAGCTGCAGGGCGCGGGCCGCGTCGTCATTGCCCGGGATCGGATAGGTGATGCCAGCCGGATCACAGTTGGTGTCCAGGATGGAAATGACCGGAATATTGAGTTTCCGGGCTTCCTGGATGGCGATGGCTTCCTTGTTGGTGTCGATCACGAACATCAGGTCGGGGATGCCGCCCATGTCCTTGATGCCGCCCAGGGACAGTTCGAGCTTGTCGCGTTCGCGGGTCAGCTGCAGCAGTTCCTTCTTGCTGCGCTTGGCGCCTTCGCCTTCCAGCAGGCCTTCCAGCTCGCGCAGGCGGGCGATCGAGCCCGACACGGTGCGCCAGTTGGTGAGCGTGCCGCCCAGCCAGCGGTGATTGACGTAGTACTGCGCGCAACGCTTGGCGGCCACGGCCACGGGATCGGACGCCTGGCGCTTGGTGCCCACGAACAGGATGCGACCGCCGCCGGCGGCCACGTCGCGGGCCTTGACCAAGGCCTGATGCAGCAGGGGGATGGTCTGCGACAGGTCGATGATGTGGATGTTCGACCGCGAGCCGAAGATGTAGCGTTCCATCTTCGGGTTCCAGCGGTGCGTCTGGTGGCCGAAGTGGGCGCCAGCTTCCAAAAGCTGACGCATGGAGAAGTCGGGAAGCGCCATGATTGGCTCCTTTTTCCGGTATGCCTCCGCAAGCCAAAACCCCCTTGTGGGGAGCCCGGAACGGTAACGCCCGGGATGTCTCCCCGAGAGTCGCCGCACGCCTGCGTGTGTGATGGGCGCGGCATACGTCCAGATCGCAGAAAAAGCAAGGGCCTCGCCGCCGCCCCGCTGCCAGGTCAGCCGCCAGGGCCGACTAGAGCTCTTCCACGTAGAGCACGCCAGGCGCGGTCTTCAGGGCGCCGCGCATGGCGCCATCCAGGGTGAAGCGGCCCGGCAGTTTGACCTCGACCTCCCGGCCGCCTTCCAAAGGCGCCGTCAGAATGATCTCGCCGCCGCGGGCGTTCACCGCCCCCTCCAGCCGGCGTTTGAGGGCGTCGATTTCGGCGCTGCGAGGCGAGATATGCACGCGCAGGCCGGCCACGGCGTTCTCGATGGCTTTCTCCACCGGCTCGGCCTCATCCCCAAAGAAGCGCACCTCCCCGTCCCGCGCCTTGGCGCGGACCTTGATGGAGACCGCCTTGCCCGGCTCCAGCACGTCGCGACAGCGACGGAGGGACTCCGGGGGAAACAGCACCTCATACTCCCCGGTCGGGTCCGACAGGGTGACGAAGGCGAACTTCTCGCCGCTCGACTGAGAGGCCCGCTCCTGCTTGCGGCGCACCACGCCGGCCATGCGGAAGACCTCGGCGCCCGCCTCGGCCTTGATGATGACGTCGGTGAGCAACTCGGTGCGCCGGCGGCGCAGGGCCGGCACCATGTCTTCCAGCGGATGGCCTGAAAGGTAGAAGCCCACAGCGGCCAGCTCCTCATCGAGGCGCTCCACTGGCGTCCACATTTCCGCCCGGGGCAGACGGGGCCGGCCGACGCCAGCCTGATCGCCGCCGAACAGGCTGGCCTGGGCCGAGGCCCGGTCGGCCGCCACACTCTGGGCGTAGGCGATCAGGGCGTCGGCGGCGGCCACCAGCTGGGCCCGGTTGGGGTGGATGGACTCAAAGGCCCCGGCCCTCGCCAAGGTCTCGAAGGTGCGTTTGTTCACATGCCGCGGATCGACCCGCTCCACGAAATCGAAGATGTCGCGGAACGGTCCCCCTTCCCGCCGCAGCTCAGCCACATGCTGCATGGCTGCGAGACCGACATTGCGCACCGCGCCCAGAGCGTAGAGCACCTCCCCATCGGCCACCTCGAAATCAGCGCCGGAGCGGTTGATGTCCGGAGCGCGGATCTTCACGCCGAACCGCTTGGCGTCCTGATAAAAGACCGCCAACTTGTCGGTATTGGCGATATCGAGGCTCATTGAGGCGGCGAAGAACTCCACCGGCGCGTTCGCCTTGAGCCAGGCCGTCTGATAGGAGACGACCGCATAGGCCGCCGCGTGGCTCTTGTTGAAGCCATAGCCGGCGAACTTGTCCACCAGCTCAAAGATCGAAGCCGCCTGACTCTCGGGAACCCCGCGTTCCGAGGCGCCGGCGACGAACATGGCCTTCTGCTGGGCCATTTCGTCCTTCTTCTTCTTGCCCATGGCCCGGCGCAGAAGGTCCGCGCCTCCGAGGGAATAGCCCGCCAGGATCTGGGCGATCTGCATCACCTGTTCCTGGTAGACGATGATCCCGTAGGTCTCCTTGAGCACGGGCTCCAGGGAGGGGTGCAGGTAGTCGATGGTCCGGCGGCCGAACTTGCAGTCGACGAAGGCCGGGATGTTGTCCATCGGGCCCGGACGATAGAGGGCGCCCACGGCGGTGACATCCTCGATGGAGTTGGGCCTGAGCTGCCGCAGGGTGTCGCGCATGCCCTGGCCTTCCATCTGGAAGACCCCCACCGTGTGCCCGGCCGACATCAGCTCATAGGTCTTGGCGTCATCCACCGGCAGGACGCCCATATCGACCCGGGCGCCGCGCTGATCGAGGAACTTCAGGGCCTTGTCGATCACCGTCAGGGTCTTCAGCCCCAGGAAGTCGAACTTCACCAGGCCTGCGCTCTCGACCCACTTCATGTTGAACTGGGTGGCGGGCAGGTCCGAGCGGGGGTCTTGATAGAGGGGCGTCAGCTCGGTGAGCGCCCGGTCGGCGATGACCACGCCGGCGGCGTGGGTGGAAGCGTTGCGGTAGAGTCCTTCCAGCTTGAGCGCGACATCCAACAGGCGCGAGACCGCCTCGTCCTCATCCCGGGCCGCCCGCAGTCGTGGCTCGATCTCAATGGCCTTGGCCAGGGTCACCGGGTTGGCTGGATTGGCCGGCACCATCTTGGCCAGACGGTCCACCTGGCCGAGCGGCAGCTGCAGCACCCGGCCCACATCGCGCAGCACAGCCCGGGCCTGCAGGGTGCCGAAGGTGATGATCTGGGCCACCCGGTCGCGGCCATAGCGCTGCTGCACATAGGAGATCACCTCCTCCCGCCGGTCCTGGCAGAAGTCGATGTCGAAGTCGGGCATGGAGACCCGCTCCGGATTCAGGAAGCGCTCGAACAGCAGACCGTAACGGAGGGGATCGAGGTCGGTGATGGTGAGGGAATAGGCCACCAGCGAGCCGGCCCCGGAACCCCGGCCCGGACCCACAGGTATGTCATGGGCCTTGGCCCACTTGATGAAGTCCGCAACGATCAGGAAGTAGCCGGGGAAGCCCATCTCGGTGATGACCCCGATCTCCCGCTCCAACCGCTGGAAATACTCGCTTTCAGGGGCGTGGCTGGCCTGGCCGGCGGCGATGCGCCCCTTGAGTCCCTCCCGGGCCTGATGGGCCAGTTCCTCGGCCTCGGTGCGGTCTCCCTCGGTGGGAAAGCGCGGCAGGATGGGATCGCGTTTGCGCACCATGAAGGCGCACCGGCGAGCGATCTCAAGGGTGTTGTCGCAGGCCTCCGGCAGATCGGCGAACAGGGTCCGCATATCGGCGGCGGGTTTGAACCAGTGCTCACCGCTCACCCGGCGACGTTCATCCTGCCCGACAAAGGCGCCATCGGCGATGCACAGCAGGGCGTCATGCGCGGCGTGCATGTCTGGAAGAGTGAAATGAGCGTCGTTGGTGGCCACCAGCGGCACATCCATCTCATAGGCGAAGGCGACAAGCTCTGGTTCGGCCAGGGCCTGGGGCGCCAGCCCGTGTCTTTGCAACTCGACATAGAAGCGGTCGCCGAACACCCGATGCATATCGCTGAGCACGGCCCGGCCCTCGGCGACCTTGCCGGCCGCCATCAACGGGTCTGCCGGGCCGTCCCAGCCTCCGGAAAGAAGGATCAGACCCTCGGCATGGTCCACCACCTTGCTCCAGGCGACAGCGGGTTCTTCGACCCCGCCGACGCTGTCGATATAGGCCATGGAGGACAGGCGCGAGAGGTTGAGATAGCCGGCCTCGCTCTGGGCCAGCAGGACGATGGTCGGGGTTTTGGCCCACTTTTCGGGTTGACGCTCGCCGATGCCGGTGACCGCAAGAGCGCACCCGATGATCGGCTGAACCCCCTGCCCCTGGGTCGCCACCGAAAACTCCAGGGCGCCATAGAGGTTGGTGCGGTCGGTCAGCGCGACGGCCGGCATGTCGTTGGCCGCCGCAAGGGCGCCGATGGCGTCCGCCTTGATGGCGCCTTCCAGAAGGGAGTAGGCCGAGCGCACCCGCAGGTGAACGAAGCCCTCGTTCTGCTGCTGGTTCATCCTCGCCTCCCTGGCTGCGTCGCTGGTCTAGCCCACCAGATAGGCGAACTGACAGACGACCCACACGAAGCCCGCCACCGAGACAAAAGCCAGCGATTCCCGCGCCAGATGAATGACCATAACCAACCCCCTTGTGGATGTTCCGTATATGTTCTTATTCTGGTTTTGTTCTCCTCGTCAACCCCCGCTCAAACCCACTGGAGCCCCTGATGGACCAACGCGTAAGCCTGATCACCCTGGGGGTCGATGACCTTAACCGGGCCCGGAGCTTCTATGAGGACGGCCTGGGCTGGCGTCCGGTCAGCGCTACCGACGATGTCTGCTTCTACCAGCTGCCGGGCTTGGCCCTGGGTTCTGTTCGGGCGCGCCGCGCTTGCTGAGGACGCCAAGCGCCCGATCGATGGGACCTTCAGCGGCGTCACCATCGCCATCAATGAACCCAGCCGAGAGGGCGTCGACGCCACCTTCGCCGAGGCTCTGGCGGCCGGAGCCAAGGCCCTGAAGGCGCCGGAGCCGGTCTTCTGGGGCGGCTATTCCGGCTATTTCGCCGACCCCGACGGCCATGTTTGGGAAGTCGCACATAACCCCGGCAGCGTGATCGGCGCCGACGGTTCGACCACCTTCGGCGCTTGAGCGCCCTGGCCTAGAACAGCGACTGCGGCTCCAGATGGCCGTCCTTCAGCGCCAGGACACGGTCCATGTGCCGGGCGAGCTCGAGATTGTGGGTGGCGATGACCGCCGCCACCCCGGTCTCCCGGGCCAGCCGGTAGAGGCTATCGAACACCTCGCCCGAGGTCGTGGGATCGAGATTGCCGGTAGGCTCGTCGGCCAGCAGCAGACGGGGCGAATTGGCCAGGGCGCGGGCGAGCGCGACCCGCTGCTGCTCGCCGCCGGACATCTGCGCCGGCTGGTGATCCACCCGTTCGGCCAGACCCAATTGACCCAGCAACAGGGCCGCTCGCTCCCGGGCCGCCTCGTGGTCCTGGCCTGCGATCATCATCGGCAGGGCCACATTGTCCAGGGCGCTGAACTCCGCCAGCAGGTGGTGGAACTGGTAGACGAAACCGATGGAGCCCAGACGCACCCGGGTGCGGGCCCGCTCGTTCAGGGTCGAGCAGTCGCGGCCCTCAATGAAGATCTGACCGGCGTTGGGGCGCTCCAGAAGGCCTGCTGCGTGCAGCAGCGAGGACTTTCCAGACCCCGAAGGCCCGATCAGGCCGACAATCTCGCCGGGCGAAACATCCAGATCGACGCCACGCAGGACCGTCAAGCTGCGATCGCCGGTGACATAGGTGCGTTCCAGGCCGCGCACCGCCAGGACGGGGGCCTCACTCATAGCGAAGAGCCTCCACCGGATCGAGACGCGAGGCCCGCAGGGCCGGCGGCAGGGTCGCCAGGAACGAGACGGCCAGGGCCCAGCCCACCACGATCATCACCTCCAGGGCGTCCACCTTGGCCGGGATGTGCGCCAGGTAATAGATGTCCGAGCTGAACACCTCGGCCCCCGTCGCCCATTCCACCGCATTCTGGATCGGGCCGATGAAGATGCAGAACAGCACGCCGAGGACAAGGCCCACAAGGGTGCCCAGGGCGCCCACTGAGGCGCCGGCCATGAAGAAGATGCGAAGAATCGCTCCCCGTCCCGCCCCCATGGTGCGCAGGATGGCGATGTCGCGGCCCTTGTTCTTCACGAGCATGACCAGGCCCGAAATGATGTTCATGGCGGCAATAGCTACGATGAGCATCAGGATCAGGCGCATAACGCTGCGCTCGATCTTCAGGGCGTTCCAGAAGCTAGCGTTGCGCTGGGTCCAGTCGGTGACGACCGCCGTGGGTCCAGCCAGTTCAGCGATGGAGGCTTTCATGGCCGGCGCCCGGTCGGGATCGGCCACCCGGATCTCGACCACGTCGACCATACCTTCCCGGGCGAAGAACAGTTGGGCCTGCTCCAGGGGCATGTAGATGAACAGCTGGTCGTATTCGCTCATGCCGACGCTGAACGTGCCGCCGACCGTGTAGGTCTTGCGCTGAGGCGTGTAACCAAAGGCCGTCGCCCCGCCGCTGGGCGAGATCAGGGTCAGGGGATCGCCCGGCTGGACGCCCAGGGATTCGGCCAGGCGGTCACCGATCAGCAGCAGGTCGCCGCCGTATTCGCCGGCGCCGAAACCTTCGAGGGAGCCGCGGACGATGTTGCCGGAGACGATCTCCGTGCGCCGCAGATCCGGCTCGCTCATGCCGCGGACCACGACGCCGCTGATCTGGCCTTGGCCCAGCGCCATGGCCTGGGCTTCCACCAGGGGGGCAGCCTGGGTGACGCCAGGCAGGGCGGCGATTTCGCCGGCAAGCGTCTGGACCTCGGGCTCGTACAGCGAACCGCCAGCCACATAGACGTGGCCGTTGAAGCCCAGGGTCCGGTCGAGCAGTTCGGTGCGGAAACCGTTCATCACCGACATGACGATGATCAACACCGCCACAGCCAGCATGATCCCGACAAAGGAGATGATCGAAATCAGCGCCACCCCGCCCTGGCTGCGCTTGGCGCGCAGATAGCGGCCGGCGAGCATGCGCTCCCAGCGTCCGAAGGGCGCGGCCACGGTGCTCACGCGATGATCGCCTTCAAGGCGTCTTCCAGCGGCAGGGACTGGCGCTCGCCGGTCGCCCGGCGCTTGATCTCCACCTTGCCCTCGGCGACGCCCTTGGGTCCGATGATCAGCTGCCAGGGGGCGCCGATCAGGTCCATGGCGGCGAACTTGGCGCCCGGACGTTCGTCGGTGTCGTCCAGCAGCGGATCCTTGCCGGCGTCACGCAGGGCGCCATAGGCCTGCTCACAGGCTAGGTCCACGGCCGAGTCGCCCGGCCGCAAGTTGATCACCGCCACGCCGAAGGGCGCGACCGCATCGGGCCAGATGATGCCGGCGGCGTCATGGCTCGCCTCAATGATACCACCCACCAGGCGTGAGACCCCGACGCCATAGGAGCCCCCATGGATCGGCCGCTCCTGGCCGTCGGGCCCGGTGACGACGGCCCGCATGGGCTTGGAGTACTTCTCGCCGAAGTAGAAGATGTGGCCGACCTCGATGCCCCGGGCCGACAGACGGTCAGACTCGGCGACTTCGGATTCGAAACGCGCCTGTTCGTGCATGTCCTCGGTGGCCGCATAGAGGGCGGTCCGCTGGTCGACGATGGGCTGCAGGTCGCCGTCCCAGTCGACGTCGCCGGGGGGCGGCATTTCCACCAGGTCGCGATGGCAGAAGACCTGGCTCTCGCCGGTTTCGGCCAGGATGATGAATTCGTGGCTGAGATCGCCACCGATCGGGCCAGGGTCGGCGCGCATGGGCACGGCCTTCAGCCCCAGACGGGAGAAGGTGTTCAGATAGGCCACGAACATGCGGTTATAGGAGCGACGGGCTGCGGCCTCGTCCACGTCGAAGGAATAGGCGTCCTTCATCAGGAACTCACGGCCGCGCATCACCCCGAACCTGGGGCGGCGCTCGTCGCGGAACTTCCACTGGATATTGTAGAAGTTCTTCGGCAGGTCCTTGTAGCTCTTCACATGGGCCCGGAAGATCTCGGTGATGACTTCTTCGGCGGTCGGCCCATAGAGCAGGTCGCGCTCGTGGCGGTCCTTGATGCGCAGCATCTCGTCGCCGTAATCGTCATAGCGGCCGCTCTCGCGCCAAAGGTCGGCCAGCTGCAGGGTGGGCATCAGCACCTCGATGGCGCCGGCCCGGTCCATTTCCTCGCGGACGATCTGCTCGATCTTCTTCAGGACCCGCAGGCCAAGCGGCAGCCAGGCATAGATGCCGGCGGCTTCCTGACGGATCATTCCGGCCCGCAGCATCAGCTGATGAGAGGCGATTTGGGCGTCCGAGGGCGCCTCACGCAGGGTGGGAATGAAATAGCGCGACAGACGCATTCGGCGGGCCTTCGGATACGAAACTCGGACGGGAGGCCCTGATTAGCCCCGTGCGTCCGACCTTGGCAATCGAAGCGGCGAAAAGAAGGCCGCCTGCGCAGGGCGGGCGGCCTTCAAGTTTGGTCATCGGGGAAAACGCGCGCAAGCCGGCCGGACCGGTTTGGCTGTTTCAAATGTAACCGCCGTAACAGGGGCGAGGTATGCGCAAGCACCCAAAGCGCGGATCGCTGGCCCCAACGCCCAATTTCCAGGCGGCGAAGCCCAGGCACGGCGCAGAACTGCGCAGGCCGACCGCCGGAAGGCTTAGAAGTTGGCGGCGGAGCTCGGCATGGGCACCAGGCCCAGGCGGATCACCAGATAGACGACCACGAAGACGATGGCCGAGACCCAGGTCGTGGTGATGAACTTCTTCTTGAGCTTCGGGTCCACCGGCGCGCCGGGATCGCCCCCGTCGCCCTTGTCGATGCCCGCCTCGGCATGGCTGATCACCCCGAGTGGCAGGATGGTGAACAGCACCACCCACCAGATGATGAGATAGATGGCGATGGCTGTCGTGACGCCCATCAGTGGTTCTCCTTGGGGGTTTCCATCAGCTCGATGAGAACTCCCCCCATATCCTTCGGATGGACAAATATCACCTGGGTCCCGTGGGCGCCGATGCGCGGCTCGCCGGTCCCGAGGACCGTGGCGCCCTTGGCGCGCATCTCGTCACGGGCCGCCAGGATGTCCTCGACCTCGAAGCAGACGTGATGCTGACCGCCCGCCGGATTCTTGGCCAGGAAGCCCTTCAAGGGAGAGTTATCCCCCAGGGGCTCGATCAGCTCGATCTGCGAATTCGGCAGATTGACGAAACAGACCCAGACGCCTTGTTCCTCCATGGCCCACTTCTCAGTGATGGAGGTGGCGCCAAGCACATCGCGATAGAGGGCGACGGCGGCGTCGATGGAGGGCGTAGCGACGCCCACATGGTTCAGTTTCCCGATCATGGATGCTGGTATACGCCCCCTGCCCCTACGGCGCGAAGACCCTAAAGTCGCAGGACGGTCGTCTCCACCACGGGGCGGCGCCCCCACACGCGCTGGCAGGCCTTCTTGACCGCCCGGGACATGGCTGTCTCCACCGCCTGATCCAGGTCACGATCGGCGCCGGACAGCCGCCCGAGGGCCCGCTCGGCCTCCTCGGCGAGATCGTCCAGGGCCTCATCCATGGGATAGTCGTCATCGGTGGGCATGCCGATGGCGCGGACCTGGGGACCGGAGGTGATCTTGCCGCGGCTGTCCAGCACCACGGCCACGGTCACAACGCCATTGTGGGCGGCATGCCGGCGTTCCCGTAGGGCCTCGCCGTTCTCGCTGACCACCACATTGGCGTCCACATAGAGCCGGCCGGCCGGGGTCTCGTCGATGATCTCGGCCCGACCGGGCGCCAGTCGCACCATGTCGCCATTGCGGGGCGCCACCGTCTGCGGCACCTGCAGGTCCCGGGCGAAGGCCGCATGCTCCAGCAGGTGGCGGCGCTCTCCGTGGGTGGGAATGGCGATCTGGGGCCGCGCCCAGGCATACATCCGCGCCAGCTCGTCGCGGCAGGGGTGGCCGGAGACGTGGATCCCGGGGTGATCGTTGTCGGTGTAAAGCCGCACCCCGCGATCAGCCATGCGGTTCTGCAGATTGCGGATGGCGATCTCGTTGCCCGGAATGACCCGCGAGGAGAAGACGCAGGAATCCCCCTTCCCCAGGTTCACATGGGGGTGAGTCCCATCCGAAATCCGTGACAGGGCCGCGCGGGCCTCGCCCTGGCTGCCGGTGCAGAGATAGAGGATGGAGTCGGCGGGGAAGTAGCCCGCCTCGCTCTCATTGACGAAGTCCTTGAGGCCGGTGAACAACCCGACCGAGCGGGCGGCCGCCGCCATCCGGTGCATGGAACGGCCCACCAGGCAGACCCGGCGGCCATTGGCCTCGGCCGCCCGGATGACCGAGTCCATCCGCGCCACATTGGAGGCGAAGCAGGCCACGGCGACCTTGCCCTTCAGCTCGCCGATCAGCCTGGCGAGCGCATCGCGCACGTCGGCCTCAGAACCGGACTCGCCCTCCACGAAGACGTTGGTGGAATCGCAAACCATGGCCAGGACCCCCTCATCCCCCAGCTGGCGGATGAAGGTCTCGTCGGTGGCCGAACCCAGCACCGGATCGGGATCGATCTTCCAGTCGCCGGTGTGCAGGACGGTGCCCAGCGGCGTGCGGATCGACAGGCCGTTCGGCTCGGGGATGGAATGGGTCAGGGTGATCAGGTCGATCTCGAAGGGACCCAGCGTCACACGGCCGCCGAGCGGCACGACATTGATTTCGACCTGGCCCTCAAGCCCGCCCTCGCGCAGCTTTTCGCGCAACAGGAAAGCGGTGAAGGGCGTCGCATAGAGCGGCGCCCGCAGGCGCGGCCACAGCCAGGCCACCGCGCCGATGTGGTCCTCGTGCGCGTGGGTCAGAACGATGCCGAGAATGTCGTCGGCATGTTCTTCAATGAAGGTCGGATCTGGCAGGATCAGGTCGACGCCAGGCGTGGTCAGGTCGCCGAAGGTGACGCCGAGATCAACGATGATCCACTTGCGCGCATGGGGCGGCCCGAACCCATAGAGGTTGAAGTTCATGCCGATCTCGTTGGAGCCCCCCAGGGGGAGGAAAACGAGCTCGTCTTGCGTCTTGTTGGCGGCCATCAGGCGCCTCCGGAATTACGGCGATGGATCTCGAGGAGACCCCTTATGGTCAGGTCCGGATCGAAGTGGTCGATCGCCAGACTGGCCCCGTGGAACAGCGACGCGACGCCGCCGGTTGCAATAACAGTCAGTGGCTCGGGCCATTCTGACTTGATGCGGCTGATCAGGCCTTCGATCAGGGCGATGTAGCCCCAGAAGACGCCGGACTGCATGGCGCCCACCGTGTCCTTGCCGATTACCCGCTGAGGCTTCTGAATAGCCACCCGCGGCAGCTTGGCGGCGGCCGCATGCAAGGCCTCCATGGACAGGTTGATGCCCGGCGCGATCACCCCGCCCTCGAACCCGCCATCGGCGGCGATGATGTCGAAGGTGGTGGCGGTGCCGGAATCGATGACGATCAGGGGGCCAGGATAGACCATGTGGGCGCCGATGGCGTTGACCAGGCGGTCAGCCCCGGCCTCCGAGGGCTTGTCGATCCGCACGGCGATGCCGAGCTCGGCGTTCTCGCCGATGACCAGGGGCTCCACATGCAGGTAGCGGCGCGCCAGATTACGCAGGTTGAAGATCGACTGCGGGACCACGCTGGAGATGATGCAGGCGTCCAGCACCCCAAACTGC
>NZ_JAUYAW010000057.1 GCF_030693405.1 Phenylobacterium sp.
TCGGGGAGACCGAGGGCGAGGTGCGGCTCGGTGACCAGGACTGGATCTGGCGACGGACCACGGCGCCCGCCGACCAGGGCCTGCTGCGTATCGATATCCGGGTCCTGGGGGTCAGTGAGCCGCGCACGCTGGCCGATGTCACCGTTTTCCGGGGGGGCGCATGAAGGGCTTCACCCTGGTGGAGATGCTGGTGGCCCTGCTGGTCTTCAGCCTGCTGTCGGCGGCTGGCGTGGCGGTGCTGGGCTTCGCCGCCGACAACCGCGCCGTCGTGCGTGAACGGATGGACGAGATCGCCGCCCTGCAGAGCGCGCGGGCCCTGATCAAGGCCGATCTTGAACAGGTCGCCGATCGCCGCACCCGCGCCGATGGCGGCGCCCCCGGCCGCAGCCTGTCAGGCGGCGAGAGTGACGCTGCGCCGGTTCTGGCCTTCACCCGCCGCGGTTGGGACAATCCCGACGCCGCGCCGCGGGCCTCATTGCAATATGTTGAGTACCGGCTGGTGGAAGACCGGCTGGAACGCCGCGCCCGCCCGGCGCTGGACGGCGCGGCGTTGGGGGAGCCCCAGGTGCTGCTGCGGGGGGTGCGGAGCCTGGACGTCGCCTTCTACGCCCGGGGAGGCTGGGCGCCGGCCTGGGCGCCGACGGCGGACCGCGCCCTGCCGCAGGCGATCCGCCTCGACATGACCCTGGAAGATTTCGGCGAGGTGACCCAGCTCGTGCTGCTGCCGGGTGGCGGCGCATGAGCGGGCGCGCCGACAGAACCTCCGAGCGCGGCGTCGCCCTGCTGACCGTGCTGCTGCTGGTGGCGGTGCTGGCCACGCTGGCCGCCGTGGTGCTCGACGACATCCGCTTCGGCATACGCCGGGCCGCCAATGCCGAGGCCGTGGGCCAGGCCCGCTGGTATGCGCTGGGGGCTGAAACCCTGGCGGCTGGACAGATCGGCCGGCTGATCGGTGGCCAGGAGCGCCTGACCCTGGATGGCGGCTGGGCCGACCGGCCCTTCAGCTTTCCGGTGGAGAACGGCCTGATCCAGGGCCGTCTGGCCGATGGCGGGGCGTGCTTCAACCTCAACAGTGTCGTCCAGGGGGTGGGCGAGGTGCTCGGTCGCCGTGAGGCAGGGGTCGCCCAGTTCATCGCCCTGCTGTCGGCGCTCGGAGTGGCCCCGCGGGAGGGTGAGATGCTGGCTGCGGCCCTCACCGACTGGATCGACAGCGACGGCGTGCGCGAGAGCGGCGGGGCGGAGGACGAGGCCTATCTGGCCGGGTCGCCCGCCTACCGCACCGGCGGGACCCTGCTGGCGGAGGTCAGTGAGGTGCGGGCGATCCGCGGCTTCACCCCGGCGATCTATGACCGCCTCAGGCCCGTGGCGTGCGCCCTGCCGACCAGCGACCTGTCGCCGATCAATGTGAACACCCTGACCCCAGACAAGGCGGTGCTGATCACCATGCTGACCGAGGGCGGCGTGAGCCCGGCGCTCGCCCAGCGCGTGGTCGAGTCCCGGCCGGCGGGCGGCTGGAGCGTAGAGTCATTCTGGGCCACGCCGGCCCTGGCCGAGCACATCCCCGGCGATCCCGGACAGGTCAAGACAACCAGCCGCTACTTCGCCCTGCAGACGGATGTGACCTATCTCGACGCCGAGGTGGTCGCCAGCAGCCTGTTCGAGGCCGACCCTTCCGGCCAGGTCCGCCTGGTCGCCCGCCGATGGACCTACGACGAATGAACCGAACCCGCATCGTCCTCGCTGGCGCCGCGCCGGACGCCGAGCCGACCTATCTGATCCTGGACGAGCTGGGCTCGGTGGTGGGGCGCGGCATCCTGCCGGTGCAGGAGGCCTCGGCCCTCACGCCCATGCGCAACGTGCTGGTCATCCCAGGCGCCGAGGTCCTGATCCGCTGGATCGAGGTCAAGGCGGCCTCGGAGGCCCAGGCCCGTGCGGCGGCCCTCGCGCAACTTGAGGACCAGATGACCAGCGCGGCGGGGGCGCATCTGGCGCTGGGTCCGGCCGAGGCCGATGGTCAGCGGCTGGCGGCGGTGGTGTCCGCGGCCCGGATGCAGGCCTGGCTCGACAGCGCGGCCCTGCATGGGATCACTCCGGATCTGGTCATTCCCGACTGCCTGGCCCTGCCCGAACCGCCCGAGGATCCGGATGGGGGCTCGATCATCGTCACGGCGGAATTCAGCGGCCTCACTGCCGTGCGCGGCCGTCGCCTGGCCTTCACCGGCGAGGCCGACCTCGTCACCGTTGTGGTCGGGGCCCGGCCGGCTCAGACTCTGGCTGGGCCGGCTCTGGAGCGCGCCCTGGCCGACATGGCGGTCAGTCCCGCGCTCAATTTGCTTCAGGGGGCCTTTGACCCCGACCGGCGGGAGCCCCTGGGGCGCCGCGACCTACGCCGGCCCGCCCTGCTGGCCCTCGCCTTGCTGATCAGCCCGCTGATTCTGTGGGCCGCCCAGGCCGGCGCCGACCACCTCCGGGCGCAGCAGGCCGAGGCCCGGGCCGAGGCCAAGGTCGCAGCCCTGCTGCCGGCAGGAACCGAGATCATCGACCCGGCCGCCCAGGCCCAGGCGCAGCTGGACGCCCTCAGCCTCGCCTCTGGCGGCGGGGCCAGCGGGCTGGCCGCCCAGCTGTTCGCCGCCGTCGAACCCATGGACCAGGTGCAGGTCGAAAGCCTGATCGTCATGCCGGACGGTTCAGCCCGCGCCGCGCTCAGCCATGCCGCCTATTCGGACGGGGAGGGGCTGGCCCAGGCGCTGCAGGCCGCAGGCCTCACCGTGCGGGTCGAGGGCTCCCGCGAAGAGGGCGGCCGGGTGATCAGCGACGTCATTCTGGGAGCGCGATGATGAGAGACTGGTGGATCGGCCGGAGCCCCCGCGAGCAGGGGCTGCTGGGCCTATTGGGGGCGTTGCTGGCCGGCTTCCTGGTCTGGTTCGGACTCGCCGCGCCATTGCAGGGCGCGGCCCGGGGCGCTGAGGCGCGCCTGACGCGCGCCCTGGCTGACGAGGCGGTGGTGGACGCCGCCGTGGCCGAGATTGCGCGTCTGGGCGAGCGGGCGCCCACACGTCGCTCGACCCCTGTCGAACAGCTGGTGGCGGAGACGGCCGCGAGCGCAGGCCTGGACGTCATCCGGATCGAGGCGGCCGACGGGGACAGTGTTCAGGCTGTAGTTTCGGGGCCCAGTACGGCGGTCCTGCCCTGGATCGCCCTGCTGCAAGCCGAACATGCGGTGGCGGCCCGGCATCTGACCCTGCTCAAAGGGGATGTGGGCCAGCTGGATGTGGACGCCACCTTTGTCGGCCTGGTCCCATGAGGCGCTGGGATGGGCCGATGACCGCACAGGCCCTGGGCGGCGTCTTTGTCGCGCTGACCATGATCCTGGTGCTCGCCATGGCGCCGCTCAGCCTTGTCGTGGCCGGTCGCGCCCAGGCCGCGGGTCTGACTGCGGCGACGGTGAGCGGGACGGTATGGCGCGGGCGGCTGGGAGAGGCGGCCTTCGGCGGGGTCCGCCTGGGCGACGTGCGGATCGGCGTCTCGCCCCTGGCCCTCCTGACAGCCAGGATCCGCCTCGGCTTTGAGGGCGAGGCGCTGCGCGGCGGCCTCAGCCTGGGCCCGCGTCGGACCCAGCTGCGGGACGTGGATGCCGATCTGCCCTTGGCCAGCCTTGCGCCCGGCGCGGGCCTCGCAGGTCGGGTTCGCCTGCGGGACTTCGGTCTGGCCTTGCGCGGGGGCCAATGCCAGGCGGCCGAGGGCGCTGTTGCGCTCGACCAGCTCAGCCTGGTCGGGCTGGACCTGCCAGGCCTGTCACTGAACGGCTCGCCCGCCTGTGCTGGCGCTGATCTGGTGATGCCCCTGAGCGGCCAGGCCGAAGGGGTCGATGTGGCGGGAGATCTGCGGATCAGCCCGGGCGGGGCCTACCGGATGGGGCTGACCGTGCGCACGACCCGCCCGGAGGTGGACCTGGCCCTGGGCGCAGCCGGCGCGCAACAGACCCTGGGCGGGCGCCAGATCCAGGTGGCCGGCCGTCTGGGCGTCAGCTGAGACCCAGCGGGCCATACAGCCAGGTCAGCCAGACGCCCAGCGCCAGGAAAACACCGAAGGCCACCGGCTGGTCGCCGCCCACGGGCCGCCCCCGCCAGCGCTGAACCAGGACGAAGGCGAGCCCGGCGGCCGCGGCGATCAGCAGGATGCTCGGCAGGGCCAGCGCCCCGCACCAGGCGCCGCCGCCGGCCAGCAGATAGGCGTCGCCGCCGCCCAGACCCTCACGCCCGCGGAAACGCCGATAGGCCATAGACAGCAGGGTCAGGGCGGAGAAGCCGATCGCCGCCCCCAGGGCGTGCTCGACCAGGACGCCCTGGGCCGCGGCCACGGCGAGGCCCGAGACGATGAGGGGCAGGGTAAGCGCGCGGGGCAGCCAGAAGTGCTCGGCGTCCAGCAGGGCCAGCAGCAGAAGCTGCCAGGCAAGGACCGCGCCGAGGAAGCCCTCGGCAGAGGGATGCACGGCGACAGCCCAGAGGGCCAGGGCTGGACAGGCCAGCTCCAGGGCCAGGAAGCGCCGCGGAATGGCCGCCCCGCAGGTGCGGCAACGGCCCCGCAGGAGGATGAAGGACAGGATCGGAACGAGGTCGACGGGGCCAAGCGTGCGCCCGCAGGACGGACAGGCCGAGCGGCCCATGATGACCGGCCTGCCCTCGGGCAGTCTCAGGCTCATCAAGCCCAGAAAGCTGCCGACAAAGGGGCCAAGCAGAACCGCAGCGATCAGCCAGCTCAGATCGGCTTGCAGGGGCATGGGATGCAGGTTTTGGCGGGGCCGGAGCCCCGCCGCTTACCCCTTAGTCTGGCCGACGCATGACGGTCATCTGCGTGGCGGCCGCTTTCACCGCCTCATGTTCGGGCGGCAGCAGCGGGATTAGGCCGCGGCTCTGCAGGTAGCCGCCTCGGCCGGTGGCGGCGTCGGAGACGAACTCGTTGACGAATTCCTGCAGGCCCAGGGTGACGCCTACATGGGCCTTCTTCACATAGATGAAGATCGAGCGAGACAGGGGATAGGTCCCCTCGGCGATGGTGGCCACGGTGGGGGCGACCCCGTCGATGGGCATGGCCTTCACCTTGTCGCCGTTCTCCTCAAGGAAGGAGTAGCCGAACACGCCGAGCGAGCCCGGGGTCTTGGTCAGGGTCTGGACGATAGCGTTGTCGTTCTCGCCGGAATCCACCCAGCCCTCGCGGCGCAGGGGATGGGTCATCTGCTTGAACTCATCGGAATTCCGCTCGCGCAGGGCCCGGGCGCCGGCATAGGTCAGGGCCGAGGCCTCGATGCCCAGCTCGACGAAGGCGTCGCGGGTGCCCGACGTCGGCGGCGGGCCATAGACCAGGATGCGGTTGTCGGGCAGGCCGGGACCGATCTCGTTCCAGTTGGTGTAGGGGTTGGGCACAAACTTGCCGCCCCGCAGCACATTGGCGCCGAGCGCCATATAGAGGTGCGGCAGGCGGAAGGCATAGTCGGGCGCATTGCGGTCGGCGGCGATGACGATGCCGTCGAAGCCCACCTTCAGCTCGACAATGTCCTTCACGCCATTGGCCGCGCAGGTGTCGAACTCGGCCCGGGTCATGGGGCGCGAGGCGTTGGCGATGTCGGGGAAATTGTCGCCCACGCCGCTGCAGAACAGCTTGATGCCGCCGCCAGTGCCGAGGGACTCGACCTTCGGGGCTTTCATGCCGGTCTTGCGACCGTAATTCTCGGCCACCCGGGTGGTGAAGGGGAAGACGGTGGAGGAGCCGGCGGCCCACACATAGTCGCGCGCCGCATGCGCCTGTCCGGCCCCGGCCAGCAGGCCCAGGGCCGCGCAGACGCCCAGAAGCTTCTTCATCGAAAATCTCCTCGCTCGTTCAAGGGGAAGGCGCCGGCCTGACCGCTCTGGTCAAAGCTACCACCGGCTGGCCACGTCGTCAGCGCGCCGAAAGACGCCAACCGCTGCCGGCGGGCGCCGAGGGCGTCCGGCTGCGGCGTAAGCAGCCTTCCGCCACGCCCATTGTGCCGTGGACGGATGACAGTTTTCCGACAACCGGGCGGGCTGTCGGCTGGCGCGGACTCAGCCGCCGGGCTTTTCGCCGTCCAGCTGGGGATCCAGCAGCTTGTGGGCATGGATGATGAAGTAGCGCATCAGGGCGTTGTCCACCGTGGCCAGGGCCTTGGAGCGCCACACCGACAGGGCTTCTTCATAAGTGGGATAGGCGCCGACCAGGTCGATCTTGGAGGGGTCGCGGAAACGAACATGCTCCACTTCCTCAAGTTCGCCGCCAATGACGATGTGCAACAGCTGTTTATCGGGCATGGAATCCTCAGATGAGGGCTTTGTTTGGAAGGGCGATATGCGAGACGCGCTCCAGGATCAATGGGGCCAATCGCGGCGCCGCGCAAAGCAGACTCAGCTGCGCCGGAATTTGCTCATTATAGGCGAAGCCGCGCCCGAGGTGGTCACCGCAATAGGCGCCGGCCTCGCGGGCCACCAGATCGGCGGCCGCCAGGTCCCAGTCGGCCTTGGCCACCAGGGCCAGCGCCGCATCGAACTGGCCTGAGGCCACCAGACACATGCGATAGGCCGTGGAGTTGCGGGACTCCACCCGCATGCGCGGCCAGGCCTGGGGCCAGGACGGATGGTCGAACATCCGCTGATCACCGACCATGCCGCAGCCATCCAGGCGCACGGTCGGGGCCGGAACGATCAGGGAGCCGTTGAGCTTGGCCCCGCCGCCGGCGAGCGCCGTATAGACCTCGCCCACCTGGGGGGCGTAGACGACGCCGGCGATGGGCTGGCCGTCCTCGACCACCGCCACCGAGATCACCCACCAGGGCTTGTCCTTCATATAGGCTCGGGTGCCGTCGATAGGGTCGACCACAAACACCCGGCGCCGTTGGAGGCGTATGAGGTCGTCGGCCGTCTCCTCCGACAGCCAGCCATAGTCGGGGCGGGCCTGGCCAAGCTTGGTCTTCAGCAGGGTGTCGGTGGCGAAGTCGGCGTTGGTGACCGGAGAATTGCCCTCCTTCCAGGCGATCTTCAGACCCCGGGCCCGCAGATCCAGGGCCAGGGTCCCGGCCTCCACCGCGGCGGCGACCAGAAGCTCCAGATCCTGGGCGGGGCTCGGGCTCACTTGCCGGCGATCGCCAGGGCGTCGATCAGCAGGGACGGCGCATTGGACGATCCCCGGATCTCAAGATCGGAGCCGGGGACAAGGCGGGCGTACATCTCGATCAGATTGCCGGCCACGGTGATTTCGCTGACCGGATAGGCCAGTTCGCCGTCCTCGAACCAGAAGCCCGAGCAGCCCACCGACCAGTCGCCGGTATTGCCATTCAGGGAGGGGCCGAACATGGAGGTGATCAGCAGGCCCTTGCCGGCGCTACGCATGAGGCTCGCCTGGTCCTGCGTCCCCGGCTGAAGCGTCAGGTTGGAGACGCCGACGCCGGGAGGACCGGCCAGGCCGCGGGAGGCGTGCCCCGTGGTCTCCAGGCCCAGTTGCCGGGCGGAGCTGGAATTGAGCAGCCAGGTGGTGAGGACCCCCTTGTCGATCAGGTCCATGGCCTGGGTCTCGACGCCCTCGTCGTCAAAGGGGCTGGAGCCCAGGCCTCGGGGCCGGTGGGGGTCGTCGGTGATGGTGACGCCCGGCGCGAACACCGGCTGGCCGAGCTTATCCTTCAGGAAGGAGGAGCCCCGGGCGATGGAGGGCCCGGCGATGGCGTTGATCATCGGGCTGATGATCGACATGGCCAGGCGGTTTTCGAAGATCACCGGCGCGGTGGTGGAGCCGATCTTGCGCGATCCCAGGCGCGCGGCGGCCCGGCGGCCGGCCTCGGTCCCGATGCCCTCGGGTCCGGGCAGGTCGGCATGCCAGCGCACAGAGCGACCATCATAGCCCGTCTCCATGGTCTCGCCGTCGCCGGCGATGGCCGAGGCGCCGAGCGAGAAGCCTGAGGCCTGATGGGAGCCGACAAAGCCGTGGCTGGTGGCGATCAGCCATTTGGCGGTGGACCAGCCGGCCGTCGCGCCATCGGAATTGACCACCCCGTCCACGGCGCGGGCTGCGACCTCGGCGGCGCGGGCGCGGTCCTCCAGGGTCTCGGGGGACAGTTCGGTGGGATCGTAGAGGTCAAGGTTCCGGTGCGGTCCCTTGGCCAGGCGCTCGGCCGGCGCGAAGCCCGCATAGGGATCTTCCGGCGCGAGGCTGGCCATGGCCACGGCGCGGTCGACCAGCTTGGAGAGCGCATCTGGCGACAGGTCGGAGCCCGACACCGTGGCCTGGCGCTGACCGACAAAGACCCGCAGGCCCAGGTCGCGGCTCTCTTCGCGCTCGACCTCTTCGAGGACGCCGGCGCGCACGGAGATGGAGAGGGACTGGCGTTCAGCGGTGACGGCCTCAGCCGCATCGGCGCCGGCCTTGCGGGCGGCGGCGATCAGCTCGGCGAGCAGGTTTTGATCCATGCCTGCCATATGGCGAACCTCGCGCCCTCGGGCAAGCACGCCGCCGCCCTCAGGCGATGGCGTAGAACAGCAGGGCCACACCGGCGAAGACGTAGGAAATCCAGGTCAGGGTGACGCCGATGGCCCGGGGGAAAGAGGCTCCCCCGCTTTGCGAGAGGCCGATGGCGTGCATCACACGGCCGGAGAACAGGACCAGGCCCGCCAGGTGCACCGCCAGGGGCGGCGCCTCCACCAGGGCCAGGACGCCGATGGCGATCAGGCCGGCGGGCACATATTCGGTGGCGTTGCCGAAGGCCCGGATGGCCTGGGCGAGTTCGGGAATGCCGTCATCGCCAAAGGCGACCTTGTGACGCTGGCGCTGGCGGACCACCAGCAGGGAGAGGGTCAACAGGAGAAAGAGGTGCAGGCCCGTCCAGAGGGCTGCGGCGTGTCCCGATGTGACCAGATTCATGAAAGACCTTCCCTGACGCCCCGCGCCCCCGCGCAAGGCCCGCAGTTGGACTTTGAATTCGCCGCCAGGGCAAGGGGGAAGGCCGGCCTCGTCCAATCATCCTCTGGCGATCGCTGCGGGGCGGGGGCTGCCCGCCGCCGGCGGACTGATCATCCCCTTGTCCGTCATGGTCGGCCTTGATCCGACCATCCATGAAACGGACGACGCGCGGTGTTCATAGGCCCTCGGGTCAAGCCCGAGGGCGTCGGAACCTGGAGCGTGCAGACCTCCGTCGTCAGCCCTTCAGGGGCGGGAGGCCGAGGCTCGCCCAGCGGTCGGTGACCCGGGCGACGGTGGCCTCGTCCATGTCGAGCTTTTCGCCCCATTCGCGGTGGGTTTCCGGGGGCCACTTGTTGGTGGCGTCCAGGCCGATCTTGGAGCCCAGGCCGCTCTCGGGGGAGGCGAAGTCGAGATAGTCGATGGGGGTGCCCTCGACCAGGGTGATGTCCCGGGCCGGGTCCATGCGGGTCGACAGCGCCCACATGACGTCCTTCCAGTCGCGGGCGTCAATGTCGTCGTCCACGACGATCACCCTCTTGGTGTACATGAACTGCCGCAGATAGCTCCAGACGCCCATCATCACGCGCTTGGCGTGGCCGGGATAGGCCTTCTTCATCGAGACCACGGCGATGCGGTAGGAGCAGCCCTCCGGCGGCAGCCAGAAGTCGACGATCTCCGGGAACTGCTGGCGCAGCAGGGGAATGAAGACCTCGTTCAGGGCCTCGCCGAGCACGCTGGGCTCATCCGGCGGCCGGCCGGTGAAGGTGGTCAGATAGATGGGGTCGCGGCGCATGGTGATGGCGCTGACCTGGAAGACCGGGAACTTCTCGACCGAATTGTAGTAGCCGGTGTGGTCGCCATAGGGGCCTTCGTCAGCGTATTCGTCCAGCAGGACGTGACCCTCGATGACGATCTCCGCCTCGGCCGGGACCATCAGGGGCACGGTCTTGGCCGCCACCAGCTCGGCCTTGGCGCCGCGCATCAGACCGGCGAACTGGTATTCCGACAGGGTCTCGGGCACTGGCGTCACCGCCGCCAGGATGGTGCCGGGATCGGCGCCCAGGACCGCGCAGGCGGGCAGGGCGGTGGGCTTGCCCGCCGCCTTCCAGCGCCGGTGATGCTGGGCCCCGCCCCGGTGGGCCAGCCAGCGCATGATGGTGCGGTCCTTGCCCAGCACCTGCATGCGGTAGATGCCGAGATTGTAGTCGTCCTCCCGCTCGGCAGACGGCCCCTTGGTCACCACCAGCGGCCAGGTGATCAGCGGCGCGGGCTCGCCCGGCCAGCAGGTCTGGATGGGCAGCTTGGTCAGGTCGATCTGGTCGCCGGTCCAGACGATCTCCTGCACCGGCGCCTTCTTCACCGTGGCCGGGCGCATGGCCATGACGGTCTTGGCCAGCGGCAGCATGTCCAGGGCGTCCTTCAGCCCCCGGGGTGGTTCGGGGCTGCGCAGGAAGGCCAGAAGTTCGCCCACCTCGCGCAGGTCGGCCGCCGTGGTCCGTTCGCGCCCCTCCAGGGTGACGCCCATGGCCACCCGCTTGACCGTGCCGAACAGGTTGACCAGGCAGGGCATGGGCGAGCGCTCGCCATCGGCGCGGATGACGTTCTCGAACAGGACGGCCGGGCCACCCTGCCGCAGCAGGCGGCGGTGAATCTCGGTCATCTCCAGGACGGTGGAGACTGGTTCGCTCACCCGCACCAGTTCGCCGGCGGCTTCCAGCTTGGCGATGAATTCCCGCAGCGACCGATAGGCCATGAGCCCTCCTGGGTGTTCTCAGGCCCAGGACTTAGGGCGGCGCAGGCCCGGTGTCACCCTTTGCGCCGGGCGGGCTTGCCGCTAGATTTCGCGCCCATGAAGCGTCTCGACCTCGATGACCTGCCGCCCCGGGTCGCCCAGCTGCTCACCGGCCTCGCCGAGGGCGAAGAACTGATCCTCGTCCAGGGCGGCGCGGTGGCCGCTCGACTGCACGGCGGGGCTGCGCCGGAGCCGGCGGCCGAGGACGAGCCCGAGCCCTACAACAACCAGCGGGCCGCCGAGATTTTCGAACAGTTCCGCTCGGCCATCGAAGACGAGTTCTAGGCGCTGGCTCCCCCCACCATCGTCATGCTCGGCCTTGTGCCGAGCATCCCTGCCGAGGGCGGGCGCAAGCGTCACGAGGGATCCTGGGCACAAGGCCCAGGATGACGGTTGAGGCCGCAGGTCTTCCCCTGGCCCCATTTGCTCCCCATCTTCCTTGCGTGACCCAGCGGAATACGAGCGGCCATCAGAGCCGTCGCCGCGGAGTCTGTCATTAGGGAGACGACCATGTTCAAGCTTGTGTCAGCCGCGCTTGCCGCGGCGGTTCTTGCGACTCCGGTCCTGGCCGAACCGGCCAAGACGGGGTCCGCCACCGTCATTGTCGCCAATCTCAACCCCGCCAACGCCGATGACGCCAAGCGTCTGGAGCGTCGGGTGGAACGCGCCGCCTTCACCGCCTGTGGCGGCCACGAAGGCAGCGTGCGGATGCTCAAACAAACAGTGACCCGGTCTGACTGCTACCAGGAGACCCTGGCTGAGGCCCGGATCGCCGTCGGCATGAACCGGCAGTACGCCGCCCGTTAAGTGGACGTCTGCGCCGCCTCGTAGGCCCTGACCATCGCCTTGGTGGCCAGCTTGCGCCAGCGGCGCGCCAAGAGACTGTGCAGCGAACCCGGATCGAGGCTCTCGATCCGGGCGAGCACGGTGGGATAGGCTTGGTAATGCGGCGTCAGGTGGAAGGTGGCGGGCTCAGCCGCCATCAGCATCTCGCGCTCATCGAAGCCGACATCGCTCAGGACCAGGCTCGCATCCTCGGCCCGCAGGCGGGTGAAGAACTTGCCGCGCACCTTGAATGACGGATAGCCGTAGGAGGTCCCGTCCTCGGCGCCGGGGAAGGCCAAGATGATGGCGCGCATCTCGGCTTCGGTCATGGGACCTCCCTGCTCAGTAAGCCAGCGCCACCCCGTCCTTGCGCATCTCCGTGGCCGCGGCATAGCGGCCGGGCCAGCGCTCGATGGCCTGATAGCCGCCGAAGCTGCCGTCGCTCTCGCCGATCGTCCAGCCGAGATCGACCAGGGCCTTGCGGGTGGCCGCCGGCACGCCGCTTTCCAGGTGCAGCAGACCGGTTCCGGGCGTGACCTCGCCTGTGGGCTCCGAGCCGCCGCCGTGACGCCAGCGGGGGCTGTCGCCGGCCTCCTGCAGGGAGAGGTCGAAGTCGACCATGTTGGAGATGATCTGAGCCTGGCCCTGGGGCTGCATGTCGCCGCCCATGACGCCGAACGAAAGCCACGGCGCCCCGTCCTTCACTGCAAAGCCCGGGATGATGGTCTGGAAGGGCCGCTTGGCGGGCGCGTAGACATTGGGGTGGCCATCGGTCAGGGCGAACATCTCGCCGCGGTTCTGCAGCATGAAGCCCAGACCGTCCGGCGCGAGGCCCGATCCCATGCCGCGATAGTTGGACTGGATGATCGACACCATCATCCCGTCCTTGTCGGCGGTGGTGAAATAGGTGGTGTCGCCCCGGGTCGGCGCCTTTCCGGCGAAGACCGTCTGCAGAATGGAGTCGGGGCGGATCAGGCGGGCGCGCTCAGCGGCGTAATCCTTGGAGATCAGCCAGTCGGCCGGCACGTCATAGAAGGACGGGTCAGCGTAGTAGCGGGCGCGGTCCTCGAAGGCGAGCCGCTTGGCCTCGGCCCCGTGGTGGATGGCGGCGGCCGACTGGAAGCCCATGGCGCGGATGTCGAACCGCTCCATGATGTTGAGCTGCTGCAGGGTCGCCAGGCCCTGGCTGTTGGGGCCCAGGCTGTAGACGTCCACCCCGCGATAGTTGCTGGAATAGGCCTTGGTCCATTCCGCGCGGTGGGCGGCGAGGTCAGCCTTCGTCATCCAGCCGCCGATGCGGCGGAAATAGGCCTCGATGGTCTGGGCGATCTCGCCCTCATAGAAGGCGTCGCGGCCCCCTTGCGCGATCAGGCTGTAGGTGCGGGCCAGCGCCGGGTTCTTGAAGATCTCGCCTTCGCGGGGCGTCGCGCCGCCGGGCGCCCAGACGGCCTTGAAGTTGTCGACCTCCTCGATGCCCAGTTTGCCGCCGGTGAAGTTGGCGTAGCTGCGCTGCAGGTAGTAGCCGACATTCTGGCTGATCGGCGCGCCTTCGCTGGCGTGGGCGATGGCGGGCGCAAACAGGTCCTTCCAGGGCAGCTTGCCGTAGCGCTCGTGCAGGGCCCACCAGGCGTCCACCGCGCCAGGCACGCTGACCGAGATGGCGCCGTGCGAAGGGATGAGGCCGTTCTTGGCGCGGGCGCGGACGGTTTCCAGAGACAGGCCCCGGGGGCTGCGGCCCGAGCCGTTCAGGCCGACGACTTGTTTGGTCTTCGGGTCCCACAGCATGACGAAACAGTCGCCGCCGATGCCGCACGCGATCGGCTCGGCATAGCCCAGCACGGCATTGGCCGCGATGGCGGCGTCCACCGCCGAGCCGCCGGCCCGCAGGATGTCGATGGCCGCGAGCGTCGCCAGCGGGTGGGCCGTGGCCGCCGCCCCATGCAGCCCCCAGGCGGCGCTGCGGCTGGCGAAAGTCGCCCCGTCGATCCGGTCGCCGGGGGCCACATCGGGCCGGTCGCGGTTGGGCGTCTCGTTCCGCGTCTGGCCCAGGGCGGCGCCGGCCATCAGCGCACCGGGCAAGGCGGCGGGCAGGGCGGCCAGAAAGGTGCGGCGACGCATGGGCGGGCTCCGGATCAAATGTAGCAGCGCCGTCACTATAGGCAGAGGTCCGCGCCGCTGGCGACCGGTCGGCTCCAGGTCAGGCGGGCAAGCTCCACACCGCCGTCTTCTTGACCTCCTGGTCCTCCAGCTCCCGCGTCGTGGCGACCTGGTATTCGGCGAGTTTCTCCAGGCCTTCGCGGGGGAAGTAGCTGCGGCCAGGGTCGCCGATCAGGACGGTAGCGCCGGCCGCCTTGGCCTCTCCCAGCCAGGCCATGACCCGGGCGGCCAGGGGCTTTTCGTAACAGATATCGCCGGCCAGGATCACGTCGGCTGGCGGCGGCGGGGCGTCCAGCAGGTCGGCGCTGGTATAGTCGCAGGCCACGCCGTTGGTGGGGGCGTTCAGGGCCAGCGCCGCGCCGCAATAGGCGTCGATGTCGGCGGCCAGGACATGGGCCGCGCCGGCCTTGGCCGCAGCGATGGCCACGATGCCGGAGCCTGAGGCGAAGTCGATCACCCGCTTGCCGGCCACGATGTCGGGATTGTCGAGGATGTAGCGGGCCAGGGCCTGACCGCCGGCCCAGGCGAAGGCCCAGAAGGGCGGCGGCAGGCCGATCTCCTCCAGGGCTTCCTCGGTCATCTTCCAGATCGGCGTGATCTCGTCGGCCAGATGCAGGACGAGCTCAGGGGTGTGCGGCGGCGCCTGCTGGCGGGTATTGGCCAGGATGAAGGCGCGGCGGCCCTCGGGGGTCTGCTCGATCACGCCGCTCTCCTGCACCTTGCGTCCATGGCGAGTGACGAAGAACAGCCGTCCAGGCAAGGAGAATGATCAGGCGGGCGCGAGACCGCCGGAAACGCCTTTGGAGGCGGCCAGGCGCAGCACCTCCAGATAGCCGCCGCGGATCTCCATCTGCGGCCCCAGTCCCTTGGCCAGCAGCAGGCGGTGGGCCCGGGGCAGGTTGTAGCAGGGCAGGTGCATGAAGATGTGATGCTCGCAGTGATAGTTCACCCAGTAGGGGGCGATCAGGGCGCGCTCCACCGGCCCGGCATAGGTGGTGCGGGCGCAGCGGAAGGGGTCGCGCTCGTCCCGCGCCACACAGGCGTGCTCGGCGATGTTCCGCAGGCGGGTGATCATCTGCATCCAGGTGGCCTGGGGCAGGAGCCACAGGACGAACCAGGCCCACCACAGGCCGAAAGGCGCCGTGAGCGCGATGGTGATGGCCGCGCCAGTCAGCATGCGGCGCTTGCGCACGATCTCGGCCTGCAGGATCGGCAGGAGGGGCTCGCCCGCCTTGCGGGCGGCCAGTTGGCTGCGCACGAGGCCGAAGCGCTGCTTGAACCAGGTCTGGCCCGTCAGGTCGCGGACGATCTTGCGGCGCAGGGAGGTGGGCGTGATCGGGAAGGGGGCCGAGAGGACGAGGTCGGGATCCTCGGTCTGCTGGACGAACTTGTGGTGGGTCAGGTGATAGGGGCGATAGCGATGCAGGCCCCCGGTGGTCAGGTGCTCGCCGGCCCAGTCATTGATCTTGAGGTTCCGGTGCAAGGCCCCGTGGGCGGCGTCGTGCATCAGGACGGCGAGCCCCAGCTGACGTCCGCCGATGATCATGATGGCCAACGGCAGGGTCAGCGGCCAGATCACCACCATGGCGGCGGCGGCCAGGATCACCCCCCAGGCGTGGGCGATGAGCGCCAGGCCCTTCCAGTTCGACCGGTTGGACAGGCTCGCCCATTCCTGGGCGCTGAACAGGGTCTTGGGATCTATACGCGGGGCGACGGCCATGACCGCAGTTTGCCATGGTTTTTGACGCCCCGGTAGAATGACGCTGCGTCAGGCGCTCTCCGCCCCGGCGGCGAGGCTTCGCAGGACCTGCTCACTGGCGGCGTCGGCGGGATAGAAGAACTCGATCCGCAGGTCGTCGGCCGCCGTGTCGGCCGGGGCGCCGAACCTCGCCACTGTGGAGACGAGATCGAGCTTCAGGCCTGCGCCCCGGATCTGCAGGATCAGCGCTGCGCCCGGCGCGGCGTGGACGGCGACGCCTTCGGACCCCTGGGCCTTGAGAGCCGCCACGGTGGCGTCCAGCTCGGCGCGCATGGGACCTGGCGGCGCCCGCCAGGCCTCGGCCTCGGCCAGGGCCTGGAAATGGGCGACCAACTGACCCCAGTTCGCCACCGCGGCGCGGAAGGTTGGGCTCTCGCAGGCGGCCCGGATCAGGCTGATCTTGGGGTCGAGGCCGTCCTCGCTCAGCAAGGCGCCGAACAGCAGGGCGGCTGGGGCGTTGGCCGCCAACGGCCGCCAGGCGCGGTCCACGGCGAAGGCGGGAAAGGGCTCATGGGCTGACAGGGCCAACTGAGTCACCCGCCGGACCATGGCCGCAGCCTCGTCGGTATAGGCGCTCTCTCCGTGCGCCGGGGCGAAGCCGGCGGCCAGCAGCAAGGCGTTCACATCCTGAAGGGCCAGATCGAGCGCCAGGGCCAGGCGCCCCACCATCTCGCGAGAGGGGCGGGTGCGGCCGGTCTCCAGGAAGGAGACATGGCGCTGGGAAACCTGGGCGGCCAGGGCCAGGCCCAGCTGCGACAGGCCGCGCTGGCGGCGCAGGCGCGCGAGCATGGCGGGGAAGTCGGCCACGGGCCGGGCGGCGACAAGGGCCATGCGGTCTCCAGGACGGGCGGCAGGTCGAGCCTCTATCCTGGCCGAGCCGCCCGGCCCCCTCAATGACCTCTCAGGTCATAGCGCCCTTAGAACAGCCCCTGGGGACCTGCCCAGGCGCCGGCGATGAGCGCCAGGAAAAGGGCGAGACCCGCCAGGCTGTTGGATTTGAAAAGCGCCAAGGCCCCGGCGGGGTCGTCGAGCCGCACCTGGGCGGCCTGGCGCGACAGGTGCAGGCCAAACAGGGCGACGGGCGGCAGGAAGAGCGGGCCCAGGCCCCCGGCCCAGGCCGCGGCCAGGGCGGCTGTGAAGGCCAGTACGTAGAAGACCAGCACGGCCTTGGGCGTGGCCTCCCCCAGACGGCGCACCGACGACTTCACCCCGGCAAGCGCATCGTCCTCCAGATCCTGGATGGCGTAGATGGTGTCGTAGCCAAGGGTCCAGAAGATGCCGGCGGCGTAGAGCAGCAGGGCCGGAAGCTGCAGACCGCCGGTCACCGCGGCGAAGCCCAGCAGCGCGCCCCAGTTGAAGGTCAGGCCGAGCCAGGCCTGAGGCCACCACGTGATCCGCTTCATGAACGGATAGGCCGCCACCAGGGCCAGGGAGCCGACACCCAGGGCTATGGCGAAGGGCGGCATGGCGAGCAGAATGGCCAGGGAGACGAGGCAGCAGCCGATAACGAAGGCCCAGGCCTGGCGTACGCTGATCTGCCCGGACGGGATCGGCCGCCCCGCCGTGCGCGAGACCTTGGCGTCAAAGTCGCGATCGACAATGTCGTTATAGGCGCAGCCGGCCGCCCGCATTAGGGCGGCGCCGACGAAGAAGGCGATCAGCCAGCGCCAGTCAGGCAGCTTTCCGTCCATGGCGCCGGCGAGCGCGACGCCCTGCCAGCCAGGCAGCATCAGAAGCCAGATTCCGGTGGGACGGTCGAAGCGGCCGAGCTTCAACCAGGGGCGCAGGGCGGGCGGCGCGTGGCGGTCCACCCAGTTGTCGGGGGCCGCATCAGGCAAGGGGGCGATCATGCCCCTCGTCCTACCAGATCGTGTCTTCGGCGCCTCAGTGAAAGCGGTTGGTAAAACGATGTTCAACGCGCGGTTGACTGCGATTCTCGCCCCGCCTAGCTTCCGGCCGTCCACCACCCGCGACCAGACAGGAGGGTTCGCATGAAAATGCCGTTTGCACCGAACCCTCACCGCTGCGTCGCCGCGACCCGAACCTAGCTCAGAGCCCCGCTCGAGCGGATCTTCCCGGGCCGGCGCCTCTCCAGGCTCCCGACCCTCAGGAATTTCCCCGTGTTCGTCCGCACCCGCCGGGACGTCTGCTCCCGGCCCTCTTCGCATTCCGCCCCTTGCCGCGCCCCGTTCGCGCGCCTGCGGTCCTGCGCCCTTGCCGCCGGTCTGATGACCCGCGGCCCAGATGTTTGGCCTCTCCGATGACCAGCGAATTCTTCGACGAAGACGAAGGCGTCACCCGACCCCGCCCCTTGGGCAACATGGCCGTGATCGGCTTCATGTGGCGCCAATGGATGGTGGACAAGCCGCGCTTCTTCACTGCCGCCTCCCTGTTCCTGGTGGGCACGGCCTGTGATCTGTCCATCCCCTGGGCGGCCGGCGCCCTGGTGGACGCGGTGTCCTCGCCCGATCGACTGACAGAGGCGGCCTGGACGGCCTGGGCGTTCCTGACCGGGCTCTATGTGGTCTATTACGGCGTCCGCACTACGGGCTTCCGCATCCTGAACGGCTTCTACGCCCGGATCATGGAGCGGATCGTCACCCAGGGCTTCGAGCGGGTGCAGTCCTTCTCGGCCGACTGGCATGGCTCCAACTATGCCGGCGCCACGGTGCGCAAGGTCTCGCGCGCAATGTGGGGCTATGACAGCGCCTCTGACGCCCTGCTCCTGATGCTCATGCCGACCCTGATCGTGCTGGGGGGCCTGGCGGTCTCCATGACCGTGCGCTGGCCGCTGGCCGGCCTGTTCACCGCCACGGTGGTGATCATCTTTGCCGTCTACAACGTCGTGACGGCGACCTACTACGTCCGGCCGGTCAATCTGGTGTCCAACGCGCTCGACTCCCAGATTGGCGCCTCGCTCGCCGACGCCATCGGCGCCAACCCCACGGTCAAGGCCTTCGGCGCCGAGGCTCGCGAGGGCCAGCGGTTCGCCGGTACGGTGGCTCAGTGGCGGGTGGCGGTGATCCGCACCTGGAACCGGTTCAACCTGGTGGGCCTGGGGCAGAACGTCCTGCTGGTCATCCTGCAGGGCGGTCTGACGGGGCTGATCCTGTGGGCCTGGACGCAAGGCGAGGCCACGGCGGGCGACGTGGCCTTCGCCATCACCTCCTTCATGCTGATGGCCGGCTATATGCGGAACTTCAGCGAGATCACCCGCATGCTGCAGAAGGGCCTCGACGACCTGCTGGACGTGGCCGTCTACATGCGCACCGATCCGCAACTGGCCGACAAGCCCGGCGCGCCGCCCTTCCAGGGTCTGGAGGGCGCAGTGACCTTCGACCGGGTGAGCTTCGGCTATGCCGGCCAGGGGGAGCGGCTCTATCAGGACTTCAGCCTGGCTGTGGCGCCGGGCGAGCGGATCGCCCTGGTCGGGCCCACGGGCTCGGGCAAGTCGACCTTCGTCAAGCTGCTCCAGCGGCTGCACGACCTGGACGGCGGCCGCATCCTGATCGATGGGCAGGACATCGCCCATGTGACGCAAGGGTCCCTGCGCCGGGCCATTGCGGTGGTGCCGCAGGACCCCTCGCTGTTCCACCGCAGCATCGGCGAGAACATCGCCTATGCGCGGCCGGACGCCAGCCCCGATGAGGTGGGGCTGGCCGCCCGCCGGGCGCGGGCCCACGACTTCATCGCCCGCCTGCCGCAGGGGTACGAAACCCTGGTGGGCGAGCGCGGCGTCAAGCTGTCGGGCGGCGAGCGGCAGCGGGTGGCCATCGCCCGCGCCTTCCTGGCCGACGCCCCGATCCTGGTTCTGGACGAGGCCACCTCGTCCCTGGACGTGGAGACCGAGCGTCAGGTCCAGGCCGCCACCGAGGAGCTGATGTCCGGCCGCACCACCATCGTCATCGCCCACCGGCTGTCGACGATCCGCAGCGCCGACCGCATCCTGGTCTTTGACCGGGGCCGCATCATCGAGGAGGGCCGCCACGGAGAGCTGCTCGCCCGCGGCGGCGCCTATGCCCGCCTGCACGCCGTCTCCGAAGCCGCCGAATGACCGCCAGATCGAGAAGACCATGACTGAACACTATGACGACACCGACGACCTGGCCGAGCGGACCCTCTCCAACCGGCAGGTGCTGGGCTTTATCGGCGCTTTCTGGCTGCGGCGGCCGGTCCTGTTCTGGACCTCGGTCGTGCTCACCCTGGTGGCCATCGGCTTCGATCTCGCCCTGCCCTGGGCGGCGGGCCGGCTGATGGACATTGTCGCCGCAGGTCCCGACCAGGCCGACCTCGCCTGGCGGGCCTGGGCGATTTTCATCGGGGTCTTCTTCGCCTTCACCGTGGTGCGCAACATCGCCTTCCGGTTCTGGAATCCGATGGCCGCGGCCAACATGAAGGACATGACCGACGAGGGCTTCAAGCGGGTGCAGTCCTATTCCGCCGACTGGCATGCCAACACCTTCGCCGGCTCCACGGTGCGGCGGCTCAGCCGCGGCATGTGGGGCTATGACATGGTCTCCGACGCGGTGATCCTGTGGCTGGGGCCAGCCCTGATCGTGCTGATCGGCCTGTCGGTGATGATGATCGCCCGCTGGCCGATGGTGGGCTTCTTCTCCCTGGCGGTGGTGATCCTCTATCTGGTCTCCAACCTCTGGCTGACCACGGTCTATGTGCGGCCGGCCAACCTGAGGTCGGTGGCGCTGGACTCGCGGATCGGCGGCGCCCTGTCAGACTCCATCGGCTCCAACCCGACGGTGAAGGCCTTCGGCGCCGAGGCCCGGGAAGAGGCGCGCATCGGCGGGGTCACGGCCCTGTGGCGGCGGCTGACCCTGATCACCTGGACCCGGTTCATCAATGTCTGGCTGTGGCACAACCTGCTGCTGGTTGGCCTGCAGGCGGGGCTGACCGGCCTGCTCCTGCGGCTATGGGCTCAAGGCCAGGCCAGCGCGGGCGACGTGGTGTTCGCCATCACCGCCTTCATGCTGATGAGCGGCTATCTGCGAAATGTGGGCGAGAACATCCGCATGATGCAGAAGGGCCTGGATGACGTGGAGGACGTGGCCCGCTACGCCGTCACCGAGCCCGAGGTGGCCGACGCCCCGGATGCGGCCATCTTCCGCGGCGAACGGGGGGAGATCGCCTTCGACCGGGTGACCTTTGGCTACAAGGCCGCGGCCGGACCGCTCTATGAAAACTTCACCCTGATCGTGGCGCCAGGCGAAAAGGTCGCCCTCGTGGGCGCGACGGGGGCGGGCAAGTCGACCTTCGTCAAGCTGCTGCAGCGGCTCTACGACGTGCAGTCGGGCCGCATCCTGATCGATGGCCAGGACATCTCCAAGGTGAGCCAGGCTTCCCTGCGGCGGTCCATCGCGCTCGTGCCCCAGGATCCGGCCCTGTTCCACCGCACCATTGCGGAGAACATCGCCTATGCGCGGCCGGACGCCCGACCGGAGGAGGTGGCCGCGGCCGCCCGGCGCGCCCGGGCGCATGACTTCATCATGCGCCTGCCCAAGGGCTACGAGACCCTGGTGGGCGAGCGCGGGGTGAAGCTGTCGGGCGGCGAACGCCAGCGGGTGGCTCTGGCCAGGGCCTTCCTGGCCGATGCGCCGATCCTGGTCCTGGACGAGGCCACCTCGTCCCTGGACGTGGAGACCGAGCGGGACGTGCAGTCCGCTATGGAGGAGCTGATGGCCGGGCGCACGACCATCGTCATCGCCCACCGCCTCTCGACCATCCGCGGCGCAGACCGGATTCTGGTCTTTGAGGGCGGCCGGGTGGTGGAGGAGGGTCGGCATGCCGAGCTTGTGGCCAAGGGTGGGGCCTATGCGCGCCTGCACGCGGTCACCGAGGGGTTCGGCTAGGTTGCGGGTGACGTCGGGGCCGGAATAGGTCACGATCTGTCAGCTCGGGGTGGGGCTCTGGATGATCGGAGCGCCCCTTGAGCTATGCCGAAAATGTCGTGCGCTGGTTGCGGGAGCGGCTCGACCGGGCGCCGCCCCTGGCCGAGCCCCGCGAGCTGGCCCTGGCCCTCCGCGTACTGGCCCTCTGGCGCGCCTCGGCGATCGTGGACGCCTTCGTGGCCCGCCACGGGCGAAAGGTGCTGCAAGGCCCCTTCGCCGGCATGGCCTATGTGGAGGGCGCCGCCGAAGGCGCGTTGGCGCCAAGGCTGCTGGGGACCTATGAGGCCGAGCTGCACCCCTATCTGATGGCCCTGGCCGCCGAGGGGCTCGACTGCGTGATCGATGTGGGGTGCGCCGAGGGCTATTACGCCGTTGGTATGGCGCTGCTGTCGCCGACCGCCCGGGTGCATGCCTTTGACACCGAGCCCAAGGCTCGGGCCGCCTGCGCCCGGATGGCGGCGCTCAACGGCGTCGGCGACCGGGTGAGTATCGGCGAGACGCTCAAGCCCGAGGACTTTGAAGCGTTCGCCGGGGCCCGTCGTCTGGTGCTGATGGACGTTGAAGGCGCCGAGGACGACCTGCTTCGGCCCGATCTCAGTCCGGCGCTGGCCCACATGCACCTCATCGTGGAGGCCCACGAGGTCTACCGGCCGGGCGTGGCCGCGAGGCTGACCGAGCGTTTCGCCTCGACCCATCATGTCACCGAACTGCCTATGGGCGGGCGGACCCTGCCCCTGCCGGACTGGCTGATGGCGTCGAACCACCTCGATCAATTGCTGGCGGTCTGGGAGTGGCGGCTTGGACCCACGCCCTGGCTGGTGATGCGGCCGAAATCCCTCAACGCCTGAGGGCGGATTCCAGGGCAGGGGCGAAGTCGCCGCAGGGTTCGGTCTGCACCTCGGCCAGGCCCAGCCAGCCGGCCATCAGGCGCAGCTCGGCGGCCAGGCGCTCAGGGGTGTCGGGGGTCGCCTGCGGTTCGGCGTGAGTGGCCATCACCCGGAGGACGCCAGCCTTGCGGTCGGCCTTCAAGTCGACCCGAGCGGTGATCTCTTCGCCTTCCAGGAAGGGCAGGACATAGTAGCCGTGGGTGCGCTTCTCGGCCGGGGTGTAGATCTCAAGCCGGACCCGCACCCCGAACAGCCGCTCCGTCCGCTCCCGAAACCAGATCAGGTTGTCGAAGGGCGAGAGCAGGGCTGCGCCGCCAATTTGCCGGGGCCGGCGGGCGCTCGGATCGAGATAGGCGCCTTGGTCCCAGCCGCGGACAGTGACAGGAACCAGGTCGCCGGCCTCCACCAATTCGGCGATCCGCGCCCGGGTCTCGACCGGCGCCATGCGGAAATAGTCCCGCAGGTCCCGTTCAGTGGCCACGCCCTGCGCCCTTGCGGCGATCCGCAACAGCGCCCGTTGAGCGTCCTCGCGCGACGGCGTCGGCGCCCCGTGGACCTCCGGCGGCAGCACTTCGTGGGGCAGGCCGTAAACCCGTTCGAAAGTCGCCCGCCGTGTGGCCGTGGTCAGGCCGCCGGTCCAGAACAGGCATTCGGCCGCCCGCTTGGCCTCGCTCCAGCCCCACCAGCCGCCGGCGCCGCGGGCGCCGAGCTCCAGTTCCGCGGCCGACAGCGGGCCGCGGTCAGCCACCGCGGCCAGGGCGCGGTCCATCAGGGCGGCATGGTCCCGCAGGAACCTGGCCACCCCCTTCCACACACCGACGCCCTGCCGCGCATCCTCCATCCGCCAACGCAGCAGCGGCTGGGCCGACAGGGGCAGGAGCGAGGCCTCATGGGCCCAGTATTCAAAGAACTGCGGGCGCTTCCCCCAGGCCAGGCCCTCCAGAGCGTCGCGGGGATAGGGGCCAAGGCGGGAGAAGAACGGCAGGTAGTGGGTGCGCGAGACCACATTGACCGAGTCGATCTGCACCACGCCCAGGCGGCCCATGGTGTCGACCAGATGCCGGCGGCCAGCGGCGGCTGGCCGGGGGCGTCCGAAACCCTGAGCGCCCAGGGCGATGCGGCGGGCCTGGGCGGCGCTGAGATGTTCGCCGACGGACGCGCTCACCGCTCCGGCCACTCAGCCCAGTCTCCTGGCTCCGGCGCAGGCAGGGCCACGTCCACCTGGCAGACCAGGCCCGTCGCCTGAAAGTCCATACGCACCTCGCCGACGAATTCGGCTGCGAGGCCCCGCTGGATCAGCCGCGACCCAAAACCCCTGCGGGTGGGCGGCGTCACCGGCGGCCCGCCAGTCTCGCGCCAGGTCAGTTGGAGCCGGGGCGAGGCATGTTCGGTGCTGACGGTCCACGACAGATCGACCCGGCCTGCGGCGCTGTTCAGGGCGCCGTACTTGGCGGCGTTGGTGGCCAGTTCATGGAAGGCCAGGGCCATGGCGATGGCCGTGCGCGGGGGCAGGATCACGGCGGGGCCGTCGACGCCGAACCGCTCAGTCCCATAGGGCTCGGCCGCCTGGGCGGCGATCTCCTCAAGGCGCGCCCCCGACCACCTGGCGTCGGTCAGGACGTCATGGGCCTTCGCCAGGGCCAGGAGCCGCGAGGTGAGCGCTTCGCGCACCTCCGGGGTGGCGCCGCCGCCGCGCAGGGTCTGGGCGGCGATGGCCTGCACCGTGGCCAGGGAGTTTTTCACCCGGTGGTTCAGCTCATGGACCATCAGGCGCAGATGCTCCTCCGCCAGCTTCCGCTCGGTGATGTCGCGGAAAAAGACCGCCAGGCCTTCGTTGACGGGGTTGCCGCGAACGTCGAGCCAGACGACCCGGCCATCGGGAAACTCGTAGCGGTTCTCCAAGGCGAAGGCGGTCCGCTGGCTCATGGCCTGCCGGTAGAGCGCCCCCAGCGGCATGTCGTAGGTGTCGGGCCAGACATCCCAGTGGTTCTGACCGATGAACGTATCCCGGGGGCGTCCGTCGACCCGGATCCCTTCGGCGTTGATTTCCAGGATGGTGAAGTCATGACCCAGCAGCATGAATCCATCGGTCATGCCCTCCAGCACATTGCGAGCCCGGTCCCGCTCGTCCTTCAGGGCGGCCTCGGCGCGCACCTGCTCGGTGGTCTCCAGGACGAAGGCGATCACCCCGGCCGGAACGCCCGCCTCATCGAAGACCGGCGAATAGTCGAGGTTCATCACCACATTCTCGGCCCTGCCATTGCGATAGAGCACGAGCTCCTGGTTCTTGTAGGTCAGCGAGCCCCCTGCCAGGCCGACCTCCATGACGTGGGCGTTGAAGTCGGCCACCTCGGGCCAGCCCTCCAGCACATTGCTGCCCAGCAGCCTGGGATGGCGGGCGCCGGCGAAGACGGAATAGGCGTCGTTATAGAGCATGACGCCCTGCGGGCCCCACAGCATGACGATGGGCGTGGGAGAATGCAGCAGCATGCCGAGGGCGCCCAGGAGGCTCTGGGGCCAGGCCGAGATCGGGCCGATGGGGCTCGCCGACCAGTCCCTCTGGGCGATCAGCGCGCCTGTCTCCCCGCCTGACCGCAAGAAGGCCAGGCGATCACTCAAGCCCGACTGACCTGACCCATCCATCAACGACACGAACGCCGGGCTCCTGGTTGGTTGGAGGCTAACCTAGCCACCTGGACGGGGCCTCTGCCACAGAAAACCGATCGGGGGTTGCGCGGCGTCTCAGGGACAGAGGCGTCCATCGGTCAGGGCGGCGATCTCGAAGGGAAAGAGCACCTGCGAGTCCGGGGGCTCGACGCTGCGCGCCAGGCCAGGTTCCCCCAGGGCCTTAATCAGATGACGGATGACATTCAGCCGGGCCGTCTTCTTGTGGTCGGCCTTGACGCAGACCCAGGGCGCCTGGGCGGTGTCGGTGCGCCGCAGCATCTCGTCGCGGGCGGCGGAATAGTCGTCCCAGCGAGGCTGGGCGAACTCATCCAGCGGGCTCGATTTCAGCACCTTCAGCGGATCGTCCTTGCGTTCGGCGAGACGGTCAGCCTGCTCGGCCTTGCTGACATCCATCCAGATCTTCACCAGGCGGATGCCGCTCGCCACCAGCATCTGCTCAAACAGCGGGACCTCGCGCAGGAAGTCCTCCTGTTCGGCCAGGGTGGAAAAGCCCATCACCCGCTCGACGCCGGCCCGGTTGTACCAGGAGCGGTTGAAGATCACGAACTGGCCGCCAGCGGGCAGGTGGCTGACATAGCGCTGAAAATACCATTGGGTGCGCTCGACGTCCGAAGGCTTGGACAGGGCCACCACCCGGGTGGCGCGGACCGACATGTGCTCGGTGATCCGCTGGATGGTCCCATCCTTGCCGGCCGCGTCGCGGCCTTCGAAGATGACCAGCACCTTCTGGCCCTCGGCCAGGGCCTGCTGCTGCAGTTTCACGAGGGCCAGCTGCAAGCGGGGCAGGGCCTCGTCATAGGTCTCGTCGGTCTTGGCGGTTTTGCTCATGGGAAAAGCCTACGCCGGAGACGGGTCGGTGCGCCATGATCTATGCGACTGCGCGCCCGCCTGTTTAGAAGACCATCATGATACGTCTGTTCGTCACCCATGACCTGGCGCCTGGCGCCCGGCTCGGCCTCAACCCGGACCAGAGCCGCTATGTGGTCGCCGTCATGCGCCGGGCGTCCGGCGATCCGCTGCTGGTCTTCAATGGCCGGGACGGGGAGTGGCGCGCCGTGGTCGCCGAGAGCGGCAAGCGTGGCGCGGTGCTTCAGGTCGAGGCCCGGACGAAGCCTCAGGTCCAGAGTCCCGACCTCGACCTCATCGTCGCCACCGTCAAGCGGGCGCGGCTGGAGACCATCATCGAGAAGGCCTGCGAGCTCGGCGCGCGGCGGGTGCGCCTGGTCGTCACCGAGCGGACCAATCCTGATCACATCCGTCTCCCCAGGCTGAACGCCATCGCGGTGGAGGCCGCCGAACAGACCGGACGGATCGACCTGCCAGAGATCACGGAACCGACCCGCCTGGGCGCCGTGCTGGACACCTGGGAGGCCGGCCGCAGGCTTCTGTTTTGCGATGAGGCAGGCGACGCCCCCCCAGTTCTGCAGGCGCTGCGCGGACAGCCGACGGGGCCTTGGGCCGTGCTGATCGGGCCGGAGGGTGGTTTTTCTCCGGCTGAGCGCGCCCGGCTGCGTGGCCTGGCCCTGGCCGTGCCTGCAACGCTCGGCCCCCGGATTCTGCGGGCCGACACCGCAGCCATCAGCGCGCTGACCCTGTGGCAAAGCGTCTGCGGAGACTGGCGCGAAGACGCCGCCTCTGATTGAGGGGCCATTGCGCTTCGCCATCGTTGCGCCCACTTCAGCGAACGGCGTAAAGAACGCCGCCGCTATCGGGCCTTGGCCGTGGCGAGAATATTGTCGGGCTGGGGAGAGAGACATGGCCGACGTCATTTGCGACGAGCGTCCCTTGGTGTTCGAGGATCTCGTCGCCTGGTTCGCCGACGGCTCCAAGGCCAAGGCCGACTGGCGCATCGGCGCCGAGCACGAGAAGTTCCCCTTCTATCTCAAGGATCATTCGCCGGTTCCCTATGATGGGCCCAATGGCATCCACGCCCTGCTGACCGGCCTGATGCGGTTCGGCTGGCAAGGGGTGTTCGAGGGTGACACCCTGATCGGGCTGGAGCGCAACGGCGCCAATGTCAGCCTGGAGCCTGGCGGCCAGTTCGAACTGTCCGGCGCGCCGCTGGGGGACCTGCACGAAATCTGCGACGAGACCGGGGGCCATCTGTCCGAGGTCAAGGCCGTGGCCGATGAACTGGGCCTGGGTTTTCTGGGCCTCGGCTTCACGCCCACCTGGACGCGGGATCAGATCCCGGTGATGCCCAAGGGCCGCTACAAGATCATGCGCAACTACATGCCGAAGGTCGGCGGCATGGGCCTGGACATGATGTTCCGCACCTGCACCGTGCAGGTGAACCTCGACTTCGGCTCTGAGGCCGACATGGTCAAGAAGTTCCGGACCAGCCTGGCCCTGCAGCCCGTGGCCACGGCCCTGTTCGCCAACTCGCCCTTCACCGAGGGCAAGCCCAACGGTTTCCTCTCGGCCCGGGCCAATGTCTGGACCGATGTGGATCCCGACCGGACCGGCATGCTGGACTTCGTGTTCAAGGACGGGTTCGGCTTCGAGACCTACGCCAACTACGCCCTCGACGTGCCCATGTACTTCGTCAAGCGCGAGGGCCGCTATATCGACGTGGCCGGCCGCTCGTTCCGGGAGTTCATGGAGGGCCGACTGCCGGAGCTGCCCGGCGAGCGCCCGACCATCAAGGACTGGGCCGACCACGTCACCACCATCTTCCCTGAGGTCCGGCTCAAATATTACCTCGAGATGCGGGGCGCCGACGCCGGCCCCTGGAGCCGCCTTTGCGCGCTTCCGGCCCTGTGGACGGGGCTCCTCTATGATCAGGCGGCGCTCGATGCGGCCTGGGATCTCTGCAAGGGCTGGTCGGTGGCCGACCACGAAGGTCTGCGCGCCCAGGCGGCCAGGGTCGGTCTGAAGGCGCAGATCGATGGACGCACCCTGCAGGACGTGGCCAAGGACGTCCTGGTCATCGCCCGCCAGGGGCTGAAGGCGCGCAACCGCCTCAGCGGCGGCATGGTCGATGAGACCGGCTATCTGGCCGAGCTCGAAGACATCGCCGACACCGGCCTCACGCCCGCCGAGCGGATGCTCGAGCAGTATCATGGCGCCTGGGCCGGCGATCTCTCCAGGGTCTACAAGACGATGGCCTTCTAGGTCTCAGCCCTTGGGCTCTTCCACATTGGTGGGCCAGTGGTCCTTCTGGCTCTGGCCGCCGCCGGAGTCGGTGTGCTGGACCACGGCGTCCACATCGGTGCGGTGATCATGGGGCGAGGTGTCGCCGCTGACCGCGTAGACCTCGATCCGATCGGCATAGAAGGCCAGCCGCCCGTCGATCTGCACGGCGCCGGGCAGCGGGTCCTCATAGGTCCAGGCGACGTTCTCCAGCACCTCGCCCTCCAGGGTCACGGTATAGTAGGCCGCATCGCCCTTGAACGGGCAGTGGGTGGAGCGGTCGGTGCGGGCGAAATAGCCCATTTCGATGTCGCCGGTGGGGAAATAGGCCACCGGCGCCATGGCGCCTTCGGTCAGGATCAGGACGTCGTTGCTGTCGGCGATGATGTGACCTTGGTAGGCCGCCCGCATGCGGCCCGCAGCGGGGCGAATCTGCAGGGTGTGGTTCGGGCTGGTGTCGGACATGGACGCTCTCCTTCGGGCCTCTGGTGAACGCGGCAACCGCCTGCATGGCTCCAGACCTTCGTGATCGGCCAGCGCCTGGGCAAGCCTTGCTTGTCTCTGGCGCGAACGCGTGATCTTCTCCCCGCTTTCCCGGGCCGCCCGGGTTGAATGAACCTCGGCGCAGGCCTGCCGGCCGGCTCAACGCAGATCAAGCGGAAGTCGATTCATGAACATCGTCGTCGTGCTCGGCGTGATCATCACGCTGCTCACTGGCCTTCCTGTGTTGCTGCAGCTGATGCGCAACCACCCGCGAGGCCTGATCGTCCTGTTCTTCGCCGAGATGTGGGAGCGGTTCTCCTACTACGGGATGCGGGGCATCCTGATCTTCTACCTGACCCAGCACCTGTTGTTCGACGACGACGTCGCCAACGCCCAGTACGGCTCCTACACCTCCCTGGTCTACCTCCTGCCCCTGATCGGCGGCATCCTGGCCGACCGGTATCTCGGCACGCGCAAGGCCGTCGCCTTCGGCGCCCTGCTGCTGGTGGCGGGCCATCTGGCGATGGCGGTGGAAGGTGAACCCACACGCGAGACCCTGGCCTATGCCGGCCAGACCTACGAGGTTTCGCTTGAGGGCCGCATGGACGACCGTCAGGTCCGGCTGATGGTGGAGGGCGACGCCTACAGCTTTGGTCCGGCCGCCGGCGGCGGGCTGGAGATTGTCGGCTTGCCGGCGACCGCACCCTTGCCGGCCGTTTTGCCGGCGGGCAGCTATGAGATGGTCAAGACGGTCGATCCCGTGGGGGTCAACGTCTTCTATCTGGCTGTTTCCCTGATCATTCTGGGGGTGGGCTTCCTGAAGCCCAACATCTCCACCATTGTCGGACAGCTCTATCCGCAGGGGGATCCCCGCCGGGATTCCGGCTTCACCCTCTACTATTACGGGATCAATCTCGGCGCCTTCTGGGCCTCGGTGCTCTGCGGCCTGCTTGGCCAGCATTTCGGCTGGGGTTACGGCTTCGGCCTGGCCGGGATCGGCATGGCCCTGGGCTGGATCGTCTTCGTCCTCGGCAAGCCCCTGCTGGAAGGGAAGGGCGAGCCGCCCAATCCCGAGCTGCTGGCCAAGCCGGTGGTTGGGCCCGTCAACCGCGAATGGCTGATCTACCTGTCGACCATCCCGGCCATCGGCGCGGTCTGGTGGCTGGTCCAGCGCAACGCCGTGGTGGGCTGGGTGCTGAGCGTGGCGATCATCCTGTCGCTGATCATCATCGCCTATGTGATCCTCAAGGTCTGCCAGACCAAGGTCGAGCGGCAGCGGATGATGCTGGCCACCGTCCTGATCTTCGGCTCGGTGGTGTTCTGGACCCTGTTCGAACAGGCCGGCACCTCGCTCAATCTGTTTGCGGCCCGCAATGTGGACCTCTCGGTCACAGACGGCGCCACAAGCTTCCTCGGTATCCCCATGGGCTCGCCCGAACAGCTGGCGGCGGCGGGCGTCGCTACCGACAGCTGGTGGAGCTGGATCGACGCCCGCTTCGCCGCGGCCCAGGTTCAGTCGTTCAATGCCGGCTTCATCCTGATCTTCGCCCCGATCTTCGCCGCCCTCTGGGCGTTCCTCGGCCGTCGGGGCCTGGACCCTGATCCGACCATGAAGTTCGGCCTCGGCATGGTGCAGGCCGGTCTCGGCTTCATGGTGGTGGTGTGGAGCGCAGGGCTCGCCGACGACAGCTTCCGCGTGCCGCTGATGGTTCTGGGCCTGCTCTACCTGTTGCACACCACGGGTGAGCTGTTCCTCTCGCCGGTCGGCCTGTCGGAGATCACCAAACTATCTCTGGCCTCGGTGGTGTCCTTCATGATGGCCGTCTGGTTCCTCTCCAGCGCCATCGCTCAGTATGTGGGCGGCTGGATCGCCGGTCTCGCCGGGACCGAAACCCTGGGCGGCCAGGTGCTGGACCCGGCCGCGGCGCTGCGAACCTCACTCGAGGTCTTCCAGATGCTCGGCTACTGGGGCCTGGCGGCGGGGGCGGTGTTCATCGTGCTCAGCTTCTTCATCAAGGGCTGGGCGCATGGGGTGGAGACCGGGCATGGACCCTCGCCGGAACCCATCGCGCCCACCGTCGATGGGGAACGCCAGGCGGTGAACCCTCAGACCCTGCGGGATGATCGGTAGTCTCAGGTCGGTTGAGCGGGCGGCCGGTCTGGCCGCCCGCCCGTCCGTCCGTCAGCCGCCGAGCGTCCGGCTGACCCGCAGGCGGTACATGCGGCCAAACTGGATGTCGCGGTCCTCCACATAGGCGATGGGGGCGGTGTCGCGGGGGCCGGCATAGACCGTGCGGGTGCGGCGCATGCCCCGCTCGGTGATGTTGGGAATCTCGAACCGGATCGCCCATTCCGGACGCGGCTTCCATTCGACGAAGGGCACGACGAAGGTCTTGAGCTTGGTCGTGGAAATCTCGTCGTAGCGGTAATAGGTCTCCCGCCAGGCGCCGAACACATCGATCCCCCAGACCGATTTCCAGGCGGGCAGGTCCTGGCTGTAGTGGGCCTCCCATTCCAGGGCGCGCAGGCCGGAGATCTCCCGGTTTTCGCCCGTGGTGGGATCATCCACCGCCGAGCGACGCCAGGTGGCCTCACCCCGCAGCTGGGCGCCCTTCACCCCCAGCCGCTCCAGGGGCAGGGTCAGGGTCAGGGCGAGCTCCTCGCGCACCCCTTCGCCGATATTGGCCGGGGCGTCATAGATCCCGCCGCCCACCAGACGCACCGGCGCCCGATCGACCACATCGGTGATCTCGGCGCGGCGCAGCGTGATCACAGCGGCGCCGCTGGTCCAGAACCGACGCTCCAACGCCGCCTCCACCAGCCATTCCTGGGCCGGGTCCAGGTCGGGATTGCCGGCGGTCAGCACGCCGGTGTTCAGGGACGAGGAGGCGACGAAGTCGTCGAAGTCGAGCTGGCCGACGCTGCGCTCGATGCTGACGCGCAACTGGGTCCTGGGGTCGTGCGCCCAGCTGATGCTGAGCCGCGGCTTGGCGAAGGCCAGGGACTTCTCCAGGACCACGTCGCCCTGGGCAGTGATGTCGGAGGCCTCATAGCGCAGGGCGCTGTCCAGCGTCAGCCGCGGGGTGGCCCGCCAGGCGGACTTCAGGAAGACCTCCGCGCGGCGCTCCTCCACCTCCACATTGGCGGCGGGCAGGGCGACGGGCGTCCCGTTGCGGTCAAACCGCGTGCGGCTCTCCAGGGTGTTGAGCGCCGTCTCCGCGCCCAGCTCCCAGGACAGGGTCTGCGTCTGGCGCCAGCGCAGCACGCCGCGCCCGATGGTCTCCACCGTGTCGCTCTCAAGGGCGAACCGCACCTGTTCGAGGGGGTCCTTGAAGGTGGCCTCGAAGGTCTCATTGGCGGTCTGTCGCAGGCCGATCAGCTCCAGGCTGGTGCGGGTCCCCAGGGGCCGGGTGAAGGCGGCGCCCAGCTCGGTCTCGGCGAGTTCAACATCGTCGTGGGAGACTTCGAGAGGTCCGCCCGCCCGGCCGAGATTGCGTTCGTCATACTCGAAGTTGTCGACGAACAGCCGGCCGTTGACCCGGAACTGGCCACCCAGCAGGGGCTTTTCGATGGCGCCGGTGAGGGCCGCATTGGTCCCCAGCCCCTCGCTGTCCACATCGCTGAGGATGAGGGGAACCCCCTGGGCGTCCACCCGGACCCGGGGGCCCTGACCGGCGCCGTCATCGACGCCCTGGCCGCCCACCAGGCCGGCCTCCCAGGCCAGGTCGCCGACCCGACCCGAGCCTTCGGCCCGGAAGCCCAGGAGATTGCGGCCGTCATAGACCTGCCGGTCCGCCAGGGCGATCAGGCCCTGCAGGGTGTTGGTCTCGGCGCGAATGAGATTGGCCATCACCGACTTGCCCTGCATGTCGATGCCCGGCGCCCCGCCGCGAATCAGATCGATCCGCAGGACCTGAGAGGCGGGCATGCGCCGCAGGATTTCCTCCAGGCTGTCGGACTTGGAGGCCGGCCGGCGTCCGTCGATCAGCACATTGCCCGCCGCGCCCTCGAAGCCGCGGACATTGTCGCCGCCGTCGAGGACGAAGCCTGGCAGTCGCTGGATCATGTCCAGGGCCGTGGTCGGGCGGGCCTCGGCAAAGAAGTCCGGCGCATAGCTGGTCACCCCCTGGGTGCTGGCGGGGGCGGCCTGTTCCGTGGGGGCCTGGGCCAGGGCGGCGGCGGGGATGATGAGCGGGCAGGCTGCGGCCAGGGCAGCCAGGCGGTGTCTTTGATACATCTGGGCGTCTCCTGGAGCGCAGATGATCCAGGGTCGAGCCTACGCCCTAGTTAAATCTGAGACAGATTCGCAGATCGTGGGTCTGGGCCGTCGGGCGCCTAGAGGCTGGTGCCCCCGACGGTCAGTCCCGTGATCTTCAGGGACGGCTGGCCGACACCCACCGGCAGGCTCTGGCCGGACTTGCCGCAGACCCCCACGCCGGGATCGAAGGCGAAGTCGTCGCCGATCATGGTCACCCGGGTCAGCGCCGAGGGACCATCGCCGATCAGGGTCGCGCCCTTCACCGGACGGGTCACCTTGCCGTCTTCGATCAGATAGGCCTCGGTGCACTGGAAGACGAACTTGCCATTGGTGATGTCCACCTGGCCGCCGCCGAAATTGGCGCAATAGAGGCCGCGCTTGGTGGAGGCGATCATCTCGGCCTGCGGCGTGGAGCCGCCTTCCATGGCGGTGTTGGTCATCCGCGGCATTGGCATGTGAGCGTAGGACTGGCGGCGGCCATTGCCGGTGACGGCCAGGCCCATGAGCCGAGCGCTCATCCGGTCATGCATGTAGCCGACCAGAATTCCGTCCTCGATCAGCACGGTGCGCTCAGTGGGCGTTCCCTCGTCGTCGACGGTGAGTGAGCCGCGGCGTCCGGCCAGGGCGCCGTCGTCGAACACGGTGACGCCTGGGGCGGCGACCCGCTGACCGATCTTGCCGGAAAAGGCCGAGGTGCCCTTGCGGTTGAAGTCGCCCTCCAGCCCGTGGCCGACGGCCTCGTGCAGCAGGACGCCGTTCCAGCCGGGGCCCAGGACCACGTCCATCTCGCCCGCAGGGCAGGCGACCGCCTCCAGGTTGACCAGGGCCTGGCGCAGAGCCTCTTCGCCCTGCTCGCGCCAGGCCTCAGGGGAGATCCAGGCGTCGTAGCCGGCGCGGCCGCCGGCGCCGGCGAAGCCCGCCTCGCGGCGGCCATCCTTTTCCACCGTCACCTGAATATTGATGCGTGACAGGGGCCGCACGTCGCGGATCAGCCGGCCGTCGGCCCGCAGAATCTCCACGATGCGTCGCTCGGCCGTAAGGCTGGCCATGACCTGGACGACGCGGGGATCGCGGGCTCTCGCCCAGGCGTCGATCTCCTGCAGCAGGGCGACCTTCTCGGCGAAGTCCGGCGCGGCCAGCGGATCGTCATCGCCATAGTGGCGGATGTTGGTGGCCCGGGGGCCCTCCGCAGCGACGCCTTCATAGCCGCGCTTGGCCAGGGCGGCTGAGGACGCGGCCCGGCGCAGGGCGGCTTCGGAAATCTCGCTGGAATGGGCGTAGCCGGCCGTCTCGCCCGCCACCACCCGCAGGCCGAAGCCCTCGGTCGAATCATAGGCCGCTGACTTCAGCCGGCCGTCGTCGAACAGGAAGGACTCGCTCTCCGACCGCTCGGCGAAAATCTCCCCGTCATCGGCGCCGGCCAGGGCCTCGCCGAGGATTTCCCGGGCCCGCTCCGGGGCGACCCCGCAGGAGTCCAGGATCGAGGGCGCGGAAATATGGGCGTTCATCATTAAGTCCTTCGGCGGGGCGTCAGGCTGGCCTGCTCAAAGACATAGGGTCTCGTAGGGGTCTCGTCACGGGGCGCCGTCCGGGCGCCGGTTCGGCGTGCGTCATTTGGTCCGAAATCGCCTCGTAAACGTGATGGCCCTTGTGGCGGGCTATCGCCTTGGCAATTTGGGGGAGAGCGCGTATGCACGCGCCTTGAGGGCCTGGCGGCGGACGCCTTTTCGCTGCGTGAGCCTCGTTTCAGTCGCGGATCGGCTCAGGGCATTTCCCCGACGCCGGCCCCGCCAAAGAGACCGAGGGGATATGAAGTCGAGCTTGCAGGGGATGCGGACGTTGGCGGCCGGGGCCGCAGCGGGCGCAATGACGGCGTTCTGGGGCGTCCAGGCGCTCGCCCAGGACCTGATGGGCCAGCCCACGCCCAAGGGGATTGCGCTTCAGCCGGCGGCTGCGCCGCTGAAGCATGACGCGATCTTCTTCCACGATGTGATTCTGATGCCGATCATCACCATCATCACGCTGTTCGTCGCAGCGCTGCTGATCTGGGTGATCTTCCGCTACAACGCCCGGGCCAATCCGGTGCCGGCCAAGTTCAGCCACAACACCACCATTGAGGTCATCTGGACCCTGGTGCCGGTGCTGATCCTGGTCTTCATCGCCATCTTCTCCTTCCGGCTGCTGTTCACCTATCACGACATGCCTCGCCCCGACCTGACGGTGAAGGCGGTGGGCTATCAGTGGTACTGGGGTTACGAATATCCCGACCACGAGGTGGGCGAGTTCATCTCCAACATGCTGCCCGAGGACGAGGCGCGCGCCGCTGGCGTCCCCTACCTCCTGGCCGCCAACGAACCCATGGTGGTTCCGGTGGGCAAGACGGTTCGCGTCCTGGTCACCGCCGCCGACGTGATCCACTCCTTCGCCATGCCGGCCTTCGGCCTCAAGACCGACGCCATCCCCGGCCGTGTGAACGAGACCTGGTTCACCGCCGAGAAGGAAGGCGTCTATTACGGCCAGTGCTCAGAGCTGTGCGGCGTGGACCACGCCTACATGCCCATCGAGATCCGGGTCGTCAGCCAGGCCGAGTTCGACGCCTGGGTCGCCTCCAAGGGCGGCAACCCGGCCGGCCTTGCGGCCAGCACCGAGGCCGAGGCCACCGCGCCCGCCGTCGCCCAGACCGCCACGGACGCCTCGGCGACCGAAGGCGTCGCCGAAGATGCGGCTGTTTCGCCGCCGCCAGAGACCGCTGCGCCCGCCGCTGCAGCGGCCGCGAACTGACCAGGGGTAGAGTAAAGATGGCTCACGCCGCCGCACACGGTCACGACGACCACGATCACAAGCCGGGTTTCTTCACCCGCTGGTTCCTGTCCACCAACCACAAGGACATCGGCACGCTGTACCTGCTGTTCGCCATCATGGCGGGCATCGTGGGCGGCGCCCTGTCGGGCCTGATCCGCTGGGAGCTGGCTGAGCCCGGCCTCCAGGTGTTTGTCGAGGGCTCGCTCCTCGACCAGCTCGGCTGGATCGACGCCTCCAAGCACGGCTACAATGTCGTGGTCACCGCCCACGCCCTGGTCATGATCTTCTTCATGGTCATGCCGGCGATGATCGGCGGCTTCGGCAACTGGTTCGTGCCGATCATGATCGGCGCGCCGGACATGGCCTTCCCCCGCCTGAACAATATCTCGTTCTGGCTGCTGGTGGCGGCCTGGGTGCTGCTGCTGCTCTCCATGTTCGTCGATGGCGGCCCGGGCCGCGGTTTCGGCGGCGGCTGGACCATCTATCCGCCGCTCTCAACGCTGGGCCACACCGGCCCGTCCATGGACCTGGCCATCCTGTCCCTGCACGTGGCCGGCGCCAGCTCGATCCTCGGCGCGATCAACTTCATCACCACCATCTTCAACATGCGCGCCCCGGGCATGACCCTGCACCGGATGCCGCTGTTCGCCTGGTCGGTGCTGATCACCGCCTTCCTGCTGCTGCTGTCGCTGCCGGTTCTGGCGGGCGCCATCACCATGCTGCTGACCGACCGTAACTTCGGCACCGCCTTCTTCAACGCAGCCGGCGGCGGCGACCCGGTGATGTTCCAGCACCTGTTCTGGTTCTTCGGTCACCCCGAGGTGTACATCCTGATCCTGCCGGGCTTCGGCATCATCAGCCACATCGTGTCGACCTTCTCGCGCAAGCCGGTCTTCGGCTACCTCGCCATGGCCTACGCCATGGTGGCCATCGGCTTCGTCGGCTTCATCGTGTGGGCCCACCACATGTACACCGTGGGCATGAACATCAATCTGCGCGCCTACTTCGTGGCCGCGACGATGGTCATCGCCGTGCCGACCGGCGTGAAGATTTTCTCCTGGATCGCCACCATGTGGGGCGGGTCGATCAGCTTCAAGACGCCCATGCTGTGGGCGATCGGCTTCATCTTCCTGTTCACCGTGGGCGGCGTGACCGGCGTGGTCCTGGCCAATGCCGGCATCGATTACAGCCTCCACGACACCTATTACGTGGTGGCCCACTTCCACGACGTGCTGAGCCTCGGCGCCGTGTTCGCGATCTTCGCGGGCTTCTACTACTGGTTCGAGAAGATCTTCGGCGTGAAGTACCGCGAGTGGGCCGGCGCGCTCCACTTCTGGATCACCTTCATCGGCGTGAACCTGATCTTCTTCCCGCAGCACTTCCTGGGCCTCCAGGGCATGCCGCGCCGGTACGTGGATTATCCGGAAGCCTACACCTACTGGAACTACATCTCGTCGGTGGGCTACGCGATCACCGCGGTGGGCGTGCTGGTCTTCCTGCTGATCCTGCTGGAAGCCGCCATCATGCGCCGCAAGGCCGAAGCCAACCCGTGGGGCGAAGGCGCCACGACGCTGGAATGGACCCTGCCGTCGCCGCCGCCGTTCCACCAGTTCAACGAGCCGCCGGTCATCAAGGCTGACAGCCACCACTGACCGGCCGGCCCGGCCATGACCCTGGGGCGCGGTTCGGTCACACCCGAACCGCGCCCCTTCGTCTTGTGAGAGCCCCGTTTAGGAGTATGTCTTTGGCGACCATGACGAGCGCCATCACCGCCACCCCGGACGCCACGGACTCCCCAGCCCGCTGGCAGGACTATCTGCAGCTGCTCAAGCCGCGGGTCATGTCGCTCGTGGTGTTCACCGGCGCCACGGGACTGGTCTGCGCCAAGGCGCCGATCCACCCGTTGCTGGGGGCGGTGGCCGTCCTGTGCATCGCCGTGGGCGCCGGCGCGTCCGGCGCGCTGAACATGTGGTACGACGCCGACATCGACGCCCAGATGCGCCGCACCCGCGGCCGGCCTGTGCCGGCGGGACGAATCAAGGGGGCCGAGGCCCTGTCCATGGGGATCATCCTCTCCCTGCTGTCGGTGATGTTCATGGGGGTGGCCGTCAACTGGCTGGCCGCCGGACTGCTCGCCTTCACCATCTTCTTCTACGCCGTCGTCTACACCATGTGGCTCAAGCGCTGGACGGCGCAGAACATCGTCATCGGCGGGTTGGCCGGCGCCTTGCCGCCGGTCATCGGCTGGGCGGCCGCGGCCGGCGAGGTTCCGCTGAACGCCTGGCTGCTCTGCGCCATCATCTTCATGTGGACCCCGGCCCATTTCTGGGCGCTGGCCCTCTATTCCAGCGAGGACTACGAGAAGGCCGGCGTGCCCATGATGCCGGTCGTCGCCGGAGCAGCCTCCACCCGCAGACAGATCTTCATCTACAGCCTGTTGTTTGTGCCCATCTGCCTGCTGCCGGCCTTCACCGGTCTGGGCGGCCTGCCGTACCTGGCGGTCGCCGCCATGGGCGGGCTGGTCTTCCTCATCCTGGCCTGGCGGGTGATGCGCAGCCGGGCGGGCGACAGCGCCGATCCCCGGCTGGACGGGCGTCTGTATGACGTGCGGGCCGGCGCCCGGGACGCGCGGAACCTGTTCGCCTTCTCGATCCTCTATCTGACCCTGATCTTCGCGACCCTGCTGGTCGAGGCGAGCCTGGGCCTGCCCACCTTCCTGAACCTGATCCCTGGAGGCGTCTGATGAGCGAGCCTGAAGCGCCCCAGGATGTCACGTCTGCCGAGCCGACCGTCCCTGGACGGCCTGACCCCCGGTTCCAGGCCCGCCGGGGCCGCAACATCGCCCTGGCGCTGGGCCTGATCGCCTTCGCCATCCTCGTCTTCCTCGTCACCGTTGTTCGATTGGGAGCCAATGTCCTCGACAGACCTCTCTGAACCGCTGCGCCCTGCGCCCGACCCCGCCCGCCGCAACCTGCGGCTGGGGTTGATCTGCACCGGGGTGTTCGTCGGCATGATCGGCTTGGCCTACGCCTCGGTGCCGCTCTACCGCGCCTTCTGCCAAGTCACCGGATTCGGCGGCACGGTCAGCCAGGCCGAGGCCGCGCCAACCCAGGTCCTCGACAAGACCCTGAACATCCGATTCGACACCAATGTCCGGACGCTGCCCTGGACCTTCCGCTCCGAGCATGTCGCCCAGAAGCTCAAGATCGGCGAGACGGGCCTGGCCTTCTTCGAGGTCACCAATAACGGCGCCACGCCGATGACCGGCCGAGCGGTCTACAATGTCGTTCCCGAGGCGGCCGGCGCCTATTTCCGGAAGCTCGAGTGCTTCTGTTTCTCCGACCAGACCATCGGACCCGGAGAGACCATCAAGTTCCCCATGGTCTACTTCGTCGATCCCGAATACGCCGACGATTTCGAGACCCGGAACAAGGCCGAGATCACCCTGTCCTACACCTTCTATCCGTCCGATGAGGACGCCGCGGTCCAGCCCGTCGCGCATGCGCCGGCGGCCACCGCGGCTTCCCCTCTTGGCGGATCGCAAGGGGCGGGGCTATAGCACCATCAAGACCACCCGCGGGCGGCGCCTCCAGGCCCAGCCGGCGGGACGATATTATGAGGGGTTAGGACCGAAATGGCCCAAGCAGGCGTCAAGCACGACTACCACCTGGTCAATCCCAGCCCGTGGCCCCTGGTGGCCTCGGTGGGCGCCACCGTCATGGCCGTCGGCCTGGTGATGTGGCTGAAGGGCCTCTTCGGCGTTCCCGCGGGCACCTGGTGGCTGTTCGCCGCCGGCCTGACCCTGGTGCTGATCACCATGGCTGGCTGGTGGATCGACGTCACCAAGGAAGCCAACGCCGGCGACCACACCCCGGTGGTGTCGCTGGGCCTGCGCTACGGGATGATCCTGTTCATCGCCTCCGAAGTGATGTTCTTCGTGGCCTGGTTCTGGATCTTCTTCGAAATGGCCCTCTTCCATGAGGCCCGGACGCTCTCGAGCATCGAGGAAGTCCGTCAGGCCTGGGCCACCTGGCCGCCGGCCGGCATCGAGACGGTGCCCGCCTGGAACCTGCCCCTGGTCAACACCCTGACCCTGCTGCTGTCGGGCACGACGGTGACCTGGGCTCACCACGCCCTGCAGCAAGGCGACCGCAAGGGCGCTCAGTTCGCCCTGATCCTGACGGTGATCCTCGGTGTGATCTTCAGCGCCATCCAGGCCTACGAGTACCACCACATCCTGTCGCACAACTATTTCTACAACGATGCGGCGATCAGCTCGGGCCTCTATGGGTCGTCCTTCTTCATGGCGACCGGCTTCCACGGCTTCCACGTCCTGGTGGGCACAATCTTCCTGCTGGTCTGCCTGATCCGTCTGATGCGTGGCGGCTTCACCCCGGAGAGGCATTTCGGCTTCGAGGCGGCCGCCTGGTACTGGCACTTCGTCGACGTGGTGTGGCTCTTCCTGTTCGCCTTCATCTACGTGGTGTTCGGCGGCGCCGGACATTAGGCCGGCGCCCGTGGCCGACCGCAGCGGGATGACGCGCGCCTCCCGCCCGCGCCGGCTTCAAGTCTCCTGCCCGGTTCAGGCCAGATCGCCTGAACCGGGACGGGCCTAGCTAAATGGCCCATCCCAATCCCCTCATTTCTGGCCTGCGCGGCCGTTGCCCGAACTGCGGGGAGGGCGCGCTGTTCGCCGGCTTCCTGAAGGTCGCGCCCCAGTGCTCGACCTGCGGCTATGACCTGGGCAAGGCCGACTCCGGCGATGGCCCGGCGGTGTTCGTTATTCTGATCGCCGGCTTCCTGGTGGCCTTCGCCGCCCTATATGTGGAGCTCGCCTTCACCCCGCCCATCTGGCTTCACCTTGTGCTCTGGCTCCCGCTGACGGTGTTCGTCTCCATCGGTCTGCTACGCCCGCTGAAGGGAATCATGCTGGCGGCCCAGTTCTCTAACCGGGCCGCGGAGGCCCGCTCCGATGACTGAGACCCCCCCGAGCCGCAGGCTGCCCATCGGCCTGACCCTGGCGACCCTGATCTCCCTAGGCATCCTGATCGGCCTGGGCGTCTGGCAGATGCAGCGCCTGACCTGGAAGGCCGAGCTTCTCGCTCAGATCGAGAGCCGGGCCGACGCCGCCCCGCGACCGGCCGGCGAAATCCTGACCCTGGGCGCGTCTGGCGAAGACCTGGGCTTCTATCGGGTCAGCCTCACCTGCCCGGGCCTCGCCACCGCCCCCTTCGTCCAACTCTACGCCATCAAGGACGGCCAGGCCGGTCAGCGGCTGATCTCGGCCTGCCCGGTCTCGGGCGGGGGCTATCAGGCGATCCTGGTCGACCGCGGGTTCGTGCCCGACACGGTGGCCGAGCGGCCCCCCGTCGACCCCCAGGCGACGGCGCCCGTGGAGGTGATCGGCCTGCTGCGCAATCCCGATCCGGCCAACTTCGTCACCCCTGACAACCGGCCTGACACCAACCTCTGGTATTCCCGCGACGTGGCGGCCATGGCCGCCACCCTGGGGGCCAGCGCGCCGGCGCCGGTCTTCCTGCTGGCGGAAACCCCGACCAATCCCGAATTCCCAGCCCTGGAGCCGACCCCGCTGCCGGGCGAGATCGCCAACCGCCATCTGGAATACGCCCTGACCTGGTTCGGCCTTGCGGGCGCCCTGATCGCCGTCTATGCCGCCGTGATCAGGCGCAGATGGAAGAGTTGATGCGGTATGTCTCCACCCGGGGCCAGGCCCCGGCGGTTGGCTTTGTGGACGCGGTGTTGGCTGGGCTCGCCCCCGACGGCGGGCTCTATGTGCCGGACTCCTGGCCCAGCTTCACGACGGCCGAGATCGCGGCGTTTCGCGGCAAGCCTTACGCCCATGTGGCCGCCGAGGTCCTGGCGCGTTTCGCTGGCGACGAGATCCCCCGGGATGCTGTGAACGCCATGTGCGAGGAGGCCTACGCCACCTTCGCCCACGCCGCCGTGGTCCCCCTGGTCCAGATCAGCCCCGACGCCTTCGTGGCCGAGCTGTTCCATGGTCCGAGCCTGGCCTTCAAGGACGTGGCCATGCAGTTGCTGGCCAGGCTCTATGAGCATGTGCTGGCTGGGCAGAACCGCGTCCAGACCATCCTCTGCGCCACCTCCGGCGACACCGGCGGGGCGGCGGTTGAGGCGTTCCGAGGCCGGGCCCATGTGCGGGTCTGCGCCCTGTTCCCGGAGGGCCGTATCTCCGAGGTCCAGCGTCGGTTCATGACCACGGCGAGCGAGGCCAATGTCCGCTGCGTCGCCGTCCAGGGCACCTTCGACGACTGCCAGGCCATCGTGAAGGCCGCCTTCCAGGACCAGAGCCTGCGCCAGGCGGTGGATCTGACCGGCGTCAATTCGATCAACTTCGCCCGGATCGTGGCCCAGAGCGTCTATTATTTCACGACGGCCGTGGCCGTCGGGGCGCCTGAGCGGCCCGTCTCCTACTGCGTGCCCTCGGGCAATTTCGGCGACGCCTTCGCCGGCTATGTGGCCCACCGAATGGGCCTGCCCATCGCCAGGATCGTGGTGGCGACCAATTCCAACGACATCCTGGCCCGGGCCTTCCAGGACGGCCGCTACGCCCGCGGCGAGGTGACCGCCACCCAGAGCCCGGCCATGGACATCCAGTCGGCCTCCAATTTCGAGCGGCTCTATTTCGAGGCGGTCCGGCGCGAACCGGTGGAAACCGCCCGCGCCTTCGCCGCCTTTGGCGAGGCCGGCCATATCGACATCCCACCCCAGGCCCAGGCCTATATGGCCGAGCTGTTCACCGGCGTCGCGGTCAGCGAGGAGGAGACCAGCCGCACCATGCTGGCCACGCTGAATGAGACCGGCGAGCTGATCGATCCGCACACGGCCGTGGGCGTCGCCGCACTGCGTCGGGCGGGCGACCTGGCGGGCCCGGTCATCGTCCTGTCCACGGCGCACGCGGCCAAGTTCCCCGAAGCGGTCGCCCAGGCCACGTCTGTGACCCCGGACCTGCCCCGCTGGACCCAGAGCCTGGCCGATCGCCCGGAACGCTTCGACCGGCTGCCGGCTGACGCAGACGCCATCAAGGCCTGCGTCCGCGCCTTCGCCGAGACCTAAGGGATTGGCCAAGGTCCATCGCCTGCCCAATGGCGTCCGGGTCGTCTGCGACCCGATTGCAGGGCTGGAGACCAGCGCCCTTTGCGTCGTGGCCGGCCGTGGCGCACGGTTCGAGGACGCGCCGCGCTCGGGCTGGTCCCACCTGCTTGAGCATATGGTCTTCAATGGCGCGGGCGAGCGTTCGGCCATGGAGATCGTCGAAGCCATCGAGGCCCAGGGCGGACAGATCAACGCCGCCACCGGCTATGAGCGCACCAGCTATCAGGTCCGGTGCCTCGCCGGCGGCCTGCCGCTGGGCGCCGCGGTCCTGGCCGACCTGGTGCAGGCGCCGCGCCTTGACCCCCAGGACCTCGCCCGGGAAAAGCAGGTGGTCGGCCAGGAGATCGCCGAGGCCGCCGACACCCCTGACGATCTGGTGTTCGAAATGGCCCAGACCGCCGCCTTTGGGGATCAGCCCCTGGGCCGCTCCATCCTCGGCACGGTGGACTCAATCGGCGCGGCCGACCCCGCCAGCCTCGCAGATTGGCGCGGCCGCCTCTATGACCCCGCCAGCCTGGTGGTCAGCGCCGCCGGCGCCGTCAACGAGGCCGAGCTGCTGGACCTGGCCGCCCGACATTTCGGCGACGCGCTCCCGCCCCCCGCTGCTGCTCACGCGCCGGATGCCCGCTTCTCGGGCGGCGAGGCGGTGGAGACCAAGCGGCTGGAACAGGCCAACCTCGTCTTCCTGCTGCCGACGGTGGGGGTGAGCGATCCCGACTATTTCGTTCTGCGGCTGTTCGCCGAAATCCTTGGCGGCGGCATGGCCTCGCGCCTCTTCCAGGAAGCCCGCGAGAAACGCGGCCTGGCCTATGCGGTGGACGCCTATAGCGAGACCTATGCCGACCAGGGCGTGCTGGGCGTGTTCGCCGGCTGCGCGGCCAAGGATGCGGCGGAGCTGGCCAAGGTGGCGGCGGGCGAAATCGCAGGCCTGGGGCGTTCGGTGACGCCCGCCGAGCTCGCCCGCGCCAAGGCGCAGATCAGGGGGGCGATGTTCATGATGCGGGAATCGCCGCTGGCCCGGGCCGAACAGACCGCAGCCCAGCTCCTGCTGTTCGACCGCCCCCTGCCGCCGGCCGAGATCGCCGCCGGGATCGAGGCGGTGACCCTTGAGGACCTCGCCCGCCTGGGCGCAGATCTCTGCGCCAGCGGGCGCGCCGCCGTCGCGGTCCTCGGACCCCGCCAGGCCGCCGGCGCCGCGACAGCCTTCAGCCGGGTCCTGTTCGGCTGAGCGTCTGCAATATCGTCCGCCGGGAACCGCCAGGCCGCTCTGGCGAGTTATCGCCCAGGGGCTCAAGACGACCGCAGGACTTTTGCAGGCCTCTAGACCGCCGTCTCTCTTGACGGATTGGCCAATCGGAGCCGCAATCTCACCATGGCCTTGCTGGACTGGATCGCCTCGGAAGGGGGCTTGCGGGTGAATGGGGCAGGGGTCTTCCTCCGCCCGCCCCGGGCCGCCGACTATTCGGAGTGGCGTGACCTGCGCGCCGCCTCCCGCGCCTTCCTGCAGCCCTGGGAGCCCACCTGGCCGGCGGACGACCTGACCCGGGTGGCCTTTCGCCGGCGCCTGGCGGCCTATGCGCGGGACCGGGAGGTGGGCTCAGCCTACAGCTTCCTCGTCTTCCAGGAATCGGACGGCGCCATGACCGGCGGCATCACCTTGTCCAACATCCGCCGGGGCGTCGCCCAAATGGGGACCGTGGGCTACTGGTGCGGCGAGCCGTTCGCCAGGCGGGGACTGACCCTGGCCGCGGCGCGGGCCCTGAACACCTTCGCCTTCAACACCCTAGGCCTTCACCGCCTTGAGGCCGCCTGTCTGCCGCATAACGCCGCCTCGCGCGCCCTTCTGGCCA
>NZ_JAUYAW010000058.1 GCF_030693405.1 Phenylobacterium sp.
CGATCGCCATGGACCAGGGCCTGCGCTTCGCCATCCGCGAAGGCGGCCGCACGGTCGGCGCCGGCGTCGTGGCCAAGATCGTCGAATAGTCACAGGCTTCACAGCCTGACCAAGGCCAAGGCCGCCAGGGGAAACCCCGGCGGCCTTTTCCTTTGGCGAACCGGCGGTCGCCTCCAGGTAGATTCCGCTCAGGGGCGGCGCTCCGGGTGCTATGAAACCCAGGCGTGCGGCGGGGGGAGTGCGATGGCGGCGGATACAGCAGCGGCGGGCGCCGCGGAGCTTCTGGGCCATGGTCCCGCGGCGGACTGGGTGGAGCTCGCCCCCTTCATGCGGCCCAGGACCCCGACGCCCCGGGAACAGCATGGCGGTCTCTGCCTCTGGCTGACGGACACCCAGATCAGTCTGACGGGGCCGAGCGCCTCCACCTTCCAGCGATCGGTCAACGAGGTCACGGGAACCGACGGGCTGCAGAGCGCCGCCGTCGTGAACGTCAACTTCGACCCAAGCTATGAGACCCTGACCTTTCATCGGATCTGTGTGGTGCGAAATGGTCAGGAAAGGTTCATCGACCCCCGGCCTCATGCGCAGGTTTTCCGGCGTGAGCCCGATCTTGAGCGGGCGATCTATGACGGACGCCTGACGGCCAACATCACCCTGCCTGACATCCGGGTGGGCGACATTGTCGATGTCGCCTTCAGCCTGTCGGGGGATCATCCCATCGTCGGACGTCACTTCAGTCGGGAATGGCTTTTCAGCTGGGGGTGCTGGGTGGGCGAGACCCGGGTGCGGTTGCTCTCGCCCGTCGACCGGCGCCTGACGATGCTGAGCTGGAGCGGCGCCCCGGCCGCTCAGGAGCGCCTTCTGAACGGCGCCTGCGAGCGCGTCTGGCGCAGCCAGGAAACCGCGCCGGTCGAGCTCGAGCCGGACATGCCAGCCTGGGTGCGGCCCTATGCGACGATCCGGATCTGCGACCAGTCCGCCTGGCCCGAGGTCGCAGGCCTCTTCGCCCCGCTCTATGCGACAGGCGGCGTCCTGCCTTCCAGCCTGGAGGAGGAGGCGGCCGGCCTGGTTTCGCTGGCGCCCAAGGCCAGGGCGGTGGCCGCCTTGCGGCTGGTCCAGAGCGTCCTGCGCTACCAGTCGGTCACTCTGGGCGAGGGCGGTTTCGCCCCGCGCAACCTTTCCGATATCTGGCTCTCCCGGTCGGGGGACTGCAAGGACGCCTCAAGGCTGCTTGTCGCGCTGCTCACCCGGCTCGGCCTCACGGCGTATCCTGTGCTCGTCAACACCTGGAAGGGCTGGATCCTAGACCAGGAGCCGGCGTCGCCCCTTTCATTCGACCACTGCATCGTGGGTCTGGCGCTCGGGGACGAGATCTTCTGGCTGGACCCCACCATGGCCCCGCAGGCGGACGACCTCGACACCATCTATCAGCCTCGGTTCGGGTGGGGGCTGCCCTTGAAGGCCGGGGCCACCCTGGTCTGGATGGGGTCGGGCGGGGTCGTCGACCTGCTGCAGGTGGAGGAGTCGATCGGCGCGCCGCGGACGGTCACCGATCCGGTCGAGCTGGAAATCCGCTCGTCCTATTTCGACTGGCGCGCCGAAATGGAGCGCCGCCGCTGGGACGCCAGCCACGCCCAGGCCGAGCGGGACTACGTCTCAGCCCGCCGCAATGGCTACGGCGAGGTGGAGCTGCTTGAGCCGATCAGTCTGGCCGATGATCGCAAGCTGAACGTGGTCCGCACCCATGAGCGCTACCAGGCGCCGGCGCCCTGGGTCGCCGCCCCCAAGGGCGAGGTGGCCGAACTGGTGCTGCGGGACGGGTTTCTGGACCATCAGATGCCGACACCTGAGACATCACGCCGCCGCTGGCCCATCGATCTTGGCCGGCCCAGGCGGGTGAGGCACGAATACGTCATAGCCCTGCCTGCGCCGCTCCAGGGCGCCGGCTGGGATGAGACCTATCAGGGGCCCTCTGTCACGGCGCGGCTGGCCCTGACCGTTGCGCCAGGGGGACGTGAGGCGCGCCTGCTTCGGGAGATCGAGTTTCGCGAGCCCTTCCTCGCCGCGGAGCAGGCCAGCGCCTATTTCCGCTTCAGGACCCAGGTCCTCTCGGAGTCCGGCGCCACCCTGCGCCTGGCGATTCAGAAGGGGAAGTTCGTGACGCCACCCCGGGGCCTGCTCGCCAATATACAGACCTATTGGGGCCGCTGGCTGTTTGGAATCTTCTGGGTGGCCTACGTTCTGGCGGTGTTCTTCGACGTCTGAGGCGCCGCCTTTCCTTTTTCGAAACCCACACATGGTTGTCTGAGCCCTGCGCACGCATCTTGCAGGGGATCAACCTGAGCGTGCGAAACAGGGAGAGGGCGCCAGAATGGGAGCCGGGATCAGCGTCGAGACGCGGGGGGCCAGCGAGCTCGACCCGCAGGCGCGCGCCCTGTGGGCCCAGTTCCGCGACCGCGATCCGGCGCTTTCGAGCCCCTATTTCGACCTGCGCTATGTTCTGGCCGCCAGCGAGGTGGCGCCCCAAGCCCAGGTGGCGGTGATCCGCCGGGACGACGAGATTGTCGGCTTCCTTCCGTTCCAGCGCCGCGGCGGGGCGATTCAGCCTATGGCCGCCCCGCTCACCGACTATCACGGGCTGATCGCAAAACCCGGCGTCGAGATCGATCTGAAGGTGGTGCTCGAGCACCTGCAGGCCCGCCGCTTCCGGTTCGGCGGTCTGGTCGGCGGCCAGTCGGAGGCGGTCAACGCCGCGGCGCCCAAGCCCGCTATGATCGCCGATCTGACCGGCGGCTACGACGCCTATCTGGAGGGGCGTCGGGCCGCCGGGCAGGGGAGCTTCCTGAAGGACAAGCGCCGACGCCAGCGTCAGCTGGCCGAACAGGTGGGGCCGCTGAGCTTCACCCTGTCGGCCGATCCCGCCATGCTGGAGATGATCATCGCCGAAAAGCGCGCCCAGATGCGCCGCACCGGCCAGCATGACGTGTTCTCAACCCCCTGGACCCAGGACCTGCTGCGCCAGCTGAACGATGATTCCGATCCGGACTTCGGACTGCGGGTGGCGGTGCTGAAGGCCGGCGACAAGGTGGTGGCCGCCGAGGCCGGCCTCCTGTCGGGCTCGGTCTATCACCTGTGGTTCCCGATCTATGACCCGGACTACGCCCGCTATTCGCCTGGCGCCCTGATGACCCTGGAGACGCTCCGCGTTCTGGCGGAGCAGGGGGTGGCCCTGGCCGATTTCGGTCCGGGGGCTGAGGACTACAAACGCGCCTTCGCCGACGAGGGCGATGAGGTGGTCGAGGGCGACGTCACCGCCGATCCCTTCGTGGAAGGCCTGCGGGAGCTGGTGCGTCAGACCGTATCCCGGTCGCCGCGCCTGCACGACCGGCTGCGGGATTTCTATCAGCGCCTCGACCGGCGGCTTGACCGGATCACCGCCTGCGAGCCGGGCCTGAACGGCCAGATCAACGCCGCCAGCCGCTCGCTTGGTCACCTTGGCCGCCGCCGTCCAGGCATTCGGGCCAGTGTGGGCCTGGGCCTTGGGCTCTCTCTCGCCGGCGCCACGGCCGGCTTCATCCTGCTGGACTGACGAAGGACAGGACCATGACCGCCGACACGCTTTCAGACCGTCTGATCCCGGCCTGGGCGGCCGACCAGAAGGCCGGCTTCCGCAAGGCCCCGATCACCTTCGCCCATCGCCTGGCGGAGACGGGCCTGTTCGAGGACGCCCCCCTGGCGGCCCTGCTCGACCGCTATCCGGCCGAACTCTACGACATCAACCTGTTCGACTATGACGACGAGGGTCAGGTGACCATGCGCACCGGCGTGCGCGGCCGGCTGCCCGGCGAGAAGGTGCTTGAGGGCATCAAGGACGGGCGGGTCTGGGTGCAGCTGCGTCGGGTGGAGCAGCACTATGAGGCGCTGATCCCCGTCATCCACGCCGCCTTCCGGGAGATCGCCCGCGAGGCGCCGGGCTTCCGGCCGGTCCAGTTGAACGGCCAGCTGATCCTCTCGGCGCCCCAGGCCAAGGTCCCGTTCCACGCTGATGCGCCCGGCGTCTGCCTGTTCCACATGCGCGGCCGCAAGCGGATCTGGATCTACCCGGTGGATGAGGCCCACATGCCCCAGACGGGCATGGAGGATATCATGCTCAAGCAGCAGACCGAGGATCTGCCCTATCGCCGGGACATGGACTCAGCCGCCCAGGTGTTCGACCTGGACCCCGGCATGGCCGTCACCTGGCCCCTGCACGCGCCGCACAGGATCGAGAACCAGGCGGGCTTCAACGTCTCCCTGTCGGTGGACTACCAGACCTGGGGCACGCGGATCACCAATGGCGCCCACTACGCCAACGGCATCTTCCGCCGCAAGGGCGTGCCCGTCGCCGCCATGGCCCGCACACCCATGCCTGCTCGGGCAGGGCTGTGGGCCGCCTCCCTGGCGCTGAAGCGCGCGGGCCTGGTGGAGGACAAGATCGCCAATCTCGACCGCAGCTTCGAGCTGGACGGCGTCAAGACCTGAGGCGGGCGGGCGCTCAGACGTCCCGGTCGGTCTCCGAATCGGCCGGCTCGGGATCGCCATTGGCCGGCGCGCCCGTATCGGGGTCAGTGCGGGTTTTGTCGCTGTGGGTCGAGTCCTCCGAGCCCTCGGGCACATAGGCCGAGGTCGGCGGCGAGCCGGGACGCTGCTCCCCGTCGCGATTGCGGTCATCCGCCGGCGGGGTTGGGTTGACCTTGGGATCGCGGCTGGAGGGATCGCTCATGGGGGCCTCGCGGGGACGGTGGGAAGTCCAGGTCCAAACGCCGTCGCAGCCCCTTTGATCCAACTTGCCCGTGCGGGCGCCCCCTGCTAAACGAGCCGGCTCCGGTGATGAACCGCGCGCGCCGGCGGCTTTCCGCTTCCCGGCGCGCTGTTTATTGTTCGGAGCCAAGGTCCCGCCTCTGAGAGGAAGCGGGGTCGAGGCGTGTAGGAGTGTAGCTCAGCTGGTAGAGCATCGGTCTCCAAAACCGAGGGCCGGGGGTTCGAGTCCCTCCACTCCTGCCACCATATATGTCTGTGAAGCCGTGAACCGCGCGGGCGGGGCCCGTCTAAAGAGCCGCCGCCCTCAAGTAGAAAGTCGCTATCCTCGATGGCCAGGAAACCGGGCGCTACGCCGCAAGCGATGAGGAACCGGGCCGCCAAGACGGCCGCGGCCCTGTCCTCGGGCTCGCCGCTCGCCGACTCCGCGCCGAAGAAGAAGACCCCTCCGGGTCAGTTCTTCCGGGAGGTCCGCGCCGAGGGGCGCAAGATCACCTGGACGAGCCGCAAGGAGACCTGGATCACCTCGGTGATGGTCGGGATCATGGTCGTTCTGGCGGCGATCTTCTTTTTCGGGGTCGACTTCATCATCGGCTGGCTGATGGGCCTGATCCTCCAGCTCGCCAACGCGGGATAATCTAGAATGAACGCTGAAACCGCGGACGCCGTCGCGCCGACCAATCACAAGTGGTACATCGTCCACGCCTACTCGAACTTCGAGAAGAAGGTGAAGGAGGCCATCCTCGACCAGGCCCGCAACCAGGGTCTTGAGGATCAGTTCTCCGAGGTGCTGGTGCCCACCGAGGACGTGGTCGAGATCCGCCGCGGCCGGAAGATCAACACCGAGCGCAAATTCTTCCCCGGCTACGTGCTGGTGAAGATGAACCTCACCGACGAGGCCTACCACCTCATCAAGAACACTCCGAAGGTGACGGGCTTCCTGGGCTCCGGCGCCAAGCCGCTGCCGGTCTCCGAAAAGGAAGTCGCCCGGATCATCGGCGCCATCGAAGAGGGTGTTGAGCGGCCCAAGCCGACCATCAGCTTCGAGATCGGCGAGCAGGTCCGCGTCACCGATGGCCCCTTCGCCAGCTTCAACGGCTCGGTGGAACAGGTCGACGAAGAACGCGCCCGCCTCCGCGTCACCGTCTCCATCTTCGGCCGCGCCACCCCGGTCGAACTCGAATACGGCCAGGTCGAAAAGACCAGCTGATACTGGCCTGTTGTCGTTCTGCCTGATCTCGGGTCGCACAGGCCGAGTTCGGGGCTACGGCTCAGGTCGGTAATGCAGGAAGGACGGCGCGGGGCCCGCAAGGACCGATCGCGCCGTTCAGCTTTCTGGGGCCTCCAGGTCGCCTCTTCACTCCTCCTCACGCAGCTTGCCCCTGAAGGCGCCCGCTGATAGAAGCGCGGGCTTCGCCGGGCGGCCCTTGGTCGCGCGGCTCAAATCCGTGGGAGGGGGCTGGCCAGCCATAACCCCGCACCACGGCTCAACAGGCCGGACGTCCGGCCAAAGAGGAGAAGATGGCCAAGAAAATTCTGGGCTATATCAAGCTGCAGGTGCCCGCGGGCTCCGCCACGCCTTCGCCGCCCATCGGGCCGGCGCTCGGTCAGCGCGGCGTCAACATCATGGGCTTCTGCAAGGAGTTCAACGCCCGCACCGAGAAGGAAGTGAAAGGCACGCCCCTGCCGACGGTGATCACCGTCTATCAGGACAAGTCGTTCACCTTCGTCACCAAGACCCCGCCGGCGACCCACTACATCAAGCAGGCGGTCGGCATTAAGTCTGGCGCCAAGCTGACCGGTCGCGAGACCGTGGGCAGCATCACCCGCGCCCAGCTGCGGGAGATCGCCGAGTCGAAGATGAAGGACCTCAACGCCAACGACGTCGAGTCCGCCGCCCGCATCATCGAGGGCTCCGCCCGTTCGATGGGCCTTGAGATCGTGGAGGCCTGAGGACCATGCCTAAGCAAGCAAAGCGCATCCAGGCCTGGACCGGCGACCGTCTGGCCGCTCACTCGGTCGAAGACGCCATCAAGCTGGTCAAGGAAAACGCCAAGGCCAAGTTCGACGAGTCCATCGAGATCTCCGTCAACCTGGGCGTTGATCCCCGCCACGCCGACCAACAGGTCCGCGGCGTTGTGAACCTCCCCTCGGGCACCGGCCGTGACGTCCGCGTCGCCGTCATCGCCAAGGACGCCAAGGCTGATGAAGCCACCGCCGCGGGCGCCGACATCGTCGGGGCCGAAGAGCTGGTGGAACGCATCCAGGGCGGCTTCATGGAGTTCGACCGCGTGATCGCCACGCCGGACATGATGGCCCTGGTCGGCCGTCTGGGTAAGGTGCTCGGCCCCCGTGGCCTGATGCCGAACCCCCGCGTCGGCACCGTGACGCCGAACGTGGCTCAGGCCGTAAAGGACGCCAAGGGCGGCGCCATCGAGTTCCGCACCGAGAAGACCGGCATCATCCACGCCGGTATCGGCAAGGCGAGCTTCTCGGACGAAGCCATCCTGGCCAACGTCAAGGCCCTGGTGGACGCGCTCAACAAGGCCAAGCCCTCGGGCGCCAAGGGCACCTATGTGAAGAAGATCAGCCTGTCTTCGACCATGGGTCCCGGCTTCCGGGTCGAGACCGGTTCGGTCGGCGCCTAACCGCGTCCACGCCGAACAGACGAAGTGAGGGGGCTGCGGCGACGCGGCCCCCTTTTTCGTGGGCGCAAGGCGGGCGCGCCGGGGCGTTGCGCTTCGGGCCGCCCTGCTGTATGAGCCGCGCCTCTAAGGTTTCGCCGCTCCGCAAGGAGGGGCGGGGACTGGAAGCTTCCCGCAAGGGGACTTCCGATCCTGTCCAAGAACTGCGGGATCCAGGGGTCGCCTGGATCATAAGCGTGGAAGAGCCCTTCCACACTCGCGGGGAGACGGGAAGATGACGCCGACAAGGCCCATTTCCGCATGGCGGACTAAGGGCGCGACGGCTGCGGCTTCTCTCAAAGGACAGGCTTGATGGTTCCGCGTTGGGGCTTCCCCAATTCGTGGCCGTCACACGGCGTCTGGAATGGTCCAGGCGTCGCACCTGAGTAGGAGACCGCAATGGACCGCGCTCAAAAGCAGGAAGCGATCGAGACGCTGAAAAGCGTCTTTGCCGAATCCGGCGCCGTGGTCGTGACCCACAATCTGGGTCTGACCGTTGCGGAAATGACGAATCTCCGGGGCCGCCTGCGTGAGCAGGGCGCCCAGCTGAAGGTGGTGAAGAACACCCTGGCCCAGAAGGCTCTGAACGGCTCGGTTGGCGAGGAGGGCGACGCCCTTTTCACTGGCCCCGTCGCCATCGCCTATGGCCCGGACCCGGTCTCCGCCGCCAAGGTCGCCACTCAGTTCGCCAAAGAGAACGACAAGCTCGTGATCATGGGCGGCCTGATGGGCACGCAGGTTCTGGACAAGACCGGGGTGAGCGCGCTTGCGACTCTGCCCTCGCTCGACCAGCTCCGCGGCAAGATCATTGGCCTCGTCCAGGCGCCTGCGACCAAGATCGCCGGCATCCTGCAGGCGCCGGCCGGTCAGCTGGCCCGCGTCATGGGCGCATACGCCGCCAAAGACGCCGCCTGATCGTCATTTTCCCGACACCCCCAATCTCTCAAGGATCAAAATCCCATGGCTAACCTCGAAAAGATCGTCGAAGACCTGTCGGCTCTGACCGTCCTGGAGGCCGCTGAGCTCTCCAAGATGCTGGAAGAAAAGTGGGGCGTTTCCGCCGCCGCTCCGGTGGCCGCTGCGGCTCCCGCCGCCGCTGGCGCCCCGGCTGAAGCCGTCGAAGAGCAGACCGAGTTTACCGTCGTCCTGACCGGCGGCGGCGACAAGAAGATCAACGTGATTAAGGAAGTTCGCGGCGTGCGTCCGGACCTCGGCCTGAAGGAAGCCAAGGACCTGGTGGAAGGCGCTCCCCAGAACATCAAGGAAAACATCTCCAAGCAGGAAGCTGAAGAGATCAAGAAGAAGCTCGAAGAAGCCGGCGCTTCGGTCCAAATCAAGTAGGACTAAAGCGGCGCATCTCGCGTCTCTTTCGCGGGCCCGGAGGGAAACCTCCGGGCCCGTTTCCATGTCTGGCGCCCGTCATCTGGCGTCCTGTCGGCGACTACTTTCCCAGCGGCCTGACTGGCGCGATAGTCGGGCCATGCCCGTCACGCTCAAGACCCCCAGCCTGGACCTGCTGCCCGCCTATGCCGACGCGCTGCGGCGGGGCTGGTCGTCTGACAATGTGCGCGGCAAGGCGGCGGCAGATGAGGAGCTCGAGCGCATCGCCGCCGATCCGGAGGCCTTTATCGCCTCCCTCGACAATCCCGATGGGGGCGGTCCGCCGGCCATGCGTCTGGACGGAAGCCTGGGTGCGCGGCTGCCGAGCATCCGGCGCTGGATCTGGGAGGATGGGTTCTGTGGCGCCATCGGTCTGCGCTGGGGCCCGGGCGGCGGGCCGCTGCCCGACTGGTTTCCCTATGGCCACATCGGCTATGCCGTGCCGCCCTGGCGCCGCGGGCGGAGCTATGCATCTGAGGCTCTGGCCCTGATGCTGGTGGAGGCGAGGGGGCGGGGCCTTGGCCAGGTGGAACTGACGACCGACGCCGACAATCCGGCGTCCCAGAAGGTGGTGGTCAAGAACCACGGCTATCTCGTGGCGCGCGAGCCGGGCGGAGCGCTCCACAGCGGGGCGGAGATCCTGCGCTGGCGGATTGATCTGTAGGCGGCGTCTGATGACCGGGTTCCCCCGTCGCCTTAACTTTTCTGTGGAAGGGGCTTCCCAAGCGCTTGCAAAAGCCCTATCTGGCGAGCTTCGCGAAATTCCGATTCAGCTAAGACGCGAGTCTTCGCACGTTCCGTCTCCGAGGCATGGTCCGTCGCCCTCCGACCATGCGAGGGAGCGTCCCCGACGTAAAGGGGACATTTCCAGCGTCCGGCCCCCGGTCATCCGGGGGTTGAGGGTGGACGCAGGATGAAACTTACGGCGCGCTGGCCTGTCGCCCGCGCGCGCTCAAGGGAATAAAATGGCGCAATCCTTCACCGGCAAGAAGCGGATCCGGAAGTCTTTCGGCCGCATCCCCGAAGCTGTGCAAATGCCGAACCTGATCGAGGTTCAGCGCTCGTCCTATGAACAGTTCCTGCAGCGTGAAGTGCGCCCGGCCGACCGCCGGGACGAGGGGATCGAGGCGGTCTTCAGGTCCGTCTTCCCGATCAAGGATTTCAACGAGCGCGCCGTGCTCGAATATGTGTCCTACGAGTTTGAGGACCCGAAGTACGACGTCGAGGAATGCGTCCAGCGGGACATGACCTACGCCGCGCCGTTGAAGGTCAAGCTGCGCCTCATCGTGTTCGAAACCGATGAAGAGACCGGCGCCCGCTCGGTGAAGGATATCAAGGAGCAGGACGTCTATATGGGCGACATCCCGCTCATGACGGAGAAGGGCACCTTCATCGTCAATGGGACCCAGCGGGTCATCGTCTCCCAGATGCACCGCTCGCCGGGCGTCTTCTTCGACCACGACAAGGGCAAGACCCATTCCTCGGGCAAGCTCCTGTTCGCCGCCCGCGTCATCCCCTATCGCGGTTCCTGGCTCGACTTCGAGTTCGACGCCAAGGACATCGTCTATGTCCGCATCGACCGTCGCCGCAAGCTGCCGGCCTCCACCTTCCTCATGGCGCTCGGGATGGACGGAGAGGAGATCCTCTCCACCTTCTATGAGACCGTGACCTTCGAGAAGCGTGAAGGCGGCTGGGCCACGGCCTACAAGCCCGACCGCTGGCGCGGCGTGAAGCCGGAATTCCCCCTCATCGACGCCGAGACCGGCGAAGAGGTGGCCCCGGCCGGCCAGAAGATCTCCGCCCGCAACGCCAAGAAGTTCGCTGACGCGGGCCTCAAGACCCTGCTGCTGGCGCCTGAGGCCCTCACCGGCCGCTACCTGGCCGCCGACATGGTCAATCACGATACCGGCGAGATCTACGGCGAGGCCGGCGACGAGCTGGACGTCACCCTGCTGGGCGCCCTGGAAGAGCAGGGCTTCACCAGCTTCGACGTGCTGGACATCGATGAGGTCACGGTGGGCGCCTACATGCGCAACACCCTGCGCATCGACAAGAACACCGCCCGCGAGGACGCCCTGTTCGACATCTACCGGGTCATGCGTCCGGGTGAGCCGCCGACGGTGGAAGCCGCCGAGGCCATGTACAACAGCCTGTTCTTCGACTCCGAGCGCTACGACCTGTCCTCGGTCGGCCGCGTGAAGATGAACATGCGCCTGGAGCTGGACTGCCCCGACGACGTGCGCGTCCTGCGCAAGGCCGACGTGCTGGCGGTGCTCAAGACCCTGGTCGGCCTGCGGGACGGCCGCGGCGAGATCGACGACATCGACAACCTCGGCAACCGCCGGGTCCGCTCGGTGGGCGAGCTGCTGGAAAACCAGTACCGCGTCGGCCTGCTGCGCATGGAGCGCGCCATCAAGGAGCGCATGTCCAGCGTCGACATCGACACGGTCATGCCCCACGACCTGATCAATGCGAAGCCGGCGGCTGCGGCCGTGCGGGAGTTCTTCGGCTCCTCGCAGCTGTCGCAGTTCATGGACCAGACAAACCCGCTGTCGGAAATCACCCACAAGCGCCGTCTCTCGGCCCTTGGCCCCGGTGGTCTGACCCGCGAGCGCGCCGGCTTCGAAGTCCGCGACGTGCACCCGACCCACTACGGCCGGATCTGCCCCATTGAGACGCCGGAAGGCCCGAACATCGGCCTGATCAACTCCCTGGCCACCCACGCGGTGGTCAACAAGTACGGCTTCATCGAAAGCCCGTATCGCCGGGTCAAGGACGGCAAGATCACCGACGAGGTGGTCTACATGTCGGCCATGGAAGAGGCCAAGCACGTCATCGCCCAGGCCAATATCAAGATCGAAAACGGCGAGATCGTCGACGATCTGGTGCCGGGCCGCGTGAACGGCGATCCGACCCTGCTGCCCAAGGACACCGTCGACCTGATGGACGTGTCGCCCAAGCAGGTCGTCTCCGTCGCCGCCTCGCTGATCCCCTTCCTCGAAAACGATGACGCCAACCGCGCCCTGATGGGCTCCAACATGCAGAAGCAGGCCGTGCCGCTGGTCCGCACCGACGCCCCCCTGGTGGGCACCGGGATGGAAAGTGTCGTGGCCGTGGACTCCGGCGCTGTGGTCGTCGCCCGCCGCTCAGGCGTGGTCGAGCAGATCGACGGCACCCGGATCGTCGTCCGCGCGACGGAAGAGACCGACCCCACCAAGCCGGGCGTCGACATCTACCGCCTGCAGAAGTTCCAGCGCTCCAACACCTCGACCTGCATCAACCAGCGTCCGCTGGTCCGCGTCGGCGACCGGATCGCCGCTGGCGACGTGGTGGCCGATGGCCCGTCCACCGAGCTCGGCGAACTGGCGCTCGGCCGCAACGTGCTCGTCGCGTTCATGCCCTGGAACGGCTACAACTTCGAGGACTCCATCCTCATCTCCGAGCGCATCGTGCGCGATGACGTCTTCACCTCGATCCACATCGAGGAGTTCGAGGTCATGGCCCGGGACACCAAGCTCGGTCCTGAGGAAATCACCCGCGACATCCCCAATGTCGGCGAGGAGGCCCTGCGCAACCTCGACGAGGCCGGCATCGTCGCCATCGGCGCCGAGATCCAGCCGGGCGATATCCTGGTGGGCAAGGTCACGCCCAAGGGCGAGAGCCCGATGACGCCGGAAGAAAAGCTCCTGCGCGCCATCTTCGGCGAAAAGGCCTCAGACGTCCGCGACACCTCCCTGCGCCTGCCGCCCGGCGTGTCGGGCACGGTGGTCGAGGTCCGCGTGTTCAACCGTCACGGCGTCGACAAGGACGAGCGCGCCATGGCCATCGAGCGCGCCGAGATCGACCGCCTGGGCAAGGACCGCGACGACGAGTTCGCCATCCTGAACCGCAACATGACCTCGCGTCTGCGCGAAATGCTGGTGGGCAAGGTCGCCGTCTCCGGGCCCAAGGGCCTGGGCCGCGGCGAGATCACCGCCGAGAAGCTGGGCGATATCGCGCCGGGCCTCTGGTGGCAGATCGCGCTTGAGGACGAGAAGGCCATGGGCGAGCTGGAGGCCATGCGCCGCCAGTTCGACGAGGCCCGCAAGCGCCTCGACCGTCGCTTCGAGGACAAGGTCGACAAGCTGCAGCGCGGCGACGAACTGCCCCCTGGCGTGATGAAGATGGTCAAGGTCTTCGTGGCCGTGAAGCGCAAGCTTCAGCCCGGGGACAAGATGGCCGGCCGTCACGGCAACAAGGGCGTCATCTCCAAGATCCTGCCGATCGAGGACATGCCGCACCTTGAGGACGGCATGAACGTCGACATCGTTCTGAACCCGCTGGGCGTGCCCTCGCGGATGAATGTCGGCCAGATCTTCGAAACCCACCTGGGCTGGGCCGCCGCCGGCCTCGGCCGTCAGATCGCCGACCTGCTGGAAGCCTGGCAGAACGGTGGCCAGCGGCAGGCCCTGATGGACTGGCTGCGGGACATCTACGGTCCTGAGGAAGAGCTGCCCGAGACCGATGAGGAACTCATCGAGCTCGCCCGCAACCTCTCCAAGGGCGTGCCCTTCGCCACCCCGGTCTTCGACGGCGCCCATATCGACGACATCGAGAACCTCCTGGAAAAGGCCGGTCTCAACCGTTCGGGGCAGGTCATGCTGTATGACGGCCAGACCGGTGACCAGTTCAAGCGCCCGGTCACGGTCGGCTACATCTACATGCTGAAGCTGCACCACCTGGTGGACGACAAGATCCACGCCCGTTCCATCGGCCCCTACAGCCTGGTCACCCAGCAGCCCCTGGGCGGCAAGGCCCAGTTCGGCGGTCAGCGGTTCGGGGAGATGGAGGTCTGGGCTCTGGAAGCCTACGGCGCGGCCTACACCCTGCAGGAAATGCTGACGGTGAAGTCCGACGACGTGGCCGGCCGGACCAAGGTCTACGAGTCCATCGTCCGCGGCGACGACACCTTCGAGGCGGGCATCCCCGAGAGCTTCAACGTTCTCGTCAAGGAAATGCGCTCGCTCGGCCTGAACGTGGAGCTGGAGAACAGCTGACCGCTGCCTTCATCCCGCGCCGCTTTTTGCGGGGGGAGGGGCCGTCAGCCTCTCCCTCTCGCCTTCCAGAATGACTGACGAACTGGAAATCTGATGAACCAGGAAGTCCTGAATATCTTCAATCCGGTCCAGGCCGCCCCGACCTTCGACCAGATCCGCATCGCTCTGGCCTCGCCCGAAAAGATCCGCTCGTGGTCCTTCGGCGAGATCAAGAAGCCCGAGACCATCAACTACCGGACGTTCAAGCCCGAGCGTGACGGCCTGTTCTGCGCCCGTATCTTTGGCCCGACCAAGGACTACGAATGCCTGTGCGGCAAGTACAAGCGCATGAAGTACAAGGGCATCATCTGCGAGAAGTGCGGCGTCGAGGTCACCCTGGCCCGCGTCCGCCGCGAGCGGATGGGCCATATCGAACTGGCCAGCCCGGTCGCCCACATCTGGTTCCTGAAGTCCCTGCCGAGCCGCATCTCGATGATGCTCGATATGGCGCTGAAGGACGTGGAGCGGGTGCTCTACTTTGAATACTACATCGTCACCGAGCCGGGCCTGACCCCGCTGAAGCAGCATCAGCTGCTGTCGGAAGACGACTATATGCGCTTCCAGGAGGAGTTCGGGGACGACAGCTTCACCGCCGAGATCGGCGCTGAGGCCGTCCAGGGCCTGCTGAAGGCCATCGATCTGCCCAAGGAGGCCGAGAAGCTCCGCGAGGACCTGCTCACCACCACCTCGGAAATGAAGCTCAAGAAGACGTCCAAGCGTCTGAAGCTCATCGAGAGCTTCATCGAGAGCGGCAACAAGCCCGAGTGGATGGTGCTGTCGGTGGTGCCGGTGATCCCGCCGGAACTGCGCCCCCTGGTGCCCCTGGATGGCGGCCGCTTCGCCACCTCGGACCTGAACGACCTCTATCGCCGGGTCATCAACCGGAACAACCGCCTCAAGCGCCTGATCGAGCTGCGGGCCCCCGACATCATCATCCGCAACGAAAAGCGGATGCTGCAGGAATCCGTCGACGCCCTGTTCGACAACGGCCGTCGCGGCCGGGTCATCACCGGCGCCAACAAGCGGCCCCTGAAGTCTCTGGCCGACATGCTGAAGGGCAAGCAGGGCCGATTCCGTCAGAACCTGCTCGGCAAGCGCGTCGACTATTCCGGCCGTTCGGTCATCGTCGTCGGTCCTGAGCTGAAGCTGCACGAGTGCGGCCTGCCCAAGAAGATGGCGCTGGAGCTGTTCAAGCCGTTCATCTATGCGCGCCTGGACGCCAAGGGCCTGTCGGGCACCGTCAAGCAGTCCAAGCGCATGGTCGAGCGTGAGCAGCCGGCGGTGTGGGACATCCTCGACGAGGTGATCCGCGAGCATCCGGTGCTGCTGAACCGCGCGCCGACCCTGCACCGTCTCGGCATCCAGGCCTTCGAGCCCAAGCTGATCGAGGGCAAGGCCATCCAGCTTCACCCGCTGGTCTGCACGGCCTTCAACGCCGACTTCGACGGCGACCAGATGGCCGTCCACGTGCCGCTCTCGCTGGAAGCCCAGCTGGAAGCCCGCGTGCTGATGATGAGCACGAACAACATCCTGTCGCCCGCCAATGGTCGCCCGATCATCGTGCCGTCGCAGGATATCGTGCTCGGCCTCTACTACCTGTCGCTGGTCAAGGACGGCGAGCCGGGCGAGGGCAAGGTGTTCGCCGACCTCGGCGAGATCGAAGCGGCGCTGAACGAAGGCGTCGTGACCCTGCACTCCAAGATCCGCTGCCGCTACACCGAGATGAATCCCGAGGGCGAAGTGGTCCGCCGGATCATCGACACCTCGCCGGGGCGGATGAAGATTGCGGCCCTGTTCCCGCTCAACGCGGCGGTCAGCCACAAGCTGCTTGAGAAGAACCTGACCAAGAAGGAAATCGGCAATCTGATCGACACCGTCTACCGCCACTGCGGTCAGAAGGCGACGGTCATCTTCGCCGACCAGATCATGGGCCTGGGCTTCCGCGAGGCGGCCAAGGCCGGCATCTCCTTCGGCAAGGATGACATCGTCATCCCGCAGCGGAAGAAGCCGATCGTCGAGGAAACCCGCAAGCTGGTCGAGGAATACGAGCAGCAGTACGCCGACGGTCTGATCACCAAGGGCGAGAAGTACAACAAGGTCGTTGACGCCTGGGCCAAGGCCACCGACCGCGTCGCCGATGAAATGATGCGCGAGATCTCCGAAGGCGTTAAGGGCGCGGACGGTCGTGAATCCGAGATCAACTCGGTCTTCATGATGTCCAACTCCGGCGCCCGGGGCTCGCAGGCCCAGATGAAGCAGCTCGGCGGGATGCGCGGCCTGATGGCCAAGCCGTCCGGCGAGATCATCGAGACGCCGATCATCTCGAACTTCAAGGAAGGCCTGACCGTTCAGGAGTACTTCAACTCCACCCACGGCGCCCGTAAGGGTCTGGCCGACACCGCCCTGAAGACCGCCAACTCGGGCTATCTGACCCGCCGTCTGGTGGACGTGGCGCAGGACTGCATCATCACCGAGGAAGACTGCGGCACCACCCGGGGCATCACCCTGGGCGCCGTGGTCGAAGGCGGAGATGTGCTGGTCTCGCTCGGCCTGCGTATCCTGGGCCGCTCGTCGGCCGAGGACATCAAGGACCCGAACACCGGCGAGGTCGTCATCCCGGCCGACACCTATCTCGACGAGAAGATGATCGAGCTGGTGGACAATGCCGGCGTGCAGTCGGTGAAGGTCCGCTCGGTCCTCACCTGCGAGACCAAGACCGGCATCTGCGCCACCTGCTATGGCCGTGACCTGGCCCGCGGCACCCCGGTGAACATCGGCGAGGCGGTCGGCGTCATCGCCGCCCAGTCCATCGGCGAGCCCGGCACCCAGCTGACCATGCGGACCTTCCACATCGGCGGCACCGCCCAGGTGGCCGAGCAGTCCTTCTTCGAGAGCGCCAACGAAGGCGCCGTGAAGGTCATCGGCGGCAATGTGGTCCAGGCCGGCGACGGCGAGTTCGTGGTCATGAACCGGAACCTGCAGATCATTGTGCAGGTCGACGGCAAGGACCGTGAATCCTACAAGCCGCCCTATGGCGCGCGCCTGAAGGTCAAGGACGGCGACAAGGTCAAGCGCGGTCAGCGTCTGGCCGAATGGGACCCCTACACCACCCCGATCCTCACCGAAGTGGGCGGTCGCGTCCGCTTCGAGGACCTGGTGGAGAACGTCTCGGTCCGTGACGAAGCCGACGAAGCCACCGGCATCTCCAACCGCGTGGTCACCGACTGGCGCGCCTCGACCAAGGGCAGCGATCTGCGTCCCGCCGTGGGCGTCATCGACTCCGACGGGGCCTTCAAGCGCATCGCCAACGGCGGTGAGGCCCGTTACCTGCTGCCGGTGGGGGCCATTCTCTCCGTCGGCGACGGCGACGAAGCCAAGCCCGGCGAGGTGCTGGCCCGTATCCCCACCGAGGGCGCCAAGACCCGGGACATCACCGGCGGTCTGCCCCGCGTCGCCGAACTGTTCGAGGCCCGCCGGCCGAAGGACTGCGCGGTCATCGCCGAGATGGACGGCCGAGTCGAGTTCGGGCGCGACTACAAGAACAAGCGCCGGATCAAGATCACCCCGGAGGATGGCGGCGAGCCCGTCGAATTCCTCATCCCGAAGGGCAAGCATATCGCCGTCCACGATGGCGATACGATCCGGAAGGGCGAGTACATCATCGACGGCAACCCGGACCCGCATGACATCCTGCGGATCCAGGGCATTGAGGCGCTGGCCGAGTTCCTGGTGGACGAGATCCAGGAGGTCTATCGCCTCCAGGGCGTGCCCATCAACGACAAGCACATCGAGACCATCGTCCGCCAGATGCTGCAGAAGGTGGAGATCCTCGAGACCGGCGACACCGGCCTGCTCAAGGGCGATCACCTCGACAAGATCGAGGTGGACGAAGAGAGCGCCAAGGCCGAGGCCCGCGGCGGTCGTCCGGCGATCACCCAGCCGGTCCTGCTGGGCATTACCAAGGCCTCGCTGCAGACCCGCAGCTTCATCTCTGCGGCCTCCTTCCAGGAGACCACCCGCGTGCTCACCGAGGCTTCGGTCCAGGGCAAGCGCGACACCCTGGAAGGCCTGAAGGAGAACGTCATCGTGGGCCGGCTCATTCCTGCCGGCACCGGCTCGTATCTGCGGAACCTCCAGCGCATCGCCGCGAAGCGCGACGAGGCCCTGGCCGCCAGCCGCGAGACCGCCATGGAGCCCCTCCCGGAGGTTATCGCCGCCGAGGCCCAGGCCGAGACGATCGACAACTAAGGCCCACGGTTCCGCCTGCGGAACCAGGTTGCGACAGACAGACGGCCCGGGGGCGACCCCGGGCCGTTTTTCGTTGCGGACGACGACACAGCTTTACCTTGGCCATGGCCGCCCGCTAACCTCACCTGGGGTTGAGGGGGGTTTCCATGCGCGTATTGATGTTGATGGCGCTTGCGGCCTGGGCCGCTGGCGCGACGATGGCGGCCGCCGCGCCGCCGCCGGTGGCGGCCTTCGCCCGGCTGGAGGCGATCCAGGATGCCGCCATTTCACCCGACGGCGCGCGGGTGGCCCTGCTGGGCGGCCCGGCGGGCGCCCGGTCTCTCAATATCGCCACCCTGGATCAGGCTGGAGCCAAGACGGTGCCCCTGGGGGATATCGAGGCGGTCAGCATCACCTGGGCGGGCGACGACTTCGTCATCGTCCGGGTCGGCTATTGGGAGAAGTTCGGCCCTCGCAGTCAGGAGCGCTTTGAGCGCAACGTGGTGGTCAGCGCCCAGGGCGAGGTCGGCGCCCTCCTGCTTTCAAATGACCATGCGAGCCGGTACGCGACTGGCCAGCCCATCGTGCGGGTCGTCCACGGCGCCAAGCCTTCCATCTATCTGATGGGTCTGCAACGGACCATTGACCGCTCCAATGTGGACAGCCGGATCGTTCAGAAGGGGGATGAGCAGGACTTCAAGTGGTCGCTCTGGCGGGCCGATCCGGCCACGGGACACGGGCGGATCGTCGAGAACGGCAATTTCGACTCCTACTATTTCGAACCCGATTCCGAGGGCGAAGCCCGGGTCCGCTACGAGATCGATCCCAAGGTCGCCAAGGCGCGTGTCTTTGCCCGCGCCAAGGGGCAGCGGCGCTGGACCGAAATCTGGCGCGAGGAATCGGGCGGCGACTATCTCGGCTATTCCGACCCTGAGGACTCCGTCTATCTCCTTCAGGTCGATGAGGGCGGGCAACAGGTCATCCGCCATCGCCTGTCCGACGGCCAGATCGAGCGTGTCGGCGATCCCAGCCCCTATCAGCCCAGTCTGGTGCGCGACCCCTACACCGGACAGGCCCTCGCCTTGATGGCGGGCGGGGAGACCATGAAGGTCCAGTATCTGGACGCTGAGATCGGCGCCGTGCACGGGCTTCTCAGCCGGGCTCTTCCTGGGCGCGACCTGGGGCTGGTCAGCTGGTCGCAGGACCGGAAGCGCTTTGTCATCGTGGCTGATGGCGCGGACTCGCCCCCGGTCTGGTACCTGCTGGACTGGGGCAAGAAGGAGCTCTCGCCGCTGGGGGCCTCCTTCCCCGAGCTTGCCGAGGCGCCATTGGGCAAGACAAGCTGGATCACCTATCAGGCCCGCGATGGGCTGGAGATTCCCGCCTACCTCACGCTTCCCCCGGGCGGGCGGGCCACAGGGCTGCCCCTCATCGTCCTGCCACACGGAGGGCCGGCGGCGCGGGACACCAACAGCTTTGACTATCTGACCCAGTTCCTGGCGAGCCGGGGCTATGCGGTCCTGCGGCCGCAGTTCCGGGGCTCCCGGGGCTTTGGTCAGGCGTTCGAGGATGCTGGGCGAGGGGAGTGGGCCGGCAAGATGCAGACCGATCTGCTGGATGGTGTCGCGGCCCTGGGCGCAGAGGGCGTGATCGATCCGCGCCAGGTCTGCATCGTCGGGGCCAGTTATGGGGGCTATGCCGCCCTGGTGGGCGCCACGTTGCACCCAAGCGCCTTCCGGTGCGCCGCAGCCATCGCGCCGGTCACCGACCTGCAGATGCTGCAGTTGCATGTGGTGCGGGCCGCTGGCCGTGACTCAGGCATGTTCACCGGCTTCCGAGACCAGTTGGCCAATGCGTCGCGCGAACAGATGATCGCGGCTTCGCCGGCCAACCATGCCGCCGCCGTGACCGCGCCCATCCTGCTGATGCATGGCGATCAGGATGCGGTGGTGCTCCTCGACCATTCGGTGCTGATGAAGAACGCCCTGGAACGGGCAGGGAAGACCGTCGAGCTTCTGACCTTCGAGGGCGAGAACCACTACTTCTACCGCCCGCAGAGCCGGGTGAGGATGCTGGAGGCGCTGGATGGGTTTCTGTCCAAGCACCTTCCCGCCTCCTGAGGAAGCCGGGTCCCCGCGGATCGCACTTCCGGTTTGAGCGGGGCTGTGAAATGAGGGTGTCGACAGCGCCCTGGCCCAGACGGAGAATTGGCATGCGTGGACTTTGGATCGTGGCTGGGCTCGCCCTGGGGCTCGGGACTGCTCAGGCGCAGGCGCGCCCTCTGCCGCCGGGCGGCGTGACCGCGGCTGAGGTGATCGAGGTGCTGCAAGCCAATGGGTATCGCGGCCAGGCCGATGTGGACGGTGTGGGCGATCCGATGGTCCGCAGCGCCACCGACGGCACCAATTTCGTGATCTACTTCTACGGCTGCGAGCGCGAACGCTGCACGACCATCCAGTTCGGCGTCGGCTTCGAGATGAATCGTTCGCCGGGCCTGGCGAAGATCAATGAGTGGAACCGTGAGATGCGGTTTGGCCGGGCCTATCTCGACTCCGATATGGATCCTTTCGTCGAGATGGATGTGGACTTGGAGCTCGGCGCCACGACTGAACAGCTTCAGAGCGTCATCGGCACCTGGACCGCGCTGGTCCCGGCCTTCAAAGAGTTCATCGACTTCTGATCAGCCCGCCGTTGGCGCTAGAGATCAGGCAGGGGATTCATCGCGCCCCCTCCGCCGGTGGTGTCGATCCCCAGCGGGGGCGTCACGGAGTCGCGGTAGGCGCGGTCGGCGGCCTTTCGCGCGGCGGCCTGCTCCAGCCCCCTCTGCTTGTCCCTGTCCATGAGTGGCGGCCGATAGGGCGCAGTCTCCGCCCCCCGGGCGAAGCGCTCAAGGCAGGCGGCCCGCTCCGCCTCGCTCAGCCGCGACATGTCCGGCTGGCTGCAGCCAAAGGTCTGTCGCAAGGCGCGCCTTAGCCGCGCGGCCTGGGCGGTGGCCTCGGGGTCCGCCGCCGGCGCGGGGCGAAAGGGGGAGGGGGCCGTCGCAGCCGAATCGCCGCGGTCGTCTCGCGGGGGTGTCATTGGGCGTTGGGCGGCCCGAATCGGCGCCTCCGGGCTGCCGTCCGGGCGACGCCGGAGGGCGGCCAGCGGCGGCGCCAGCATGATCTCGAAGATCGGCCCATCACCGGTCGCAGGCGACTCCGGCGCCATCCGGGTCAGGGCCAGAAACGCGGCCAGGTGCAGGACGACCACCAGGCCGGCGGCCGCCAGGGTTCTTCCGCCGCGCGTCATGGGTCCATCCGACTGGCTATGGCCAAGCTGAGGGGCCGGGGCGGCGAAACTGTGGCGGAAAGGCTGCGGGCGGCGGGGAAGTTGCGCAAACATTGACGGGCCGGGCCGGGGCGAGTATGAACCGCGCTCCTTTGAGGCCGGGGATGATGTCCCAGGTCCCGAAGGACCCGAAAGTCTTGCAAGGGACGGCTCGCCCGCCGGAGCGCTTCACCAATGCGCGCCGGCGAGTTTTCGTGTTCAGAGCCGGGCTTGAAGGCCAATAAGAAACACGACCCTTCAACGGGGCGCATCGGCCCAACGGCACACGCCCCCACAAGCCTAGGAATGGCGCAGAGAATATATGCCTACGGTCAACCAGCTGATCCGCAAGCCGCGCAAGGACAAGCCTTCGCGCAACAAGGTGCCGGCCCTGAAGGGCTGCCCCCAGCGTCGCGGCGTTTGCACGCGCGTCTACACCACCACCCCGAAGAAGCCGAACTCGGCTCTGCGTAAGGTGGCCAAGGTCCGTCTGACGACCGGCATTGAAGCGGTGTGCTACATCCCCGGCGAAGGCCACAACCTCCAGGAACACTCCGTGGTGCTGATCCGCGGCGGCCGGGTGAAGGACCTTCCCGGCGTGCGCTATCACATCCTGCGCGGCGTGCTCGACACCCAAGGGGTGAAGGATCGCAGGCAGCGTCGTTCGCTCTACGGCGCCAAGCGTCCTAAGTAAGGATCAGAGAATATGTCCCGCCGCCGTCGCGCAGAAAAACGTCAAGTCCTTCCCGACCCGAAGTTCGGGGATCTCGTCGTCACCAAGTTCATGAACTACGTGATGTACGAAGGTAAGAAGGCCGTCGCCGAGAACATCATCTACGGCGCGTTCGATATCCTGGAAGCCAAGCGCAAGGACCAGGGCCCGCTGGAGACCTTCCACGCGGCTCTGGAAAACGTCGCGCCGGGCATCGAGGTTCGCTCCCGCCGGGTTGGCGGCGCCACCTATCAGGTGCCCGTGGAAGTCCGTCCCGAGCGCCGTCGCGCCCTGGCCATTCGCTGGCTGGTGACCGCGGCGCGCAAGCGTGGCGAGAACACCATGACCGAGAAGCTGGCCGGTGAGCTTCTCGACGCTTCTGCCAACCGCGGCTCCGCGGTGAAGAAGCGTGAGGACACCCACAAGATGGCCGAGGCGAACCGCGCCTTCTCGCACTACCGCTGGTAAGCTCGTCCATCCATCGCTTCCCGGCGCGGGCGGTTTGAGTTAAACCGCCCGCGCCGTTCGTTCAGCACACACGACCGGCAGCCTACCTCCGGACCTCTTTCAGCAAAGCCTTTCGCTATGGCCCGTACGCACCTCATCGAAGACTACCGCAATTTCGGAATCATGGCCCACATCGACGCGGGCAAGACGACGACGACGGAGCGGATTCTCTTCTACACCGGCAAGAGCCACAAGATCGGCGAAGTCCATGACGGCGCGGCCACCATGGACTGGATGGAGCAGGAGCAGGAGCGCGGCATCACGATCACGTCGGCCGCGACGACCTCCTTCTGGAAGGGCAAGCGCCTCAACATCATCGACACGCCTGGCCACGTGGACTTCACCATCGAGGTCGAGCGTTCGCTGCGCGTGCTTGACGGCGCGGTGACTGTGCTGGACGGCAACGCCGGCGTGGAGCCCCAGACGGAAACCGTCTGGCGTCAGGCCGACAAGTACAATGTTCCCCGCATCGTGTTCATCAACAAGATGGATAAGATCGGCGCCGACTTCGAGAAGTCGGTGGAATCCATCCGCGACCGTCTGGGCGCCAAGGCCGTTCCGATCCAGCTGCCGATCGGTTCGGAATCCTCGCTGCGTGGTCTGGTGGACCTGGTCCGCATGAAGGCCGTGGTCTGGGAGAATGACGGCCTGGGCGCCGCCTTCACCGACGAAGAAATCCCCGCCGATATGAAGGACAAGGCCGAAGCGGCCCGCGCCTACATGATCGAGAACGCGGTCGAGCTCGATGACGAGGCCATGGAGGCCTATCTGTCGGGTGAAGAGCCGTCGGAAGAGACCATCAAGAAGTGCCTGCGTAAGGCGGTTCTGAACGGCGCCTTCTATCCGATCCTCTGCGGCTCGGCCTTCAAGAACAAGGGCGTGCAGCCCCTGCTCGACGCGGTTGTCGACTATCTGCCCTCGCCCCTGGACATCCCCCCGACCCAGGGCATCGACTTCAAGACCGAAGAGCCGGTGACGCGCCGCGCCTCGGACGATGAGCCGCTGTCGGTTCTGGCGTTCAAGATCATGGACGACCCCTTCGTGGGCTCGCTGACCTTCTGCCGCATCTATTCGGGCAAGCTCGAAACCGGCATGGGCCTGCTGAACTCCACCCGTGATCGCCGCGAGCGCGTTGGCCGCATGCTGCTGATGCACTCGAACAACCGCGAGGACATCAAGGAAGCCTATGCCGGCGACATCGTCGCCCTGGCCGGCCTCAAGGACACCCGCACCGGCGACACCCTGTGCGATCCCGGCAAGTCGCCGGTCATCCTGGAGCGCATGGAGTTCCCCGCGCCGGTCATCGAGATCGCCGTGGAGCCCAAATCCAAGGCCGACCAGGAAAAGCTCGGCGTCGCCCTGGCCAAGCTCGCCTCGGAAGATCCGTCCTTCACGGTCTCCACCGACCACGAGTCGGGCCAGACCATCCTGAAGGGCATGGGCGAGCTGCACCTGGACATCAAGATCGACATCCTGAAGCGCACCTATAAGGTCGAGGCCAATATCGGCGCGCCGCAGGTGGCCTATCGCGAGAGCCTCGGCAAGCGCTGCGAGATCGACTACACCCACAAGAAGCAGACCGGCGGTACGGGTCAGTTCGCCCGCGTCAAGCTGGTGTTCGAGCCGGGTGAGGCGGGTACGGGCTTCGTGTTCGAAAGCGCCCTGACGGGCGGTTCGGTGCCGAAGGAATACATTCCTGGCGTTCAGAAGGGCATCGAGTCGGCCAAGGATAACGGCCTGCTGGCTGGCTTCCCGCTGATCGACTTCAAGGCCACCCTGATCGACGGCGCCTATCACGACGTCGACTCCTCGGTTCTGGCCTTCGAAATCGCGTCGCGCGCCGCCTTCAAGGAACTGCGTGAAAAGGGCGCCCCCAAGCTGCTCGAGCCGATCATGGCCGTCGAGGTCGTGACCCCGGAAGAGTATCTGGGTTCGGTCATCGGCGACCTGAACGGTCGTCGGGGTCAGATCCAGGGCCAGGACATGCGCGGCAACGCCACGGTCATCAACGCCTATGTGCCGCTGGCCAATATGTTCGGCTATGTGAACACCCTCCGGGGCATGTCACAGGGCCGCGCTCAGTTCACCATGACGTATGACCACTATGAGCCGGTCCCGCAGCATGTGGCTGACGAAGTCATCAAGAAGTACGCCTAAGACCTTCCAACCCTAGTTAGAGGACGAGCCCGGACAGGGCTGGAGCTTGAAATGGCCAAAGAGAAGTTTGAACGCAATAAGCCGCATTGCAACATCGGCACGATTGGTCACGTTGACCATGGCAAGACGACGCTGACGGCGGCGATCACGATGACGCTGGCGAAGTCCGGTGGCGCGACGGCGAAGAAGTACGACGAGATTGACGCGGCGCCGGAAGAGAAGGCCCGCGGGATCACGATCAACACCGCGCACGTGGAATATGAGACGGCCAACCGTCACTACGCCCACGTCGACTGCCCCGGCCACGCTGACTATGTGAAGAACATGATCACCGGCGCTGCGCAGATGGACGGCGCGATCCTGGTGTGCTCGGCCGCTGATGGTCCGATGCCGCAGACCCGCGAGCACATCCTGCTGGCCCGTCAGGTTGGCGTGCCGGCCCTG
>NZ_JAUYAW010000061.1 GCF_030693405.1 Phenylobacterium sp.
ACGGGCGACGCCGCCCTCAGCGCCGCCCTCGAGGCGCTCATCGCCGACCTGCCCCTGCCCATCCGCCTCGTCACCCTGGCCGCCAATGAGGGCCGGGCCAGGGGCCGCAACCGGCTCGTCAGCCACGCCCGGGCCGGCCACTTCCTGTTCCTCGACAGCGACATGGCGCCCGACAGCGGCGGCTTCCTCGGCGCCTGGCTGGCCCTGATCGCAGAGCACGACCCCGCCGTGGCCTTTGGCGGCTTCTCCCTCCAGCAGGTCGAACCCCGCCGCGATCAGGCCCTGCACCGGGCCATGGCCGCCCACAGCGACTGCCTCAGCGCGGCCGAGCGCAGCCTCACGCCGGAGAAGCACGTCTTCACCTCCAACCTGCTGGTGCGCCGGGACGTCTTCGCCGCTGAAGGGTTCGACGAAGGCTTCGCCGGCTGGGGATGGGAGGACGTGGAGTGGGGCATGCGCGTGGCCCGCCGCTGGCCCATCGTCCACATCGACAACACCGCCACCCATCTCGGCCTCGATCCAGCGTCGGTGATCGCCGCCAAGTACGAGCAGTCGGCGGCCAATTTCGCCCGGGTGGTGGCCGCCCATCCCGAGGTGGTCAGCGCCTATCCCAGTTATCGCGCGGCCAAGATCCTGCGGCTTGTTCCCCTGCGCGGGCTCTGGCGGCCGCTGATCAAGGCCTTCGCCCTCAACGACCTGGCGCCGCTGCCCAGCCGCGCCTTCGCCATGCGGCTCTATCGCGCCGCCCTCTACGCCGAGGCCGTATGATGTCGCCCGAGCAAGCCTACCAGCCGGACCGGAGCCTCAAGGGCAAGCTGCGCCGCCGGCTCGTCCGCCTGGCCCACCGCCGCCCCCTCGCCCGCGGGCCTCAGGCCCCCATGGTGTCCTTCACCTTCGATGACGCGCCGCTGACCGCCGCTGAGGCCGGCGCCCGCCTGCTGGAGGCCCGAGGCGCCCGGGGCGTCTTCTATGTCTCGGCGGGCCTGGCCGGGACAGAGGGCCCCATGGGGCGCTTCGCGCAGCCCGCCGACTATGCCCGACTGGCCCAGGCGGGCCACGAGATCGCCTGCCACACCTATTCCCACCTGGACTGCGGCCAGGCCACGGGCGTCGCCGCCGAGGATGACACCGCGCGCAACCGCGCCACCCTCGCCGACTGGGGCGCAGGCCCGGTGAGTCACTTCGCCTATCCCTATGGCGACGTCGCCGCTGGTCCCAAGGGAGCCCTGGGCGGCCGCTATGGCGTGCTGCGCGCCCTGCATCATGGGGTGATCGAGGCGGGCACGGATCTGAACCAGGCGCCGGCTGTGGGGATCGAGGGCCCGAACGGAGAGGCCATCGCCGAACACTGGCTGGCCAGGGCCAAGGCCCGAAACGCCTGGCTGATCCTATATACCCACGATGTGCGGCCAGACCCCTCCCCCTGGGGCTGCACGCCAGACACCCTGGCCCGCCTGATCGACCGGGCGCAGACCAGCGGTATGGAGATCGTCACCGTGGCCGAGGGCGCCGAGCGGCTCGGCGTCACTACCGCCGCCGCCTGAGGACGCCCTAGCCCTCTTCCTCAGCCCGCCGGCGGCGACGTTCAGTCTTGGCCCGGTTGGCCCACAGCTTGCGGTGGGCGATGGCCGCAGCAGGGTCTTCCTTGCGCTCGATGAAGGCGCCCTCGCGGCCGAGCTTGCGATAGCTTTCCAGCCGTTCGACCGACAACTCGCCGGACTTGAGCGCCGCCTGCACCGCGCAGCCCGGCTCGGCCACATGGCCGCAGTCGCGGAACTTGCACTGGCGGGCCAGGGCCTCGATGTCCTCGAAGGTCTGGGCGTTGGCCTCGCCGGGGTCCCAGAGCCCCAGCTCGCGCATGCCCGGCGTGTCCAGGATCAGCGCGCCCCCGGGCAGCAGCACCAGTTCCCGGTGGGTTGTGGTGTGGCGGCCCCGGCCGTCAGTGGCGCGGACCTCGCCCACCGCCTGTCGCGCCTCACCGGCCAGGGCGTTGACCAGGGTAGACTTGCCGACGCCGGACATGCCCAGCATCACCGCCGTGGTCCCGGGCGTCAGATAGGCTCGCAGAGCTTCCAGCCCTTGTCCCGTGGGCGCCGACAGGGCCAGCACCGGCGCGCCGAGCGCTACGGCCTCCACCTGGGCGACCTTCTCGGCCACGTCATCCACCAGATCAGCCTTGGTCAGCACCACCACCGGCTGGGCGCCCGTCCCCCAGGCGGCGGTGAGATAGCGCTCAATCCGGCGCAGATTGAAATCGGTGTCGAGACCTGTGGTCAGCAGCACCACGTCGAAATTGGCCGCCACCACCTGAGGCTTATCCACCACGCCGGCGGCCTTGCGCACGAACTGGCTGGTGCGCGGCATCACCGCACGAATGGTCGAGACGCCCTCGCCGGCCTGCTGCGCGACGGCCACCCAGTCGCCCACCACCGGCAGACCCGTGGTCGAGGCGTTGTGCAGGAACCGGCCGGCGGTCTCGGCGGAGAATTCTCCGCCCTCCCCCATCAGCACAAACCGGGCGCGGTGCTGGATCACCACCCGCGCGGGGACCAGGCCCTCGCGCGCAAAGGGGGCGAAGTCACGGTCCAGCGCCTGCGTCCAGCCGTAGGAGGTCAGCAAATGGTGTCGTCCTTGGAGGCCGTCGGCAGGGAGCTACGGCGGAGGGGCCTCACCCCCGACGGGCCTCGATCTCGCGGTCCGGCCAGGCCAGCTTCACCGCGATCGCCAGAAACAGCACCCAGCGGAAGTCATTATAGGTCACCGCGATGCTCTCGGTGATGGTCATCAGGCTGTAGACGATCAGAAAGGGCGCGGCGAGATAGGCGCCCTTGTCCCGGAACAGGGCCACCCCGGCCAAGATCACGGTCTGGGCGTACAGCAGGGCGAAGGCCGCCAACCCCAATATCCCCATGCCCAGCCACTGCTCGATCCAGGAATTATGGGCGTGCTGCGGGGTGAAGCCGGCGTCCTGGGTCATCTGGGCCAGCGGCGCCCACGCGCCCAGATCATCCCATACGACCCCAAAGCCGAACCCCGTCCAGGGCCGGCTCTCGATCTGGGTCATGGCCGCGGCCCAGATCTCGGTTCGTCCGGTGAGGGTGGCGTCCTTCCCCAGCAGGTCGAAAATGGCGTCGGCGGCCAGCAGGACCACGCCCAGCCCCATCCCCGCCCCGACGATGGCCAGCCAGAGAATGGCCACCCGGGTGGCGGGCCCCCGTCTGACGATGGCCACGAACATCAGCCCGCCCAGCCCCAGGATCAGCGCCACCAGCGAGGTCTTGGAGGTGGACATCAGGGTCAGCAGCAGGGCCAGACCTGCGAACCCCCACCACAGGAACCGCCGCTGCGGATTGAGCATGGCCGCGGCGCCCATGATGGCGAAGCCGAGCGCCATATTGCCGCCCAGCGCATTCTTCTCCGACCAGACGCCGCGCCAGGCGCCGGGAAAGATCTCCTGCATGATCCCCACCGAAGGCAGGGCGAGCGGCACGAGGAATGAGATCACCGCCAGGATGGCGAAGGCCGCGCCGGCCACCTCGGCCAGCTCCGACCACTTCAGCCGCGAGGCCAGCACCACGCCGCCGAGCGCTGAGCAATAGGCGGCGAACACCCGCCGCAGGGTCTGGTCCGGGGCGATAGACCACAGGGTTGAGGCCGCCACCAGCAGCATCAGAGCCACCAGGAAGGGCTGGCGCAGCAGGGCCTGGAAGGTGGCGCCCGGCGAGACCGTCAGCAGCAGGAATCCCGCCGCATAGGCCGGTAGATAGAGGGCGCGGATCAGACCGCCCTGGCTGACATCGGCCTGCGGCCCCATCAGCGGGAAGACCCAGGCCTGGCTGTAGACCAGCAGCAGGAAGACCGAGGCGCCGGCCAGCAGCAGCCGCCAGGCCGTCAGCGGCGGCGCTGGCGCCTGCCGCACCAGGGACGGCGCATAGGCGAGCCGGTTCACCGCAGGAAGGCGCGGGCGAACGGCGGCTGCTCCACCGTCGCGCGGTTGAAGAAGAGGCCGACCACATCGGCGCCTGCGCCTGTGAGGGCGTCGCGCAGCAGGGCCGGCGCGCGGACATCGACCTCGTCGGCGGCCACCACCATCAGGGTCTGGTCCATGAAGGGCGCCACCGTCATGGCCGCCTGCGACCGGTCGGCCGAGGGACAGTCGACAATGATCAGGTCGGCGAACCGCCGCAGGGCGCTCCAGTAGTCGCCCTCCCCCAGGATGTGGACGCTTTGACGCCCGCGCAGGGCTTCGCGCCGGAAGCGCGTGACCCACCAGCGGGCCGCCCCCACCCGGTGGGCGGCGAGATAGCGGGCGTCGGGCCAGGGCTTTCCGTCGGGCCCCTGGGCCGGTGGCTGGATGGAGAAGAAGATCGAGCCGTCCGGGCTCGCCGCGGCCGGCTGGCCCAGCAGGCCGTAGCGATCGCTCTCGGCGGCCACGGCTTCGTGCTGCGGCGAGGCCATCAGGTCCAGGTCCACCAGCCAGACCGAGCGGCCGGCCCGACGGGCGGCGAAAAAGGCGAGCTCCCGCGCCACGGTGGAGGCGCCCTCGCCCCGCCGCGCCGACACGATCTGGATGGTGCGCGCGCGACCGGCCGCAGGCGCCCCGAGGGACGCCCAGAGTTCAGCCATCTCGGCGTTGAGGTTCACCATGACTCGAATCGCCGCGCACTCACTGAGGCGAGCCTATCGGAAAGCGACATGCCGCGCCGAAGTCATCGGTCAGGTCGCCTTCAGGGGCGCCATGCCCAGCACGGGCAGGTCAAGGGTGCGCGAGGCCGAGGCCGGCGTCGGCAGGCCGGGCCGCAGGAACATCCGCAGCAGACCGGCGCACAGGGCGGTGAAGCCTGCGAACAGAAAGGCCAGGACCAGCACAGGCTTCTTCAGGCTTGAACCCCTGGCCGGGGCCGTGGCTCGCTGCACGATGCGGATATTGTCGTTCGAGGCCGAGGCGATTTCCCGGGCCGCGCGGCTCTGCTCTTCACGGACCGCGAAGTCACGGACATTGGCCTGCAGGACGTCCCTGTCGAGGCTGAGCGCCTGGAAGCGCGGCTCAAGCTCGGCCAGCTTCAGGCGGCGATCGAGAAGCTGGCTCATCTGGGTGTTCAGGGCGTCAAGCGACTGGCGCAGGGCGGCCACCTCGGCCTGCAGCTGGATCCGTTCGGTCTGCAGGGTCTGGTAGACAGGGTTGACTCCGATGCGGCGGGCGCCGTCGCCGGTGGTGCGGCCCTCGGAAATCCCAACCTCCAGGCGCGCGATCTGGGCGTCCAGTTCGCGCACCGGCTGGGCGTCGGCGCGATAGCGGCCCAGCAGGTCTTCCCGCTGCAGCTTCAATTCGATCAGCTTGTCGGAAGCGGCGTTGTTCACGTCGCGATAGAGGCCGACCTCGGGCGCGACCTGTCCCATCTGCGACTGCAGAGCCGCCAACCGGCCGCTGCGGTCCTGCAACTGCGCCTCGGTCAGGTATTTTTGCTGCTCGATCTGCGACTGCAACTGCGACAGAGCGGCCTTCTCGGCGACGAAGTCGGCGATCCGGTTGCTGGTCAGGAATTCCTCATAGGCCGCATCGGCCTCTCCGAGCCGCGCCTCGAAGGCCTGGCGCTGCAGGGCCATGGCCGGGGCGTTGGCCTCCACCAGAATGGTGCGCCGATAGATCAGGTACTCTTCCAGCAGGGTGTTGAGCACCAGGGCGGCGGTCCGGGGATCCTCATGGGTGAAGACCAGCCGCACAATCGGGGTGTCCGGGGCCGTCTGGATCTTGAGACTGGTCTCCATCCCCCGGATCGCCTGCCCCATGATCACGCGCTTCTCGGCGGCCGAGGCCTCGGCGAACTTCTTGGCCAATTCCGGGTAGACGCGCATCAGGCCCAGCCGGTCGATGACCCGCTGCTTCAGCTCGCTTGACCCGATGATCTCGGTCTCGGACTGGATCACCTGGTCGGAGTCCGGCACGGCGCCACGGCCAGCGTCCCCTGCCCGGGGTTCATAGACATACTCCTGGCCCAACCGGACCAGAATGCTGGAGCTCGCCGGATAGGTCGTCTTCAGCGTCAGGGCCAGGGCCGCCCCGATGACGAACAGGACGGCGAACACCGCCAGCATGAGAAACCGCTCGCGCCACAGCAGGACGACAAAGTCGGACGGGGCATAGCGAGGCCTCGCCACCCACTCGGAGCGTGGCGCGGCGTCGTGCGATCTGACGGTCCAGGCGCTCGTGGCGGCCATAGCGAATCCGGTAATCCCAGGGGAGACTTCAGCTGACCGTGGCGGGCCGCGCTTAAGACTTCGTTACCCATTCCTGTTAACCCTGACGCCATGCTGATCCGACGCCGCTATCGCGCCCTGACAAGCCTCGCCGCCGCCCTCGTCGCCGCCGGCTGCGGCGGCGTGCGGGCCATGCCCGGCGCCGAACATGTCGGCCTGGCGCCGCCGGCGCATGAAGCCCGCTTCGCCAACATCCCCTATGCGCAGTGGACCGAGGATGAGCCGGCTTATCGATTCTATCCGGGCGATGAGATCGAGGTGGCGGTGCCTTCGGCGCCCGAGCTGACCAAGACCGTCACGGTCCAGCCGGACGGCCGGATCACCGTTCCCCTGATCCCGCCGGTGATGGCGGCCGACCGTACGACTTTGCAGCTGGAGGCGGCCTTGTCCCAGGCCTATGGGGCGCATCTCCTGCGCCCCGACGTCTTCGTGACCGCCAAGGCCGCGCCGCTAAAGGTGTTTGTCGGCGGCGAGGTGGGCGCGCCGGGGGTCTATGACATGCAGGGCGACGGGGACGCCCTGAGGGCCGTGATCCAGGCTGGCGGGTTCCGGCCCACCGCCGATCGCAGCAAGGTCATCATCATCCGTCGAGGTTCAGATGGGCAAGGCATGATGCGAACCGCTGACCTGTTGTCGGGGTTGCGGCAGCCCACCGCCGACCTAGTGCCCCTGCGGCGCTTCGACATCATCTACGTGCCCCGCAGCGGGGTCGCCAACGCCGGACTGTTCGTCCAGCAGTATTTCCGGGACCTGTCGCCGATCCAGTTCGGGTTCAGCTATGCGCTGGGCCAAACCGGCGTGAACTGACGCCCTGGCTAGCTCAGCCCTGAGCCAGCCATTCCCGTGCGGCGCGCTGGGCCTCGGCCACATCTTCCGACGCCATCTCCTGGGACAGTTCCTTGCGGTAGACCTTGGCTTCGATCGAGCCCTTCATGGCCGCCAGGTTGAACAGCATGTGCGCCGACACATAGTCGAGCGGCGCGCCGCCCTGACCCGTCGAATAGAGCATGCCCAGCCGGAACAGTTCGTCCCCCGAGGCTTCGGGGCCCGGCAGGGGAAGGCCTTCGGCTTGTCCCACTTCCACGTTCGCAAACATGACTTCCACGTCCTCATCCAGCGGCGGGCGGCGTTCTGACGCCCCTGTCCCGCTATCCATGGGGCTACAAAAGTCGAGATCGACTGAACATATGGTTAAGTCCGAAAAGAAGTCGAATTCATGCGACATTCTGGCAGACTTCGGCCTGCTTACTGCTGCGAAACCTTCATCTACGCACAGTTAACGCCACCCATCCGACGCCCTTGCCCTCACCACAGCAAGGCGCCCTTTGGGCCGCCGGGAGCCGAAGCCCCCTTGAGACGTTAAAGCATGGAGGGACGTACACGAGGCGCCAGTTATGAAGTCGATATTGATCACCGCGGCCGCGGTTATGGTCCTGGCCGCGCCAACCGCCACCATCGCCCAGCCTGCCCATGGGCACGATCGCGGCAAGGCGGTGGGGAAGGCTCACCCGCATGGCATGCCGCCCGGCCAGGCCAAGAAGCAGTGGCAGCGGGGCGAACACATTCCCCGGGCCTATGTCACGGAGCGGAACTATTACATCACCGAGCCGGCTCGATACCGTCTCAGTCCGCCGCCGGCGGGGTACGAATGGGTCAGGGTCGGGGACGATGTCTATCTGGCTCAGACCCAGACCGGCCTGATCGCTGAAGTCGTTCGAAGCCTGTTCAACTAGGCGTGCCTATCTCCCGCCGCGCGCTCCGACCGGCATGGTGAACCTGACTTAACTGTTCAGTTTCTATTCAGGGCGGGCCGCTCATCTTCCAGCTATCGGGGGATGTGGCGGCCCGCCTCAGCGGGCCCGCAGAAAACGGAGACGTAGAATGAGACGTCTGATCTTGAGTCTCGCGGCCATGGCTGCGGTTGCGGGCCCCATCGCGGCGTCGGCCACCGCCGCCCAGGCCCAGTCCTGGGACCGCCGAGAGCATCATGCCGACCGTCGGGGTGATCACTGGGACCGGCGGGACGACCGCCGCGATGATCGCCGTGACCATCGCTATGACCGGCGCGACCATCGCTATGACAACCACCACTACCCGCCGCCGCGGGCTCAGTCCTGGGACCACCGCCGCTACAACGGCTACTACTACCAGAACCGCTGGTCCTATGGCCCGCCGCCGGTGGTCTATTACAGCCACCCGCAGTACCGGCCGGGCTATGTGGCCTGGCGGCGCGGGGCCGTCCTGCCGCCCCACTATCGCGGCTATGTGGTGCACGACTACCACCGCTATCGCCTGCGGCCGCCGCCGCGGGGCTATGCCTGGCACCAGGTGGGCAACGACTATCTGCTCGCCGCCGTGGCCACCGGCATCATCTTCGAGATCATCAGCGGTCGCTGAATCTCCTTGAACGACAAGGGCCCCGGATCATCGATCCGGGGCCCGCTTTGTCTTGAAACGCGATCCAGCGCCCGTCAGAGGCCGAGCTTGGCCTTGAGAAGCTGATTGACCGTCCCGGGGTTGGCCTTACCGCCGGTGGCCTTCATCACCTGGCCGACGAACCAGCCAATGGCCTGGGGCTTTTCCTTCACCGACTCCGCCTGGGCCGGGTTACCGGCGATCAGGCCATCGATGATGGCTTCCAGCTCGCCGGTGTCGGAGACCTGCGTCAGGCCCTGCTTCTCGACGATCTCCGCCGGTGCGCCCTCGCCCGCCCACATGCGTTCAAAGACGTCCTTGGCGATCTTCGACGAGATGACCCCCTCCTCGATCAGCTTGACCAGATCGGCGATCTCGCCAGCGCTGATCGGGCTGTTCTCGATATCCAGGCCCGCCGCCGTCAGCCGGGCGGCCAGGTCGTTGGTCACCCAGTTGGCCACCAGCTTGGCGTCGCGGCCCTTGGCGGCGGCCTCGAAGAAGTCGGCCCGGGCCTGCTCGCCCACCAGCACCCCGGCGTCATAGGCCGACAGGCCATACTGGCTCTGCAGCCGCGCCTTCTTGGGGTCAGGCAGCTCCGGCAGGCTGTCCTCGATGGCCTTCACCCAGGCGGGGTCCAGCTCCAGCGGCAAAAGGTCGGGATCAGGGAAGTAGCGATAGTCATGCGCCTCTTCCTTGGAGCGCATGGACCGGGTCTCGCCCTTGCCGGGGTCGAACAGGCGGGTTTCCTGGTCGATCTTGCCGCCGTCCTCCAGGATCTCGATCTGCCGGCGGGCCTCGTACTCGATGGCCTGCTGGATGAAGCGGTAGGAGTTGACGTTCTTGATCTCGCAGCGGGTGCCCAGGTGGCTGAAGTCCCCTGTGGCGCGGAACTTCTCGTAGGCGCCGGGGCGACAGACGGAGACGTTCACGTCGGCGCGCAGATTGCCCTTCTCCATGTCCCCGTCGCAGGTGCCCAGATAGACGAGGATGGTCCGCAGCTTCTTCACATAAGCGGCCGCCTCCGGCGCGCTGCGCATGTCGGGGCGCGAAACGATCTCCATCAGGGCGGTGCCAGCCCGGTTCAGGTCCACATAGGTGGAGTCCGGGTCCTGGTCGTGCAGCGACTTGCCGGCGTCCTGCTCCAGGTGCAGCCGCTCGATCCGCACGGTGATGGTCTCGCCGTCGTCCAGCTCCACCAGGACCTCGCCCTCGCCAACGATGGGCTCCTTGAACTGGCTGATCTGATAGCCCTGCGGCAGGTCCGGATAGAAGTAGTTCTTCCGATCGAACGTGGACTTCAGATTGATCTGCGCCTTCAGGCCCAGGCCCGTGCGCACGGCCTGCTCCACACAGCGGCGATTGATGACCGGCAGCATGCCGGGCATGGCCGCGTCCACCAGGCTGACCTGGGCGTTGGGTCCGGCGCCGAAGCCGACAGCTGCGCCGGAAAAGAGCTTGGCGTTGGAGGCGACCTGGGCGTGGATTTCCAGCCCAAGGACCACTTCCCAGGGACCGGTGCGGCCCTGGATCAACTTGGTGTTCTCAGTCATGCGCTCTTCCTAATCCCAGCCGCCTCCCTGCGGAAGCGGCCAAGTTAAACCCCTTGCGAAACGCCTGCGCCTGCCGCTCACTCCGCCTCGGCAACAACGCCGTTCCAGGGAGGAACTCCATCCATGCGCAAGGCCATTATGACGGGCGCCCTCGCCCTTTCGCTGACGCTCGCCGCCGTGTCCGGCGCCGCAGCGTCCACGCTCAGCATCGAATCCAATTCCGTGGCCGAGCTAGTCGCCGACGAAAAGGCCAAGGCGGTGCTGGAGAAGCACATTCCCGGCATCAGCACCCACCCCTCCTACGACATGTTCAAGAGCATGACGCTGGTTGAGCTGAAGCCCTTCTCCGAAGGCCTGATCACCGACGACACCCTGGCGGCCATCAAGAGCGAACTGGCCACAGACTGAGCCCCGGCGTAACCGCTTCCGTCCGGCGCCTGAACGGCCGGACGGAGGCGCCTACCACCAGCGGTCCGGACGGGCCGTGAAGCCCGCGGCCTGTTCGATCACCCCACCCAGGGAGAACAGCGAGCCTTCGTCCAGGGCCCGGCCGATCAGCTGCAAGCCCAGCGGCAGACCCTTGGCGTCGACGCCGGCCGGAACGCTCATCCCCGGCAGACCGGCCAGGTTCACCGTCACGGTGAAGATGTCGTTCAGATACATGGCCACCGGATCATCGGCGTTCTCGCCCAGCGGGAAGGCCGCCGAAGGCGCCGTCGGCGTCAGCAGGGCGTCCACCTTCTCGAAGGCCTGGTCGAAGTCGTCGGCGATGCGCTGACGGACCTTCTGAGCCTTGAGGTAATAGGCGTCGTAATAGCCCGCCGACAGCACATAGGTGCCGATCAGGATGCGGCGCTTGACCTCTTCGCCGAAGCCCGCCGCGCGGGTCTGCTCATAGGTCTCGGTCAGATTGGCGCCGTCGACCCGCAGGCCGTAGCGCATGCCGTCATACCGGGCGAGGTTAGACGAGGCTTCGGCCGGGGCGACGATGTAATAGGCCGGCAGGGCGTACTTGGTGTGCGGCAGCGACACCTCGACGATCTCGCAGCCGGCTTCCTTCAGCCAGGCGATGCCCTGCTCCCAGAGCTGCTCGATCTCGGCGGGCATGCCCTCGACCCGGTACTCCTTGGGGATGCCCACCCGCATGCCCTTCACCGACTTGCCCACGAAGCTGGCGAAATCCGGAACGGCGATATCCAGGCTTGTGGAATCCCGGGCGTCATGCCCGGCCATGGAGGTCAGCAGCAGGGCCGCGTCCTCCACGGTCCGGGCGATGGGGCCAGCCTGGTCCAGGGACGAGGCGAAGGCCACCACGCCCCAGCGCGAACAGCGGCCATAGGTCGGCTTGATCCCCACTGTCCCGGTCAGGGCCGCGGGCTGGCGGATGGAGCCGCCGGTGTCGGTGGCCGTCGCGCCCAGGCAGAGCTGGGCGGCGACCGCCGCGGCCGAGCCGCCAGATGAGCCGCCCGGCGTCAGCGGCGTGGTTTCGCCCGCTCCGCGCCAGGGATTGATCACCGGGCCGAACGCGCTGGTCTCATTGGACGAGCCCATGGCGAACTCGTCCATGTTCAGCTTGCCCAGCATGACCGCCCCGTCCCGCCAGAGATTGGCGGTGACGTTCGACTCATAGGTCGGGCGGAACTCGCCGAGGATTTTCGAGCAGGCTGTGGAGCGCACGCCCTCGGTGCAGAACAGGTCCTTGATGCCGAGCGGCGCGCCGTCCAGGGCGCCGGCCTCACCTTGGGCGCGGCGGGCGTCGCTGGCCTGCGCCATGGCCAACGCCTTGTCAGGCGTCTCCAGCACATAGGCGTTCAACGCCCGGGCCTGTTCCACCGCCTCGATGTGGGCGCGGGTCAGCTCAACGGAGGAAAAGGCCTTGGACTCAAGGCCTTCCAGGGCGGACTTGAGGGTGAGCCTGGTCAGGTCGCTCATCTATTCCACCACCTTGGGGACAACGAAGAAGTCCTTGGCCGACTTGGGCGCATTGGCCAGCACCTTGGCGGGATCGCCGCCCTCGGTGACCACGTCCTCGCGCATGGGCAGACCCTGGTGGACCACCGAGGTCATGGGTTCGATCCCGTCGGTGTCCACCTCGTTCAGCATCTCGATCCAGGTCAGGATGCCGTTGAGTTCGCGGGCGAGCGGTTCGATGCGCTCTTCCGGTTCGGCGATGCGCGCCAGCTTGGCGACCTTGCGCACGGTCGCCGCGTCGATGGCCATGGGGGCCTCCTTGCAATCTGACCCGTGGGTTAGCCGTGCGACGCCACCTTTGACAAGCGCCCGCGACGCAATCGCGCGCCTGACGTCCGTCGGCGCCTGGCGCGCGACTCTAGACCGTCCCGCCTGACGCCAGCCATCCGGCGCAGTCGGGGCCCAGCTCCGCCATCGCCCGGGCCTCATAGGCGGCGATGTCGGCGGGAGTCAGGACGTCACGCCAGCGGCCGTTGACGCCCTTGTTGATGAAGGTCTGGGCGCCGCCCTCGAAGATCGCCCCGCCCAGCGGCGCGACATTCTCCGCATGGGCCTTCATCCAGTCGAAGGAGCAGTGTTCCAGGATCGTCGGCCAGCGCTCCTCGGGAATGTCGCAGTCCAGGAAGGCCGCGATTTTTCGCATCTCGCCTTCCAGGTCCTGCTTGAGGTCGTTGAAATGGACCAGCATGACGTTGGGCAGGTCTCGGATCGCCCACCAGGTGGCGATATTCTCCCAATAGGCCCAGAACGGCGCGCCATCCTGCTCAAGCCAGGTGAGGAAATAGCGGCGGATGTCGGGGTCGGGCCGCTCGATCGGCGGGCCCACCCGGCCCGGCGTGTCGTTCATCGCGTCATACCAGAGCTGATTGGCCCCGGCATGGTGGTTGTAGAGGCTCCAGACCACGTCGCGGCCGTCCCGGCCGATATAGAGATACCTGGCCTTGGGCGAGAAGGTCAGGGCGTCCACCGGCAGATGGGTCTTCATGATCCGCCGGTGGGTCTGCGCCGCCAGGATGTCGGGAAGGTTCGGCGGCATGACCCGCAGGTCCACCCAAGGCGAAAGCTCCGCCACCTTCACCTCGGGATCGCCGGCGAAGATCAGCTGGCCCACGATGTGCTGCGTCCAGGTGGTGCCGGACTTGGCGTAGGTGGCCACCACCACATCGTCGTCCCGGAAGTCGATCCGGTCCCAGACAGTGGAATCCATATGGTGGTTGTGGATGTCCCGCGACTTGCGCGGCCAGTCGATCGTTCCCGTCGTCGTCATCTCAACCCCCGCCCTGCCCCGCTGGTCTAGCGGCAAGCTTGGCCTTGACCAATACCGGAGGTCGATGGACCGGCGGCCTGGCGGCCGGAAATCCCGTGGCGCGCCGGGGCGCCGATGGTATGAGCGGCCTATGCCCGTTCTCGACCTGCTGGACCTGCCTGCCGCCCTGCCCCCGATCGCGCCCGTGGTCGGGCTGGACCTGGGGGAAAAGACCATCGGCGTCGCGGTGTCCGACGGCATGCGGATGGTGGCCTCGCCGCTGAAGCTGATCCGCAAGACCAAGTTCACCCAGGACGCCGAGCAGCTGTTTTCCCTGATGGACGACCGCAAGGCCGTGGGCGTGATCATCGGCCTGCCGATCAACATGGACGGAACCGAAGGGACGCGCTGCCAGTCCAGCCGCGCCTTCGCCCGCAACCTCCTGCGGCTGCGCGACCTGCCCATCGCCTTCTGGGACGAGCGGATGAGCTCCATGGCCGTCAACCGCATGCTGGTCGATGAAGTCGACATGACCCGGGTCCGCCGGGGCGAGGTGGTCGACAAGACCGCCGCGGCCTGGATCCTCCAGGGCGCCCTGGAGCGCCTGCGCAACCTGCCAGCGGCGAAGGCCTAGGGTGATGGGCGTGCGCAGGACAGGCGTCTTGGCGAGACCGCCCCGCCCCCTTAAGAGGACGGCCCCATGAGCGCCCCCGATTCCGGTCTGATCGACGTCCTGGGGAAGACCTTCCCCTTCCCCAAGCGCCACTTCCTGTCGGTCCTGGACCTGAACCCGGTGGAGGTGACCGACCTGCTGAACCTGGCTGACGGCTTCGTCGCCCTCAACCGCCAGACCTCGAAGAAGCTTGACCTGCTCAAGGGTCGGACGCTGATGAACCTGTTCTTCGAGAACTCCACCCGCACCCAGAGCTCCTTCGAGCTGGCTGGCAAGCGGCTGGGCGCCGATGTGGTCAATATGAGCCCGCGGGCCTCGTCCATCTCCAAGGGCGAGACCCTGATCGACACCGCCGTGACGCTGAACGCCATGCAGCCGGACCTGCTGGTGGTGCGCCACGCCTCGTCGGGCGCGGCCTCCCTGCTGTCGCAGAAGGTGTCCTGTTCGGTCATCAACGCCGGCGACGGCCAGCACGAACATCCCACCCAGGCCCTGCTGGACGCGCTCTCCATGCGCCGGGCCTTTGGCCGCATCGCCGGCCTGCGCGTGGCCATCTGCGGCGATGTCCTGCACAGCCGGGTGGCGCGCTCCAATGTCGGGCTCTTGCAGATGATGGGCGCCGAGGTCCGGCTTGTCGGCCCGCCGACCCTGATGCCCGCCGAAGCCGACCGCTGGGGCTCCGAAGTGTTCCACGACCTGCGCAAGGGCATAGCCGGCTGCGACGTAGTGATGATGCTGCGCCTGCAGCTGGAGCGCATGGACGGGGTCCTCGCGCCCTCCCAGCGGGAGTACTTCCGCTTCTTTGGTCTCGACCGGGAGAAGCTGGCCTGCGCCGCCCCCCATGTCCGCGTCATGCATCCCGGCCCCATGAACCGCGGGGTGGAGATCGATTCCGAGGTGGCCGACGACCTGGCCGTCAGCCTGATCCAGGATCAGGTGGAGATGGGCGTCGCCGCCCGCATGGCGGTGCTCGCCGCCCTTTCGGCAAGGCTGGATAACGACTGATGGCTTCCCGTCCCCTGGCGATCCTCAACGCCCGCCTCGTTGATCCGGCGTCCGGCCAGGACGAGCGCGGCGCCCTGCTGGTCAAGAACGGCAAGATCGCAGACCTGGTCTTCGGCGGCGAGCTGGGGACCCTGTCCGACGACATCGAGACCCTGGACGCCCGCGGCGCCATGCTCAGCCCAGGCCTCATCGACCTGCGGGTCAAGACCGGCGAGCCGGGCGCCGAGCCCAAGGAAACGCTGAAGTCGGCCGCGCTCGCCGCCGCCGCCGGCGGTGTGACCTCCATCGTCGTCCAGCCCGACACCTCGCCGGTGGTGGATGATCCCTCGGTGGTGGATTTCATCCTGCGCCGGGCCCGCGATATCGAGTTGGTCCACGTCTATCCCGCAGGCGCCGCCACCAAGGGCCTGCTGGGCGAACGCATGGCCGAGATCGGTCTGATGCGCGACGCCGGCTGCGTCTATGTCACCGACGCCGACCATCCCATCGTCAATTCCAAGGTCTTCCGCCGCCTGCTGGCCTATGCCCGCAGCTTCGGGGTGCTGGTGGCCCACCGGCCAGCCGATCCCTGGCTGTCGGCCGGCGCTGCGGCCACCGAGGGCGTGCTGGCCGGTCGCATGGGCCTCCCGTCGGTCCCGCGCATCGCCGAAAAGATCATGCTGGAGCGCGATCTCGCCCTGGTCGAGCTGACCGGCGGACGGCTGCTGGTGGACCAGATCACCACCGCCTGCGCCCTGGAGAGCCTGGAGCGCGGCAAGGCTCGCGGCCTGGACGTGACGGCGACCACCTCGATCAATCACCTGTCCTTCAACGAGGTGGACATCGGCGACTACCGCACCTTCTGCAAGGTGGACCCGCCCCTGCGCGGCGAGGACGACCGCCAAGCGACCATTGAGGCCCTGGCCACAGGCCTCATCGACATCGTCGTCTCGGCCCACGCCCCGGCGCCGGCCGAGGACAAGCGGCTGCCCTATGACGAGGCCGCGCCCGGCGCTGTGGGCCTGCAGACCCTGCTGCCGGCCCTGCTGGCCTTCCATCACGAGGGGCGCATCCCGCTCATCGACCTGATGGCCAAGGTGACCAGCCGCCCCGCCGCCCTGCTGGGTCTGCCCGCGGGCCGCCTGGCCAAGGGCGCGCCGGCCGACCTCGTCCTCTGCGATCTGGCCGCGCCAATGGTCGTGGAGCTGGCGGACCTGAAATCAAAGTCCAAGAACTCCCCGTTCGACGGCCGCCGCCTGCAGGGCGTGGTCCGCATGACCCTGGTGGATGGGCGGATCGTCTACCGCAGGGACTAATGCCGGCGCCATCTTGCCAAATGCGCGCGCCTGGAACAAAACAGAAACAACAAGCGCGGCGGTGACGGCGGCCCGGGGCAGGTCTAGGACTAGGCGAACGGAAGCGCCACAGAAGCAGACGACGGGGGACACGCCATGCCGACCGACCAGCTCAGCCCGATGCTCATCGCCATCGCCGTCATCGGCGGCTATCTCCTGGGCTCCATACCCTTTGGCGTCATCGCCACCCGCCTGGGCGGCGCCGGCGACGTGCGCTCCATAGGATCGGGCAATATCGGGGCGACCAATGTCCTGCGCACCGGTCGTAAGGACCTGGCCCTGCTCACCCTGCTGGGCGACGGGGGCAAGGGCGCCCTGGCCGTCTTCATCGCCTGGTTCCTGACGAAGGATGCGCCGCAGGGCGTCCAGGCGACCCTGACCTCCCTGGCCGGCGGAGCGGCCTTCATCGGCCACATCTTCCCGGTCTGGCTGAAGTTCAAGGGCGGCAAAGGGGTCGCCACCTTCTTCGGCACCTTGCTGGCTGCGGCCTGGCCGGTGGGCATGCTGGCCGGCGCCACCTGGATCGTGATGGCCCTGGTCTTCCGCATGTCGTCCCTGGCGGCCCTGACGGCGGCCGTGGCCGCCCCGGTCTATGTCTTTCTCACCGACCGCCCCTATCCGGTGGCGGTGCTGGCCGTGCTCATGGCCGTGCTGATCTTCATCCGCCACAAGGACAATATCGGCCGGCTGCTGAAGGGCGAGGAGCCGAAAATCGGCGGCAAGAAGGCCGTCGCGCCCGCGGACCCTGCATGACCGAGACCCTGTCGCCTGAGGCCAGACGGGACTGGCTGCGGCTGGCCCGCACCGAGGGCGTGGGGCCCGTCACCTTCGACCAGCTGATCCGTCGCTATGCCGAGCCCTCCCGCGCCTTG
>NZ_JAUYAW010000072.1 GCF_030693405.1 Phenylobacterium sp.
CAGGCGGGCGGCGACGGCGTCCTTCCAGAGGCGGTGGACGCCGCCGCTCATCAGGTCGTTCATCAGGTCATAGCGGCGGGCGACGCTGTCGAAGACCCCGCGCACCAGGCGAGGCTTCTCGTCGGCCGCAACGTCGCGAAAGCCGAAGGTGGCGGCAGGTCCGGTCATGGCTCGCCTCATAGCCTCCCTGAGCCGCCCGCGCCAGCGCAAGGCCGCCTCACACAGTTCAAGTTGATCGGGGGCGCGGCCTCTGCCAATCGATGCCCCATGCCTGAACTTCCCGAGGTCGAGACCGTCCGCCGCGGCCTGGCGCCCGTTCTGGACGGCCAGCGCCTGACCCGCGTGGAGGCCAGGCGGCCGGACCTGCGCTTTCCCTTTCCCGAGGGGTTCGTCCAGCGGCTGGCCGGGGCGCGCATCGAGGCCCTGTCCCGGCGGGCGAAATATGTGCTGGCCCCCACCGACCGCGGCGACACGCTGGTCATGCATCTGGGCATGAGCGGCCGCTTCGAGATCGCCCGTCCCGAGGGGACGATCCGGCCAGGCCAGTTCGTCTATGCCGCCGACCCCGATCCCAAGCACGCCCATGTGGTCTTCGAGACCGAGGCCGGCGGCCGGGTCACCTATTACGACCCCCGGCGGTTCGGCTATATGGGCCTCATCCCGACAGAGACCCTAGCCAGCCACCCCTGGTTCGCCGGCATGGGGCCGGAGCCCCTGTCCGACGCCTTCGACGCCGGCCACCTCGCCTGCGCCTTCGAAGGCCGCAAGCAGGGTCCAAAGACCCTGTTGCTGGACCAGAGGATCGTGGCGGGGCTCGGCAACATCTATGTGTGCGAGGCCCTGCACATGGCCCGCATCTCCCCCTTCGGCCCCGCAGGCAAAATCAGCAAGCGGCGGCTGACCAGCCTGGTGGACGCCATCCGCCAGGTGCTGACCGCCGCCATCGCCGCCGGCGGCTCCACCTTGCGCGACTACGCCGCCGCCGACGGGGCCCTGGGCTATTTTCAACACAGTTTCCGCGCCTATGGGCGGGAGGGCGAGCCCTGCCTCAATGCGGGCTGCAAAGGGACCATCCAGCGCCAGGTCCAGGCCGGGCGCTCGACCTTCTTCTGTCCTGCCTGCCAGAGGTGAGCGTGATGCGTCGTCTGCCCGGGCTCTGCGCCCTGATCCTCCTGGCCCTGTCGGCGGCCTGCGCGCCCCCGCCAGCCAAGGCGCAGCCAGCGGTGTGGATCGTCCGCGATCACGATTCCGAGATGCTGCTGTTCGGCTCCATCCACCTGCTGCCGCCAGGGCTCGACTGGCGGCCGCAGGCCCTGGATGAGGCCCTGGCGAAGGCCGACGATCTCTGGTTCGAGCTGCCGGTGGATCCCGCCACCGAGCAGGAAGCCGCCCGCCTGGCCATGCGGCTGGGCGTCCTGCCGCCGGGGCCTGGCCTCTATGAACGCCTGCCCGAAGACAGCCGGCTGCGCCTGGGCCGCATGGCGGTGAAGTACGGCCTGCCGCCCAACGTGCTCGACCAGCTCAAGCCCTGGTTCGCCGAGGTCATGCTGGTCACCACCATGGTGGGCGCCCAGGGGGCCGACATCGCCAACGGTGTGGAACAGCAGGTCAGCGCCACAGCCCCGCCCAGCGTGCGGCGCGAGGCCCTGGAAACCGTCGAGGACCAGCTGTCGGCCTTCGACCACGTGCCCATGGACGAACAGCTCGCCAGCCTCGCCTATAACCTCCAGGCCATGGAGGAGGACCCCGAGGCCTTCGACCGGCTGGTGGCCATCTGGATGAACGCCGACCTGGCCGCCCTGGAGGCCGAGGCTGTGGCGCCCCTGGAGGCGGTCGCGCCAGCCCTCTATGAGCGCCTGATCGTCGCCCGCAACGCCGCCTGGCTCGCCCTGCTGCAGGACCGGCTGGAGGGCTCGGGTCGCACAGTGGTGGTGGTCGGCGCCGGGCATCTGGTGGGGGAGGTCGGCCTGCCGCAGCGTCTCCGCGCCCTTGGCTACGAGGTCGAGGGGCCTTAAGCGGCAAGGGACGTGTCTTCCACAGGAGCCGCCCCATGTCAGCGCCCATGTCCGCGCCCAGCTACGAGACTCTGCTCATCGAGGCCCACGGCCCCGTCACCCTGATCCGCCTCAACCGCCCCGAGGCGCTGAACGCCCTCAACGCCCAGCTGCTCGCCGATCTGGAAGCCGCGCTGGACGCCGCTGAGGCCGATGCGGACGTCCGCTGCCTGGTGCTCACCGGCTCGGCGCGGGCCTTCGCCGCCGGCGCCGACATCAAGGAGATGGCCGACAAGACCTATGCCGACATGTTCCTGGCTGACACCTTCGCCCGTAGCGCCCGGCGGATCGAGGCCTGCCGTAAGCCGATCATCGCCGCGGTCGCCGGCTTCGCCCTGGGCGGCGGCTGCGAACTGGCCATGATGTGCGACTTCATCCTGGCCGCCGACACCGCCAAGTTCGGCCAGCCGGAGATCAATCTGGGCGTCATGCCCGGCATCGGCGGCACCCAGCGCCTGACCCGCTTCGTGGGCAAGTCCAAGGCCATGGAGATGATCCTGACCGGCCGGATGATGGACGCCGCCGAGGCCGAGCGCGCGGGCCTGGTCTCGCGGGTGCTGCCGGCTGAGACCCTGGTGGAGGAGGCCCTGGCGGCGGCCGCCAAGATCGCCGCCCAGTCGCCGGTGGCGGTGATGATGAACAAGGAGCTGGTGGAGACCGCCTACGAGACCACCCTGTCGGCCGGGGTGGCGGTGGAGCGGCGGCTGTTCCACTCCCTCTTCGCCTTCGACGACCAGAAGGAGGGCATGGCCGCCTTCGTCGAAAAGCGGAAACCCAGCTTCAAGGGCCGCTAGGTGCGGATCCTCGCCTTCGGGGACTCCTTCGTGGCTGGGGTCGGCGATCCGGCCCACCAGGGCTGGCTTGGCCGCGCCCTGGCCGGGCGACCGGAGGTGACGCTGTACAATCTTGGCGTCCGCCGGGACACCAGCGCCGACATCGCCCGCCGCTGGCTGGCCGAGGCCCAGCCGCGGCTCACCGATCTTGAACCCTGCGGGCTGGTCTTTTCCTTTGGCTGCAATGACGCGAACGCCGCCGAAGGGGAGAGCTCACGACTCTCGCCGGCCGAGAGCCTGAAGAACGCCCATCTCCTGCTGAGCGCGGGCGCTCAGCAGGCGCCGGTGCTGATGGTGGGTCCGCCGCCGGCCGGAGAGCCAGGGCTCGCGGCGCGGGTCGAGGCGCTGAACGAAGCGTTCAAGGCGCTGTGCGCCCGTCTCAGGGTCCCCTATATCGACGTGCTGCGCCCCCTGGCGGTCAGCGGAACCTGGCTGGCCGAGGCCCAGGCCGGCGACGGCGCTCACCCGGGCGCGGCCGGGTATCAGCAGCTGGCCGAGCTTGTGGCGGTCCATCCGGCATGGCGAAGCTTCACCGGCCTGCAGTGAATCCGGGCTGACCGGTCAGGCGCCATTGACCGGCCCGCCGCCATCCCGTATATCCGCGCCTCCGATTTTCACCGCCCGGACCTGCGTTCGGGCGCGTTACTTTTCGAGAGCTTCAGAATGGCCAACACGCCCGGCGCCAAGAAGGCGATCCGCAAGATCGCCCGTCGCACCGAAGTCAACACCGCCCGCCGCTCGCGCGTCCGGACCTATCTCCGACGCTTCGAGGAGGCGGTCGCCGCCGGCGACGCCGCCGTCGCCAAGACCGCCTTCGTAGAGGCCCAGTCCGAAGTGATGCGCGCCGTCACCAAGGGCGTGATCCACAAGAACACCGCCTCGCGGAAGGTCTCGCGTCTGGCCGCCCGGCTGAAAAAGCTGGCCGTCGCCTAAAGCTTGACCTCGACTGCCCTTCGGGCGGCCTAGAGTCTTGAATCTGTTCGAAGAATGAACGAGCCCGCGCGCCTGTCCGGCGTGCGGGCTTTGTCGTTTTCCGGGCGCCGAGGTGCGACGCCTGCGACCAATGTTCTCAGCCCAGATCGGCCATTTCGGCATTTCCCTTGTGGCGCGAGGGCTCGCGCTTGAGTCAACGAAAATATCCGCGGACGGCGCGAAGAATCACCGTTGACCCCCCCCGGTCCAGGACTAGTCTCTGGCCTTCAACACAGACGTGTTTTCCATCTGAATTCGGATGAAAAAAACGGGGGCGGGACTCTATGCGCTCTCCGGGTAAGCCTCTGTGGTTGTTGAATAACGTGGCCGCGGCGTGGGGTTGCGGCCAATGATGGCGGATGTTGGGGGAAGAGCGAAAATGGCTTCTGGGGGATTGGCGGATAGAACGACGGCGACGCCGGCTGGGGCGGTCTGGACGAAGACCTGCCTGACCCTGAAACGCGAGCTGGGCGACGCCACCTTCGGCTCCTGGCTCGGCCACGCCGCCCTGCGTGAGCGGTCCGAGCATGAGGTCTGTCTGGTGGCGGCCACCGGCGTGGCCCGGGACTGGATCCGCCGCCACGCCTGGCGCCGCATCGGCGAGCTCTGGGCGCAGAACGACCCCGAGGGCCGGGCGCTCGACCTGAAATCCCGCATGGAGTTCGACGGGGCGGCCCCTGCGGAGCCCGTGATCGCCGAGGTGACCCTCGCCGCTGCCCAGGCTGCCGCCGCCCCCGTCCTGACCCTCCACGAGGCTCCTGCGGCCTTTGAGGCGCCTGCCGCCCGCCCGGTCCGGACCCACGGCCTGCAGGAACGCTTCACCTTTGACACCTTCGTGCCGGGGCCGGCCAATGAGTTCGCCTTCGCCGTGGCCCGCCGGGTGGGCTGCTGGGCCGATGGCCATTTCAATCCGGTGGTCTTTCATGGCCCCTATGGCTTCGGAAAGACCCACCTGCTGAACGCGCTCGGCTGGGAGGCTCTGCGCACGGCCCCGGACAAGAAGGTGGTCTATCTGACCGCCGAACGGTTCACCCAGACCTTCGTCAAGGCCGTCCAGGACCGCCAGACAGCGGCCTTCAAGGATGAGCTGCGCGACGCCGACCTGTTGCTGATCGACGACGTCCACTTCGTGGCCGGCAAGGCCTCGACCCAGGAGGAGCTGTTCCACACCCTGATCGCCCTGGTTCAGGACGGCCGCCGGGTGGTGATGACCGCCGACCGGCCGCCGCACGAGCTGTCGGACCTGGAGCCGCGCCTGCGCTCGCATCTGCAGGCGGGCCTGGTCTGCGGCATCGAGCCGGCCGACCGGGATCTTCGCCAGGGCATTCTGGAGCGCAAACTGACCATGCTGGCCCGCCAGGGGGGCTTCCCCGCTGAGGTGCGGCCTGAGGTGCTGCAGTTCCTCGCCGACCGCTTCAGCGACAGCGTGCGCGAGCTGGAAGGGGCCCTGAACACCCTGGTGGCCCGGGTGGGACCCGAGCTCGCCCAGCTCAGCCTGGACGAGGCCCAGGCCATTCTGCGGCCTCACCTGTCGGCGCCGGAGCGCAAGGTGACGGTGGATCACATCCAGAAGGCCGTGGCCGAGCATTTCGGCCTCACCCAGGCCGACCTGCTGTCAGAACGCCGGGCCCGGGCTGTGGCGCGCCCCCGCCAGGCGGCCATGTGGATCGCCAAGCAGATCACCACCCGCTCCCTGCCCGACATCGGCCGTCGGTTCGGCGGCCGCGACCACACCACCGTCCTGCACGCCGTGCGCCGTATCGAGGCCCTGAAGGCCGAGGATCCGAGCCTGGCCCGCGACCTCGACCTCCTGCTGCGCAAGCTGCGCGGCTAAGCGCCTTAGCCGACCCCACGGTCCGCAAGCCCAAAGGCCCGCCACCCCGGCGGGCCTTTCGCTTTTTCAGCCGACGCCTGGGACGGTTTGAGGCTCTGACCTCTCTCCGTCATGGTCGGACTTGATCCGACCATCCATGAGCACCCAGGCGGGCCCGGTGTTTATGGACCCTCGCGTCAAGCGCGACGGTGACGGGCGGGGGAGGGGCCGGCCAAGTCAGCCCCGCCGCAGCCGCCGGATCAGGGCCTGGGCCTCAGGCGGCGGCCGCTGTTCGATCCGCCGGTAGTCCTGACAGTCCTGGGTGCGCGAGACGAGGCCCGCGCTGACCATGGACCTGCGCAGGATGGCCGGGTCGCCGAAGGTGTGCAGGGCGTTCAGCCGGGCGTTGAACACCGGCTCTGAAACCGCATCCCCGGCCGGCAGGGCCGCCCACAGGGCCCAAAGCGCCAGGGCCTGCTGGGAGCGCTTGGCCGGCCATTGGGCAAGCCGCCCCTGGGCGTCGAACTGCCGGGCGATCTTCTCCACCCGCGCGAGATCGGCGGGCGGCGTCTCGATCGGCGCCTCAGGGGCGACGGAGCGGGCGCGAAAGTGTTGGAAGTTCTTCGCCCCGGCCGCCCGGGCCAGGATGTTGAGCATCTCCACATGGCCGGGCGTCGGCCCCTGGCGGGCCAGCTGGTCGCGCAGGGACTTGGCCAGGGCCGAGATGTCCGGCGTGGCGTACGGGATAGCTGTTCTGGGCATCACTCATCCTCATGAGGCGCCAACCCCGTGTCTCAGGGGCGTCGAGGTCACCGACTTTCGACCCGGCGCTTTCGGATAAGCGGGGCGTCTTCGTCTCAAGGCAGGTTTAGCTCCCCGGGTGGGGCGGTGACGCCTGGGTGAACTGCAGACCCTGACAGCGCTTCTATCAGTCCGTCAGAGGCTGGCAAGGCTGGCCAGTCGCGCACGAAAAAGGGCGGCCGCATCGCTGCGGCCGCCCTCGTTCGTCGTCAGGATGGAGGAGAGGCTGATCAGGCCTCGGCCTCGGCCCCTTCCTTCTTGGACAGGTCTTCGCCAGTCACCTGGTCGACGACCTTCATGGACAGGCGGGTCTTGCCGCGATCGTCGAAGCCCAGGAGCTTGACCTTCACTTCCTGGCCTTCGGTCAGAACGTCGGAGACCTTGGCCACGCGCTCGTTGGAGATCTGGCTCACGTGAACCAGGCCGTCCTTGGCGCCGAAGAAGTTCACGAAGGCCCCGAAGTCGACGACCTTGACCACCTTGCCGGTGTAGATCGCGTTCAGCTCGGGCTCCGAGGCGATGGAGCGGATCCAGTCGCGGGCCGCATCGATCTTGGACTGTTCGGAAGCCGCGATCTTGATGGTGCCGTCGTCGGAGATGTCCACCTTGGCGCCGGTTTCGGCGACGATCTCACGGATCACCTTGCCGCCCGAACCAATGACTTCGCGGATCTTGTCGACCGCGATCTTCATGGTTTCGATCTTGGGCGCGTATTCCCCGAGCTCAGCGCGGGGCGCGTCCATGGCCTTGGTCATCTCGTTCAGAATGTGCTGGCGGCCTTCCTTGGCCTGCTCCAGCGCCTTCTTCATGATCTCCTCGGTGATGCCGGCGATCTTGATGTCCATCTGCAGCGAGGTGATGCCATCAGCGGTGCCGGCGACCTTAAAGTCCATGTCGCCCAGGTGGTCTTCGTCGCCCAGGATGTCGGAGAGCACGGCGAAGCCGTCGGACTCCAGGATCAGGCCCATGGCGATGCCGGAGACCGGCTTCTTCAGGGGCACGCCCGCATCCATCATGGCCAGCGACGCGCCGCAGACCGTGGCCATGGAGGAGGAGCCGTTGGACTCCAGGATCTCCGAGACCAGGCGGATGGTGTAGGGGAAGTCTTCCGTCGCCGGCAGGACCGGACGGACGGCGCGCCAGGCGAGCTTGCCGTGGCCGATTTCACGACGGCCAGGCGAACCCATGCGGCCAGCTTCCCCGACGCTGAAGGGAGGGAAGTTGTAGTGGAGAAGGAACTTCTCCTTGTAGGTGCCTTCCAGGGCGTCGATGAACTGCTCGTCGTCGCCGGTGCCCAGTGTGGCGACCACCAGGGCCTGGGTCTCGCCGCGGGTGAACAGGGCCGAACCGTGGGCCCGGGGCAGGATGCCCACTTCCGAGACGATGGGACGGACCTTGTCGACGGTGCGGCCGTCGATGCGCAGGCCGGTGTCGAGGATACCGCGGCGGACCACGTCAGCCTCGAGCTCCTTGAACACGCCGCCCAGCTTCTGGCCGTCGGCGCCGTCGGGATTGGCGTCGGACTTGGCCATGGAGGCCATGGCCTTCTGCTTGGCCTGGCTGAGCGCTTCCTGGCGGTCCTGCTTCTTAGTGACCTTGTAGGCCGCGGCGATGTCGGCCCCGACCAGGGTCTTCATCTGCGCCTTCAGGGCGTCGGTGTCGTCAGCGGCGAAGTCGAAGGGCTCCTTGGCCGAATGCTCGGCCAGGTCGATGATCGCCTCGATCACCGGCTGGATCGACTTGTGGGCGAAGGAGACGCCGCCCAGGACCTGCTCTTCGGTCAGTTCCTGGATTTCGGACTCGACCATCATCACCGCGTCGGCGGTGCCGGCGACGACCAGGTCCATCTGGCTGGTCTTCAGCTCGTCCAGGGTCGGGTTGAGGACGTACTCGCCCTCGATGAAGGCCACCCGGGCCGCGGCGATCGGGCCCATGAAGGGGGCGCCGGAGATCACCAGGGCGGCCGAGGCCGCAACCATGGCGACGATGTCGGGATCATTTTCCAGGTCGTGCGCCAGAACGGTGCAGACCACCTGGACTTCGTTCTTGAAGCCCTTGACGAACAGGGGGCGGATCGGACGGTCGATCAGGCGGGAGACCAGGGTCTCCTTTTCCGAAGGCCGGCCTTCGCGCTTGAAGAAGCCGCCGGGGATCTTGCCCGCGGCATAGGTCTTTTCCTGATAGTTCACGGTCAGGGGGAAGAAGTCCTGGCCGGGCTTGGCGCTCTTGGCGAACACGGCGGTCGCCAGCACCACGGTCTCGCCGTAGGTGGCCAGAACCGCGCCGTCAGCCTGACGGGCCATGCGGCCGGTTTCGAGGGTCAGCGTCTTACCGCCCCACTCGATGGTCTTACGTTTGATGTCGAACATGCGTTTTTCTTCTTTCAGGTCCCGCAGGCGTATTCCTGGCGGGGGCGGACAGGGCGTCGGACTTCCGAAATCCTCTCCAGGTGAACAGGCGTGATGAGGATTTCGTCGCAACCCTCAGCGTGCGTCTTGGGGCCTTGGCCCCGCCGCCCGATAATCCCCGGCCTGTCTCGGAGGGGGCGGTGGTGATGGCCGCATTGAGCGGCGGCGGGGTCCTTGAAGCAGGGCCCCATATGCGACGCCCCCGCTTTCGCGGGGGCGCTTGGACGGTCTAGCGGCGGAGGCCGAGCACTTCGATGAGGGCCTGATAACGGTCGGCTTCCGACTTCTTCAGGTGATCGAGGAGCGACCGGCGCTGGGAGACGAGCTTGAGCAGGCCCCGACGCGAGTGGTTGTCCTTCTTGTGGGTCTTGAAGTGCTCGGTGAGGTTGACGATCCGTTCAGTCAGGATCGCGACCTGCACTTCGGCGCTTCCAGTGTCGCCCTCGCTGCGGGCGTGGGTCTTGATGAGTTCGGCCTTACGGTCCGGGGTAACCGACATCGTGCGTCTCCGCTCTATTCGAGATGAAAGACACGGGACGGCTCGAGCTTGCCGGCGCGCATCTCGCAGAGGGCCACCATCACGCCACGACACATGGCCGAAACGGTTCGAGCGCCCGGCGCAAGCCCGGCTCTCAAGGTTTCGACCTGTCGGGGAACGAGAACGATCGACCGTCCCTGCTTAAGTCTGAAAGCGTCTTCGTCGGTCACGGCCAACGCCGGGATGTCGTCCAGCGCGGTCTCGACCGGAAGCAATGCCTCCGACTGCCGGGCCTTATGCCCCAATTCCTCAAGTAAATCCAGCCCGATCGCCCGGGCCTCGGTGAAGGCGCCGACCCGGGTGCGGCGCAGGGCGCTCACATGGGCCTCCGCCCCCAGCCGCAGGGCCAGATCGCGCACCACCGAGCGCACATAGGCGCCCTTGCCGCAGTCCATGATCAGCTCGATGTGGTCGGCGTCGGGCGCCTCGCCCACCGCTAGGCCGTGGATCATGACGGGGCGCGCCTTCAGCTCGACCTCTTCGCCCGCGCGGGCCAGGTCATAGGCCCGCTCGCCGTCGACCTTGATGGCCGAATAGATGGGCGGGACTTGCATCACCTCGCCCTCGAACTCGTGCAGCACGGCCTTGACCTGCTCGGGCGTCGGGCGGACGTCGGACCGGGCGGTGATCTCGCCTTCCCGGTCGAGCGTCGTGGTGGACGCGCCCCAGCAGATGGTGAACCGGTAGCCCTTATCGGCCTCGACCATATAGGCCACCGTCTTGGTCGCCTCGCCCAGCGCCAGGGGCAGGACGCCGGTGGCCAGGGGGTCGAGGGTCCCGGCGTGGCCGGCCTTCTGGGCGTTGAAGATCCTGCGGACCTTGCCCACCGCCTGGGTGGAGGTCAGGTCATAGGGCTTGTCCAGGCAGATCCAGCCGGACACCGCCTCACCCTTGCGCCGACGGCCCATGGCTCAGTCCTCTTCGGGGGCGTCGAGGTCCTGGCGGACCTTGGGATCGTCGAAAAGCCGGCTCATCTGGTCGGCGGCGTCGAAGGTCTCGTCATGCAGGAACTTCAGTTCCGGCGTGGCGCGCAGCTCGATCATCCGCCCCAGCCGGCCGCGGAAAAATTTGGACGCCCGGTTCATGGCCGCCACGACCTCGGTGGCGTTCTCGCCGCCCAGGGGCTGGATGAAACAGACCGCGTGGCGCAGGTCGGGGCTGACGCGGACCTCGGTGATGGTGACGGGGTCGCCGGCCAGGGCCGGATCGTCCAGGTCCTCTTCCCGCAGGATCTCCACCAGGGCGTGGCGGACCAGCTCGCCGGCCCGCAGCTGGCGCTGGCTGGGGCCGCGAAGGGCGGGACGGGCGCCAGGCGTGCGCGAAGCCGGCGTGCGGGAAGGGGGACGGCGTTTCATGGCGAGGCTCTCGCAGGATCTGGCCTGGCCGGCGGCTCGAACGCCCGGCGCAGGGAAGGGCGCGCTTCTAGTGGCCGCGCCTTCCGAAGTCTAGGCCCGCGCCGCGCGGCCCGCCAGGGCGCTCACGCGCCCGTGCGCTGGCGGAAGAAGTCGATGACCCGGGTCTCGGCGGCCTTGGTCGGCCCGTCGGCCGCCAGATGCAGGGTCAGCGTCGAGTGGGGTGCGATGGGGGAGGGGGCGGCGTCGGCGTCCTCCAGCTCGATGGCCTCGAACCGGTCCCCGAACTCGGCCCGGTAGCGGTCGAACCGCGCCTGGCCCACCAGGGCGTCGCCCTTGAAGCGCAAGCCGATCATCGACAGGTCCTCGGTCTCGAACCGCCCCTTGGCGCAGGCGATCTCAGCCGGGCTGACCCCGATGGCGGCGGCGCGCCGCTTCGATCCTGCGGCCAGCGGCAGGGAGGGTTGGGCCAGGACCGGCGCCACCACGGCGGGCTCAGTCATCATGGCCAGCGCAAAGCCGCCGGTGAAGCACATGCCCACCGCGCCCACGCCCTTGCCGCCGCACTCGGCGTGGGCCTGACGGGCCAGGGCGCGGAGCCAGTCGACGATGGGACTCGACTTGTCGGTGGCCCAGACATGAAATTCCCGGCGCACGCAGATGGCCTTCAGGGCCTCGGCCGCTAGATAGGGCCGGCTGACCGGCCGGCCGGGTTCTCCGAACAGGCTCGGGCACCAGACGCTCATGCCCGCCTGGCTCAGCCGCTCGGCGAAGGCCAGGACCAGGGGGTGCAGGCCCGGCATCTCGTGGATGACAATGACCGCCGGCCCCGTCCCGCGGCGATAGACGGGCCGGACAAAGCGGCCGTCGTCGAATTCGAACCGCTGAAAGCCGTCCAGCTCAACCGCCGCCATGTCGTCTCCCCCTGCGCGTCGAGGGGAGACTAGCTCAGCGGCGCAGCATGTCGATCTCGCCCTCAAAGCCCGACAGCCGCCATACCCCCTCGGTCTGGGTGAAGATCAGCAGGCAGGGGCCGTCCTTGGTCCGGGTGGCGCAGACCCGGCCATCGTCCAGGGCCTTCAGCGACCCGGCGATGGCCACCCGCCCGGGCAGGGGCTGGGCCGCGTCATAGCCGTAGTATTCAGCCACCCCGCGAAACACCTGCGGGCGGACCAGCTGCTCGCTGGCGGCCTTGGCGATGGCCGGACCCAGCAGGGCGCCGAGCGCCCGCATCTCGTCATTGCCCCCGGCGCGGGCGGTCTCGGCGGCGATGCGCGCCTCAATCTGCGCCCGCAGCGCCTGGCGGTCCACATGGCGATCAAAGGTCGCCTCGTCCCCGTCGCGGATGGCGGTCAGCAGGGTGTGAACGTCGCCCGCCGCATCCAGCCGCTGGGCGCCGCCGGCGCAGGCGGTGAGCGTCAGGACGAGGGCGAGCGGGATCAGCAGGCGCAGGGGCTTGAACATCGGGCATCCTCTTCGACGATCATCAGGATCGCCTCACGGTGGCGATCCGAAGGCGGCGGCCAGATCTTCATCCGCCAGATCCTCGATTTCCACCAGCTTCAGTCGCGCGGTCTCGCCGGACACGATCTTCAGGCTGGAGCGCGGTCGCCGGAGCGTCTTGGCCAGGAAGGTGATCAGGGCCGCGTTGGCCGCGCCATCCACCGGCGGGGCCGAGACTCGCACCTTCAGATAGGCCCGGCCCTCGGCGTCCTGGCCCCAGCCGTCGGCGGCGTCGCGCCCGCCCTTGGGCGTCAGCCGCACGGCCAGACGCATCTTACAAGACTCAGATGACCGGTGTGACCAGGGCGCGATAGAGCGCCGGCAGCAGGATGTCCTTCACCCCGATCAGCACCAGGATGACGATGATCGGGCTGATATCCACCCCGCCCAGGGGCGGAATGATGCGCTGCACCGGGCGCATCACCGGCGCGGTCACCGCCTCCAGAGCGCGGGCGATATTGTAGACGAACCGGTTGCGCAGATTGATCACGTCGAAGGCCACCAGCCAGGACAGGATCGCATTGATGATGATCGCATAGATCATCAGCTGGAGGATCGCCCCGATGATGAAGAAGATGAACTGGAGGATGGCGGCCATGGGGCGTCCCGATCTGACTTGAGCGCCGGTTCTAGCCGCGGGGCCTCCCCCCTGACAAGGCGGCGCCGGCGCCTGAGCCTTTGAGCGGCTTGACAGAAATCTACCGCGCGCCTAACTCCGCGCCTTCCTGGGGGCCGTAGCTCAGTTGGTAGAGCGCCTCGTTCGCAATGAGGAGGTCAGCGGTTCGATTCCGCTCGGCTCCACCAGGATTCTCCTCCAGCGCTTTCGCCATGACGGACCCGCCCCACACCGCGGTGGAACCGGAGCGTGGGCATGACGTTCTCCAACCACAGCTAACCCTGGAGAGATGTTATGAACTCGATCATCTATATTGTCGGTCTGGTCGTTGTCGTCGGTGCTGTGCTCGCTTTCGTCTTCTGAGCCCCCGATGGTGAATGCTTGAGTCATCGCCCAGGTCAGTCATTGGACCAGGCGATGACTCTCAGCCTACCTTTTTCGATTTTGGCTTAGGTCTCCAGACCCTAGCCAGATGGCTAGACATCTGCGACATCCTGCCGCCCTTCAGGGTGGCTAAGCTCTGATTAACCCAGCCGGCGCTACACCTCTTCCCCGAAATGGGGAGTTGATCCGTGGCGACGTGGTTTCCAGCCGCCGGCCTTTGCTTTCTGAGCCTGATCGCCGCCCTCGTCCTGGGCGCCGCCCCGCGTCAGGCCAACGCCGCCGCCGCTATTTTCCCGCCCTGGTGGGACGCCCCGCGCGCCCTGGCCGCCGCTGATCGCGCCGGCGCCGTCACCGGCATTGGCGCCCAGCCCTTCATCATCACCCTTACAGAGCGCGCGCCTTCGGACGCGACGAACCGGAGTCTGGCCGCGGCCCTGCGGGCCCAGGGCGCTTGGCTGGTCGTCGATCCGGGACTGGCCGGGCCCTGCGCCCCGCCCCGCTGACCATGCCCGTCCCACCCCCAATCCCCGGCTTAGCCGCCGCCATCCGCCAGAGCCGCACACCATGACCAACTCCCGCGCCCTCACCCTCGAAGACCAGCGCGCCTTTGGTCTGAAGGTCCTGAACGCCCTGATCTGCCTGTTCATCCCCCTGGTGGGACTGGCCGCCTTCCTGAACGGCGGGCCCTGGATCGGCCTCAGCCTGGCGGTGGCCGCCCTGGCCGGCGCCTCCCTGCTGATGACCCGGGTCGGCGGCGCCGCGGCGCGACTGACCCTGGGTGTCGCCCTGATGGGGGCGGTGTCGCTCCTGGTGGCCGCCTTCGCTGGAGCCCCCTGGCAGGTGGACATGCACATGGCCTATTTCGCGGCGCTGGCGACCCTGATCGTCTTCTGCGACTGGCGGGCCATTGTGGCCGGGGCCGGAACCGTGGCCGTCCACCACCTGGTCCTCAGCTTCGTCCTGCCCGCCGCGGTCTTCCCAGGCGGCGGCGATATCGGCCGGGTTCTGGTCCATGCGGTGATCCTGGTGATCGAGGCCGCAGTCTTGGTTTGGGCCGCCCTGCGGATTCTGCAGATGTTCGCCACCTCCACCACGGCTGTGGCCGAGGCGCAGGCCGCCCGCCAGACTGCCGAGGGCGCCACCCTGGCGGTTGAGGAGTCCCGGGCCGCCGAGGCCATCGCCGCCCAGGAGCGTCTGGACCTGCAGCAGGCGGTCGATGAGGAGCGCAAGGCCGTGGTCGAGGGCCTGGCGGCAGGCCTCGACAAGCTGGCTCAAGGGGTTCTGACCTACCGCATCGGCAAGGCCTTCACCCCGCAGTACGAGGCCCTTCGTCGGGATTTCAACAGCGCCGCCGAACGGCTGCAGGACGCCCTGGGGGTCATTTCCCAGGCCGCCACCAATATGAGCGGCGGCGCCGGCGAGATCAGCCAGGCGGCCGACAATCTCTCCCGCCGCACCGAGCAGCAGGCCGCCGGCCTGGAGGAGACGGCCGCGGCCCTGGACGAGGTCACCGCCACGGTGCGCAAGTCCGCCGAGGGCGCCAAGGAGGCCGCCGAAGTGGTGGCCCGCTCCCGCCAGGACGCTCAGAAGGCCGGCCAGGTGGTCGGCGACGCTGTCCAGGCCATGAGCGAGATCGAGAAATCCTCCGCCGAGATCACCCAGATCATCGGCGTCATCGACGAGATCGCCTTCCAGACCAACCTGCTGGCCCTCAACGCCGGGGTCGAGGCCGCCCGGGCCGGGGACGCCGGCCGTGGCTTCGCCGTCGTCGCCTCCGAAGTCCGGGCTCTGGCCCAGCGCTCGGCCGACGCCGCCAAGGAGATCAAGTCCCTGATCAGCGCGTCGTCCCAGCAGGTGGCCCAAGGGGTCGGCCTCGTGGGTCAGACCGGCGAGGCCCTGCAGCGGATCGTGGCCCATGTGGCCGAGATTGACGGCCTGGTGCGGGAGATCGCCGCCGGCGCCCAGGAACAGGCCACCGGCCTGCACGAGGTCAACACTGCCGTGAACGATATGGACCGGGTGACCCAGCAGAATGCCGCCATGGTCGAAGAGACCACGGCGGCCAGCCACGCCCTGGCCAGCGAAGCCCGGCTGCTGGCCGAGAGCGTCGCCCGCTTCGACATCGGCGCACCGGGAGCGTCCATGGCGCTTGGTCGGCGGGCCGCCGCCTAAGGAGCCAGGCGCGGCCCTGATCCGCTGACGGGGCTCCACCCAGCGGCCTCGCTCCGCCGCTCGGGTCCCTGCGCGCCAGTGATCGCTGATGATCGCGCGATGGAACGTTTCGGCGCCGAAGTCGTTGGGTCGGCCAGCCCCGGACCTCGGGGGCCAAGGCGCCGGAATCTCCGTGTGGCCGAGGCCCGAGCGCAAGCCGTGGCCGATCGGCTGGAGGCCCTGGGCGTGCGCGACATCGAAAACATGAGCGAGACGCCCGCCGTCTCGCCACAGGACCCCTCGGCCCTGTGGGTCGCCGATGTGCGGTCCCTCGGCCTGACGGGGGCGCAGGCCGCCGGGGCTGACGCCAGCCCGGACGAGGTCGCCCCATGAGCGACGCCCTTCTGGCCGGCCTGGTCCTTGTCTTCGCCCTGACCCTGTTCGCCTGGGACAAGGTGCGTCACGACCTGGTGGCGGTGTGCGCCCTGGGCGCCTGTCTGATCCTGGGGCTCACCACCCCCGACCAGGCTCTGCAGGGTTTTTCAGACCCCGCCGTGGTGGTGGTCGCCGCCGTGCTGATCATCGGCCGGGCCATCGAGCTGACCGGGGTGGCCGCCGCCGCCACCGAACGGCTGGCGGCCCTGCGGATGCCCTTTCCCCTGCAGCTCAGCATCCTGCTGATCGCGGCGGCGGCCCTGTCGGCCTTCATGAACAATATCGCCGCCCTGGCGATCACCATGCCGGTGGTGGCCAGCGTCTGCCGCGCCGCCCGCCTGCCGGCCGCCGCCGGCCTTATGCCGCTCGCCTTCGCCACCATCCTGGGGGGCATGACCACCCTGATCGGCACGCCGGCCAACCTGATCCTGTCCTCGATCCGGCGGGAGGAGCTGGGCGAGCCCTTCGGCTTCTTCGCCATGTCGCCGCTCGGCGTCACCGTGGCCGGGGCCGGCCTGCTCTACCTCTGCCTGATCGGCTGGCGGCTGACCCCGCGGCGCGCGGGCGAGGAGGCCGCCAGCGGCGGTCGCAACGTGTTCGAACTGCTTCCCCCCCGCCCCCCCGCCGATGAGGAGGGCAAGGTCCCGGAGATCGACTACGAGGCCCTGTTCGCTGAGATCAAGGCCTCGGGCGGCCATGTCCTTGCGGTGATCCGTCGGCACCGGCGCATCAAGCTCGACAAGCTCGACCGGCTGTCGCCCACCGACCGGGTGCTGGTGGTGTCCCCCCTCGATCCCTGGGAGCTGGCCAACAAGGTCGGCGGCAGCCTGGCCTTCGAGCGGTCCAGCGCCGCCGATGCGGTGACCTCCCGCGTGGCGGTGGCCCATGGTTCGCCCCTGATCCGCAGGCCCTATGACACCATCGCCGCCGAGACCGACCAGGAGCTGCGGGTCGTAGCCGCCGGCCCCCGCGCCGCCGGCGCCGAGGGCTCCCTGGGGGCCATGGAGATCCGGGCCGGCGATCAGCTGGTGCTGCATGGCCCCGCCGAAAAGCTGGAGGCCTTCCTGCGCTATGGCCGACTGCTGGAGCTCGACCGCAAGTCCGCCGTGGTGGTGCAGCCCAGGCGCGCGGCCCTGGCTCTGGCCATCTACGCCGCAGCCGTCATCGCCGCCGTCGCCTTCGGCCTGCCCACGGCGCTGACCTTCGCCGCCGCCGCCGCGGGACTCGCGGCCCTGCGCTTCCTGCCCTCCGGCGAGATCTATTCCTCGATCGACTGGCCGGCCATCGTGCTGCTGGCGGCCATGATCCCGGTCGGTCAGAGCTTCCAGACCAGCGGGGCCGCCGCCATCGTCGCCGACTGGCTGGGCACGGGTCTGGGCGGCGCGCCCCTGTTCGCCGCCGCCGCCGCGGTCTCCGTGGCCACCATCCTTCTGTCCCTGTTCCTGAACAATGTGGCCACCGCCGTGATCATGGGGCCGGTGGCCATCGGCATGTCCGTCCAGCTGGGCTTCCCGCCGGACGCCCTGCTGCTGGCCGTGCTGATCGCCGCCTCGTCGGACTTCCTGACGCCCATCGGGCACCAGAACAATCTGCTGGTCATGGCGCCCGGGGGCTACAAGTTCCGGGACTACGCCCGGGTGGGGGCGGCCCTCACCACCCTGGTGGTGCTGGTCTCCTCGGGCATGATCTCCTTCTTCTACGCCTAGAGGCGAGCCCCCCGCGCCCTTGCCTTGGCGGGGGGCAAGCCGCCACTATGTAGGACGCATCGCGACCCCAGGACGTCAGCCCTTGTTCAACCGCCTGTTCGGCAAGAAAAAGCCCGCCGCCCCGCCCTCAACCGGCGGGCGCAGGGTCTATGCGGTGGGGGACATTCACGGGCGCCACGACCTGCTTGAAGGCCTCCTGCGGGAGATCGCCCGGGACGTCAGCGCCGAACCGCCGCAGGCCCAGCCGATCCTGATCTTCCTGGGGGACTATGTGGACCGGGGGCCGGGCTCCCATCAGGTGGTGGAGACCATCCTTTCGCTGCGCCGGGAGCCGGCCTTCGAGGTCCGCGCGCTCAAGGGCAATCACGAGGAGGCCCTGCTGCGCTTCCTGGATGAGCCGGGCTTCGGCTCCACCTGGGCCGAGCATGGGGGCAACGCCACCCTGGCCTCCTATGGGGTGCAGCCGCCGGCCACCCGCACCGATCCCGAGGCCTGGGCGGTGGCGCGGGAGGCCTTCGCCGCCACCCTGCCGGGCGACCACAAGACCTTCTATGACGAGCTGGAGCTGATCACCGAGGTGGGGGACTACGCCTTTGTCCATGCCGGGGTGCGGCCGGGCGTGCCGCTGGCCCATCAGACCGAGCGGGATCTCCTGTGGATCCGCGGCGAGTTCCTGCAGGCCCCGGGGCCGTTCGGCAAGGTGATCGTCCATGGACACACGCCGATGGAGGCGCCGCAGATGACGCCGCACCGGCTGGGCCTCGACACCGGCGCCTACGCCACCGGCGTGCTCACCGCCGCCCGGCTGGACGAGACCGGCCAGAAGATCATCCAGGCCCGGGTGGGGCGCGCGGCGGCCTAGGTCCGCCCTCAGTCGTCGATGACTTCGCCCGCCGGAATTTCGCGGTAGCGCGCCTCCATCAGGGCGAAGGCGCCAAAGGCCAGCAGGCCGAGCGCCACGCCGATCAGCAGGCCGTCGCCCCAGGGCGCCCGCTCCAGCGCCTGCAAAGCCTCGGCCAGGCCTGCGGCCTCGGCGGCGTTGGCGTGAAGCCCGGCCTGGACCAGCATCACCCCCATGACGGCGAAGGCCGCGCCGCGGGCGCCATAGCCCAGGCGGCCCATGGGTTCGGCCACCCGCCGCACCGCCGCGTCACAGACCAGCCGCTCCGCCAGGCCGCCGCGGATCGCCTTGGCCAGATTGGCCAGGCCCGCGGCCAGGATGAAGACCCCGACACCGATGATCAGCCACTCGCCGCCGGGGATGGCCAGGGCCTGGGCCGCGGCCTCCTGTTCGCTCGCCCCCTCCTCGGGGTCGGCCAGATCGTCCAGCAGGTCCATGGCGCTGAACACCGAAAAGCCCAGGGTCCCGTAGACGACGCCGCTGACCGCCTGGCCGGCCCGGGCGGCCAGGGCCTTGGGGCTGGTCCCCTGGCGCTCGGCGTCGAACACCGACTGCAACAGTCGCCAGCCTGCGAAGCCATAGAGGCCGATCCCGGCCGCCCCCAGGAGGACGAGGCCCAGCGGCCAGTCGGCCCAGGCCTCCACCGCCCCGAGCGAGCCCTCGGCCTGCGGAACCCTCTCCACGGCCGCCAGGACGGCGATGACGCCTATGCTCACATAGACAAACCCCCGGGCGGCGTAACCGAACCGGCAGGCCAGTTGAGCCAGGGCCCCGAGCGGTGCGGCGCGAAGCCAGCGCAGGGTCTTGCGGAGCGCGGTCTCGGCGTCGTGGTCTGAGGCTGTGGTCATGGCCGGGCGGGAACGTGCCCGCGACAGCCCAGGTTCCAGGCCCTAGTGCGCGTCGTCCCAGTTGGCCGCCGCGCGGGCCTCCACCACCAGGGGCACGGAGAAGGCCACGGCGGGTTCGGACGCGGTCTCCATCACCTTCTTGATGACGGCGATGGCGGCGTCAGCCTCGGCCTCGGGGGCTTCGAACACCAGTTCATCGTGCACCTGCAGGAGCATGCGGGTGGAAAGCCCCGCGGCGGCCAGGGCGCCCGGCATGCGGATCATGGCCCGGCGGATCACGTCGGCGGCCGTGCCCTGGATGGGGGCGTTGATCGCCGCGCGGTCGGCGAAGGCCCGCATGCCGGCGGCCTTGGCGCCCACCTCGGGGATGTTCACCTTGCGGCCAAAGAGCGTGGTGACGAAGCCCTGGCTGCGCACCTTGGCCTTTTCGGCGTCCATATAGTCGCGGATGCCGGGGAAGCGGTCGAAATAGGTGCGGATATAGGCCCCGGCCTCGTCCTGCGGGATCGACAGCTGGTTGGCCAGGCCAAAGGCCGAGATGCCATAGACGATGCCGAAATTGATCGCCTTAGCGCGGCGGCGGGTCTCGGCCGGCATGCCTTCGATGGGCACGCCGAACATCTCCGAGGCCGTCATGGCGTGGATGTCCAGACCGTCCAAAAAGGCCCGTTTAAGCTGCGGAATGTCGCCCATATGGGCCAAAATGCGCAGCTCGATCTGGCTGTAGTCGGCGCTGATCAGCAGATGGCCGGGCTCGGCCACGAAGGCCTTGCGGATCTTGCGGCCCTCTTCGGTGCGGATCGGGATGTTCTGCAGATTGGGGTCGGACGACGACAGCCGCCCCGTCGTGGTGGCCGCCAGCGCGAACGAGGTGTGCACCCGCCTGGTGTCGGGCGCGATGGCCGAGACAAGCGCGTCGGTATAGGTGCCCTTCAGCTTCGACAGCTGGCGCCAGTCCAGCAGGACGCGGGGCAGTTCGTGGCCTTGGGCGGCCAGCTCCTCCAGCACCGAGGCGTCGGTGGACGAGGCGCCGGACGCCGTGGTCCGCTTCGGCGAAAGCCCCATCTCCTGGTAGAGGATTTCGCCGACCTGCTTGGGCGAGCCCAGGTTGAAGGGCCGGCCGGCCAGGTCGTGGGCCTTGGCCTCGAACTCGGCCATCCGCAGGGAGAAGTCGTTGGAGAGGCGCCTCAGGTGCTCGGGGTCCACCGCGATGCCGGCCACCTCCATGTCGGCCAGGACGGCGGCCAGCGGGCGCTCCAGGGTCTCATAGACGGTGGACAGGCCGGCAGGCGCCAGCTTGGGCTTGAGCACCTCATAGAGCCGCAGGGTGACGTCGGCGTCTTCGGCGGCGTAACAGGTGGCCTCCTTCAGGGCGACCTTCTTGAAGCTCTTCTGCCCCTTGCCGGTCCCGGCCACCTGCTTGAACGGGATCGGCTCGTGGCCCAGCCACAGGCGCGACAGCTCGTCCATGCCGTGCCCGTGCAGGCCCGCCTCCAGCACATAGGAGATCAGCATGGTGTCCTCGACCGGCGCCACGCGGATTCCGTAGCGCGACAGGACGGCCAGGTCGTACTTGGCGTTCTGGGCGATCTTCAGGACCGCGGGGTCCTCCAGCATCGGCTTCAACAGCTCGATGGCGATGGGCAGGGGGATCTGGGTGAGGTCCGACGGGGCGTCGAGCGCCAGGCCGTCCAGTTCCTCATGGGCCAGCGGGATGTAGCAGGCCTCGCCCGGCGCGAGCGCCAGGGACACGCCGCACAGGCCGGCGCTGGCTGAGGAGAGCGCATCGGTCTCGGTGTCGAAGGCCACGACGCCGATGGCCCGGGCCTTCTCGATCCAGACCTCCAGGGTCGCCACATCGCGCACGCATTCATAGCCGTTGACGTCGATGGGCGGCGCTTCCGGCGCAGCCCGCGGCTCCGGCGCCGGCTGGGAGGGGGCCGCGTCGCCCGCGCTCACGCGCCTGGCCAGACTGCGGAACTGCATCTCCTCCAGGAAGGCCGCCAGCACGGCGGGCTCCGGCTCGGCCACCACCAGTTCATCGATGGGGGCGGGCAGGGGGGTGTCGCAGTCCAGCTGCACCAGCTGGCGCGACAGGCGGATCTGGTCGGCGAAGTTGATCAGGGTCTCGCGCCGCTTGGGCTGCTTGATCTCAGCCGCGCGGGCCAACAGGGTATCGAGGTCGCCATATTCGTTGATCAGCTGGGCGGCGGTCTTGATGCCGATGCCCGGCGCGCCCGGCACATTGTCGACGGAGTCGCCGCACAGGGCCTGGACATCCACCACCTTTTCTGGCGGCACCCCGAACTTCTCGATCACCTGCTCGCGGCCGATCTTCAGGTTCTTCATGGTGTCGAGCATGGAGACCCGGTCGCCGACCAGCTGCATCAGGTCCTTGTCCGACGAGATGATGGTCACCTCGCCGCCGGCGTCGCGCACCTTGCAGGCATAGGCCGCGATCAGGTCGTCGGCCTCATAGCCGGCCAGCTCCAGGCTGGGCACGCCAAAGGCCCGCGTCGCCTCCCGCACCAGGGGAAACTGCGGGATCAGGTCCTCCGGCGGCGGCGGCCTATGCGCCTTGTACTGGTCATAGAGGCCGTTGCGGAACGTCTTCTCCGAATGGTCGAAGATCACCGCCAGGTGGGTCGGCGCATCGGCCTGGGCCCGCATCTCCACCAGGAGCTTCCACAGCATGTTGCAGAAGCCCGACACCGCCCCGATGGGCAGGCCGTCGCTCTTTCGGGTCAATGGCGGCAGGGCGTGATAGGCGCGGAAGATATAGCCCGACCCATCCACCAGATAGAGCCGCACCGGCGGCCCATCCTGAGTGGGGGTCCGCGGCAGGTCCGGCAGGGGGGCGGTCTCAAGCGTGTCGGTCATGCGCGGAAGATAGGCGCGAGAGCGGCGGGGGTCACGTGGAGAGGTGGGGGAAGAGTCTACGGTTTCGACTTGGTTACGTCTGTGGTCAGCTTCTAGGAACGACTACGCTTGTGATGGCGAGCATCAAAGCGGCCATTGCACAGCTTTCGAAACAAGATTTGCCTCGCAATATGACCTCGGTGTAATAACGGGCTAAAGTGAGCGAGGTCGGCATGAAACTCGAAGGCAAGGTGTTCGAGGCGGGCCTCGGTGGGCCCTCGCAAGGCGACGAGCATATCGGTTCTCGCCTACGCCAGATTCGCAAGCTCGCCGGGCTCACCCAAGCCGAGCTCGCTGCGCGGCTCAACATCGGCCAAGGGGCCTTGTCTCGCGTCGAGAGTCGCAAGGATATTTTGGTCTCGACCCTGCGCGACTATCTGGCGGCCCTTGGTGCCACCCTCCGGATTGACGCGCAGCTCGGCGACGCTGCAGCGCTAGTAACCAGCATGAGGGAGGCCGCATTCCAGTTCGATCCTGTTGATGAGAATCAGTTGCTACTTCCGATCATCGGCGATGCGATCTACCCCCCACGGCGAGACGTGGTGTTCAGTATAAAACCCGAGTACTGCGACGCCATCATTGATGGCCGCAAAACAGTAGAATTGCGCCGACGTTTTCCTGCCACAGCCCCGGTGGGCACTACGGTCTTTATCTACGCCACCAGCCCAACCCGCGCCCTAGTCGGCATGGCGGAAATCGGCCAAGTACATTGTCGCACACCTCAGGAGATCTGGGACAGCTTCTCGGATCGCGCCTGCATTGCGCGAAAAGATTTTGATCGGTATTTCGATGGCGTCGAGAGTGGCGTTGCGATTGAACTGAGGCGTGGCCGCCGCCTCCGCCGGTCACTCGACCTCAGCGAGCTGCGCGAACGATTTAGTTTCGAGCCCCCGCAGTCTTACCTCTACGCGACGCCAAAGATGCGGGAAGCGCTGCACTATGAGTGCTCCGAAGTATCTCATTGATACCAACGTCTTCATTGGCCTTGAGGATCACGCCGAGGTCGCCCCGGTCTTCGCCTCGCTGCAGCAACTCGCGGCGCGCTATGGCGTAGGCATCTGCGTTCACGCTGCCTCTGTTGATGACATCGAGCGCGATAGGAACATCGCTCGTCGCCGCGTCTCTCTTAGCAAGATCCAGAAGTTCCCGGTCATTGCCCGCGTGATCGGGCTGGACGACGCGGTCCTTGAAGCTCGCTATGGCGCGCTACGCAAGCCTAACGATGTTGTCGACGCGACCCTACTACATGCTCTCGACATCGGGGTCGTCGATTTCCTTGTTACCGAGGACCAGGGCCTTCATGACCGCGCCCTCAAGGCCTCGGCTGCATTGGCTTCGCGCGTGCTACACGTTGCAGACGCCGTCTCACTGCTCCGCACCACGTACGCTACCGTCAACGTCAATCTGCCAGCAGTCCGCGAGGTGGACGCTCACACCATTCCGCTCGACGATCCAATCTTTGCCACCCTGCGCGCCGACTATCCGCCGTTCGACACTTGGTGGCGCGAGAAGTGCGTCCGGCCCATGCGGAAGTGCTGGGTGGTAATCGACGACACCTGCATCGCCGGCCTAGTGGTGCGCAAAGATGAAACCCGGAGTGACACTGACGCCAGCCTGGCAGGGAACAAAGTCCTCAAGGTCTGTACCTTCAAGGTCCGCCCCGAAAGCCGCGGGGTGAAACTGGGCGAGCTGCTTCTGAAGCAGGTGTTGTGGTATGCTAGGACGAACAAGCACGATGTAGTGTACCTCACCACCTATCCTGGTCAAACTACCCTTATAGGGCTCCTTGAGTATTACGGCTTCATCCACACATACGACAAAGCTAACGGTGAGCGAGTCTACGAAAAGCCGCTGTTGCGCGAGCGGTTGGTGGCCAAGGGTGGTGACTCTTTGTTCGACCTCGCCCGCCTCAACTACCCACGGTTCGCAACCGGCTCGGGAGTTAAAGCGTATGCCATCCCGATCAAAGAAGAGTTCCACCGAGTACTGTTTCCGGAGCTGTTTGAGCAGCCACAACTAAGCCTTTTCCCCACGTCGGCCGATATCGGCTTGCATCGCCCGGGCAACACCATCCGCAAGGTCTATCTGTGCCGCGCACAGGCCAGAATCGATCAGCCCGGAGCCCTGCTGTTCTTCTACAAAGGAAAGGCAGCGCTTCCGCCGTCACAGGCGATCACAACGGTCGGGGTGTTCGAGGATATGGCCCTGGCACATTCCAACGATGAATTACGCCGAATGGCGGGCGGCCGGTCCGTCTATACTGACGCCCAGCTCACGGCGATGGGGGCAACAGCCCACAGACCGGTGAAGGTGATCAATTTTTTGCTGGCGGGGCATTTCGAGCCGCCCGTCGGCCTGGCCGCCCTAGTGCGCGACAAGGTCTTCGCCGGTCATCCGCCACAGTCGATCAAACATCTGGAGTCCGATCAGCTGGCGTCCGTGCTGGGACAGGTTGACCTAGGATTCGCGGTGTGACCCAGCGGGTGGCACTACTTGGCCTGTCTGGTGTCGGCAAATCGACCCTTGTCGGCCAAGTCGCCGAGCGCCTTCCGCTGCTCCACCTGCAGGCCAGCATCCTGATCAGAACGGAGCAGGCGTATCGCGCCCAGGCTCAGCATACCTCCGAAGCCCTACGAACGGGCCCCGTACTCGACAATCAGGCGCTCATGATCGCCGCCTACAGTCGCCTGACGGAAACGGCCACGGTACCGGTGGTCTTTGATGGACATAGTGTTGTGGATGGTCGCAACGGCTTGCTTGAAATTCCCAGTACGGTGTTCGCTGCGCTCAGCCTCGATGCCATCTGCATACTAACCGCCGCCCCATCCGTGATTTTCGAGCGCCGCAGGCACGATATAGCCCGCGAGCGGCCGCATCGGGATGTCGAGGCACTAGCGGCACACCAGGCGGTAGCTATTGCTGCTGCGCAGCGGATCGCCAACGACCTCGATCGCCCTTTCCACCACCTCGAGACTGACCCACGCGCGCGTCTAGTGCAGCTCCTACGCTGATACCTAGACGAGCCACAACGGCGCGGTTCGTGCATCGCCAAACCTGTTACTTCTAATGTCACCGAAGAGGCTTGGGTGAGGTATGCGCAAGACGAAGGACGGACTCGACGACTAGACCTTACTGCCCCCCAAACACCGCATCCAAATCCGGCAGCGCCCCCTGCCCGGTGAACGACGCGAACGTCCCCGTTTCCAGATAGCCCGGCAGGGCCTCCACCAGCGTCCCATAGGCGGCGCGGAAGGGGGCGGTGGCTGAGGAGAGGCGGCGCACGCCAAGAGCCGTGAGGCGCTCGGCCGCAGGCGTGGTCGGACGCAGCATGATGTTGAGGGGGGCCTTGACGCCATCGGCCAGGGCGCCGATCACCGCCTCGTCGGCCGGGCCGGGGACGAAGATGCCGCTTGCGCCGGCGGTGAGGTAGAGGGCCGCGCGGCGCAGGGTCTCAGTCAGGGCGGCCTCGCCCTGGGCCAGGCCCAGCAGATAGATGTCGGTGCGGGCATTGATGTAGAGGGCCACGCCCTCGGCGTCCGCAGCCGCGCGGGCCGCGGCGATCTTGCGGGCGTGGAGGTCGGGGTCTCGGGCGCCGTCCTCCAGATTGATCCCCACGGCGCCGGCGCCCGCCACCTTGCGGATGGTCTCGGAAAGCTCGGCAAGGTCGTCGGTGTAGCCACCCTCGATGTCGGCGGTGACCGGGACCGGCGTCACCCGCACCACATCTGCGATCACCGCAATCAGCCGGTCGGTCGGCAGGGCGTCCCCATCGGGGAACCCTTGCGCCCAGGCCACGGCGGCCGAGGAGGTGGCTACCGCCTTGGCGCCCGCGCTCGCCATCAGGGCCGCGCTGGCGGCGTCCCAGGCATTGGGCAGGATGAGCAGGTCGGGGCCGGTGTGCAGGGCGTGGAAGGCTGTGGCGTGGTCGGTCATGGGGGGCTCCTTGGGCGGGTGAGCCATCAGAGCATGGGGGGCTTGCGGCGTCCGGCGGAGTTCGGACGTGGACAGCGCCCCCTTCACCGTCATGGTCGGACTTGATCCGACCATCCATGAACACGGGGCCGGCCGCGTTGTGCATGGACCCTCGGGTCAAGCCCGAGGTGACGGAGGTGGGGGAGGGCGGCGCCCTCAGCCCCGCAGCCAGGCGAAGGTGCGGGTGAGGAAGGCCTGGCCGTCTTCCAGGACGGGCGGGGCGTGGGCCATGAGGACGCGGCGGGTGGGCCAGGCGGTGATGCGGGTGAGCGCGGCGCGGGCCGCCTTGCGGTCGGTGAAGGCCAGGCGGAACTTGCGCGGGGTCTGGGGCGCATCCCCGGTCATCAGGTCCAGCCGGGCGACCAGGGCGCGCCAGCCCTTGAGGCTGGCCGGGTCCAGCTGCTGGATCAGGTCGGCGAAGAGGGCCGTGCGGCTGGCCTTGTGGAAGAAGACCACCTCGACCGCGATCCTGTTGCCGGCGACATGGACCTGATCGATCTCGCCCGCCCAGGGGTGGCCGGGGCCATCGGCCAGGTCGCCGTCGAAGGCGAGGTCGGGGCGGCGCTGGCGCAGGCCCGGCGGGGCGTAGAGCCGGGCCTCGGGATAGGCGGCCTGCCATTCCGCCAGGAAGAGGTTGTGCATGGCTGTGGGCGAGACCAGCCAGCGCACCGGCCCCAGGGCGTCCACGGCGGCCTTCAGCTCAGGCTCCAGCGCCGTCGGCGACCAGATGAAGAGGCCGCCGTCCCCTAGCCGGATGACCACCAGGCGAGTGGGATAGGCGAACCCCAGGACGCGCACCTGCGGCCCCGCCGCCGTCCAGATGTCCTTGTCCAGGGGCTGCAGCATGACGGGGCCAGGATGCATGGGTGTAAGGGCGGGGCAAGGCCCTCCCTCCCACCGTCATGGTCGGACTTGATCCGACCATCCATGAACACCGGGGGCCGGCCGCGGTGTGCATGGACCCCCGGGTCAAGCCCGGGGGTGACGGGAGTGGGGAGGGGGTGGGCCGGCGCCCCATCGCCTTCGTGTCCCCTCTTGCAGCTACCGTCACTGAACCTTCACCGCGACACATCGCCCGGCCATTAGCTCCCGGCGCCGTCCCGTGATATGGCCCCATCCCCGCGTGGCGGGCGTTTTGGTTCTGTGATTTGCCGCCGGGCGGCAGGGAAGGGCGAGAGATGAGCAGAGTTCTGGTGATTGGCGCGGGCGGCGTGGGCTCGGTGGCGGTCCACAAGATGGCCATGTCCCCTGAGATCTTCAGCCACATTACGCTCGCCAGCCGGACCAAGGCCAAGTGCGACGCCATCGCGGACTCGGTGAAAACCCGCACCGGCGTGGTGGTGGAGACCGCCGCCCTGGACGCCGACGACATCGCCGCGACCACCGCCCTGATCCAGAAGGTGAAGCCCGTTCTCGTGGTGAACCTCGCCCTGCCCTATCAGGACCTGGCGATCATGGAGGCCTGCCTGGCGGCGGGCGTGAACTATCTCGACACCGCCAACTACGAGCCCCGCGACCAGGCCAAGTTCGAATACAGCTGGCAGTGGGCCTATCAGGACCGCTTCAAGGAAGCCGGGCTGATGGCGCTTCTGGGCTGCGGCTTTGATCCCGGGGTGACCTCGGTGTTCACCACCTACACCGCCAAGCACCTGCTGGATTCCATCGAGACCCTGGACATCCTCGACTGCAACGGGGGCGACCACGGCCACCCCTTCGCCACCAACTTCAATCCCGAGATCAATCTGCGCGAAGTGACCGCGCCGTCGCGGCACTGGGAGAACGGCCAGTGGGTCGAGGGGCCGGCGCTGGCGAAGAAGCAGGTCTTCGACTTCGACCAGGTGGGGCCGAAGAACATGTACCTCATGTATCATGAGGAGCTGGAGTCGCTCGCCAAATTCTACCCCGAAATCAAGCGCATCCGGTTCTGGATGACCTTTGGCGACGCCTATCTGAAGCACCTCGACGTGCTGGGCAATGTGGGCATGCTGCGCATCGATCCGGTGATGTTCGAGGGCCGCGAGATCATTCCCCTTCAGTTCCTGAAGGCGCTGTTGCCTGAGCCGGCGTCGCTTGGCCCCCGCACCAAGGGCAAGACCAATATCGGCACCATCGCCACCGGCCTGAAGGACGGCGCCCAGAAGACCATCTACATCAACAATGTCTGCGACCATGAAGAGGCCTATGCCGAGACCGGCAGCCAGGCGGTCAGCTACACCACCGGCGTCCCGGCCATGATCGGGGCGGCTCTGATGGTGCAGGGCGTCTATTCAGGCGCGGGCGTCTTCAACCTGGAGCAGATGGACCCCGATCCGTTCATGGACATGCTGAATGTCCACGGCCTGCCCTGGAAGATGCGGGAGCTGGCCGCTCCCCTGGACTTCTAAGGGGCCATGGAGACCAAGGCCGGCGGCGCCGGCACATTCGCCCGTTTCGATCTGTCCCGGGTTCCGTCCCCCTGTTTCGTGGTGGATGAGGCGGCGATCACGCGCAATCTGCAGGTGCTCGCCGATGTGGGCGCCCGCGGCGGCGCCCAGGTGCTGCTGGCGCTGAAGGCCTTTTCCATGTGGTCGCTGGCGGACTTGGTGGGCCAGCATCTGGACGGGGTCTGCGCCTCTGGGCTCTGGGAGGCGAGGCTGGCGCGGGAGTTTTATCGCGGCGAGCTGACCACCTATTCGCCCGCCTACAAGGCCGCCGACCTGCCCGAGATCTTGCGGCTGTCCGACACGGTGATCTTCAATTCGCCCGACCAGATCGCCCGGTTTGCGAGCCTGATCGAGGCGGCGCGGGCGGCGGGCGAGGTCTTCCAGATCGGCCTGCGCCTGAACCCCGAGCACAGCGAGGCCGAGGTCGCCAAGTACGATCCCTGCCAGGTCGGCTCGCGCCTGGGCTTCCCGGTCTCCCAGCTGACGGCTGAAAATCTGGCCGGCGTGGACGGCCTGCATATCCATGCGCTCTGCGAACAGGGCTTCGAACCGCTTAAGCGGATCTGGGCCTCGCTTGAGCCCAAGCTCGCCGGCGTGCTGGGCGCTCAGATCAAGTGGGTGAACCTGGGCGGCGGCCACCACATCACCCGCGCCGACTATGACCGCGAGGCGCTTGTGGCCTTCCTTAAAGACGTGAAGGCTCGCTTCGACATCGGCCTCTTCCTGGAGCCCGGCGAGGCCATCGCCCTGGACGCCGGCATATTGGTCGGTGAGGTGCTGGACGTCTTCGACAACGGCATGGCCATCGGGATCACCGACATCTCGGCCACCTGCCACATGCCCGATGTCATCGAGGCGCCCTATCGCCCGGCCATGCTGAATGAGGCGGAAGGTGGCGTGGCCCTGCGCCTGGGCGGGCCCTCGTGCCTGGCCGGCGACATCATCGGCGACTACCGGTTTACGGTCAGGCCCGCGCCCGGGACCCGCATCGCCTTCCTCGACCAGGCGCACTATTCGATGGTCAAGACCAACACCTTCAACGGCGTGCCCCTGCCGGCCATCGCGCTGTGGAACAGCGAGACCGACGCCCTGAAGATGGTGCGCGAGTTCGACTACGCCGAGTTCCGCGACAGGCTGTCCTAGAGGCTGGCGTAGGCCGCCTCGATCAACCGCTTGGCCCGCGGATCGCCCAGCAGATGGGCCGACTGCTTGTTCATGACGTAAGCGCCGGCCAGCCCGGTCTGCCGGTCCGCAAACGCACATGAGCCGCCCCAACCGGAATGGCCGAAGGTCTCTTCCCCCGGCCCCCAGGGCTTGAGCGGCCCGTTGCGCATGACGCCGGCGCCCCAGCTCATGACAAAGGGCAGGACGAGATCCTGGCCCGTAATGCGTTCGCGACTCATCTCGGCGATCAGGGCGGGCGAGAGGATCATCTCCCCGTCCAGCCAGCCGCCAGAGGCCAGCGCGCCCATCAGCCGGGCCAGCGCCGGGGCCGTCGCATGGCCATTGGCCGAGGGGATCTCCGCCCGGCGCCATTCCGCCTGGCCGCGACCGCCCGGCGAGGACCAGGGCTCCAGAAAGGCGGCTCTGGTGGCGACATTGATCTCGCCGAAATCTGGGAAAGCCGGCGGCCGCTGCAGCTCGGCGCATCGGTCGTGCTCGGCGTCCGGCAGGCCGATCCAGAGGTCCAGGTCAAAGGGCTGGGCGAGGTCCTCGCGCAGGGCTGTGCCTAGGGTCCGGCCATCCACCCGACGGAAGATCTCGCCGGCGAGGTAGCCGTAGGTCACCGGGTGGTAGCCGCTGGCGGTTCCTGGCGGCCAGAGCGGCGCCATGGCCGCGAGCTTGGCGCAGGTGGCGTCCCAGTCGAACCATAGGGACGGCTCCACAGCCTCGACGAAGCCCGACAGGCCCGCCTGGTGCGACAGAGCCTGCTCGACGGTGATGTCCGCCTTGCCGGCTTGCGCGAACGCCGGCCAGACCTCAGCGACGGGCTGGTCATAGGTAAGCCGGCCCTGGTCCACGAGGCGGGCGACCATCAGGGCGGCCACGGCCTTGGTGGTGGAAAACAGCGGGGTCAGGGTGTCGGCGGCGAACGGCTGGGTGCGCGCCCGGTCGGCGTGGCCGGCCCACAGGTCGACGATCAGATCGCCGTTCCGGACCAGGGCAAACCGCGCGCCGAGCTCTGCGCCTTGCGCGAAATTGGCCTCGAAGGCGGCGGAGACGGCCTCGAAGCCTGGGGCGACGTGGCCGTGGATCTCTGGGACGGGGGCGGCGGTGGTCAGTTCAGACGCTCCATGCGGACATGCGGCGAGGTGGCCTTCAGGCGCTGGGCCATGGCCACCAGGGGAAGCTCCTTGGCCTTCCACATATGGGCCGCCGAAACGGTCTCGGCCACCCCGCCCACGGCCCGGGGCAAGGCGTAGGCCGGCGCCAGGCCATCAAGCACGGCGGCGCCATAGAGGGCGGTGAGCAGGTCGCCGGTGCCCTTGGGCGCCTCGGGCGAGCGGGGATGGGCGGCCATCCAGGCTTCCTTGCGGTCGGCATAGATGACGGCCACCTCCTCGCCCCGGGCCACCGAGGAGATGAGGGCCGGCTTGCCCAGCAACCGCGCGCCCGCCAGGGCCTGGGCGGGATTGCGGGTCTCAGCCCCGGTCAGCCGCTGCAGCTCCCAGGTGTTGCAGGCCACGAGGTCGGCGCGGGGGACGAGGTCGGCGGTGACGGCTTCAGCCACGTCGATGGGCACATAGAGGCCCTTGCCGGCGTCCCCCAGGGTCGGGTCGATGATGACGAAGGGCTTGCGGGCGCTCGGCTCCCGGGGGGCGGCGCGGACGGCGTCGATGGCCCGGGCGGCGGCCCGCACCTGGACGCTGCTGGCGAAATAGCCGGTGATGACCAGGTCGATCTGGGAGAAGTAGCCGTTGGCCTCGATGCCATCGAGCATGCCGTCGATGGCCTCCACCGGCACGGCCGCCCCGCCCGGCGGTCCCCAGCCAGGATGTCGGCCATAGAGCACGGTGGGCACGACCATGGCGTCCACCTTGAACGGGGCGAAGGCCAGGGCCTGGGCGGAGCCGCCGACGCGGCTGGCGGCGACATGGCTGGAGATGATGAGGGCGAGCGGCATGAGGGCCGCATAGAGAGCCGCCGCGCCGGGACCCGCAAGGGGCGCCGACGCGGCGTTGCAAATAATTCTCCCGCCTGGAACGGGAGTGTGAGGTAAAGTTCTAGTAGCGGTAGTGATCCGGCTTGAACGGGCCAGCTTCCGGCACGCCGATATAGTCAGCCTGTTCCTTGCTCAGACGGGTCAGCTTGGCGCCGAGTTTTTCCAGGTGAAGGATGGCGACCTTCTCGTCCAGGTGCTTGGGCAGGGTGTAGACCTTGGTCTCGTAACGCCCGCCGTTCTGCCACAGCTCAATCTGCGCCAGAGTCTGGTTGGTGAAGGAGGCGCTCATCACGAAGCTCGGATGGCCCGTGGCGTTGCCCAGGTTCACCAGGCGGCCTTCCGACAGGACGATGATCTTCTTGCCGTCGGGGAATTCCACGTGGTGGACCTGATCCTTGATCTTGTCCCACTTGAAGTTGCGCAGGCCGGCGATCTGAATCTCGGAATCGAAGTGGCCGATGTTGCAGACGATGGCGTTGTTCTTCATCGCCCGCATGTGGTCGACGGTGAGCACGTCCTTGTTGCCGGTGGCGGTGACGAAGATGTCTGCCTTGTCGGCCACGTCCTCGACGGTGACGACCTCATAGCCTTCCATCGCCGCCTGCAGGGCGCAGATCGGATCGACCTCGGTGACCATGACCCGGGCGCCGCCATTGCGGAGCGAAGCGGCCGAGCCCTTGCCCACATCGCCATAGCCCATGACCACCGCGGTCTTGCCGGCCAGCATCACGTCGGTGCCGCGGCGGATGGCGTCCACCAGGCTCTCGCGGCAGCCGTAGAGGTTGTCGAACTTCGACTTGGTGACGCTGTCGTTCACATTGATGGCGGGATAGGGCAGTTCGCCCCGCTCGGCCATCTGATAGAGGCGATGGACGCCCGTGGTGGTCTCTTCGGACACGCCCTTGATGGCCGCGCGGATGGCCGAATAGAAGCCCGGCTTTTCCTTGAGATAGCGCTTCATCACCGCATAGAGGGCTTCTTCCTCCTCGTTCTGCGGGTTGTTCAGGACCGAGGGGTCCTTCTCGGCCTTGGGGCCAAGCACGGTCAGCAGGGTGGCGTCGCCGCCGTCGTCGAGGATCAGGTTCGGATAGCCGCCGTCGGCCCATTCGAAGATCTTGTGGGCGTATTCCCAGTACTCCACCAGGGTCTCGCCTTTGATGGCGAACACGGGGGTGCCGGCCGCGGCGATGGCGGCGGCGGCGTGGTCCTGGGTGGAGAAGATGTTGCACGAGGCCCAGCGGACCTCGGCGCCCAGGGCTTCCAGGGTCTGGATCAGCACCGCGGTCTGGATCGTCATGTGCAAGGAGCCAGCGATGCGGGCGCCCTTCAGGGGCTGGCTCGCGCCGAATTCCTCACGGGTCGCCATCAGACCGGGCATTTCGGTCTCGGCGATCTCGATTTCCTTGCGGCCAAAGTCAGCCAGGCTGATGTCCTTGACGATGTAGTCGGTCATGTCGGTGGGTCCTGCGGTCCTGTCGCGGGCGCACGCATGGCGCGCCTAAGATGCGGTTTTGGCGCTCTATAGCCGGGACGCCGGTCCGGAGCAAGGATCGTATAAAGATATCCTTATATCTTCCTTACCAGGGGTCATCAGCCTCGCGATAGGCGCTCCAGGCCCGGGCGGCGGCCTTGAGCCGGCCGTCCTGGTCGGCGGCCACTTCGCCCGCCAGATGGCCGGCGGCATAGAGGGCCGGCCCCTCGAGCGCGAGGCTGGTGAGCAGGGCCTCGGCGGTGGCCCCGTCGTTCAGGGCGCCCAGTGCGGCCTGCAGGGCCTTGGTCTTCTTGATGAGCCTGCGGGCCGGCTTGTCCTTGAGCAGGGGGCGGAAGGCCTCGGCGGCGTAACGGAGCTTCTTGGCCTGGATACGCACCTGGTGGCGCTCGCTGTCGGACAGCTCCATCAACCCTTGGCCGCGCTTGGCGAGCTTGCGCCGCCGTGCGCTAAGCGCCTGGATGGCGAACTCGCCCGCCGGACCGCCCCCATCGGCCAGGGGCTCCAGCCAGTCGCCGGTCTCGATCCAGGCGTGCAGGTCCAGCAGCAGGGCGCGGAAGCGGGTGGAGGCCGCCGCTCCTCGGGCCCGGGCATGGGCCTTGCCGCGGGCGGCGTCCAGCGCCTGTCCAAGATCGGCTAGCCCGTGGATGGCGGCCTTGCCCTGGGCGGCGGGCCGATAGGTCTCCTCTACGAAGACATCGAGATTGCGGGCCTCATCGCAGGCGCCGGCCAGCCATTTCAGTTCGCCCTTCAGCACATCGAGCTCAGCCCCGGCCACCATGGCCTTGAAGGTGCTCATGGCGCTGCGCAGGCGCCGGACCGCCACCCGCAACTGGTGCACCGCTTCGGGAGAGTCGCCGCCCCGACGCAGGATCAGGCCGTTGGCGGCGATCTGGGCCAGGGCGGAGCGGGCGATGGCCTGGAAGGCGGCGGCCGCCGACATGGCCGGGACGAGGCCGGCCTGGGCGTGGCGCCGGGAGTCTTCATCGCCCTCCACCAGGGCGAACCCCTGGTCGGCCTTGGTTTCAAAGCTCAGATAGAGGGGCGCGGCCTCAAACAGACGGCGCGCCAGGGAGAAGAGCGCTGCAGGCGCGCCGGTCTTGAGTTCGAGCTCCACCTCACAGAGGCTGGTGCGGCGGCCGCCCGCCAGGATTTCACCCTCGTCGAGGGCGAGCTCGATTTCAGCATCCTCCCAGACCAGGGTGCGCAGCCGACGACGGACCTGGACGGCGAACAGGGGCTCCAGCCGCGCCACCTGATCATCGCCCAGGAGATCGCGCAGGGGGCCGTGGCTGGCCTCGGGCTGATCGCTCTCGACGGCGATCTCATGTTCCCGCCGCCTCAGACCCTTGCCGGCCTTGAGGGTCTGGCGGCGGCCCTGCGGCTCCTGGCGGATGCGCAGACCCGCGCCCAGGTCGCGCAGGCGACGGTCAGGCGTGTCGAAATAGATGGCCGCCAGATCGATGGCGCCGTCCTCGCCCTCAGGCGCGGCGCTCAAGACCGCCTCGATATCGGCCGGTTCGCAGAGGAATTTGAGTTCGGTTTCTTCCGGGGGGGCGCTCAAGGGTCGGCTCCGATTCGAAGGCGTTTTCCTCCCCGGCCAAGCATCCTATAGGGGAGGCCATAGCGATTGCGCCGCGGCGCAGACCAGGAGTGCTCCCCATGAACGCCCCGATCCGCCATGTCGACCCCGCCCAGCCGCGATTTGATTGGACGCTGGAGGAAATCGAGGCGCTCTTCGAACGTCCCTTCATGGAATTGGTGTTCGAAGCCGCGGCCATTCACCGGCGCTGGTTCGACCCTTCGGAGGTCCAGCTGTCGCAGCTCTTGTCGGTGAAGACCGGCGGCTGCGCCGAGAACTGCGGCTATTGCAGTCAGTCCCAGCACTTCAAGACCGGGGTGGCCGCCACCAAGCTGATGGAGGCCGATACGGTGATCGCCGCGGCGGCCGAGGCCAAGGCCGGCGGCGCCCAGCGCTTCTGCATGGGGGCGGCCTGGCGCGACCTGAAGGATCGCGACCTACCCAAGGTGGCCGCCATGATCTCGGGCGTGAAGGCGCTGGGCCTGGAGACCTGCGCCACGCTGGGCATGCTCAAGCCCGAGCAGGCCAAGGCGCTCAAGGACGCTGGCCTCGACTACTACAATCACAACCTGGACACCGGGCCGGACTATTACGACCAGGTGGTCACCACGCGGACCTATCAGGACCGGCTGGACACCCTGGAGGCGGTGCGCGACGCCGGCCTCTCCACCTGCTGCGGCGGCATTGTCGGCATGGGCGAGACCCGGCGCGATCGGGCTGGCCTGCTGCATGCCCTGGCCACCCTGCCGGCCCATCCCGACAGCCTGCCGATCAACGACCTGATGCCCATTCCGGGCACGCCGCTGGGCGACAGCGCGGCGGTGGACGGGCTGGAATTCGTGCGGATGATCGCCGTAGCCCGCATCGTCTGCCCCAAGGCCGTGGTCCGCCTCTCGGCCGGGCGCGAGCACATGTCGCGGGAACTCCAGGCGCTCTGCTTCCTGGCCGGCGCCAACTCCATGTTCGTGGGCGGTAAGCTGCTGACCACCAGCAATCCGGACAAGGACACCGACGCGGCCCTGATGGCCGAGCTTGGTCTGCGTCCCATGGGGACCGCTGCGGCTGAAGCCGTCTAGGCGGCGACCACTTTCCCACAAGGTCCTGTCGGCCCCGACAACCTTTGGACGTCCTAGAGCGCGTTCCGAAGACTGGGAACCGGTTATCGGATGAAACGCGCTCTAGTCTCGCCCTGTCGGGGCGCCTATCTGGCTGGGACGCCGAGGGGGAGTGCTGCGGTTGTCATCGATTATTTCCGTAAAGGGTCTGACCAAGACCTATGCCGGAGGCTTTGCGGCGCTCAAAGGCGTCGATCTGGAGATTCGTGAGGGTGAGATCTTCGCCCTGCTGGGGCCCAACGGGGCAGGCAAGACCACCCTGATCTCGATCATCTGCGGCATCGTCAATCCGACCTCCGGCGAGGTTCTGGCCGACGGCCATGACATTGCGCGCGAGTTCCGCGCCGCGCGCTCCAAGATCGGCCTGGTGCCGCAGGAGCTGTCCACCGACGCCTTCGAGACCGTCTGGGACACGGTGAAGTTCAGCCGGGGTCTGTTTGGCAAGCCCCCCAATCCCGCCCATCTGGAGAAGGTGCTCAAGGACCTGTCCCTCTGGGACAAGAAGGACTCCAAGATCATGGCCCTGTCCGGCGGCATGAAGCGCCGGGTGATGATCGCCAAGGCCCTGTCCCACGAGCCGAAGATCCTGTTCCTCGACGAACCCACCGCCGGCGTCGATGTCGAGCTGCGGCGGGACATGTGGGAGATGGTCCGGTCCCTGCGCGAGAGCGGCGTGACCATCATCCTGACCACCCACTATATCGAGGAGGCCGAAGAGATGGCCGACCGGATCGGGGTGATCCGCAAGGGCGAGATCATCCTGGTCCAGGACAAAAATGTCCTCATGCGTCAGCTGGGCGAGCGGCGGCTGACCCTGCACCTGCAGGCGCCCCTGGCCGCCATCCCGCCGGAGCTGGCCAGTGAGCCCCTGGAGCTGGCGGCCGACGGCCACGAGCTGATCTACACCTTCGACGCCCAGGCTGAGGACACCGGCATCGCCGCCCTGCTGCGCCGGCTGGAAGGCCACGGCATCGACTTCAAGGACCTGCAGACCAAGCAGAGCTCCCTGGAAGACATTTTCGTCAGCCTGGTGAGGGCGCCCCAATGAACCTCTATGCGGTCAAGGCCATCTACCAGTTCGAGCTGGCGCGGACCTGGCGGACGCTGATGCAGTCCATCGCCTCGCCGGTCATCTCCACCTCGCTCTATTTCGTGGTGTTCGGCTCGGCCATCGGCTCGCGGATGGTGGAGATCGACGGGATCAGCTACGGGGCCTTCATCATCCCCGGCCTCATCATGCTGTCCCTGCTGACCGAGAGCATCTCCAACGCCTCGTTCGGAATCTACATGCCGAAGTTTTCCGGCACGATCTATGAGGTGCTCTCCGCGCCCATCTCGGTGGTGGAGATCGTGGCGGGCTATGTCGGGGCCGCGGCCACCAAGTCGATCATCCTGGGGCTCATCATCCTGGCGACCGCGCGGATCTTCGTGCCCTACGAGATCGCCCATCCCTTCGTGATGCTGAGCTTCCTGGTGCTGACGGCTGTGACCTTCAGCCTGTTCGGCTTCGTCATCGGCGTCTGGGCCGACGGCTGGGAGAAGCTGCAGATCATTCCCATGCTGGTGGTCATGCCGCTGACCTTCCTGGGCGGCAGCTTCTATTCGATCAGCATGCTGCCGCCGGTCTGGCAGACCATCACCCTGTTCAACCCGGTGGTCTATCTGGTGAGCGGCTTCCGCTGGAGCTTCTACGGGGTCTCCGACGTGGACATCGGGATCAGCATCGCCATGACGCTCGGCTTCATGGCGCTCTGCCTTGCGGCGATCATCTGGATCTTCCGCACCGGCTACAAGCTCAAGGCCTGAGGCCGGAGAGACCCGGCGCCGCTACTGGTCTTCATCGAAGCGGGCGGCCACCAGGCCGCACAGGGCCTCGAGGGCCTCATCGGCCTGATCGCCCTCGGCGGCGATATGGATGGTGCTGCCGGGACCGGCGGCCAGCATCATCAGGCCCATGATCGAGCGGGCGTCGACGCTCTGACCGTCCTTGGACACCTGGACCTCGGCCTCGAAGGATGAGGCGAGCTTGACGAACTTGGCCGAGGCGCGGGCGTGCAGACCCCGCTTGTTCAGGATTTCGACCGTCCGTTCGGCGGTCATTTTTCGCCCGCCAGGACGTAGGAGGCCACGGAGATGTACTTGCGTCCGGCCTCCTGAGCGGCGGAGACGCAGTCCTCCAGGCCGCAACGGGTGCGGACGCTGGCCAGCTTGATCAGCATGGGCAGGTTGAGCCCGGCGATGACCTCGGCCCGGGTCTGTTCCATCACCGAAATGGCGAGGTTGGACGGCGTGCCGCCGAACATGTCGGTCAGCAGGATGACCCCGCCGCCGGTGTCGGCCCGCGCGCAGGCGCCCAGGATGTCCATCCGGCGCCGTTCCATGTCGTCGTCGGGTCCGATGCAGATGGCCTCGACCGCGGTCTGCGGCCCCACCACATGCTCCATCGCCGAAACGAACTCTGCGGCCAATCGCCCGTGCGTGACGATCACGAGCCCGATCATGCCCAAGCTCTCAAAGGTAATCCCCTGTCGGCCGCGCTGTCGCAGAATGCGGACCAGAAGCCGGGTGTGATACGCGCCTTCCGCACGTCATCCAAGTGAGTCCAGGACGTGACTCAGTTTCGCAGGGGCCGAATTCTCCAGTCCCGCGAGCGTTGCGAGCGGTATTTCCACCCCAAGATGAGTCACAGTTTCGAGATCAGGCAACCGGTCCGGCGCGCCGAGGCGAACCCACAGGCTGATCGGGGCGAGCGGCCGGGCGCTCACGGGCCGGACACCGAGGCCGCGAATCTCCATCTGGCCGGCCAGGACATCGGGGGCGCGTCCGAAAAGCCGGCCGCCGGACACCCAGGTGACCACCCGGTCGTCGGCCACGAGGCGAAAGCCGTGATCCAGGCATCGCAGGGCCAGGTCGCTCTTGCCGGCGCCGGAAGGCCCTTCGATCAGAACCCCGCGCCAGCCGTCCGCGCCGGGCCGGGCGATCAGGCCGGCGTGCAGGATCACCGGCGCGCCTCAGGCAGGATGACGGTGAAGCGGGCGCCGGCGACGTCGCCCGGCGCGCCCTCGGCGGCCCCCTCGCCTTCGGCGTCGATCCGCGGGCGGTTCTCGGCGCGCACCGTGCCGTCATGGGCCAGGATGATCTGTCGGGCGATGGAGAGCCCGAGGCCCGAATTGCCGCCAAAGGCCGTCCCCTTGGGCCTTGAGGTGTAGAACCGCTCGAAGATGCTCTCCAGATTCTCTGGCGGAATGCCCGGCCCGTCGTCGTCGACGGTGATCAGGGCCAGGCCCTTCTGCCGACCCAGCGACACCCGCACCACGCCGTCCGGGGCGCTGAACGAACGGGCGTTGTCGATCAGATTGCGCAGCACCTGGCCCAGCGCGCCCTCCTGGCCAGAGACCATGACGCTGTCGACCCCCTCCGGGACCGTGAAGGTGACGGCGGCTTCGCCCGGCCGGGCGGTGGCCTGATAGAGGGAGACCACGTCGGAGATCAGCCGGCGCAGGTCCACGGGCGTCGGCGGCTCCCGGGAAAGCTCGGCGTCCAGGCGGGAGGCGTTGGAGATGTCGGTGACGAGGCGGTCGAGGCGCTGCACGTCGTTCTGCAGCACGGCCATCAGCCGGTCACGGGCGGCGGGCTCCTCCACCAGGCCCAGGGTCTCCACCGCCGAGCGGAGGGAGGTCAGGGGATTGCGGATCTCGTGGGCCACGTCGGCGGCGAAGCGTTCGATGGCGTCGATCCGCTCGGACAGGGCGTGGGTCATGTCCTCAAGCGACCGGGAAAGGTCGCCGAGCTCGTCGTCCCGCCGGGAAATGTCGGGCACCGAGATGGCGCGGGCCCGGGCCAGACGCACCCGGTCGGCCGCCCGGGCCAGCCTGCGGACCGGATGGGCCACGAGCCGGTTCAGCAGCAGGGAGCTCATCAGCGAGACCGCCACGGCGATCAGGATGAAGGGCAGCAGGGCGGCCCGCTCGGCGGCGATGATCTCGTCCACGTCCCGGGCCTCCAGGGTCAGGACGCCCAGCACCGCCTTGACGTGCTGGATCGGAATGGAGACCGAGACCACCCGCTCCCCGTCGGCGCCGACCCGCAGCCCCGCCCAGTGAACGCCGCGCAGGGCGGTGTTGACCTCGGCCCGCAGGGCGGCCTGGGCCTTGGCGGCCTCGGCGCTGTCGGGATTGGCCTCCGAGCCGCCGCTAAGGTTGAGGTCGAGCCCCGGGCCGTCCCCGCGGGCCCGGGCGGGGGGCAGGGTTCGCCATTCCACCCGGTCCGACACCCAGTAGGAGTCGGCGATCAGCCGGCCTTCGGCATCGAACAGCCGGGCCCGCTGGGAGCGTGGATTGGACAGCAGCTGAAGAATTTCAGAGGCGTAGGCGCCGTCCATCATCGGCTCGGGCTCGCCGACCGTGGCGGCCTGGTCGATGATGGTGGCCAGCAGTTCGCCCTGGGTGGTCAGGCTGTCGATACGGGCGTTGACCAGGCCCCGGCGCAGCTCGTTCAGCACCAGGGCGCCGGAGATCAGGATCGCCAGCCCAAACAGGTTGAGGACAATGATCAGCCGCCCCAGGCGCGAGCCGGGCAGCCACCGCAAGCCCCGGCGCCGCGGCGGGTCTTCAGGACTCGCGATAGCGGTATCCGACGCCATAGAGGGTTTCGATTGCGTCGAACTCAGGGTCGATCTCGCGGAACTTCTTGCGCATGCGCTTGATGTGGCTGTCGATGGTCCGGTCGTCCACATAGACCTGATCGTCGTAGGCCGCATCCATCAGGTTGTCGCGGCTCTTCACGAAGCCAGGCCGCTGGGCGAGCGACTGCAGCAGCAGGAATTCGGTGACCGTCAGCTTCACCGGCCGGTCCTCCCAAAGACAGTCATGGCGGGCCGGATCCAGGGTCAGCTTGCCGCGCTTCAGCGCCCGGGCCTCGGCCTCGGACACGGGGCCGGCCACCCCTTCGCCGCCATCGGCGCCGGCCCGGCGCAGCACCGCCTTGACCCGTTCCAGCAGCAGGCGCTGGCTGAAGGGCTTGTGGATGTAGTCGTCGGCGCCGAGGTTGAAGCCAAGGATCTCGTCGATCTCGTCATCCTTGGAGGTCAGGATGATGACCGGCAGGTCGCTGGTCCGACGCAGGCGGCGCAGGACCTCCATCCCGTCCATCCGCGGCATCTTCACGTCCAGGATCGCCAGGTCCGGGGGCTCGTTCTCCAGAGCAGCCAGGCCCGCCGCGCCGTCGAAGAAGGCCTTCACGGCGTGGCCGTGACTTTCCAAGGCGAGGCTGACCGAGGTGACGATGTTCTCGTCGTCATCGACCAGGGTGATGTTGGCCATCGGGAAAAGCACTCCTGAAGTCTTCGGCGGTGTAGCGAAGCTAGTGGTTTGGCCTGATGGCCTCAATGTGGCGCGTCACACGTGGTCAAGGTTAAATTCCCGACAGATTGGCCCGTTCCGCCATCAAGGGGAGCTTAATTCTATTGGGGCTATATCGCTTCCAGGTCCTGGGGAGCGACCAGATGGAACGGCCCAAAGTGCATTACGAGGTTTTCGTCCGGAAGACCGTCGGCTCCGGCTGGACGCTGGAAATGGCGACCGAGAACCGTGGTCAGGCGGTCGCCGTGGCCGAGGAGCTGATCGCCGAGCGGCGGGTCGCCTCGGCGCGGGTCACCAAGGAGTCCATGGACCCTGAGACCAATGAGTTTCAGAGCGTGGTCATCCAGTCCCTGGGCCTGCCCGACACCGCCAAGGTCAAGAAGACGCCGGAGCGCAACGATCCCCTCTGCGTGGCGCCACAGGATCTCTATACCGTCCACGCCCGGGAACGGATCGGCCGGCTGCTCGACAGCTGGCTTGCGCGCCATCACGCGACCCCGTTCGAACTGCTGCACCGGGCCGATCTGGTCGAGCGGCTGGAAGCCTCCGGGGTGGAGCTGCAGCACGCCATCCAGAAGATCGCCGTGCCGGAATCCCAGGCCCGCGGCGTCTCGATCCACGACGTCATGCGCGCCTTCCAGAGCCTGGTGGAGCGGGCCATCGAGCGCCTGCTGGGGGACGCCCGTCGCGGTGACCTGCCCGATGTGGACAAGGAAGGTTTCGCCGCCGCGGCTGAGCGCGTCTCCCACGCCCCGGATCGGGCCTATCTGCTGGGGGCCGGAGTCGCCGCCTCCATCGCGCCGGCCCGAAACTGGAGCGAGAAGGTCTCGCGCCTGCTGGACCTGGCCGACGCCGCCCCGATCGCCGGTCCCCCCCGGGGCCTGGCCCTGCAGACCATCGAACAGCCCCTGGCCGAGATCCTCGGCTCCAGCGCCGGCCTGGACGGCCTGATCGGCAAGGATCTCGACCTCGGCGTCCGCCTGGCGGCCATGACCCGCCTGGCCGCCCATGATGCGGTCGAGGCGCTGATCAGCCTTGAGCCCTCGGTCGCCAAGATCATGCCCGAGCTGTCGGAGCCAGCCCAGCGCCTGGCCAAGTGGCTGGCCACCGAGGACTTCCGCGCCGTGCGCGGCGCCATCACCAAGCGGGTTCTGAAGGAGCTCAACGGTCCTCGCCGGCTCAAGCCCAGCGACGGCGCCGGCGAGATCGACCTGCTGCGGGGCCTGGCCATGGCCCTGACGGCCGCCGCGGGCGACCTTGTTCCCCTGGACGACGTGCACCAGGCCTTTGTCAACCGGTCCAAGATGCTGGTGACCGGCGACTTCGTGGAAACCTACCTTGGCAAGGGACAGACCGCCCTGGCCGAAGCCGAGGCGCTCATGTGGCTGGTGGAGAATGTCATCGGCGCGGCCAACAAGCGTCAGGCCGTGCGTTGGCTGGGCGCAGTGGTCGGCTCCCTGGCCTTCGAGAAGGACGCCCGCAACCCGGACGTCTCCGCAGCCCAGCGGCTGTTCTCCATGGCCAAGCTCTACCGCGCGGTGGGCCGCGGCGGGCTGCTCGCCGAGGATTACGCTCCCATCCAGCAGAAGCTCGGGGATCTGGGTGGACTGGCCGAGGCCGACGCCAAGGTCACCCAGGGTCTGGCCCGGGCCAATGCGCCGGCCGCCACCCGGCTGACCCTGTTGCTGAAACTGGCCTGTGGCGAAGCCGCACCCTTGGGACCGGCCGCCGACCGAGCCAAGGCCGAGGCCCTCAAGCTGGTGCGTCTGGACGACACCCGCGCCGAATTGGCCCGCTCGCCCGAACGCATGGCCGAGGTCCGCACCCTGATCCAGGCCGCGGGCCTGGCGGCCTAGAGCCTGCTGCGATCAGACCAAACCGTCTGATCGTTGAATCAGGCTCTAAACTTTGAGTCTTGAGCGCGTTTCATCCGATAACCGGTCCCCACTTATCGGAACGCGCTCTACAGCCCCAACACTTCGCCCAGGGCCGCGACCACCCGGCCCACATCGGCCAGGTCCATCCCCGGATAGAGGGGCAGGCTGAGGGTGCGGTCGTACCAGGCCTGGGCGCCGGGCAGGTCCAACTCGCCATAGCGGGCGCGGTAGTAGGGCTGGGTGTGGACGGGGATGTAATGGACCTGGCTGCCGATCCCTCGGTCCTTCAGCGCCTCCATCACCTGCCGACGGCTCCGCCCCAGGGCGGCGAAGTCGATCAGCACGCACATCAGGTGGGGCGTGGCCACGCTGCCCTCCGGCGAGGCGGCGGGCCGCACGGCGGGCGCCAGCGGCGTCAGGGCCTCAAGATAGCGCGCCGCCAGGGCCTGACGGGCGGCGGAGAACCGCGGCAGCTTGGCCAGCTGCGAGTGGCCAAGCGCGCAGAGAAGGTCGGGCAGCCGGTAGTTGAACCCCGGCTCGGCCATCTCATACCACCACGGATCAGCGCCCGGGGGGCGCACCATGCCATGGCTGCGCAGCCGGCGCAGGCGCTCAGCCAAGCCCGCATCCGGCGTGGTGATCATGCCGCCTTCGCCGGTGGCGATGGTCTTGACCGGATGGAAGGAGAAGGTCGAGGCCGAGGACCAGCGCCCCGAACCCACGGGAACCTCGGCGTTGCCCTGGAGCAGCCGCGAGCCCAGGGCGTGGCAGGCGTCCTCCACAACGACCGCCCCGGCGGAGTCCGCCAGGGCCGCGATGGCCGGCAGGTCGAGAACCTCGCCCCGCAGATGGACTGGCAGGACGGCGGTCACCTGGCGGGGGGCGGCCTGATCCAGGGCCCGGGACAGATCCTGCGGGCGCATCAGGCCGCTGTCGGGATCCACGTCGGCGAAGACAACCTCGGCGCCCACATAGCGGACGCAGTTGGCGGTCGCCAGGAAGGTGGTGGAGGGAACGACACAGACATCGCCCTCGCGGACCCCCAGGGCCAGCATGGTCAGGTGCAGGGCCGCGGTGCCGTTGGCGCAGGCCACGGCGTGCTCGGCGCCGACGGCCTCGGCGAAGGCCGCCTCGAAGGCCTCCACCCGCGGGCCGGTGGTTAGGAGGTCGTCGCGCAGGGCCGCAGCCACCGCGGCGATGTCGTCATCCTCGATAGTCTGTCGACCATAGGGCAGGAAGGGCTCGGCCATGAAACCTCAGTCTGTGGCGCGACGCCGGCGGGGGGGCGGCGCCTGGTCGAGCAAGGCCAGGAGATCCGGCCCGCTCAGCCAGTCATCATTGGTGTCGCTGGCATAGGAGAAGTCTTCGGCGACCATGCCATGTTCCGTTGAGAACGGCCTGCGGGCGTACTCCACGAAAGCCGGCTCTATGGCGTAGCGGTCCCCCAGATCGGCGGTGGATCTGGCGTCGTCGGCGGAGATCATCATCTCATGCAGCTTCTCGCCCGGGCGGATGCCGACGAGCTTGTGCGGCAGGCCCGGCGCCATGGCTTCGGCCAGATCGACGATCTTGGTCGAGGGGATCTTGGGCACGAAGATCTCGCCGCCGCGCATGATGTCGAGGGACGACAGAACAAAGTCGACGCCCTCGTCCAGGGTGATCAGGAAGCGGGTCATGCGAGGGTCGGTGATCGGCAGTTCGGTCGCGCCCCGGTCCAGCAGCCGTTGGAACAGCGGCGCCACAGACCCGCGTGATCCGACCACATTGCCATACCGAACCACGGAAAATCGAGTGCCGATATCACCGGCCAGATTGTTCGCCGCCACGAAGGTCTTGTCCGAGGCGAGCTTGGTGGCGCCATAGAGATTGACCGGATTGCAGGCCTTGTCGGTGGACAGCGCCACCACCTTCTTCACCCGGTTGGTCAGGCAGGCCCAGACGACGTTCTCGGCCCCCAGAACATTGGTGTGGATGCATTCGGACGGGTTGTACTCGGCCGCCGGCACCTGCTTGAGGGCCGCGGCGTGGATGACGATGTCGACCCCGCGCAGGGCGAGCGTCAGCCGCTCCCGGTCACGCACATCCCCCAGGAAGAAGCGCATTCGCGCCATGTCCTCTGGCCCATAGCGCTCGGCCAGGTCGATCTGCATGTCGTGCTGTTTCAGCTCATCGCGGCTGTAGACGATCAGCTTGCGTGGGGCGGCCCGGCTGAGCACCGTGTCGATGAAGCGGCGCCCGAAGGAGCCTGTGCCCCCGGTGACAAGGATGACCTTGCCGTCGAGGTCGAGCGAGTCTGGCGCGAAACGGCCCAAGGCGGCCTCCGATGCGGTCGGTGCGAATCTTGGTCGCAGTCTTCGGCCGCCCGCGTAAAGAGACCGCTAACCATGAATGCGGCACACCGACGCGTATGGAACAGATCCATCGCCTGCGGCTCGCCCTGCCCCTGCTGTTCAGCGGTCTCGTGGCCCTGAGCGCCAGTCCGACCGCCGCCGCGGGGCCGCCCAAGGGCGACAAGAAGAAGGGCGGCGGCCTTACCTTCATCCAGCTGCAGACCCTGACCGCCACCGTGGCCGGGGAGCGCGGCGGCCGGGCGGTCATGACCCTGGAGGCTGGCCTCGACATTCCCGACGAAAAGCTCCGGGCCGCGGCCGAGCTGGCGACGCCGCGCCTGCGGGCGGCTTTTTCCCAGAGCCTCCGGGTCTATGCCGCCGGGCTCGGGCCTGCGGCACTGCCCAATGCCGACTATCTCGCCCGCCAGCTGCAGCGGGACGCCGACCGGGTCCTGGGCAAGGGCGGCGCCACCCTGCTGCTCGGCACCATATTGGTGAACTGAGCGCCCGCCGCAGTTGGGCTGGCCTCACATGGCCGAAATACCGCCATCCAGCTTAAGCTCGGCCCCGGTCATGAACCGGCTCTCGTCCGAGGCCAGGTAGAGGGCGGCGTTGGCGATGTCGGATGGCGCGCCGATACGGCCCAGGGGCACCTGCCGGGCGAGCTTGTTCTCGGCCTCCTCCTTGCCGAACCGCTGGCGCAAAGGATCGAGGATCGGGGTGTCCACGAAGGTCGGGTGAATGGAGTTGGAGCGGATATCCAGCCCCTGCTTGGCGCAGTGCAGGGCGATGCCCTTGGAAAGCAGCCAGACCGCGGCCTTGGAAGCGTTGTAGACCGGGCTGTTATGGGCGGCGATCAGGCCGGCGATGGAGCTGATATTGATGATCGAGCCCGGCTGGCAGCGGCGCATGTACTTGAGCGCGTGCTTGGTCCCCAGGAAGACGGAGTCCACATTGACGCTCATCACGAACTTCCAGTCCTCATAGGACAGCTGCTCGATGTCGCCGCCCCGGCTGACGCCGGCGTTGTTGATCAGCACCGACAGCCCGCCCATGGCCGCATCGGCCTCCTCCAGGGCGTAAATCCACTGATCTTCCCGGGTGACGTCCAGGGGCAGGGCGAAGGCCACCTCTTCGCCAGCCGTCGCATTGATTTCGGCGGCCTGGGCCTTGGCGCCCTCGTGATTTATGTCGGCCAGGGTGACCTTGGCCCCCTCCGCCGCCAGGGCTGCGGCCATGGCCGCGCCGAGCCCCTGGGCGCCCCCGGTGATGAAGGCCTTCTTTCCTGCGACCCGTCCGCTCATCTGGTCCCTCCCTGGGATCTGTCGTTCTGTGGTGTTGAGGCGCTGGCCTCAGGCGCCGGCCGCCTGGTCCATGAACCGCGCCAGCTTAAGGTCGAGCTCGGTGACGCCGCCGGCGTCATGGGTGGTCAGCGTCACGTCCACCCGGTTGTAGACATTGAACCACTCGGGGTGGTGGTCGAGCGTCTCGGCCATCAGGGCCACCCGGGCCATGAAGCCGAAGGCTGTGTTGAAGTCATCGAAGCGAAAGGTCTTCACCAGGGCCTCCCGCTCGCCTGGACCCGCGGTCCAGCCCGACAGCTCGGCCAGGGCGGTCTCGACGCCGATACGGGCGGGGCGGCTCATCGGGCGACCTCGGGGGCGGGGAAGCTCAGGCCGGTGGCGGCCGACAGCTCCGCCAGGGTCTGATCCACGTCCACCACCTTGATGGCCTTCATGCCCAGTTGGGCGGCCGGCTTGCAGTTGACCCCGAGGTCGTCGAGATAGACGCAAGCCTCAGGCGCCACCGAGAGCGCCTCGCACATCATCTGATAGATGCGCGGATCAGGCTTGCGCACGCCCGCCTTGGAGCTTTCGATCACATGGTCGAACAGGGGCATGATCTCGCCCATCGCCCCGCGGGGCTTCTGGACGCCATCGGCGCCGGGGCTGTGATGGCTGACCATGTTGTTGGTGATGCAGCCCACCTTGAACTGGGCCTTGCAGAGCCTCAGCGCCTCAACCATGCGCGGACGCACCACCCCGGAGATCAGCGGCAGGACGTCGGCCCCGCGGATCGGGAAACCGAGCGCTGCGGACTCCTCCAGGAACAGGGCGTCGAACCCGGCCGTATCGATCTCATTGCGTTCGAACAGGGCCCAGGCGTTGGTGTCGGGATTGGTCGCATTGACCCGGCGGATATGATCCTTGGGCGCGCCGATGGCCGCCTCGTGCCGGGCGAAGGCTTCGAAGGGCGAGGAGGTGAATACGCCGCCGAAGTCCCAGATCACCGCTTCGATCGCCATCACACCCATCCTTCAAACGCCTGTTTTACGCCGCGAAGCTAGAGACGGCGTGGCTGACGTGCAAGCTAGGGTCATGGTGTTTCGCGCGCAGCTTTCCCCCCTGGCCCGCCGCTATGGCGCGGCGGCCTTCGCCCTGTGCCTGCTGGCCATCCTGTTCCTGTCCCTGGCGCCGTCCGACGCCACCCTGGCGCCGGACCTCGGCGGCGACAAGGTGCGCCACGCCCTGGCCTATTTCGTCCTGACGGGCCTGGGCCTGCTGGCCTTCGGCCCGCGCTTGGCCCTGCTGGGCGGGATCCTTCTGCTGGGCGCCGGGGTGGAAATCGCCCAGGCGCTGATGGGGCTGGGGCGGCAAGGCGACCTGGCCGACCTTGCGGCCAATCTGAGCGGCGAGGCGGCCGCCCTTCTGCTCTGGCTGGCCTGGGGGCGGTGGAGACGGGTGAGGTGAGCCTGCCCCACAGCCCCTGGGCCGAGGCCGGCGGCGACTTCGCCATCGGCCTGCGGCCGATCCCGGAGGCCGCCTGGCTGGAGGGCGGGGAGGCTGATCCCGCGATCCGCAAGGACCCGCTGATGGCGGCCCATCCCGTCATTGTCTGGGGGGAGACTCCAGGGTCCCGCGACGCCCAGGCCGAGGCCCTGGCGCTGGTCGACGCCGTGCGGGGGGCTCAGGCCGGGGAGGCGGGCCTGCCGCCTCTGCTGGCGGCCGCCCGGCGGGTGTCCGACGACCTGTGCCTGATGGAGCGGCGGGACGGGGTCTGGCGATTGACCGCGCTCAGCCTCTGCGCTCCCAGCTTCTTCACCGCGCAGGACGCCCTGGGCAAGAGCCTGGCTGAGCTTCACGCCCCGGTGGACGGGTTTGAGCCGCGGTTCGGTGGCCGGCTGGAGCGCATCTTTTCGGGCCTTCGCCCTGGCCTGATCTTGGAGCGGCGCAACTGGACGGTGGTCAATTCCGACGCCCTGTTCACGCCGGACTCCGCGCCGATCCGGGCGCAGATCCCGCAGATTTCGCCTGAAAAGGCCGGCCAGATCCTGCACCTGCGGGTGGAGCGCCAGACCCTCCGGCGGTTGCCCGTCACGGGCGGCGCCCTGTTCACCATCCGGATCTGGCGCGCGCCTCTGGAAACCCTGGACCTGGATCGCGAGCGGCTCGCGGCTTTCGCCAAAGCTTGGCGCGGCGCTACGGCAGAGTTCCGCAATTACAAGGGGTTCGCCTCCTATGACACCCTGGTGGCGGCCTTTCTTCGCGCGAGGGGAGAATCCTACAGCGTTAATGAGGTGTAAACGCGCAGCGTGTGGTCGAGGGAGTTTTCGCCATGCGTACCAGTACCGTCTCGTCGATCATCGCCGCCCTGGGCCTGGCCCTGGTCGTAGCCGCCTGCGACGAGCGTCCGCCCAAGCCGCCCTTCGCCGAGAAGGCCGCGCCGACCGACGCTGCGCCGGCCGGTCAGGCGAGCCTTCCCGAGACCCTGCCCCCTTCGGCGCAGGCCGCCAACTGCTGCGCCTGCCCGCCGGCCAAGGCCGCCTGCCCTGAGGCCAAGCCCGTCCAGAGCGCCCAGACGCCGGCCAGGCCCGTCGCGCGTCAGCGTCCGGCCCCGGTCCGCCAGGCCCGCGCCCCGGCGCCGCGGCATCCCTCGCCCCGTCATCCCGCCCCGGCCCCCCGCGACTACGCCCACCAGGCGCCACCAGCGGGCCATGGGCAGGACTATCGCCGCTATCAGGGTCCCGACATCGCCACCCGCGGCGGCTACCAGCAGCGGGCGGAGTCCCAGGGCCAGTATCAGGAACAGTATCGCGGCGAGGCCTATCACGAGGAGCGCTACGCCTATGCGCCCCCGCCTCCGCCGCCGCAGGCGCGCGGCTATGCCGAGCAGCATCAGTCCTACAGTGAGCACCGCAGCTATTCGCAGCAGTCCAGCGGCTATGGCCATGCCGTGGCCAGCGGACCCTGCTGCGCCGGCCCGCCGGTCCAGGCCGCCGGCCGGGACTCTGGCGGCTATCTGACCTGGCCGGGCAAGCGTCCGCCCGCGCCCTACTACTGAGCCGCAAGGGCTCACATCGAACTGTCACTCCCGGGGGGGAAACTATGAGAATGCGTTCGCCGAGCGGTCCTTGGTTCAAATGGTATGAGGTCGTGGCCCTCGTCGCCTTTGGCAGCGTGGCGCTGACGCTCGCCAAGCTCGGCGTGGTGTTCTGAAGGCGCAGATCCTGGGGCCTCAGTTCCAGAGGGCCGGGCGGCGGTCCTTCCAGGGCTGTTCCTTTTCCAGCTGCCCAGCCAGCCGATAGAGGGTGGCCTCATCGGCGAAGCGGCCGGTGAACATCATGCCTACGGGCAGGCCGTCTTCAGACTCCCACAGCGGCACGGACATGGACGGCTGGCCGGTGAAGTTGGCCGGCGGGGTCGTGGCGTAGGTGGCTGCCTGGCGCTTATCGAACTCCCGGGTGTCGGCCATGTTGGGGTCGAGCCAGTCGATCCGGGGGGCCGGCGTGCTCATCACCGGGGTCAGATAGACGTCGAAATCCTCGAAGGCCGACAGGATCTGGCGGTTCATCAGGCGCAGCTGCTGGAAACCCCAGAAGGCCTGTTGGCCGTTCAGCCGCTTGCCGGCCTCATAGCCGCGCCGCGCCAGGGGCCCGAGTTCGTCCTCGCCGGGCTCGCGGCCGAGCCTCTCCACCCAGCGGGCCACATTGGCCGAGAAGTTCGAGGCGCTGGCCAGGCTCTGGGCGCGATAGAGCTGGCGGTAGTCCACGCCAAGGCCCTTCTCGAACACCTCGTGGCCGAGGCCCTTCAGCAGCTCCACCGTCCGCAGCAGGTGGGCGAGCATCTCATCAGGGATGGGCCGACCGCTGGGGGTCTCCGCCGACCAGGCGATGCGCAGGCGGCCTGGGCTCTTGGTCACCTCGTCCAGATAGGGGCCATCCTTGGCCGGGGCCTGGAAGGGGTCGCCGGCCTGCGGATAGCCGGTGGCGTCCAGCATGGCGGCGGAGTCGCGCACCGTGCGGCTGACCACATGATGGACCGAGAAGCCGAGGGCGCCATCGACCACTTCGCAGATGGGCGTGCGGTCGCGGGTGATCTTCATGCCGAACAGGCCGCAGCAGGCCGCCGGAATCCGGATCGAGCCCAGGCCGTCGCTGGCGTGGGCCAGGGGCACCATGCCCGCCGCCGTGGCTGACGCCGCCCCGCCGGACGAGCCGCCGGAGATGTGGTCGGGGTTCCAGGGATTGCGGCAGGCCCCCAACTGGTCGGAATTGGTGACGCCGGGAATGCCGAACTCCGGCGTGTTGGACTTGCCGAGCAGGACCACGCCCGCGGCGCGGTAGCGGGCCACCAGTTCGCTGTCGGCGTCATCGGCGGCCACCTGGGCGAACCGGCTGCCGGAGGTCCGAGGCCAGCCCTTCACCTGGGCGCCCAGGTCCTTGATCAGGAAGGGCACGCCCTTGAAGGGGCCATCGGGCAGCTTGCCTTTGGCCGTGGCGCGGGCCTCGTCATAGGCCTTGTGGACGACGGCGTTCAGGACACCGTTGTGCCGCTCGACCCGCGCGATGGCGGCCTCGACCAGCTCGGCGGGGCTGACCTCGCCCTTGGCCACCAGGGCGGCGAGCCCCAGGCCGTCATGCTCGGCAAATTCGTCAAAGGCCATGGCCCAACTCCCTGCCGGTTTCCGGCTGTCGTTTCCTCTGAGCCGAAGAGTTCAGGAGTTGGGGCGGCCTGTCCAGGCTTGTGGGGGCTAGACGTCCACCTCGGCGTCCAGGGCGTTCTCCTGGATGAACTCGCGGCGGGGTTCGACCAGGTCGCCCATCAGGCGGGTGAACATGCCGTCGGCGTCGTCGGCATGGGCCACCTTGACCTGCAGCAGGCTGCGGGCCTCGGCGTCCAGGGTGGTCTCCCAGAGCTGGTCGGGGTTCATCTCGCCCAGCCCCTTGTAGCGCTGGATGGCCAGGCCGCGGCGACCGGCCTCCATGACAGCGTTGAACAGGTCCAGCGGGCCACGAACGGTGGTCACCTTGTCCCGGCGGGTGAAGCTGGCCGGAGAGGCGAAGGTTTCGGCCATGCTGGCGGCGCGTTCGGCCAGACGCAGGGCGTCGGCGGCGTGCAGCAGAAGGTCGTCCAGAACCACCCGCTCGGACACGCCCCGGCGGACGCGGCTGAACACATAGCCGCCGGTGGCTGCGGTCTCGCCGCTCCAGGGACCATCGCCCTCTTCGGCGTAGAGGTTGAGGCGTTTCGCCGCCATCTCGAGGTCGCCGTTTTCCCCCAGCAGGCCGGCCAGGGCCGCCTGCTCGATGGCGAAGGCCGGCGCCCGGGAAGACAGGCGGTCGACATTGGCCTTGGCGCCGCGGGCGGTCTGGACCAGGGCGTGCAGATCAGGGCCGGCCAGCCGCTCGCCATTGGCGAGCGTCAGGGTGGCGCCGTCGACGCCCTCATTGACCAGGAAGGCTTCCAGCTCGGGGTCGTCCTGCAGGTAACGGACAGACTTGCCCTTGGTCGCCTTATAGAGCGGCGGCCGGGCGATATAGAGGTAGCCCCGCTCGATCACCTGCGGCATCTGCCGATAGAAGAAGGTCAGCAAGAGGGTGCGGATGTGGGCGCCGTCCACGTCGGCGTCGGTCATGATGACGATCTTGTGGTAGCGGATCTTGTCGATGTTGAAGTCGTCGCGGCCGATGCCGGCGCCGAGCGCCGTGATCAGGGTGCCGATCTGGTCGGACGACAGCATCTTGTCGAAGCGGGCGCGCTCGACGTTCAGGATCTTGCCGCGCAGGGGCAGGACGGCCTGATTGTCCCGGTTGCGGGCCTGCTTGGCCGAGCCGCCGGCGGAGTCGCCCTCCACCAGGAAGATTTCGGACTTGGCCGGGTCCTTCTCCGAACAGTCGGCGAGCTTGCCGGGCAGGGAGGTGATATCCAGGGCCGACTTGCGCCGGGTCAGGTCGCGGGCCTTGCGGGCCGCCTCGCGGGCGGCGGCGGCCTCGGCGATCTTCTGGACGATGATCTTGGCTTCGGCGGGGTGTTCCTCGAACCAGGTCGACAGCCCCTCGGAGACCAGGCCTTCCACGGCCGGGCGAACTTCTGAGGAGACCAGCTTGTCCTTGGTCTGGGACGAGAACTTGGGATCCGGCACCTTGACCGACAGGACGCAGGTCAGGCCTTCGCGGGCGTCTTCCCCGGTCAGCGAGACCTTCTCCCGTTTGGCCGCGCCAGAACTCTCCGCATAGGAGGTGATCAGCCTCGTCATCGCCGAGCGGAAGGCCGCCAGGTGGGTGCCGCCGTCCTTCTGCGGGATGTTGTTGGTGAAGCAGAGCACGTTCTCGTGGAAGCCGTCGTTCCACCAGAGCGACAGGTCGATCTCAACGTTCTCGCGGCGGCCGCGGATGACGATGGGATCGCGGATCAGCGGGGTCTTGGCCTTGTCCAGGTGGCGGACGAAGGCCTCGATGCCGCCCTCATAGGACATGACCTCTTCGAAGGGCTCGGCCCCGCGGAAGTCCTTCAGCCAGATGGTGACGCCGGAATTGAGGAAGGCCAGCTCCCGCAACCGGTGCTCGAGCGTCTTCCGGTCGAAGTCGATGAAGGCGAAGGTGGTGGTCGAGGGATAGAAGGTCAGCTCGGTGCCCGAGAGCGGCAGGCCGTTCTCGCGCATGGGCGCCTCGCCGGTCTCCACCAGGGGCGAGACGGTGTCGCCGCGGCGGAACTCGATCTCATAGGCCTTGCCGCCGCGATAGATCTTCAGCTTCAGCCAGTCCGACAGGGCGTTGACCACCGAGACGCCGACCCCGTGCAGGCCGCCGGAGACCTTGTAGCTGTTCTGGTCGAATTTCCCGCCGGCGTGCAGCTGGGTCATGATGACCTCGGCGGCCGAGACGCCCTCGCCCTCGTGCATGTCCACCGGAATGCCGCGGCCGTCATCAGTGACGGTGACCGAGCCGTCGCCATTGAGGATCACCTCGACGCGGCTGGCATAGCCGGCCAGGGTCTCGTCGATGGCGTTGTCCACCACCTCATAGACCATGTGGTGCAGACCAGACCCGTCGTCGGTGTCGCCGATATACATGCCCGGCCGTTTGCGCACCGCGTCCAGGCCCTTCAGGACCTTGATGGATTCCGCGCCATATTCGGCCTGGCCGTTGCTCGACGGCGTTTCGCCGGCGCCTTGGGTTTCGTCGCTCATTTGGGTCTTCTTACGCGTCCAGTAGGGCCAGGCCCGAAGCGTCCACCCGGACGCCCTGGGCTCGGCCACGAAGGTCTTCGAACAGGTGCTCGTCGGTTCCGGTCAGGAAGGCCTGCAGGCCGAGCGCCTCGATTTCGTCGAACAGGGCCCTTCGCCGACGGCGATCCAGGTGTGCTGCGACTTCATCCAGTAACAATATAGGGTTTGGCGCTGATTCTGCACGCGAAAGTCTCGCCGCCTGGGCCAGGACCAGGTTCAGGATGAGCGCCTTCTGCTCGCCGGTGGAGCATTCGGCGGCCGGGCGGTCCTTCTCCAGGTGGATGACGGCCAGATCCCCCCGGTGCGGGCCGGTCAGGGCGCGGCCGGCGCTAGCGTCGCGCTCCCGGGCCGCGCCCAGGGCTGAGACCAGTCGGGCCTCGATTTCGCCGGCGTCGAGACCCTGCAGCGCCATCTGCTCCCAGTCCCCGGTGAGGGCGAGGCGCGCCTGCGGGAAGGGGCGTTCGCCGCGGCTGTCGATCTCCGCCTGCAGGTCGGTGAGGGTGGCGGCTCTCGCCTGAGCCATCTGGGCGCCGGCCTGCCCCATCCGCGCCTCCAGGGCGCCCAGCCATGCGGGGTCGTTCGGCCCGTCGGTCAGCAGGCGCATCCGCTCACGCTGGGCCTTTTCATAGGCGCTGGCCTGGGCCGCATGGCCGGGCCTGGCCGCATAGACCAGCCGGTCGAAGAAGCGGCGGCGCTCGGAGGCGCCCTCCAGGAACAGGCGATCCTGGGCCGGTGTCAGCCAGACCTGGCGCTGCAGGTCCGACAACCGGCCCGGCGTCACGGTCTCCCCCTCCAGCCGCACGGTGCGCCGCGCCGCGCCGGGCGCCTCGACCCCGGTTCCGACCTTCAGGATCTCCTCGCCCAGGGTGATTTCAGCGGCGACCGCCCAGGCGCGCCCCTTGCCCTCGCCGGGCAGGCGTCGGCCGAGCTCGGCCATGGCCGCCCCACGCAGGCCCCGACCGGCGGTCAGCAGGGAGACGGCTTCCAGCAGATTGGTCTTCCCCGCCCCATTGGGCCCGGCCAGCACCACGGGCCGGCCGTCCAGGGCCAGCTCGGCGCGGACATAGGACCGGAAGTCGGTGAGGGTCAGGCGGGTGAGGGCGGCGCGGGTCACGGAGGGCTCATAGCCGGTTTGGCGGCCAGACGCGAAATCTCGGGCGCTTAGAGCCATAATGACATAAGGATATCTTTATATCATCCTTGACGGCGCCTTGGCGGTCGGCTTAGGTGTCAGGGTCGCGGTTCTGCGGGCTTTCGGGCCCGGAGCTAAGAGGGAATCCGGTGAGGGCCTAGCCATGCGCCCGACTCCGGAGCTGTCCCCGCAACTGTAAGCGGCGAGCGGCTGTCGATCGTGTCACTGACGGAGACCCCGTCGGGAAGGCCAGACAGCCGCTTCGACCCGCGAGCCAGGAGACCTGCCGCGTCAGATAACGTCCTCGGGCGGGGGGTCCCGGCGGGTCGCATCGTGCGCACGCCCGGACTCCCGTCTCGCGGCGACTTGCGCCCGTCCGCGCCTGCCGCAATGCCTCCGTCCTGTCCCTGACCTGAACGGGAGGCCGCCATGGCGCCTTCGCCAGAGCCGAAGCTGATCCCGCCCCCGCATCGAATGCGATGGGGCCGTCGGCGCCCTTAAGCCGCCGGCCCGTCCCGAAGCCCCAGTCCCACATCAAACCTCACATCCCGCCCGTGCGTCCAGCGCCGGCGAAGGAGATTCCATGCCCGCTGCTCAACCCGTCCTGGTCGCCAATCTCGGCTTTCCCCGTATCGGCCCCCGCCGCCAGCTCAAGACCGCCCTGGAGCGCTTCTGGTCCGGCCGCCTCGAACAGGCAAGCCTTCTCCAGACCGCCGCCGACCTCCGCCGCGAGGGCTGGGCCCGCCAAGCCGAACTGGGGGTCGACATTCTGCCCAGCAACGACTTCTCGCTCTACGACCAGGTGCTCGACGCCACCCTGATGGTCGGCGCCGTCCCGCCGCGCTTCGCCGGCGCCCGGGGGCTGGAACTCTATTTCGCCATGGCCCGCGGCGCCCGGTCGGGCGAGCAGGAGACCGGCTGCTGCGGTCAGGACGCCGTGGCCTGCGAAATGACCAAGTGGTTTGACACCAACTATCACTATCTGGCGCCCGAGGTGGCGGCCGGTCAGACCTTTGATCTGGCCTCCACCAAGCCGGTGGACGAATTCCTTGAGGCCCGCGCCCAGGGCCGTCACACCCGGCCGGTGCTGATCGGGCCGGTCACCTGGCTGAAGCTGGCCAAGGCCAAGGACGGCTCAGACCCCCGTGACCTGCTGGACGCGCTGCTGCCCGTCTACGGGGAGGTTCTGCGTCGGCTGGCGGCGGCGGGCGCCGACTGGGTGCAGATGGACGAGCCGGCCCTGGCGCTGGACCTCGACGACACTGACCGCGCCGCCTTCGCCTGCGCCTATGAGCGCCTGACCGAGGCCGCGCCGGGGTTGAAGCTGATGCTGACCCCCTATTTCGCCGCCGTGGAAGACAGTCTCGACCTGGCCCTGTCCCTGCCCGTGGCGGGTCTGCATCTCGACCTGGTCCGCGGACCCGGCGACCTGGATCCCACCCTGGCCAAGGCCCGCCCCGATCTTGTCCTGTCGCTGGGCGTGGTGGACGGGCGCAATATCTGGCGGGCCGATCTCACGGCCCTGCTGGACCGACTGGAGCCGGTGGTCACCAGCGGCCGGCGGGTCCTGCTGGCGCCGTCCTGCTCTCTGCTGCACGCCCCCATCGACCTGACCGCTGAGACCAGACTCGATCCCGAGGTGGCCAGCTGGCTGGCCTTTGGCGTCCAGAAGCTGGAGGAGCTCGCCCTCCTGGCCCGCGCCCTGAACGAGGGACGCGCAAGCGTCGCCGACGCCCTGGCCGCCTCCGACGCCGCCCTGGCCGCCCGCCGGGCCTCGCCCAAGGTCCGCGACCTGGCGGTCCAGGCGAGGATGGCGGCCGTGACGCCGCAGATGGCCGACCGGGCCGCGCCGGTGGCCGAGCGGCTGGCCCTGCAGGCCCAGGTCCTGAACCTCCCGGCCTATCCCACCACCACCATCGGCTCCTTCCCCCAGACCCAGGCGGTGCGCAGGGCCCGGGCCGACCAGGCCAGGGGGCGATTGGAGCCCGGCGCCTACCAGGCCTTCCTGGAGGACGAGACGCGCATGGCGATCCGCTGGCAGGAGAGCGCAGGCCTCGACGTGCTGGTGCATGGGGAGTTCGAGCGCAACGACATGGTGCAGTATTTCGGCGAGCAGCTGTCGGGCTTCGCCTTCACCGAGCACGCCTGGGTGCAGTCCTATGGCTCGCGCTGCGTTCGCCCGCCGATCATCTATGGGGATGTGGCCAGACCCCGTCCGATGACCGTCGACTGGTGGCGATACGCCCAGTCCCTCACCGTCCGGCCGGTGAAGGGGATGCTGACCGGGCCGGTGACCATCCTGCAGTGGTCCTTCGTCCGCGACGACATTCCGCGCTCGGAGACCTGCCGGCAGATTGCGCTCGCCATCCGCGACGAGGTGGCCGACCTGGAGGCGGCCGGGGCGGTGATCATCCAGATTGACGAGGCGGCCCTGCGCGAGGGCCTGCCCCTGCGCCGGGCGGCGCAGGCTGAGCATCTGGCCTGGACGGTGGACTGTTTCCGGCTCAGCGCGGCGGTGGCGGGGCCTGCGACCCAGGTCCACACCCACATGTGCTATTCGGAGTTCAACGAGATCATCGGCGCCATCGGCCAGATGGACGCCGACGTCATCTCCATCGAGACCGCGCGCTCGCAGATGGAGCTGCTGGAGGCCTTTGCGGACTATCGCTATCCGGCCCAGATCGGCCCTGGCCTCTATGACATCCATTCGCCCCGCGTGCCGTCAGTCGGCGAGATGGCCGACCTGCTGCGCCTGGCGGGCCAGCGCCTGTCGGCCGACCAGCTGTGGGTCAATCCCGATTGCGGCCTGAAGACCCGCGGCTGGGCCGAGGTGAAGCCCGCCGTGGCCGCCATGGTGGAGGCCGCTCGCCGCCTGCGCGCCGAGATGAGCCTCGACGTGGCCCGCAAACCGGCGGGTGAGTAACGGGCGCCGCCTTGCGGCGGGGGCCGGGCTTGGATAGCGGTGCGTCATGACCCGTGACGCCCCCCTGTTCGAGCCGCCGCCGCCGCAGGGCCGGGCTGACAGCGGCGCGGTGGCCGGGATCCTGGCCGCCCATGGGGCGAGCCGGTTCGTGGGCTGGGACCTGGGAGAGGCCGATCTTTCGGGGCTGGATCTGGCGGGATGCGTCTTCGCCCGTTGCCGGGCGGGCCTGGCGCGTTTCGCCAACGCCGACCTCACCGAGGCGCGCTTTGAAGGCTGCGATCTCAACAACACGTCATGGAGGGGGGCGCGGCTGGCGGCGGCGCACCTGGCCGACTGCAAGCTGACCGGGGCGCAGTTTCAGGAGGTCAGCGCGCTGGGCCTCACCTTCGCCCGCTGCCTGCTGGTCAATGCGCACCTGCGGGGGGTGAGCTTCCGCAAGACCGAGCTTGAGGCGCTGAACCTGCAGGGCGCGGACCTGGCCGGCTGCGATTTCCGCGAGGCGGTGCTGATCGAGTGCAATCTGCGCGACGCCCATCTGGCGCAGGCGCGGTTCGAGGGCGCCGATCTGCGGGGCGCAGATCTGGGGGCGCTCCAGCTTTCCGACGCCAGCCGGTTCCGAGGCGCCTTCATCTCCAAGGCCCAGGCGGCCCAGCTCCTGACCGGGCTGGGCCTGAAGGTGGTCTGAACGCGCTCTAGACCCGCAGCGGCATCAGGACGTACTGCACGTCGCTATCGGCCGGATCGAGCACCAGGGCCGGATCATTGGGGCCGCCAAAGCGGAACTCGGCCTCCGGGGCGGTGATCTGGTCGGTGACGTCCAGGATGTAGCGGGCGTTAAAGGACAGCTCGAAGGCCTCGCCGGAATAGTCGGCCTCGATCTCTTCGACGGCCTGGCCGGCCTCCATGTTGCGGACCGTCAGGATGATGCGGCCAGGCTCGATGGCCATGCGCACGGAACGGCTCTTCTCGGCCGAGATGGTGGCCACCCGGTCGACGGCCTTGGCGAACAGCTTGTTGTCCACCCGCAGGATGCGGTCGTTGTCCTTGGGGATCACCCGGCCATAGTCGGGGAAGGAGCCGTCGATGACCTTGGAGGTCAGGGCCGCGCCGCCCAGCTCGAAGCGGACCTTCTGGGGCGAGAGCTGCAGGTCGATCTGCTCGCCGGCGTCATCCAGCAGGCGCCGCGCCTCGCCGATGGTCTTGCGCGGTACGATGACGCCAGGCGCCCCCACCGAGCCCTCCGGGGCGGGCATTTCGGCGAGCGCCAGCCGGTGGCCGTCGGTGGCCACGGCCCGCAGCTTCTGGACGCCGCCGTCATTGACCACGTGCAGATAGAGGCCGTTCAGATAGTAGCGCGTCTCCTCGGTGGAGATGGCGAAGCGGGTCTTGTCGATCAGGCGAATGAGCTCGTTCACGTCCACGCCGATGCGGCCCGACAGGCCCTCGGCCGACATGACCGGAAAGTCCCCAGCCGGCAGCACCGGCAGGTTGAAGCGCGAGCGGCCGGCCTGGACCGTCAGGCGGGGGTCTTCGCCGGTGAAGCTCAGGGAGACGTCGGCGCCTTCCGGCAGCTTGCGCACGATCTCATAGAGGGTGTGGGCCGGCGCGGTGATCTGGCCAGGCTGGTCGACCTGGGCCAGGGCCTCGTCGGTGATCTCGAGGTCAAGGTCCGTGGCCGAGAAGCTCAGGCGCTCGCCCTCAGCCGAGAGCAGCACATTGGACAGGATCGGGATCGTGTTGCGCCGCTCGACGGCGCTCTGCACATGACCCAGCGCCTTGAGGAGCGCCGCCCGTTCGATCGTCAGCTTCATGATTCCGTCCGAACCTCCCTGCGCCGCCGAGACGATTCGCCGGCGCCCCCCGGGTGGAGGGGACTTGGGACTTTACTCATTTGCCCGGCCTGGGAAAGCCCTGGCCGGGCCGAAGGCGGCGGTTCTGTCTCAGGCCTTGGTATCCACCGACCCGCCGGCCTCCTCGGCCTCGCTCGCCGCATAGGGATTGGCCCCGGCGCTGTCAGCCGGCGCGGGCGCCAGATCTGCGCCCGAGCCCTTGGCGGCGACCACCACCATGGCCGGGCGCACGATGCGGCCAAACAGCTCGTAGCCAGTCTGCAGGGTCTGCAGGACGCCGCCCGCGGCCACGTCGGGCGCCGGCTGCTCCATCATGGCCTGGTGCTTATGGGGGTCGAACTTCTCGCCCCGCGGCGGCTCGATCTTCTTCAGCCCGTTGCTCTCGAAGGCGGTCTGCAGCGCCTTTTCGGTCATCTCGACGCCGAGCACGAAGTTCTTCACCGCCGGATCGTCCAGGTCGGACGGCGCGGCCGCCGTGGCGCGGGACAGGTTGTCGGCGGCGCCCAGCAGGTCGCGGGCGAATTTCTGAATGGCATAGGCCCGGGCGTCATTGGCCTCGCGCTCAGACCGGCGCTTGGTGTTCTCGGCCTCGGCGGCGAACCGCAGCACCTGTTCCTTCAGCGAGGCGTTCTCGGCCTTCAGGGCCTCCATCATCTCGATGGCGGCGTCGGCGACGGCCTCGGTCTCAGCCGGCGTGTGATCGTCGGACATTCTCTACTTCCTTACGCATTCATCACCTGGCCCAGCACCTTGGCGGTGTAGTCCACCAAGGGAATGATCCGGGCATAGTTCAGGCGAGTTGGGCCGATCACCCCGATCGCGCCCAGAACCTTCTGACGCCCCGTCATATAGGGCGCAGCGATCACGGAGGAACCCGAAAGCGAAAACAGACGGGTTTCGGCGCCGATGAAAATGCGCACCCCTTGCGCCTCGCGCACCCCATCCAGCAGGCCGATCATCTGTTCCTTCTGTTCGAGATCGTCGAACAGCATGCGCACCCGCTCGAGATCCTCCAGGGCGTCCCGGTCCCCCAGGAGGTTGGCCCGACCCCGGACGATCAGGGCTCGGTTGGCGCCGTCGCCGCCGCCCCAGGCGGCCAGGCCGTCCTCCACCAGGCGGGCGGCCTTGTCGTCCAGCTCCCGGCGGGCGCGGTCGAGGTCCTGGCTGATCTCGCTGCGGGCGTCGTCCAGGGTCTTCCCCCGGGCGCGGGTGTTGAGGAAGTTCGAGGCTTCCTGCAGGGACGAGGGCGTGACCCCGGCGCCCAGCGCCATCAGCCGGTTCTCCACCGTGCCGTCCTCGAACACCATGATGGCCAGGGCCTGGTCGCCGCCCAGGGCGACGAACTCCACATGCTTGACCTCGGCGTCGCGCACCGGCGTCACCACCACGCCCGCGCCGCCGGCCAGGCCCGACAGCAGGGACGAGGCCTCATTGAGGGCCTCCTCGAAGCTGCGCCCTTGCACGCGTAGCCGCGTCTCGATCAGCCGGCGCTCGTCCTCGCCCACATCGCCGACCTCCAGCAGGCCGTCGACGAACAGGCGCAGGCCCGCATGGGTGGGCAGACGCCCGGCGCTGGAATGGGGGGCGCCCAGCAGGCCCAGCTGGGTCAGGTCCTGCATGGTGTTGCGGATCGAGGCCGGCGACAGAGAGACGCCGCCCCGCGACAGGGTTCGTGAGCCGACGGGGTCGCCGGTGTCGAGATAGCTCTCGACGATGCGGCGGAAGATGTCGCGCGCCCGCTCGTCCAGTTCGGCGAGCGAGGGCCCGCGGGAGAGCAGTGGTGTGTTCACGTTCTGGCGGCCGGAGCCTTCACCTGTTGCGGGGGCCCATGGACGGGCGGTTCAAGTTTTAGGATAAGCGCGCGCCACGACCGTGCAAGTGACGCGGCGCCCTGGCGTTCTTGTTATCACGCCGCTCACGACCTCAGGAAAGGTTCTCGCCATGCGCCCCTCCCAACGCGCCCCCGACATGCTGCGCGCCGTCACCCTGGAGACCGGGGTCAACCGCTATGCCGAAGGCTCCTGCCTGGTCAGCTTCGGTCACACCAAGGTGCTCGTCACCGCCAGCCTGGAGGAGGGCGTGCCGCCCTTCCTGCGCGGGAAGGGCCAGGGCTGGGTGACCGCGGAGTACGGCATGCTGCCGCGCGCCACCCACACCCGCGGCCGTCGTGAGGCCGCCCAGGGCAAGCAGTCGGGCCGCACCCAAGAGATTCAGCGGCTGATCGGCCGCTCCCTGCGGGCCGTCACCGACATGAAGGCGCTGGGCGAGCGGCAGATCTCCCTCGACTGCGATGTGATCCAGGCCGATGGCGGCACCCGCACCGCCTCGATCACCGGCGCCTGGGTCGCCCTGCGCCTGGCCACCCGCTATCTGATGGATGAAGGCGTGCTCACCGCCGATCCGATCCTCGACCAGGTGGCCGCGGTCAGCTGCGGCGTCCATCAGGACACCCCAGTCCTGGACCTGGACTATGAGGAGGACTCCGACGCCGAGGCCGACGCCAACTTCGTGCTCACCGGGGCCGGCGACATCGTCGAGATTCAGGCCACCGGCGAGAAGCGCGGCTTTACGCAAGGCGAGTTCGACGCCCTGTTCGGCCTCGCCCGCAAGGGCATGAACGAACTCTTCGCCCTGCAATTGGCCGCCGTCGCCCGCTAACGGGGGCCACGGCTGGATCGCCAGCCAACCCCGTCTCCCTCGGGCTTGACCGGAGGGTCCATGCGCACTGAGGCCAGCCCTGTGTTCATGGATGGTCGGGTCAAGCCCGACCATGACGGCAGGAGGCGGGCTCCGGGCTTGGCCGCGTGCTCATCCCAAGGTGAGGCTCGCCGCAAAAGCAAAAACGGCCGGCTGCGGGGTCCGCAACCGGCCGTTCTGGTCTTCTGAACCTCAGGCTGAGGCCGAAAGGACTTGCGTCCCTAGAGGCCGATCAGCAGGTCGCGCTGGGCCGAGGGCGGCATGCGGGCCAGTTCATTGGCCAGCGGCGCCATCCAGCGGGTCAGGAAGCGTTCGATCGCTGCAAACATGTTCTGCCCCTTTGTGCAGTGCAAAATGTTGCATTGCACATAGGCCTCAGGCCCATTCCCCGCAACGGGGGTGCGGGAAAAACTGACAGCTGCGCCGCAATATCACGCCGATGTGTTGTCGCGATGCAACATCGGTTGTCGGGCGGGGCTAGTCCTCCTCGCCAAAGTCCTCGTCCCCGGGGCCTGGCTCATAGTGCAGCAGGTCGCCCGGCTGGCAGTCCAGCTCGCGGCACAGGGCCGCCAGGGTGGAGAACCGCACGGCCCGGGCCTTGCCGGTTTTCAGGATCGACAGATTGGCGATGGTCACCCCGACCCGATCGGCCAGTTCGGTGAGCGACATGCGCCGTTCCAGAAGGACGCGGTCGAGAAGCACGCGGATGGGCACTGTGGCGCTCCTCAGATGGTCAGTTCGGCTTCGCGGCGCAGGCGGGCGCCCTCGCGAAACACCTCGGCCAGGACAAAGACCACCAGGACCGAGAACCAGGCCGTCAGGCTGAGCGAGGGCTCCACGGCGTTGGAGTCGGGCAGGATGGCGCTGGACAGGGCCCAGAAGGCGTAGCGGCCAAGCTCGAGCGCCGCCAGGATCAGGCCCACCATGCGCAGGCGGCGCACATTGTCGGGGTGGAAGGGGTCGCCGGCGGTCAAAGTGGCGAAGATCTTGCGCAGCTGGGCCACGATCACCAGGACGCCGCCCATATAGACCACCGCCGCCAGCAGGCCCAGCGTCACCACCGGGCCGCGGTTTTCGATCTCCTCACCTCCGGCCGTGACCGCGATATCGGCGAGCAGCTCGGGGTTGAAGGAGAAGAGCAGGGCCGCCAGCATCAGGACGCCGACGACGGTCACCCCGATCCAGAGGGCCGCATAGACCACGTCGAGGATGATCTTCAGAAAGCTCGATACCGAGCCTGGCCCCAGAGCGCGCATGATGTCCTAGCCCCGCCTAATCCCAGCCGCAGACTAGAGGATGCCCGCGCCGGCGACCACGGTGACGATGGGCAGGACGGCGAGGCACAGGGCGCAGGCCAGGGCGAAGCGTTCAAAACCGTTGGAGAAGGCGAAGCGGGGCATGGGTTCAAATCCTTTATTGAGGGTCGCCCGGAGGTGGGGAAGGTGGCGTGTAGCGCCGGGGCTCCATGTCGCTAGTCGATACGGGCATGCCGTTTTTCGATCAAGAAAATTATCGAATATCGATATTAAAACGTCGTAACGAAGTGAACGATCTGTCATCTCGCGGGACTGGCCGTCGCCAGGAGCCTGGCGGTTTGCCGGGCGCGCCTGCGCTGCCTATGTTTGCCCCGTCTCACGAAAGGATGGCCGATGGCCCTGAAGCTTGAACCCGGCGCCCGGCTGGTGGTGGCCACTCACAATCCCGGCAAGGCCCGCGAGCTGGCGGCGATCCTGGAGAACCGTTTCGAGCTGGTCACCGCCGGCGAGCTTGGCCTGCCTGAGCCGGAGGAGACCGAGACCACCTTTGTCGGCAACGCTCTGCTCAAGGCCCGGGCGGCCGCCCGGGGGGCCGGCCTGATCGCCCTGGCCGACGATTCCGGGCTCAGCGTCGCGGCCCTGGACGGGGCGCCCGGGGTCTATTCGGCCCGCTGGGCGGGGCCGGACAAGGACTTTGGCCTGGCCATGGCCAAGGTGGAGGAACGGCTGGAGGCCACAGGCCTCAAGGACCGCGCCGCCTGGTTCACCTGCGCCCTGGCGGTGGCCTGGCCCGATGAGGGGCCTGCCCTGGTGGTGGAGGGCCGGCTCGACGGCCAGCTGGTTTTCCCCGGACGGGGCGAACGGGGGTTCGGCTATGATCCCATCTTCGTTCCCCAAGGCGGGCAGGAGACCTTCGGCGAGATGGAGCCGGCCGCCAAGGACGCCATGAGCCACCGGGCGCTGGCCTTCGCCAAGCTCAAGGCCGCCCTGCTTTGACGAGCCCAGCGCCCCCCCTGGGGGTCTATGTCCACTGGCCCTATTGCGCGCGGATCTGCCCGTACTGTGACTTCAACGTCTATCGAGACCGGGGCCGCGCCGATGAGCAGGCGGCCCTGGTGGCCGCCATCCTCGACGACCTGAAAGCCCAGGCTTTCCTGACCGGCCCCCGCACCCTGGTCTCGGTCTTCTTCGGGGGCGGGACGCCGTCCCTGATGGATCCGGCCGCGGTGGCGAAGGTGCTGGAGACCGCGCGGGGTCTGTGGACCCCGGCCGCCGACCTTGAGGTGAGCCTGGAGGCCAATCCCACTGACGCCGAGGCGAGCCGGTTCGCCGCCCTGGCCGAGGCCGGCGTGGGGCGTCTGTCCCTGGGGGTGCAGGCCCTGGACGACGCCGCCCTGACCTTCCTCGGCCGCGACCACGACGCCGGCGCCGCCCGCCGCGCCCTGGAGATGGCCGCCAGAACCTTTCCGCGCCTGTCACTGGACATGATCTACGCCCGCCCCGGCCAGACGCCCGAGGCCTGGGAGGCCGAACTGCGAGAGGCGCTGTCCTATGGGCCTGAGCATGTCTCGCCCTATCAGCTGACCATCGAGGCCGGCACCGCCTTTGACCGCGCCGTGCGTCGGGGCCAGTTCACGCCCCCCGATGATGAGCTCGGCGCAGCCCTGTACGACACCACCCAGGCTGTCCTCGAGGCTGCTGGATTCGAGGCCTATGAGGTTTCCAACCATGCCCGGGGCGAGGCCGCCCGCTCGCGGCACAATCTCGTCTACTGGCGGGGGCTCGACTATGTGGGCGTCGGGCCCGGCGCCCATGGCCGGATCACGATGGACGGCGTCCGCAACGCCACCGAGGCGATGGCGCGCCCGGCGGCCTATATCGCCCAGGCAGCCGAATCAGGTCGCGGCTTCGTCAGACTTGAAGCTCTCTCGCCGGCCGCCGCCGCCGAGGAGCGGGTCATCAGCGGCTTGCGGATCTGGCCGGGAGTCACTTTCGCAGAAGTGGCGCCTCTTGGGCTGTCGCCGGACCATGCCCGGATCAAATCCCTTACAGGGACCGGCCTGCTGGAAGAAGACAACTTTAGATTGCGCGTCACCCCGGCTGGGCGGCTACTGCTTGACCATGTGGTGCAACGGCTGCTGGTCTGAAGGCGACGCTTGCTTTGCGGGCTCCGACCGGCGAACCCTTGTCCCATGGCCCATTCCGTCGATCCGCCCGCCCTGTCCGACGCGCCTCTGGCGCCGGGTCTGTACATTGTCGCGACGCCTATCGGGAATCTGCGAGACATCACACTACGCGCTCTGGATGTACTCGCCGCCGCCGATCTGATCCTGGCCGAGGACACCCGTGTGACCGGAAAGCTGCTGTCGGCTTTCAAGATCTCCGGGAAGATGGAGCGCCACGACGAGCACGCCGCCGAACGGGCCAGACCCAAGGCCCTGGCGGTGCTGGAGCAGGGCGGGCGGGTGGCCCTGGTGTCGGACGCCGGCACGCCGCTGATCTCCGATCCCGGCTATCGTCTGGTGCGCGAAGCCGCCGCCGCCGGTTTTCCCGTCCACCCCATCCCAGGCGCCTCGGCCCTGCTGGCGGGCTTGTCGGTGGCGGGCCTGCCGTCCGACCGCATCCTGTTCGCCGGCTTTCCACCCCCCAAGAGCGCGGCCCGGCGCAGCTTCCTTCAGGAGGTGGCCGGGGTGCGGGCGACGCTGGTCTTCTTCGAGGGCGCCTCGCGGCTGGGGGACAGCCTGGCCGACATGGCCCAGGTGTTCGGGCCACGGGAGGCGGTAGTCTGCCGCGAGCTGACCAAGCTCTACGAGACGGTGGTGCGCGGGCCGCTGGACGTCCTGGCGGCCGAACCCACCCTGCAGGCCCCGAAGGGCGAGATCGTCATTCTGGTGGGGCCTGGGCGAGAGATGGAGGCGACCGCGGCCGATGCGGATCTCGCCCTGCGTGAGGCCCTGGTCCGGCTGAAGCCCGCCGAGGCGGCCGGTGAGGTGGCCCGGGCGCTGGGCCTGCCCCGCCGGGAGTTGTACCGCCGGGCGCTCGAGCTGAAGGCGGATCAGGCCGATGCCGAAGCCTGAGCCCGGCCAAGCTGCGGGGACGCGCCAGCTTCGTGGGGCCTTGGCCCGCCGCAGCGGCCGCCGGGCCGAGGTCTGGGCGGCGATCTGGCTGATGCTCAAGGGCTACCGGATTCTCGGCTTCCGCCTTCGCACCCGCCTCGGCGAAATCGACCTCCTGGCCCAGAAGGGCGGCGTGCTGGCGGTGGTGGAGGTCAAGAGCCGGCTCACCCTGGCCGACGCCCTGGCCGCCGTCGCGCCTGAGCAGCGTGATCGCCTGCGCCGGGCCGGCGCGGCTGTGGCCGGGGGACGCCCCCGGCTGAAGGCCATGGCGGTGCGGCTGGACCTGATCGCCCTGGCGCCCGGACGGCTGCCGCAGCATCGCCCGGACGCCTGGAGTGGGGCGTGAGGGGGGATGCATGACCCGCGATGAGGCTGAGGCGCTGATCGCTGAGGCCGGGCGCCTGGGACCAGGCGAGGACTTCCCGCTGCTGGAGGCCGCCATCGCCTGCGCCATCCACGATGACCCGGCCCGCGATCCTCAGGTCGTGCAAGACCTGGCCGCCGTCGGCGTCGAGCGCCTGACCGCCCGGCTCCGGCGGGAGAGTCAGGAGGAGGCGCTGGCTGAAACCATGTCCGGCGACCTGCGCCTCTCCGGGGACCTCTTCACCTATGATGATCCCGACAACGCCGACATCATCGCCGTGGCCCAGAGGCGGAAGGGCCTGCCGGTGACTCTGGGCATCCTCTATCTGCACGTGGCCAAGCTGGGGGGGCTGAACGTCAAGGGCGTCGATTTCCCCGGCCACTTCCTGCTGCGCATCGACACCCCGGAGGGGCCCCTGGCGCTCGATCCGTTCAGTGAGGGCCGGGTGGTTCTGCCCTCGGAGCTGACCCGCCGGGCGCTGCATGCGGGCCTGACCCCGAATGTGGCCGACCGGCTGGACCTGTTGATGGCGCCGGCGGCCGACCGCGCCGTCCTGATCCGTCTGCAGAACAACATCTTCGCCCGCGCCGCGGCGGCGGGCGACTATGGTCGGGCCGAGCGGGCGGCCCTGCGTCGGGCGCTGCTCGACCCCCAGGATCATCGACCCTGGCTGGACGTGGCCACCGCCCGGGAGGGACAGGGCGCCCTGGCCGGAGCGCTCGAAGCCCTGGCGCGGGCCGGAGAGCTGGATCATGGGGCCGCCCTGGCCGCCCGGGTCCAGCGCGAGCGGGTCCGGCTCAGGCTGAACTGAGGCGCCCGGCCCTGGCGCTCTCGCCCGCCGCCGCCTATGTCGGGACAGCCGTTGAACCAGGAGCGCGTCATGGCATTGAAGGTCGCCGTCCAGATGGACCCCCTAGAATCGATCAACATCGAGGGGGACACGACCTTCCAGATGATGCTCAGCGCCCAGGCCCGGGGCCACAGCCTGTGGGTCTACACCCCCGACAAGCTGTCCCTGGAAAACGGCCGGGTCACGGCGAGCGGCCGCTCTGTGCGGGTTCAGGACGTCAAGGGCGACCATGCCGCCTTCGGGGCGTGGGAGCGACGCGACCTGGCGGAGATGGACGTGGTCCTGCTGCGCCAGGACCCGCCCTTCGACATGGCCTACATCACCGCCACCCACATCCTTGACGCCATCCACCCCAAGACCCTGGTGGTCAACAACCCCACCGAGGTGCGTAACGCCCCGGAAAAGCTGTTCGTCACCACATTTCCAGGGGTGCAGCCGCCGACCCTGATCACCTCGGATATCGACGCCATCTACGCCTTTCGGGCCGAGCATGGGGATGTCGTGCTGAAGCCCCTGCACGGGCACGGTGGCTCGGGCGTGGCGCGCCTGCTGGCCGATGATCCCAATCTTGACGCGCTGCTCGAGCTGCACGCCGCTATCGGCCGCGAGCCCGTCATCATCCAGAAGTTCGTGCCCGACGTCACAAAGGGCGACAAGCGCATCCTGCTGGTGGACGGCGAACCGGTGGGAGCGATCAACCGGGTGCCGGGCGCAGGCCAGATCCGCTCCAACCTGCGAGTCGGCGGCCGGGCCGAGGCGGTCGAGCTGACGGCCCGGGACCGGGAGCTCTGCGGCATCATCGGCCCGGAGCTGAAGGCCCGCGGCCTGCTGTTTGTCGGGATCGACGTGATCGGCGACTACCTTACCGAGATCAATGTCACCTCGCCCACCGGCGCGCGGTCCTTGCAGAAGTTCACCGGCATCGACGCCACCGATCTGATGTGGGCGCGGGTGGAGGCGATCCGCGCCGGGGCATAGGATAGCCGTTCAATCGCCTCCGCGCATTTCGCTCTTGTCGCAGCTTCCCGTTGTGTTCTATTTTTGTTCGTGGTCTGGGCCGCGGCGACTGCGGCTCTGTGGATAAACTCGCCCCTGAGAGCCCTTGAGGCGAGGGCGTCGCGGGGGAAGAGCGCCATGGCGGGCGTGGTGACAGTGGCCTTCGACGGGGTCGAGGCCCGCCGGGTGGACGTCGAGGTCCAGCTGACGGGCGGGGCGGTGGCCTTCGTGGTGGTCGGCCTGGGCGACAAGGCCGTGGCCGAGAGCCGGGAGCGCGTGCGGGCGGCCTTTGCCGGCCTGGGCCTCGCCCTGCCGGCCCGCCGCATCATCGTCAATCTGGCGCCGGCCGACCTTCCCAAGGAGGGCAGCCACTATGACCTTCCCATCGCGCTGGCGGTCATGTCGGCCATGGGGATCATCCCGCCGGACGCCCTGACCGGCTGGGCGGCGGTAGGGGAGCTGTCCCTGGACGGCCGCATCGTCCAGGTGGCCGGGGCCCTGCCGGCCGCCGTGGCCGCCGGCGGGATGGAGCTGGGCCTGATCTGTCCCGAGGCCTGCGGGGCTGAAGCCGCCTGGTCCGGTGACACCCGCATCCTGGCCGCGCCGTCCCTGATCGCCCTGGTTAACCACTTCCGCGGGACCCAGATCCTGTCGCCGCCGCAGCCCGGTCCGGTGGTGGAGGGCGAGCGCGTCCCGGATCTGCGCGATGTGAAGGGGCAGGAGAACGCCAAGCGCGCCCTGGAGATCGCCGCGGCCGGCGGCCACAACCTGCTGTTCATGGGCCCGCCCGGATCGGGCAAGTCGATGATGGCCGCCAGGCTGCCCGGCCTGTTGCCGCCCCTGTCGGCGGCCGAGCTGCTTGAGACCTCCATGATCCACTCGGTGGCCGGCCTGATCGCCAAGGGCGAGCTGACCCGCCAACGGCCCTTCCGTACGCCTCACCACTCAGCCAGCATGGCTGCGCTCACCGGCGGCGGACTCAAGGCCAAGCCCGGCGAGATCTCCCTGGCGCACAACGGCGTGCTGTTCCTCGATGAACTGCCGGAGTTTTCCGGCATTATGTAGCAAACACACCTAGATCAGGATGACCGTCACCGGGTCCGATGCGGTATGTATCGGATATGCAGATAGAGCGCCCAAACACCGTGGCGGGGTTGATTGAGAAGCACCGCTACATCGCAGGCCAGATCGAGGCCACGCGGAAGACCCTCAACGCCCTGGTGTTCGACCTAGAGGCGGTGGAGCACACAATCCGCCTGTTTGATCCTGGTGCCCAGCTGGGGCGCGCCAAGCCGCTCCCGGCCAAGGAGGCTGCGTTCAAGGGGGAGATGCGGCGCCACGTCCTAGCGGCGCTGCGCGCTGCTGATCAGCCGCTCACAAGTCTAGAGATCGCGCGACAGGTTTTAGAGGTTCGCAAGATAAGCGAAGGTGCGGTGACCGTCACCATGTTCCGCAAGCGGGTGGGGGCGTGTCTGTTCAAGCTCAAAGTCGCAGGCCTAGTCGTAGAGGTGCCTCAGACCGGGGAATACAAAGGTTGGCAACTGGCCACATAAAGACATGCGCATGTCTTTCTCTGAAAATAATCTGTCTGAAGGCTGTTTTTGGCTTTGACGAGTCACCCTGAGGCGCCGCAGAAGAATCAACGGCGCTCGCCGTCCCTTTTCCTGACTCCATCACCCCTGCGTGCTCGTGGCGCGGGGCACATGGGGTGTCCGGAGCCCTGGGCTCACACCCAGGACCCAGGAAAGGAGGCGATACGATGCGTATTGCTTGTTCTTGGCCGATGGCGGTGAGCGTTTGCTCTTATGTCCGCTACCGGTTTGGCCGTTGGGAGACTGTTGTCTCTCACTGCCGCAGCTACCCGTCGCGTTAAGCCCGTTGGCGGATAGATGACTAGACGGCGAGCGCCACCTAGCAAGATCGTTGAATCATGCATGATGGGTGCTGTCCACCTTTTTGGAAGCGAACGACGTTCGCCTCGCGCGCCCTTGCGGCTCGCGAGGCTCACTTCACGCGAGCGGCGCTCGCATAGCCCAACGCCCACCCACAGAACCGGCGCAACAACCCACAGACTACCCCCATGCTGGGGCATTGACAGTCCACCGGAATCGAGTCCGTCCGCTTGATGGCGCGAATCAATGGCGCTATGTATTGATTCGCGCACGACACGGTGAATCTCCATGCCGTAGCCGGAGGGTCTAGCTTTCCGGTGCTATGCGGGGGACTTGGAGTCCTCGCTGCGCAAACGGGCGGGGCAACCTGCCCGTTTTTATTTTGGTATAGGGGCACCGCGCTTTAAGCGACTATTAACGCCCGTCTTGTCGATCCGGTGGAAGGTGGCGAGGAACAGGCGGCAGTTATCTGTGCTCACCTTTATACATACATGATACCAGAGTCCGTCGTTGTGTAAGAACGACACGTGCCGGTCCCGACAGGAGACGGCAGTCCCTCCCCCAGGCGCCACCGCATCGAAAATGAGATTGAGGCTCGCCGGGGCCAGCCCGTGCTTGCCTACAGCCTTCCGCGCGTATTCAGGCGCTAGGTAGAGGATGTCTGATGACGCCCCAAGGAAGCGAACGCACTCCGGGCGGACGTGGGCAATCCCAATCGGATTACCGCCCCGCAAGAGGAAGTCTTTCCAGTCTCGCTCGTACACACCCTAACGTTTACTTTCATTTTGCGCGAATACCAGAACGTTTGCGCTTACCGCTGCCAGTAACCCTTCCACTGGCGGCTCACCGGATGGGCCATCGTGGCGCCCGCGACCATTAGGAACTGCTCACCATTGGAAACGCGGCGGTTGTCCTCGCGCCACGCCATTTCGGTGGCGTAGGCGGCGAGGTAGCGGCCCGCGATATGGTGATGGGTGCCGATCTCAGCGCGACGCAGGCGGGAGAAGAAGCTTTCCGCCATGTTCGTGTTGCTCTCAGTGTTGGCGTACTCGACGGAGTGATTGACGCGCTTCGTCAGGAAGCGGGCTTCCAGGCTATCCCAGTGCGAGGCTTCGTCGGCGTGGATGGTGGAGCCGTGGGCGACGGCGCCCAGGACGAAGGGGACGCCCTCGGCTTCTGACTTGGCGACGTGCGTCAGGGTTTCGCCGTTGCGCTCGCGGGCCACGACGACGACTTGGCGCTTGCCGGTCTGGTGAACCTTGCGGCGACGGTCCTTGCGGTCCTCGCGGCGGTTGGCGGGCTTCACATAGCCGCCGAAGTACGCGCCATCGACTTCGACCTCACCGTCTAGAACCGAAGTCTGCTGTTCGGAAGCGACGGCTTCGCGGATCTTATGGGCGAGGACGAAAGCGGTCTTGTACTGGCAGTCCAGATCGCGGGAGAGCTGGAGGGCGCTGTAGCCCTTGGCGCCGTTCACGAAGATCGCGATGGCGGCGAGAATGTCGCGCAGGTCCATCTTGCGGCTGGCGAAGATCGTGCCGCTGGTGACGGAGAACTGCGAGCCGCAACCCTTGCACTTGAAGATGCGACGGGCAGCGTAGGTGTAGCACTCGAAGCAGCCGCACTTGGGGCAAACCGCGTCGCCTTCGGTCGAAGCCCAACGGATCGCGCGGAAGGCGTCGAAGGCCTGTTCGTCGGTCATACGCATGACCTTCGCCAGGGAGAGCGTGCGGGCGGCGGCTGAAAGGAGAAAGTGCTGGGCCATTTGTCATCACATCCGATACGTTGGTATCGGTTATGATGGCATCACGTATCGTTGTCAACGGCAATCGCATCGAATATGATGACATTCGACGCGCAATCGGAGACGCCTATGGACCGCGACTGGACAGCCTACACAAAGGGCCTGCTACGGGCGGAAATGGCCCGACGCCAGATCACCTATAAGGGCCTGGTGGACAAGCTGGCGGCTATCGGAATCAGCGAGACAGAGGCCAACCTTCGGAACAAGATCAGCCGGGGAAGTTTCACCGGGGCGTTCTTGATCCAATGTCTAAGCGCGATGGGCGTTACTACGCTGCACTTGGAGGGCTGATACTCGCTCTCTTAGCCGGGGCATCCATAGCCCAAGACGCACTGAAAGGCGTGCCCAGCGCTGGAAATGAACAGAGCGCCCAAGATCAGGCCGCACACGCCAAAAAACCTGCCCAAGCGCCTCTGCCAGCGCCCATCCCAGCTTCGGAGCAGGCCGTAGTAGCCACCGCCAGTGAAGGCGACGCCGAGGCCACCGAAAATGGCGGCGATAAGCCTAGCTTCATCCGCGACCCGATTGGATGGCTTGGGGCTTGGATATTCGACCCGGACAATTTTTCCGACTTCTTGATGGTGCTGTTTACGTTCGCCCTGACGTTTGTCGCCTTCAAGCAGCATCAGCTTGAGGAAAGGCTCGCCGATGAAACGACCGGCACCGTCCAAACAGCCAAGGACAGCGCCGAAGCCACTAAGCTGATGGCCCGGGTTCAGATGGCCGCCATGCGTGCGCAAGTGTCCCCCGTCGAATACCAGATAACCCAGGTTTCTAAGGCCGGTGATCCGGCAGAAGCCTTTCTCGTCCGCGTCGGATGGCTCAACACTGGAGCGACCGCAGCACAGAATTGCATTGTCCAGATTGCCGCCGAGATCATTGGCCTGGAGGTGGAAGTCCCAGAATTCTTCCCAGACGAGGGAGCCCCCGGCGTGGCCGCTGTGCCCCCGCAGCTCCCACTCCACTCCAACTATCTGCACATAATGGCTGGGGACATTGATCGGGTGATCCGAAGCGGTGATCGGCTCATTCTGTGGAGCAGATGCGACTATAACGACGTGTTCGAGCCCGAAAGGACACGCGTCTCCGAGGTGTGCGTCCAAATGCATTTCATGGGTGACGTAACCGACTTGCTCGACGGGAACCCGAATGGCGACCGATACCGGTTCCGCTGGCAACCAGTTGGCCAGCAGAATTACTCCACCTAAGAGAACTCCTAACACCATGGGGTCCGCTCCTTAAATTGGAGCGGCATTTGGAGCGCAACACTTCCGGGGATGTTCGCGACCGCATCTGGCGGCAGTCGCATCGTCCTTGGTGTGTTTGCTACATAATGCCGGAGTTTTCCGCCCAGGCCCTGGACAGCCTGCGTCAGCCGCTCGAGACCGGCGAGGTGGTGGTGGCCCGGGCCAACGCCCATGTGCGCTATCCGGCGCGATTCCAGCTGGTGGCGGCGATGAATCCCTGCCGGTGTGGCGTCGGCGGGCCGGGCCGCGGCGCCTGCGGTCGGGCGCCCCGCTGCCAGAGCGACTATCAGCGCAAGATCTCCGGCCCGATGATGGACCGCATGGACCTGGTGGTTGAAGTGCCCCCCGTCACCGCCGCTGACATGGCCCTGCCGCCCCCGGCCGCCGGCACCGCCGAGGCTGCCGCCCGGGTGGCCCAGGCGCGACAGGTCCAGCTGGAGCGGGCCGCGACCGCAGGCGAGAGCGCCGCGCCGCTGAACGCCCAGGCCTCAGGGGAGCGGCTGGAGGCGATCGCCAATCTGGACGGCCCCGCCCGCGCCCTGCTGTCCAGGGCGGCCGAGGGGGCGGGCCTGACCGCCCGGGGCTGGACCCGCACCCTGCGGCTGGCGCGAACGATCGCCGATCTGGAGGGGGTGGAGTCGGTCCGGCGGGTGCATCTGGCCGAGGCGCTGATCTACCGCCGGGTTTCCGCCGAGGGGTCGAGCGTCCTGGCCGGTTGATCCCGATGAACCCAGGCGCCCACGGCCAGGGAGGTCAGGGTGAGATAGCTCCAGATCACCAGACCCCAGCGATAGGGCAGGGCCGGCACGCCCTCGTCCACCCCCATGGCCACGTGGGTGACGATGCCCAGGAGCTGGAACGCAGTGGCGAACAACAGCCACAGGCGCTCTGTGGTCAGGGCGAGGAACAGCAGATAGGCCAGAAACAGCGCATCGACCCCCAGCACGCCCCACTGGAGCCCCAGGGCGTCACGGTCGTAGGCCAGGGGCGTCAGGAACCAGGCGGCCACATTGGCCACCGCCACCCGCTTTTCCGGAATCCCGCCCCGCCAGAGCGCGGCGCCGGACACCAGGATCATGGCGATGAACCAGATCTGCTGCGGGAGAACGGCGAAATACAAGGCTGAGGTCCCCAGGTCGGTTCACGCCCGCCAGGGTGGCAGAGGCCGGCCCCCAATCATAGGCGCCGGCCTCAACAGGGTGGGGCTGATCAGGCGGCGTTGGTCTCGCCGACAGCGCGCAGGGACGGCGCATGGATGGGTTCGCCGGGCTTGGGCGCCCCGTCGCCATAGAGCACAGCGCCCAGGCCAATCTGCTTCTGGGCGATGCTCAGCTCCTTGTGGGCCTCAATGACCGCGCGGCGGGCCTCAGCCAGGGCGCTGATGGAGCGGCTCGTCCATTCGACGGCTTCCTGCCCGATCAGGGCCGAGAGGCCGGCCTGGGCCCGTAGGCCCGGCATGACGCCGGCCAGAGCGGCGGTCTTGGCCAGGGCGGCGTCGATGGCGGTTTCGGCCTCGAAGAGGCTGGCGGCGACCTGGTCGGCGTACATGCGGCGTTGCTTGAGCATGGGGTCTCTCCGTCCCGCCGGCTGTGCCCGGGGGAATGTTGGGGTGATCTTCGGTTAGGTCGGTGGCGCTGGCGACACCGGGGGCGCGCCTCAGCGCCCCTCGGCGGTGGTCAGACCAGCGTGGACAAGGCCTGAAGCCCCGCCAGAACGCCCCCGAAGGCGAGGGCCGAACCGATGGCGATGGCGAGGATCAGGCCGATCCGCGCGGTCGGGCCTAGGCCGCCGGTGCTGCCGTCTCGCCAGGATGGAAGTTCTCGTCCAGCAGCACCCAGGTGAGGCAGAGGATTTCCCGCATCACCATCTCCGGGGGCTTGAACGCCGCCAGCTTGCGGGTGGCCGACACCAGATGCGTCACCATGTCGGCCTGGACCGACGAGGCCGCCAGATCCGTCAGCTGACGCTCCAGCTGGTCCCAGGCGAAGCCCGGCATCGACTCCGCCTGCGGCGAGGGTTTCGGCCACTTTTCCTCGAAGGCCTCGATCTCGCGTCTGAGGTGCAGGGCCCGGTTCACCGACGCCCGCCGATCCTCGCCATTCCAGTGCTTCATGGGTCTCGCCTCCTGATGAGGCTTCACCCGACCATGCCGGCGGCGATCGGTCTGTCCTGACTGTGTCCTGTCCTGACGCGATCAGGACAGACCCGGCCGCAGCCCCGCCCTCCCGCTCATGGTCAGCCAGCAGTCGGGCGGCGTGGTAGCGGTCATTGACCCCCAGCTTGCGCCGCGCGCGGTCGCAATAGGTGTCCACCGAGGTCTTGGACATCCCCAGCTCGCGGGCGATCTGCTTGGAGCTGAAATGGCGATCCACCAGGCGCAGGCACTCCCGTTCCCGCGCGGTCAGCAGTTCCACCTGTTCAGTCATGACCCTTCATCCCCAATGGATGGTTTCACTACACGCTATGCGGGGGGCTGCGTCCATCACCCGCCTTCAAACGTATAGCAACAGATGGGATCGCTCAGAGGTTGAGCGTCAAGATGGAGCCGGAGATGAATTTGACGGAGTCGGATGCGAAGACGGACGTCGACGGCGTCGATCGGGCGATCGGCGCCCGGGTTCGCGCCCGCCGTCGATCCCTCAGCATGAGCCAGTCCGACCTGGCCGAACGGCTGGGAGTCTCCTTCCAGCAGGTTCAGAAATACGAACGCGGCGCCAACCGCATCTCGGGTTCCACCCTGGTGGCCGCCAGCCGCGCCCTGCAGACCACGGTGAGCTGGCTGGTGGGCGAAGAGACCCACGAGAGCGCGCCGCCGGATGAGGCCTTCACGGCCCTGATGACCCCGGGCGCCCTTGAGATGCTGGAAGCCTACCGGGTGATTCCCCGTTCCCGGGCGCGACAGGCCCTGCTCGCCCTGGCGCGGGAGATGGCCCGCGAGGACGAGCCTCAGCCAGGGCTTTGACGGGCCGTTAAATCCGGCGGGACTAGGCTGGCGACATGGGAACGCCAGCCGACCACATCGATGGATCCGCCGCCGATGGCGAGCAGATCAGCACGGGGCAACTCGCCGCCCTCAGCCACGAATTCCGCACGCCCTTGAGCGGCGTGCTCGGCATGGCGCGTCTCCTCGAGGGGACGCGACTGAGCGCCGAACAGCGCGCCTATGTGAGCGCCATGCGCGACTCCGGCGAACATCTGCTGGGCCTGGTCAATGAACTGCTGGACTTCGCCCGCCTGGGCGCCGGCAAGGTCGAGCTGCGCGCCGCCCCGGTTCCGGTGGAGGAGCTGCTGCGAGCGGTCTGCGAACTGCTCAGCCCCCGGGCCCACGAGAAGGGCCTGGAGATCGCTTGGGCCTCGCCGGACGCCGAGGCGGTTCTGTTGGCTGACGAAAGCCGCCTGCGGCAAATCCTACTCAACTTCGCCGGCAACGCGGTGAAGTTCACCGCTAAAGGCGGTGTCCTGCTGGGGGCGGCGCCTGCGGGCGAGGGACGCTGGCGCTTCACCGTTACGGATACGGGCCCCGGCGTCAGCCAGGCCGCCCGGGACCTCATTTTCGAAGCCTTCGCCCAGTCTGATCCCAGCCATCAGCTGACCGGGTCTGGCCTGGGCCTGGCCATCGCCCGGCGCCTCGCCCTGGCCATGGGGGGAGAGGTGGGCGTCGAAACCGCGGCCCATGGCGGCGCGGTGTTCTGGTTCGAGGCGCCGTTCGAGACCCTGGCCGGACCGACGGCGGTCCCGTCACGACCGCTCGCCGGCCTGCGGGTCGGGATCGCCTCTCCCAACCTCGTGGTGCGCGAGGCCGCCAGTCAGCAGGTGCTGGCCTGCGGCGGGACACCGGTGGTCGCCGCCCAGGTAGAGGAGCTCTTGCCCCTGACCGGTCCGCACGACGTCCTGCTGCTGGACCACGCGCTCGGCCAAGGGGGGCGCAAGGTGCGCCGCCCCTTCGACCGCCCGGCCCTGATCCTGCTGGCGCCGGAGGAGCGTGACCGCATCGCCCGCTACCGGGCCTCCGGATTCTGCGGCTATCTGATCAAGCCCCTGCGGCGCGCCTCCCTGGCCGAGCGGGTGCTGGCGGCCCTGCAGAGCGCTTCCGACCAGGCTCCGGCGCCCGACGATGACCGGGTCGCCCCGGCGGCGGCGCCGGGCGCCAGGGTGCTGCTGGTGGAGGACAATCCGGTCAATGCGCTGCTGGCCCGCACCCTGCTCGGCCGAGAAGGCTGCAGCATCGATCACGCGCTCACCGGCCATGAGGCCCTGGCCGCCCTGCAGGTTGGCGCCTACGACCTGGTGCTGATGGACATGCGCCTGCCCGACATTACGGGCGAGGAGACCACGCGCCGCCTGCGCGCCGCCGGCGTCGAGACCCCGGTGGTCGCCCTGACGGCCAACGCCTTCCAGGAGGACCGGGAGGCCTGCATGGCCGCGGGCATGAACGACTTCCTGGTCAAGCCCCTGGCCGTGGAGGCCCTGCGAATCGTGCTTTCCCGCTGGGCCCGGCGGTCCCTGGACGCCCCGGTCTGGACGGAAGCCGCAGGGCGCGCCAAGGTCGGCTGAATCTGGCGGGGCGTCCCGCCTCGGGGGAGACGCCATGAACACCCAAGACGCCGGCCAGACGCCTGCGCCCAAGCCCAGCATTTGGTCGGCCCTGACCGTCTACGGCGAACGCCGGGCCCTGATCATGCTGGCCCTGGGCTTCGCCTCGGGCCTGCCCAACCTGCTGATCTTCGACACCCTGTCGGCCTGGCTGCGGGAGTCGGGCCTGTCCCTTCAGGTCATCAGCATCTTCTCCCTGGCGACGCTGGCCTATTCCATGAAGCTGCTCTGGGCCCCGCTGGTGGACCGGACGAAGATCCCGTGGCTCACCGACCGGCTGGGCCATCGGCGATCCTGGATGCTGGTGGCCCAGGCCGCGGTGATGATCGGCCTGTGGCTGGTGGCCGGCGGCGATCCGGTGCGCAACCTTGGCATGATGGCCCTTCTGGCGGTGCTGGTGGCCTTCGCCGGCGCGACCCAGGACATCGTCATCGACGCCTGGCGGATCGAGGCGGCTGGCGAAACCCGTCAGGGCGCTTTGGCGGCCGCCTATCAGTGGGGCTACCGCATCGCCATCATCGTGGCCGGCGCCATACCGCTGATTCTGGCCCAGCAGTACAGCTGGAACGTCTCCTACCTGGTCATGGCCGCCCTGATGCTGGTGGGCGTGGCCGGCGTCCTGGGCGCCCCGCGGGAAGCCCAGCACATTGTGCGCGCCATCAACCTGGAGGGCGTGCCCTCACGGCCCGGACTTGAGCTCCCCGAATGGCTGGCGCGTCTGACCCTGGTGGTGGCCGGCGCCATCGTCCTGGGCTCCGGCCTGGCCGGTTCGGCCGACATCCTGGCCCAGGGGCTCGGCGCGATCGGCCAGGCGGGGGCTGGCGAGTCCCTGGCGGCGGCCTGGACGAGCCGGCCCTGGGGGGTCTTCCTGCAGGTGGGCGCCGTGCTGGCGGGCGGCGGTCTGATCGTGCTGGCCGCCTTTCCGATACCCGGCTTCCGCACCCGACCGGGGGTCTATCTCTCGGCGGCGCTGTTTGATCCCTTCATCGACTTCTTTGATCGCTACCGGGGGACCGCGGCCCTGATCCTGGCCCTGATCTGTCTCTATCGGCTGGCGGATTTCGTCCTCAACATCATGACCCCCTTCTATCTCGACCTGGGCTTCACCCTGGTGGAGATCGCCGAGGTGCGGAAGGTGTTCGGGGTGGCCATGTCCATGCTCGGCGTCTTCCTGGGGGGGCTGGCGGTGGCGAGGTTCGGCCTGCTCCAGGCCATGCTGATCGGCGCCTTTGCAGGTCCGTTGAGCAATCTGATCTTCGCCTGGCTGGCCCTGAAGGGGGCTTCGCTCCCCGCGCTGTTTGTCGCCATCGGCGTGGACAATGTGGCCGGCGGCTTCGCCGGCACCTGCCTCATCGCCTACATGTCCAGCCTGACAGGCCACGGCTTCACCGCCACCCAGTATGCGGTCTTCTCGTCCTTCTACTCCCTGCCGGGCAAGCTCCTGGCCTCCCAGTCGGGCCGTATCGTCGAGAGCACAGCGGCGGCGGCTGAGGCCGGCGGCGTCATGGGGGGACTGCGCGGCCTTTTCGCCAGCCTGCCGGCCGAGGCCTATGCCGGGGCCATGGAGAAGTCTGGGGTTAGTCCCGCCTCGCTGGGCACAGGATATCTGCTGTTCTTCGTCTATTCGGCCGCGATCGGGGTGGTAGGCATCGTCCTGGCCTTCATGGTCGCCGCGCGCCAGAAGCCGCTGGCCCCTCAGCCCGCAGAGGGCGAGGCCGACGGGGCTGCGGCCTTGCCGCCCGGCTGATCCGGCGCTTTCGGCGCCGCGCCCTCCGGCAGGGCTTCCGGGGCCGGCATGGCTGCCGGCGTCCCGCGACCCGGCCGGGCGTTGACGGCGTCCGGCGCGATGCAGATCACCTGGGCCACCCGCAGGTCGCGGCGCAGATTGTCCGCCACCCGGCCGTAGTTTTCGGGGGTGACCGGCTCGCCCACGGCGAAGTTGGCCGCCTGACGGCCCGAGGCGTTCAGGGCGGTCAGCACGGTTTCCGGCGAGGTGGTGTAGATCCGGCCCCGGCGCGGCGCCTCGGCCACCGTCACCCCGATGACCCGGCCGCCGCTGTCCAGGGCCGGCGCCCCCGACAGCCCCGCCAGGGTGCCGGTGAGCCCATCTGTGCGACCGGTCTCGGCCCAGACGAGAACGGACTCCGTTCGCTCGCCCCGGCCGCGGACCACGAGGTTCTCGCGGCCCAACAGGCGCGAGGTCGCCTCGCCGGCGCGACCCTGGGGATAGCCCGGGTGGAAGGCCCGGTCCCCTCGGCGCAAGGTGCGGTCCAGGCCAAGCGGAAGGGCCGGGGCGCCGCCCTCGGTGATCAGGATGGCGGCTTCGCCCCGGGGGTCGATGAACACTTCGGCGTCCACCCCGCGGCCGTCGGCGACCATGATGGCCGCATGGCTACAGCCTTCCACCACATGGCGGGCGGTCATCCAGACGCCGTCGTCAGAGACCGCGAAGGCCGTGCCGGCCCCGGGCTCGGCGGTCTGCGGCACCTCGACCACCACGGCCGGATCGAAGGGGGACGCGGGCCCGAGCGGCAGGCCTTCCTCGCCCGGCACCGGCGGCGGCGGCGGCGGCGCAGCGGCGTTCTCCTGCCGGCCAACGGCCGAGATCAGGAGGGCCAGCACCACGGCTGCGTAGACGAGCCAGTCCGGAAGACGGGGAAAGTGCATCAGGCGGTCAGGTCGCCACGGCTGCGGCGAGGATCAGGGCGGTAGCGAGCTTGGCGCCCACCAGCAGAGCGGCGGCGGCGACCTCGCCCTCCTGGATCCGCTGGGGCAAGCCCCGCAGCAGCAGGTCCACCAGCCGGAAGACCAGCAGCTGGACCATCACCGTGGAGACCCCCCAGATGATGATCTCCACCAGGGAGGTGGACGAGTTCAATGACAGGGCCAGGGGGGCGGCCAGGCCCACCAGCACGCCGCCCAGGGAGATGGCGGCCGCAGCGTTGCCGTCGCGGATCAGGGCGACTTCCTTGTGTGGGGTCAGCAGCACATAGAGCGCGGCCCCCAGGAACAGGATCAGCACCGCCACGCCGGCGTGCAGCAGGGTCGTGGGAAAGCCGATGGCGAAGGCCTGGATTTCCGGAGACTGAAGGTCGGGGGGCATACGGTCTCACCTCGGCGGGGTCGGGAGGGGGATGGTTAGCACGAGGGCCGCAGGCCACGGCAAGCAGTTCAGGCCGCAGGTGCGTCCTTCGCCTCTGACGCGAGGGGTTCGGCAGGGGAAAGCGCGTCCGTCGCCTGGGCCAGACGCCGCCGCTCGCTGGCGCGCATCTTCTCGCTCTCCGACTTCAGCTGGCCGCAGGCGGCCAGGATGTCCCGGCCCCGGGGAGTGCGGATGGGCGAGGCGTAGCCGGCCCGGTTCAGCACCGCGGCGAAGGCCTCGATGGTCTTCCAGTCCGAGCAGGCATAGGGCGAGCCCGGCCACGGATTGAACGGGATCAGGTTGATCTTGGCCGGGATGCCCTTGATCAGGTTGAGCAGGGCCTTGGCCTCGGCCGGGCTGTCGTTCACGTCCTTGAGCATGACGTATTCGAAGGTCACCCGCCTTGCGTTGGACAGGCCCGGATAGGCGCGGATGCCGGCCATCAGCTGGTCCAGCGGATACTTCCGGTTCAGGGGCACCAGCTCGTCGCGCAGCTCATCATTGGTGGCGTGCAGGGAGATGGCGAGCATGGCCTGGGTCTGGTCGCCCAGGGGGATCAGCTCCGGGACCACGCCCGAGGTCGACACCGTGATCCGGCGGCGCGAGATGGCGATGCCCTCATTGTCGGCGATGATGTCGATGGCGGCGGCCACATGGGGCAGATTGTAGAGCGGCTCGCCCATGCCCATGAAGACGATGTTGGAGAGCCGGCGGTCTTCCTTGGGGCTCGGCCACTCCTCCAGATCGTCCCGGGCCACCTGCACCTGGGCGACGATCTCGGCCGCCGTCAGATTGCGCACCAGGGCCTGGGTGCCGGTGTGGCAGAAGGTGCAGTTCAGCGTGCAGCCCACCTGGCTGGAGACGCAAAGCGCGCCGGAGCGGCCCACATCGGGGATGTAGACGGTTTCGACCTCGATGCCCGGCGCCATGCGGATCAGCCACTTGCGTGTGCCGTCCCGGGAGACCTGGCGCTCGACCACCTCGGGACGGGAAAGCGTGAAGGCCTCGGCCAGGGCCGCGCGGGTCTCCTTGGCCACGTCGGTCATGGCGCCGAAGTCGGTCAGGCCATAGTGGTGGATCCAGCGCCACAGCTGGGTGGCCCGCATCTTGGCCTTGTCGGGCCGGACCACGCCGGCCTCGATCAGGGCCGCGGCCAGCTGCGGCCGGGTCAGCCCCGACAGGTTCGGCCGGGTCGGCGCGGCGGCGGACGCCGCGCGCGAAAGATCGAGGGTGACGCCCAAGGGTCTGAACTCGCTGTCTGGAAGGTCCTCCAATATAGGCGAGGCCGCGTCCGGGGCCAACTCGCGGGCGATGACGCTGGGGAAGTCGCGATGGTGTGGCCCTTCAAACAAATGTTCGTCCGCGACCTTCCGCCGCCGCCGGGGCTGGGTTAGCGTCCGCGCCAATTGCGCAAATCGGACGTGGGAGAACGACATGAAGGCAGTGCTGAGCAAGGTGACGGGCGGTCCGGACGCCCTGGTCGTCGAGGACATTCCCGCGCCCGTAGCCGGTCCCGGCCAGGCGCTGATCTCGGTGAAGGCCGTCGGCGTCAACTTCCCCGACGTGCTGATGATCGAGGACAAGTACCAGTCGCGGCCGCCGCGCCCCTTCTCGCCGGGCGGCGAGCTGTCCGGCGTCATCAAGGCCGTCGGCGAAGGCGTCACCAATGTAAAGGTCGGCGACCGGGTTCTGGCCAATACCGGCTGGGGCGGCATGGCCGAAGAGGTGGCCCTGCCGGCCAACCGTCTGTGGCACATCCCCGACAGCATGCCCCATGACGAGGCTGCGGCCTTCATCCTGACCTATGGCACCTCGTTCCACGCCTTGAAGGATCGCGGTCGGGTGAAGGCCGGCGAGAGCCTGCTGGTCCTGGGCGCCGCTGGCGGCGTCGGCCTGGCGGCCGTCGAACTGGGCAAGGCCATGGGCATGCGGGTCGTGGCCGCCTGTTCCAGCCAGGAGAAGGTTGATCTGGCCATCAAGCACTGCGCCGACGAGGGTGTGGTCTATGGCCGCGGCCCCTTCGACCGCGACGGCCAGAAGCAGCTGTCGGAACTGTTCAAGTCCAAGGCCGGGCCGAACGGCTTCGACGTGATCTATGACGCCGTGGGCGGCGACTATGCCGAACCGGCCCTGCGCACCATCGCCTGGGAGGGCCGCTATCTGGTGATCGGCTTCGCCGCCGGCGAAATTCCCAAGATCCCGCTGAACCTCACCCTGCTGAAGGGCTGCGAGATCGTCGGCGTGTTCTGGGGCACCTGGGCGGCCAAGGATCCGGAAGCCTTCGCCCAGAGCGTCAAGGACCTGCTGGATCTCTATGCGGCCGGCAAGATCAAGCCGCATGTCTCCGAGCGCTTCCCTCTGGAGAAGGGCGCCGACGCCATCGCCCACCTGGCCAGCCGCAAGGCCATGGGCAAGGTGGTGGTCACCGTCGACTGATCGCCGCGACCCTGATCGCGTGGGCGGCGGGCGGAAGCATCTTCCCCTGCCGCCCATCCCGCTTTAGTGATCGACGATCACATAGATGAGGCGCCGACGTCCGTGCGAGCGCCCAAAGGGGAGATGCGTCATGGCTGGACGTCTTGAGGGCAAGGTTGCGGTGATCACTGGCGGATGCTCCGGCATCGGCCTCGGGACGGTTGAGCTGTTCGTCGCCGAGGGGGCCAAGGTGGTGGCCGCCGACATCCAGGACGAAAAGGGCGCCATGCTGGAGGCGCGCTTCGGCGAGCATGTCCGCTACGCCCACTGCGATGTCACCTCCGAAGACGACATCGCCGCCGCCCTGAAGCTGGCCGACAGCGCCTTTGGCGGCCTCGACATCCTGTTCAACAACGCCGGCATCTCCGACCGCATGGGGGCGATCACCGAGGTCACCGCCGAGGGCTGGGACTGGATCTTCTCGGTGCTGGTGCGTGGGCCGGCGCTGGGCATGAAGCACGCCGCCCCGATGATGATCGCCCGCGGCGGCGGCTCGATCATCAACACCGCCTCCATCGCCGGCCTGCAGGCCGGCTTTGGCCCCATCGCCTATTCCACCGCCAAGGCCGGCGTCATCCATATGAGCCGCGTGGCCGCCGCCCAGCTGTCGCGCCAGAAGGTGCGGGTCAACGCCATCTGCCCGGGCCTGATCGCCACCTCGATCTTCGGCGCGTCGCTGGGTCTCCCCCGCGAGGTGGCCGACCAGATGGCCGCCCGGGTCGAACAGGGCGCCGCCAGCGTCCAGCCGGTGCCCAAGGCCGGCCTGCCCGGCGATATCGCCCAGGCTGCGCTTTACCTCGCCTCGGACGCCTCGGCCTTCGTGTCAGGGACCCACCTGGTGGTGGACGGCGGCATCACGGTCGGCGGCCGCCACAGCTGGGACACGGCCTCGCCCTCGCCCTTCGTGCAGATGTTCGGCGAGGACTCGCCGTTTGCGCCACCTGCCGCACCGGCCGCGTCCTGAGGCGGGGCGGTTGAGCGAGGACAAGCCGTCCCGGACGCCGCTGGCGCCCAATGTCCACGGGGCTCTGTGGATGGTGGCGTCAGCGCTCGGCTTCACCGTGATGACGACGCTGATCAAGTTTCTCGGCGACGATTATCCGGCGGCCTTGCAGACCTTCTACCGGCAGGTGGCGGGGTTCGTGATCCTGATCCCCTTCATCATCAACCGCCGGGGCGCGGCCTTCGCCACCACGCGGCCCGGCATCCTGCTGTTCCGCTCGGCGGCGGGCACGCTGGGGATGATCCTGTCCTTCTACGCCTTCCAGAAGATGCCGCTCGCCGACGCCAATGCGTTGTCGTTCACCCGCACGCTCTGGCTGGTGCCGCTGGCCTTCTTCATTGTGCGCGAGCCGGTGGGGCCAATGCGGATCGGCGCGGCCCTGGTGGGGTTCGCCGGCGTGCTGATCATGGTGCGGCCAGGCGCTGGCGGCGAGTTCGCCATCGGCTGGCCGGCCGCGGCCATGCTGGCCTCATCCTTCCTGTTCGCGCTGACCATCACCGGCATGAAGGTGATGACCCGGGACCACAGCCCCATGGTGCTGCTGGTCTGGTCGGCCACGCTCGGCCTGGTCTTCGCCCTGCCCGGCGCCCTGTTTGTCTGGCGCTGGCCCGAGCCCTTCGACCTGTTCCTTCTGTGCGTCATGGGCGTCGTCGGCACCCTGACCCAGGGCTTCTACATCAAGGGGATGTCCATCGGCGACGCCGGCGCCATGGCCCCCATCGACTATATCCGCCTGGTCTTCGCCGCCGGCGCCGGTTTCCTGCTGTTCAATGAGCTTCCGACCATTTGGACCCTGCTCGGGGCCGCGGTGGTGGTGATCTCAACGCTTTCCATCACCTGGCGCGAGCAGCAGCTCGCCAAACAGGCCCGGATCAGGGCTGCGGCCGAGGTCTAGCCCTTAGCCTTGTCCTCGGCCTGTCGATCGAGGAAGGCCTGAGCCTCAGCCTTGTGGCGGGGTTTCACATAGCGGCCCACCAGGGCCAGCATGGCCCCGAATACGGCCGCGTCATCGGTGAAGCCGACCACCGCCAGGATGTCGGGGATCGCATCGGCGGGCATGACGAAATAGGCCAGCCCGGCCAGCATCATCCCCTTGGCGGCGCTGGGCGTGGCCGGGTCACGGGCGCAGAACCAGACGGCGATGGCGTCGGCGGCGAAGGGGATCTTCGAGGCGGTCCGCACGATCTTGGGCCAAAAGCCCCGCCGCACCCGCTCTTCATTGACCTTGACGACGGCGGGCACGAGGGCCCGCCTCGGATCCAGCGCCTGGGTCGGATCAAATCCGTCAGTCTTGACGTCGGGTGATACTTTAGGCCGCGCGATCATCAGGATAAGCCAGTTTCAGGTTGCATCATTAAACGCATCAGGAGGCGTAGCGTCCATGAAACTTGATTCCTCTGTCGCCGCCGTCGTCACCGGCGGCGCATCGGGCCTCGGCGAGGCCACGGTCCGCGCCCTGGCCGCCCATGGGGTGAAGGTCGCGATCTTCGACATGAACGCCGACAAGGGCGAAGCGGTCGCAAAGGATGTCGGCGGCGTGTTCTGCAAGGTCGACGTCACCGACGACGCCACCGTCGAGGCCGGCTTCGAAAAGGCCCGCGCCGCCCATGGTCAGGAGCGGATCCTGATCAACTGCGCCGGCACCGGCTTCGCCGCCAAGACCGCCAGCCGCGACAAGACCACCGGCGAGACCAAGTCGCACCCGATCGCCATCTTCGAAAAGATCGTCCAGATCAACCTGGTGGGCACCTTCCGCTGCGTGGCCAAGGCCGCCCAGGGCATGCTGTCGCTGGAGCCGCTGGAAGACGGCGAGCGGGGCGTCATCGTCAACACCGCCTCGGTGGCCGCGGTCGATGGCCAGGTGGGCCAGGCGGCCTATTCGGCGTCCAAGGGCGGCGTGGTCGGCATGACCCTGCCCATCGCCCGTGACCTGATGAACGACGGCATCCGCGTGAACACCATCCTGCCGGGCATCTTCAACACCCCGCTGATGAACGCCGCGCCGGAGAACGTGAAGGCCGCCCTGGCCGCCTCGGTGCCCTTCCCCAAGCGTCTGGGCAACGCCGAGGAATACGCCTCTCTCGCCGTGGAAATGTGCCGCAATGGCTACTTCAACGGCGAACATGTCCGCCTCGACGGCGCCATCCGCATGCCGCCGCGCTAAGACTGGGATCGCAGCCGGGGTTTCCCCGGCTGCGACGTTGCGCCACAGTGAGGGCCTGAAGTAGCCAAATCCCTCACTGGGGGTGCGTATCCAAATGATGGCCACCTGGGCCCAGCGTTTCGCCACCGCCATCGAGCGGCCTGCGATCGCCTATGGGATGGTCGCCGGTGCGGTCGCCGCAGCGACGGCCGCACAGGGCGTTGTTGAACTCGCCCTGACCGCGCCGCCGGCCTTCATGATCTATTACCCGGCGATCATTTTCGCCACCGTGGTCGCCGGCGCCCGGGGCGGGCTGACGGCTGTGGGGCTGAGCGCCCTGGTGGCGGCGACGCTCTGGCCGGCCGAAGCCCGCGCAGGGGCCAGTCTACCTGTAGCGTTGGGCCTGTTCGTGCTCACCGGCGCCCTGACGGTCGCTCTGGCCAAGCCCCTGCGGGTGGCGATCCGCCGCGGCGCCACGGTTCAGGAGCGCTTTCGCCTCGCCCAGCAGGCGGCCAAGGACAGCTTCGTCATCCTCGACCCGATCTATCAGAGCGGCGCGCTCGTGGACTTCGTCTGGGTCTACGCCAATGCGGCGGCCGATCGGATGGCGCCGGCCGGCGTCGAAACCCTGGTGGGCCGCCGGGTGCGCGAGGTGTTTCCCGACGAAACCGGGCAGGACATGTTTCAGCGCCTGAGCCGGGCGCTGACCCAAGTTGAGCCCGATGATGTGGAGGTTCTTCGCGTCATCGACGGCCAGGAGCACTGGGTCCGGTCCAGCGCTCTGCGGGCGGGCGGCGGCGTCGCCGTCACCTTCCGCGATGTCACCGAACTCCGGCGAACGGTGGAGACCCTGCGTCGCGGGGAGGCGCGGGTGCGCGCCTTAATCGAATCTCTGCCCCAGCTGATGTGGGTGAGCGACGCCCAGGGCGCCTGGACCTTCGCCAGCCCACAGTGGAGCGAGTTCACCGGCGGCGCGCCGGGCTCGGCCCTGGGCGATGGCTGGCTGCAGTCTGTCCACCCGGAGGACTGCGACGCCGTGGCCGAGGCCTGGCGCCAGGCGGTCAACGGCGCCTTGCCCTTCGCCCCGGAGTTTCGCCTGCGGCGGGCCGATGGCGCCTGGCGGTGGTTCCACGGCCGGGCGGCCGTCCTGCCGGACGCCGCTGGCGGGGTCCGCAGTTGGTTCGGCTCGGCCTCCGATATCACCGAGGTGGTCGAGGCCCGTCAGGACCTGGAGGCCCGGGTCGCCGAACGGACCCGGGACCTGGAGGCCAGCCTGGAGGCCCGGGCCCGCACCGAGGCGGCGCTCGCCCAGGCCCAGCGCCTGGAGACGGTGGGCCGGCTCACCGGCGGCGTGGCCCACGATTTCAACAACCTGCTGACCGTGGTCATCGGCGGTCTGGACATGATGCTCAAGGACCCGGCCGACACCGCGCGGGTCACCCGCCTGGCCAGCGCCGCCCTGGCCGCGGGCCGGCGGGGCGAGCGGCTGACGCGTCAGCTGCTGGCCTTCTCCCGCCGCCAGGAGCTGCGCCTCGACAATCTGGCGGTGGCGCCGCTGGTCGAGCAGATCGAGCCCCTGGTCCGCCGAGCGGCCGGCGAGGCCATCGCCCTGACCATCGACTGCCCGCCGCAGGTCGGGGCGGCGAGGCTGGACGCCGCCCAGTTCGAGGCGGCCCTGCTGAACCTGGTGGTCAACGCCGCCGACGCCACCCCGCCGGGCGGCGAGATCCGGATCGAGGCGGCGCGGCAGGCCCTGGTCGAGGGCGAGGTGCATGAGGCGCAGGCCGGCGACTATGTCCGCCTGTCGGTGAGCGATACGGGGTCGGGCATGGCGCCCGACGTGCTCGAACATGTCTTTGAGCCTTTCTTCACCACCAAGGAGACCGGCAAGGGGACTGGCCTTGGCCTCGCCCAGGTCTATGGCTTCATCCGCCAGTGCGGCGGGGCGGTGGATGTCCGCAGCGCTCCGGGGGAGGGGACCACGATCAGCCTCTACCTGCCGGCCGCCGACCGCGCCACGGCGCCGGCCCCCGAAGTCGAGGCCGCTCCGGTGGCGGCCGGCATAGACGGTTTGCGCGTCCTGCTTGTCGAGGATGACGATGCGGTCCGCGCGGTCACCCAGAGCCTGCTGGACGAGTTCGGCTGCCGGGTGGAGACGGCGATCAACGGGGTCGAGGCCCTGCGTCGTCTGGGCCAGGATGCGGACTTCGATCTTGTTCTATCTGACATCGTCATGCCCGGCGGGGTCAGCGGCGTCGATCTCGCCCGGCGGCTGAAGGCGGTCCATCCGGGCCTGCCGGTGGTGCTGACCACGGGCTATAGCGGCGAGACCCTCGATGACCCGGACGAGGCGCAGGCCTGGCCTATTCTGCGCAAGCCCTTCCGCGCCGAACAGCTCAGCGCCATGGTCCGCCAGGCGGCCGGCGTGGTCTAGCCGCGCCTATCGCCGGCGCAGGCCGCCCAGCATGCCGCGGACGATCTCGCGGCCGATCTGGCTGCCCACGGTGCGCAGCACCGACTTGGTGAAGGCCTCGCCCAGGCTCTGGCGGCTCCCGCCGCTGCTGCGGCTCCGGCGGGCGGGTTCGCGGGGCTCGGGCGCCGCCTTGGCCGGCGGGGCTGCGGCGGCGCTCTCGGCGGCCCGGGCCTGCAGGCGCTCATGGGCGGAGTCGCGGTCCTTCACCTCGTCATAGAGACCCCGCACCGGGCTCTGGGCCATCAGGGCGCTTCGCTCAGCCGTCGTGGCCGGACCAAGCCTTGAGGCGGGCGGCCGGATCAGCGTCTTCTGGACGACGCAGGGCGCGCCCTTTTCGTCCAGCAGGGAGACCAGGGCCTCGCCGACGCCCAGGCCCTGGATCGCCTCGGCGGTGTCGAAGTCCGGATTGGCGCGGAACGACTGGGCGGCGGCGCGCAGCCCCTTCTGGTCGGCGGGCGTATAGGCCCGCAGGGCGTGCTGGATGCGGTTGCCCAGCTGGCCGAGCACGCTGTCTGGGATGTCGGCGGGGTTCTGGGTGACGAAATAGACCCCGACCCCCTTGGAGCGGATCAGCCGGACCACCTGTTCGACCTTCTCCAGCAGGCCCTTCGGCGCGTCACGGAACAGCAGGTGGGCCTCGTCGAAGAAGAAGGCCAGGCGCGGCTTTTCCGGGTCGCCCACCTCGGGCAGCTCCTCGAACAGCTCCGACAGCAGCCACAGGAGGAAGGTGGCGTAGAGTCTCGGCGAATTGATCAGCCGGTCGGCGGCCAGGATGTTCACATGGCCCCGGCCCGAGCCATCGACCCGCATCAGGTCCGAGAGGGCCAGCGCGGGCTCGCCGAAGAAGCCCGCGGCGCCCTGGTCTTCCAGCACCAGAAGCTTGCGCCGGATCGCCGCCAGGCTGGTCTTGGCCACCGCCCCATAGCGGGCGCTGATGTTGGCGGCGTTGTCGCCCACAAAGCCCAGCACCGCCTGCAGGTCCTTGAGGTCGAGCAGCAGCAGGCCCTCTTCGTCGGCGACGCGGAAGGCGACGGTCAGCACGCCCTCCTGTACGTCGTTCAGCTCCAGCATCCGCGACAGCAGCAGCGGGCCCATCTCCGAGACGGTCGCGCGGATCGGGTGGCCCTGCTCCCCGAAGAGGTCCCAGAACACGGTCGGCGCGCCCAGGGGAGCGATCTCCAGCCCCATCTTGGCGGCCCGGGCGATCAGCTTTTCGTTGGGCGCGCCGGCCATGGCGACGCCTGACAGGTCGCCCTTCACATCGGCGGCGAAGACCGGCACGCCGGCGTCCGACAGGCCCTGGGCCAGGATCTGCAGGGTGACGGTCTTGCCGGTGCCGGTGGCGCCGGCCACCAGGCCGTGGCGGTTGGCCCGGTCCAGCCGCAGGAACAGGGTCTCTTCGCCCCCCAGGCCTACCAGAACACCGTCTGCGCCGCTCGCCGTCATCCCCGTATCCCCCCGTTGTTCAGAGTCAGGCTAGCGGCCCGAACTCGGATCGGCCAGTCGCGGCGACAATCTCCGTGTGGGGGCATTTTCGCCCCCGGACGCCTGGTCGCACTGCGATAATCTGCCCGTGTCTGTGCGACATGTCGGCGCCGCCGTGCAAGCCGATTGACGGGGCGCCGGGGTCGAAGGACAGTCGGAGAATCACTGAGCCTCGCGCCCAGGGGCCCGTCGCCGGGCCTGTCCGCACGGCGGAGCCTCAGCCCAAGGTCCAGAACCCATGGATGGCAGGTCTTCCCTTTGACGTTTGAACACCTATCTGAAGGTCTGTCGGGGATCGCCCGTCCCCGGCCTCAGAGCGTCGCCCCGCAAGGGACGTCGACGCGACGAGCCCCAGGGTTCCGCCGGTCCCCCCCGTCGGAACCAAACGCCGCCGGATCCTCTCCTCCGGCGGCGTTCTGGTGAAAGGGAGACTGCCATGAGCCCCGTCCACACACCTCCGGCCGAAGAGCTGGGCCAAATCCTCGCCGACAAGCTGCTCGCCCGACTTGGGCCAGGTCCGGCCAAGGACCAGGCCCTGCAGGCCTTCGCCGCCCAGGCCGCCGAGGACGTGGTTCCGGCCGAGCTGCCTGAGTTCGACCTGGATGACCTCGCCGCCAATCTGGCGGCCTTCTGGACCTTCGCCGAAAAGCGTCGCGGTCTGTCGCCGATCCTGCGGATCGTGCGCGCTGAGCGGGCGTCCGAGGACTCGCCCCGGCTCGACTTCGACCGGGTGGAGATCGTCCAGGAGGACGGGCCCTTCCTGGTGGACAGCGTGATGGGCGAGATCGCCGACCAGGGCTTCCAGGTCCGCGCCATGTTCCACCCGGTGGTCGAGGTGTCCCGGGACGCCAAGGGACATCGGAGCCCCGACGGCGCCCTCCACCGGGAATCCATGATCCAGGTCTTCGTCGACCGGATCGGTCCGGATCGGGAAGACCAGCTGCTGAGCGGCCTGCGCGCGGCGCTGGCCGACGCCCGGGCCGCAGTGGCCGACTTCCCGGCCATGTTGGACCTGATGGGCCGAACGGTGGCCGAGCTGGAATCCCTGGCGCCCGAGACGCCGCGGCGGGCTGAGGAGCTGGCCTTCCTGCGCTGGCTGCACACCGAGCACTTCGTCTTCCTGGGCGCCCGGATCTATGAATATCCCCGGGTCGAGGGCGGCGACTACGCCCCTGAGGAGCCGCTGTTCCAGCCCCAGGACGGGCTGGGCGTGCTGCGCGATCCAGCGCAGCGGGTTCTGCGCCGGACCAACGAGCCGGCCGTGCTCACCGCCCAGCTGGCCAGGCGTCTGGAAGACGAGTCCGCCGTCACCGTGGCCAAGGCCAATATGCGCTCCCGGGTCCATCGCCGGGGCTACATGGATTATGTCGGGGTGCGCCGGTACGGGCCTGATGGCCGTCCCTCGGGGGAGGTGCGGTTCGTCGGCCTCTTCACGGCCGAGGCCTATGACCAGCCCGTCAGCAACGTGCCCCTGGTGCGGGCCAAGGCGGCCGGCGCGCTCGCCCGAGCGGCCAAGGCGCCAGGCAGCCACAACGCCAAGCGGCTGAAGAACATCGTCGAGAACTATCCCCGCGACGAGCTCTTCCAGATGACCGAGGACGAGCTGCTGACCAATGCGCTCGGCGTGCTGCATCTTTACGATCGGCCCCGGGTGCGCCTGTTCGAGCGGCGCGATCCATTCGACCGGTTCTGCTCGATCCTGATGTTCGTGCCCCGGGAGCGCTACGATTCCGACCTGCGCATCCGGGCCGGTCAGCTGCTGGCCAAGGCCTATGGCGGCCGGGTCTCAGCCTATTATCCGAGCTTCTCGGACTCCCCCCTGGCCCGGGTGCATTTCATCATCGGCTTTACCGCCGGCCAGAAGCGCGAGCCGGATCTGGCCGCGGTCGAGGCCGAGATCGCCGAGGCCGCGCGCACATGGGAGGACCGGTTCGAGGCCGCCGTGCGCGACCTGGAGCGTCCCGCTGCGGTGACCGGCGACCTGCTCGGCCGCTACTATGGCGCCTTCTCGGCGGGTTACCGCGACCGCTATGACGCGGCCGAGGCCCTGGCCGACGTGGCGGTGATCGATGACCTTTCCCCAGGGGAGGTGGTCCGCGTGCGGGCCTTCCGCCGTGACGGCGACACCGCCCGCAATTTCCGATTCAAGCTCTACCGCCCGGCCGAGCCTGCCCCGCTCGCCGATGTGCTGCCGATCCTGGAGAGCATGGGCCTGAAGGCCATGGCCGAGGCCGGCTTCCCGGTGCGCAAGGTGGGCGCAGAGCCCGTCTGGGTGCACGAGTTCGAGCTGGACGATCCCCGGGGCGCGGACCTTGTGTTCGAGGACGTGAAGGCCTGTTTCGAGCAGGCCTTCGTCGCCGTCTGGACCGGTCAGACCGAGAATGACGGGTTCAACCGCCTGGTGCTGGAGCTGTCCATCAGCTGGCGGGAGGCCGCCCTTGTCCGGGCGCTGGCCCGCTATCGCCAGCAGACCGGCCTCGATCCCTCCCAGCGCTTGCAGGAGGAGGCGCTGAGCCGCCGGCCCGGCGTCACCCGCCTGATCCTCGACCTCTTTCGGACCCGGTTCGACCCGGCGGTCCGCGCCGACCTGGCCGAGCGCCAGGCCCAGGCCAAGGCGGTGATGGAGGAGATCACCGAGGCCCTGCAGATGGTCGAGAGCCTGGACGATGACCGGGTGCTGCGTCGCATCGCCCTGCTGGTCCAGTCGATCCTGCGGACCAACTATTATCAGCGTGGGGACGACGGACGGCCGGCGCCCTTCATCAGCTTCAAGGTGGCCAGCGAGGAGCTGGCCGACCTGCCGGCGCCCAAGCCCTATCGGGAGATCTATGTCTGGTCGACCACGGTCGAGGGCGTGCACCTGCGCTTTGGCCCGGTGGCCCGGGGCGGCTTGCGCTGGTCGGACCGCCGCGACGATTTCCGCACCGAGGTTCTGGGGCTGGCCAAGGCCCAGCAGGTGAAGAACGCTGTCATCGTGCCCGTGGGCGCCAAGGGCGGCTTCTATCCCAAGGCCCTGCCGGTGGGGGGAAGCCCCGATGCGATCCGCGCGGCCGGGGTCGAGGCCTACAAGACCTTCCTACGCGGCCTCTTGGACATCACCGACAATCTGACGCCAGACGGCGAGGTGATCGCGCCCAAGGGCGTGGTGGCCCATGACGGGGAGGACCCGTATCTGGTGGTCGCCGCCGACAAGGGCACAGCCACCTTCTCCGACATCGCCAACGGGTTGGCCGAGTCCTACGGCTTCTGGCTGGGTGACGCCTTCGCGTCTGGCGGATCGGCCGGCTATGACCACAAGGAGATGGGCATTACCGCCCGCGGCGCCTGGGAGGCGGTCAAGCGCCACTTCCGGGAGCTGGGCAAGGACATCCAGGCCGAGCCCTTCACCGTGGTCGGCGTCGGCGACATGTCGGGCGACGTGTTCGGCAACGGCATGCTGCTGTCGCGGCAGATCCGCCTGAAGGCGGCCTTCGACCACCGTCACATCTTCCTCGATCCCCAGCCGGTCCCCGAGACGAGCTTTGTCGAGCGCGAGCGCCTGTTCGCCCTGCCGCGCTCCTCCTGGGATGACTATGACCGGGCGAAGATCTCGGCCGGCGGCGGCGTCTTCCCCCGCACCCAGAAGTCCATTCCGCTGAGCCCTGAGGTCCGCGAGATGCTGGGGGTCGAGGCCGAGGCCCTGGCGCCCAATGAGCTGATCAGCGCCATCCTGAAGTCCGAGGCTGAGCTGCTCTATCTCGGCGGCATCGGCACCTATGTGAAGGCCGCCGCCGAAAGCCATGCCGAGGTGGGCGACAAGACCAATGACGCCCTGCGGATCAACGCCCAGGACCTGCGGGTCCGGGTTGTGGGCGAAGGCGCCAATCTCGGTCTGACCCAGGCCGCGCGGATCGCGTTTGCGCAAGCCGGCGGCCGGGTGAACAGCGACGCCATCGACAATTCGGCCGGGGTCGATTCCTCCGACCACGAGGTCAATATCAAGATCCTCACCGGCATGGTCGAGCGGGCCGGCGATCTCGACCGGCCTGAGCGGGACAAGCTGCTGCGCTCGATGATCGATGACGTGGCCGACCATGTGCTGGCGCACAACTACGACCAGAACCAGGCGCTTTCCCTGCTGGAGCTGGACGCGGTGGGCGAGCTGGAGCCCCACGCTAGATTCATGGCCAGGCTCGAATCCATGGGCCGTCTTGACCGGGTGGTCGAAGGGCTGCCGGACGCCGCGGCCATCGCCGAGCGGGCCGAGGCGGGACGGGGCCTGACGCGGCCCGAGCTCGCCGTGCTGATGGCCTATGGCAAGATTCAGCTGTTCCGGGAGATGGTCGAGACCGAGGTCCCCGACGACCCCTGGTTCGAGCAGGTGCTCGAGGGCTATTTTCCCAAGCCCCTGATGCGTTACGCGCCGGAGATGCGCCGTCACAGGCTGCGTCGGGAGATTATCGCCACGGTGGTGGCCAATGACGTGGTCAATCGCTGCGGACCGAGCTTCCCCAGTCGCCTGATGGCGGCGGCCGGCTGCGACGCCAGGGCCTTCTTTGTCGGCTATGAGGCCGCCCGCGCCGTCCTGGACGTGGCCGCCCTCTGGGAGGCTGTGGAGGCGCGCGACAACGACATGCCCGCCCGCGCCCAGCTCCTGTTGCTGCGCCAGCTGGCCCGGCAGCTCCGCGGCCTGACCTTCTGGTTCGCCCGCCGCGCCTATCGCCAGGGTGAGGGGGTCAGCGCCCTGATCGATCGCTACGCCAAGCCGGCCAGGGCCCTGAAGGCGCTGGCGCCGGAGGTCCTGACGCCGGTGGAGCGGGCCGATCTGGACGCCCTGGCCGACCGGCTGACAGCCGCCGGCGCCCCGAAAGACATGGCCAAGGCGGTGGTCGAGCTCCAGCCCCTGACCATCGCCGCCGACCTGGCCGATCTGGCTGAGGCCTCCCGCTGGCCCATCGAGAATGTGGCCCGCCTGCACCACAAGGTCGGCGAGGTGTTCGGCTTCGACCGTCTGCGCGCGGCAGCCGGCAGTCACTCGGCGGGCGACATCTTCGAGCGGACCGCCGTGCGGCGGCTGGTGGAGGACCTGCTCACCGAACAGACCACGGTCGCCCGGTCGGTGATGGCGAGGGCCCGAGGCCCTGCGGCCGGGGCTGACGCCCAGGCGGCCGAGGCGGCCATCAAGGCCTGGTCAGCCTCGGCGGCCGACGCGACGGCCACGGCCGGCCGCACCCTGACCGAGATCGAGCAGGCGCCCGGCGGCTGGACCTTCGCCAAGCTGACCATCGCCCACGGCGCCCTGCGCGAACTGGCTGTCCGCGCAGAGGGCTGAACTTCCAGGCCTAGTGGCGGAAGACCCGGACGCCGGTGAAGGCCATGGCCAGACCCGCCGCGTCGGCGGCGGCGATGACCTCCTCGTCGCGGATCGAGCCCCCCGGCTGGATCACCGCCGTGGCCCCGGCCTCGGCGGCTTGGATCAGGCCGTCGGCGAAGGGGAAGAAGGCGTCCGAGGCGCAGGCCGAGCCCTTGGCCAGCGACTCCGGCAGACCGGCGGTCTCGGCGGCCTCGGCGGCGCGCAGGGCGGCGATGCGGGCGGAGTCCTTGCGGTTCATCTGGCCCGCCCCGATGCCGGCGGTCTGGCCGCCCTTGGCATAGACGATGGCGTTGGACTTCACATGCTTGGCCACGGTGAAGGCGAACAGCATGTCGCGCAGCTCAGCCTCGGTGGGCTGGCGCTTGGTGACGATCTTCAGATCGGCGGCGGTGATATGGGCGGTGTCGCGGCCCTGCACCAGGAAGCCGCCGGCCACCTGTCGATAGGTGACGCCGGCCGCCTTGGGGTCGGGGAGGCCGCCGGTGATCAGCAGGCGCAGGTCCTTCTTCTTCTTGAAGATGGCGATGGCCTCCTCGTCGGCCTCGGGCGCCACCACCACCTCGGTGAAGACCTTGACGATCTCCCGGGCTGCGGCCGCATCAAGTCGGCGGTTGACCGCCACGATGCCGCCAAAGGCCGAGACCGGATCGCATTGCAGGGCGCGGCTGTAAGCCTCGGTCAGGTCGGCACCCAGCGCGACGCCGCAGGGGTTGGCGTGCTTGATGATGGTCACTGCTGCGCTGGCGGTGGGGTCGAACTCGGCCACCAGCTCAATGGCCGCGTCGGTGTCGGCGATGTTGTTGTAGGACAGCGCCTTGCCCTGCAGCTGGGTGGCGGTGGCCACGCCCGGCCGGTTGGAGCCGTCGCGATAGAAGGCTGCGGCCTGATGGGGGTTTTCGCCATAGCGCATGGTCTGGACAAGCTCGCCCGCGAAGGCCCGGCGGCGCGGCGCTTCTTCGGCCAGTTCGCCCGCGAACCACTGCGAGATGGCGGCGTCATAGGCTGCGGTGCGGGCATAGGCGCGGGCGGCCAGAGCCTTGCGCAGGGACAGCGAGGTGGCGCCGTCGGCGCTCAGGGCGGCGATCACCTCGTCGAGATCGGGCTTCTCGGTGCAGACCGCCACATAGCCATGGTTCTTGGCGGCCGAGCGGATCATGGCCGGCCCGCCGATGTCGATGTTCTCGACGCAGGACGCGAAGTCACCGCCGCCGGCCACGGTCTGCTCGAAGGGGTAGAGAGTCACATAGACGATATCGATGGGGCCGATGCCGTGCTCGGCCATGGCCTTGGCATGGTGGGCGGCGTCGCGAACCCCCAGCAGGCCGCCATGCACCACCGGGTGCAGGGTCTTGACCCGGCCATCCATCATTTCCGGAAAACCGGTCAGGTCGGCCACGTCCTTTACGGGCAGGCCGGCCGCAGCGATGGCCGCCTTGGTGCCGCCGGTGGAGACCAGCTCCACCCCCATCTCGGACAGCGCCCGGGCGGCCTCCACCAGGCCGGTCTTGTCGGACACCGACAGGAGGGCGCGGACCGGTTTGACGGCGTCGGGGGCAGGCGGGAAGTCGGGGGCGGCGGGCACGGCGGTCTCCTGGCGGGAAAGGTGACAAGGCGTGCCCAGGCGAGCGGCGTATGAGGTCCTGGCTCCCCGGTGGTCACCCACCTCGATTTTCGCCAGTCACGCAGGACAGGGGCGTCCTAGTCCTGGCCGGTCGGAGGAGTCAATGCGCCGTCTCAGCGCGGCGGCGGCCAGGGCTCGGCGGCCGCCAGCTTCCAGCGCAGGCGGGCGCCGGCCTCCTGCCGGACCTGGCCGCGCAGCACCACCTGGCTGGTCCGCCGGGCCTGGCCGTCTTGGAAGAAGACCGAGGCCTCGATGGCGACTTCCATGGCGTCGTTGCGAAGCCACCAGCCGGTCTCTTCGCCTTCGGGCTTGATCAGCACGCTCTTGCCGTCGCGGGCCAGGGAGGCCCGGGCGTCGGGGTGGATATGGAAGCGGACGGCGAAGGGGATGAACCGCCGCGGGTCTTCCCCCGGCGCGGCGTCGGTGACAGGGGTGAAGCGGTCCTCGCCGCGCAGTTCGTCGGCGGCCAGGTCCAGGTAGAGCCGCCGCTCATGGCGCAGTCCAAAGCGCCGGACCCAGCCGTCATGGGCCATTTCCAGCCACAGGGCGCCCTCGGCCTGCTGGCGCTTGGCGCTCACCGCCGCATCGGCGCCGATCAGCCGGGGACCCAGGGCGCGGGCCTGCAGCCCTCGCACGGGCGCGCCGCAGGACAGGTCGCCAAGGGAGGCGGTCGAGGCCGCATCCGCCAGACGCAGGGCCTCAGGCCCCACGGCGTCCGGCGACCAGCCGCAGTTGGTGATGGCCCGGCGCCCGGAAATCAGCACCTCAAGCGCCAGCGGTTGGGCGCATGCGGTGACGCTCCAGGGACCCGTCGCTGGTGGGGCGGCGTCGGCCACCAGCTGCAGGCTGCGGCTCTCCAGGCGCTGATAGCCGTTGCGGGCGGCGGGCAGGGTGCGGCCGGCGTCGTTCTCGCTGGCCCTGGCCGCGGCCACCAGGGCCGGGCGCAGGGCCTCGCCGCCCTGGAAGACCGGCAGGGCGCCATCGGCCAGGGTGAAGAACCGCACCGCCCCCACCAGCCGGTCGATGGCCCGCATCATCTCATCCGGCGGCGCGATCCCCCGCTGAACCAGCGCCTCGTCCAGGGTCTGCAGGTCGAGCAGCAACTGAACGGCGGCCTGCGGTGAGCGCGAGGCGTGGCCGCCATCCGCCTGGACGGTTTCAGCCAACGCCTTGGTCAGCCGTTCCAGCGCTGTGGTCGTTAGCCGGTCGCCGGCCTCGCCGGCCAGCACGGCGCCGGCCAGGGCCGCGGCGCAGGCCCGCTCAGCCGCCCGGGCCGGTCCATCGATGGTGGCCAGCAGGTGGCGAGCCTGACGGGCGAGATCCAGCGCGATCTGGGCCGTTTCGGCGTCCGACGCGCCAGCGCAGAAGCGGGGGGCGCCGCAGGCGAGGTTGAACACCCGGCGTTCCAGCACCTCGGGATCCCAGGAAAAACCGTTCCATCGCCCGAAGGTGCGCCGCCAGAGCAAGGTCAGCCGCAGGGCTTCCACTGCGCCGCTCTCGCCCACGGCGAGCAGGTCGCGCAGCCAGTCGAACCGGTGCAGGGCCACGGCGAAGCGCCGACTGGGATTGGGCCGGTCCCAGGGATCGCCCTTGGGTCCGGCGTGCAGGGTGACGCCGGCGAAGGTGAAGTCGCCCAGCAGGATTCGCCGGCCGTTTTCCGCCCGGCCTGGACGGGGGTCGGGGGGCGATCCGGTCAGCCCCTCGGGCCGGGGCCTGGCCAGCATCCAGCGGTGCAGGGGCGAGCCGGCCCATTCCCGGCGGGCCTGCCGGCGCAGGCCGACCGCGAGCGCCAACAGGGCCACCTGGCCAGGCAGCCGCCTGGACGCCGGCGCCGGGGGAGGCTGTCCGGCCACGGGCGCCCCGCTCACCCGCCCCGAAGGGCGGCGATGTTGGCGGCGTAGGCGTCCGCGCCGCCCTTGAAGACGGCGGTCCCGGCCACAAGCGCCGTGGCGCCGGCTTCCAGGCAGAGGGGTGCGGTCTCCGGCGTCACGCCGCCGTCGACCTCCAGGTGGATCTCGCGGCCAGTGGTGTCGATCATCTCCCGCAGCCGGCGGATCTTGGCCAGCTGCGAGGTCATGAACTTCTGTCCGCCGAAGCCGGGATTGATGGACATGACCAGGATCAGGTCGATCTCGTCCATCATCCATTCAATAACCGACGGCGAGGTGGACGGATTGAACACCACGCCGGCCTTGCAGCCCAGGCTGCGGATCAGCTTCAGCGTCCGGTTGAGGTGCGGGCCGCTCTCAGGGTGGACGCTGATCAGGTCGGCGCCCGCCTTGGCGAAGGCCTCGATGTAGGGGTCGGCCGGCGCGATCATCAGATGCACGTCGAAGGGGATGGAGACGTGGGGCTTCAGCGCCTTCACCACGTCGGGTCCAATGGTGATGTTGGGCACGAAATGGCCGTCCATCACGTCGATATGCACCCAGTCGGCGCCGGCGGCTTCGATGGCGCGGCATTCCTCGCCCAGGCGGGCGAAGTCGGCGGCCAGGATGGAGGGGGCGATGAGAGGCGTGCGCGTCATCGTCTGGACTTAACCCAAGCCGCGGGGCGGCCACAAGGACCGCCAGGGCGCCCGCCAGTCCTGCGCCTAGCTCTGCCGCAGGAAGCGGGCGACGTAGAAGCCGTCGGTTCCGCCCGGGCTGTGGAAGGGCAGGATGCGGAGCGTCCCGTCGGGCCGCACGCTGGCGGCGGGCGCCCCGCCTTCGCCGGGGGCGATCGGCTCCAGGACAAAGCCCGGGTGCCGGGCGAGGAAGCCCTCGACCTGAGATTCGCCCTCTTCCGGCTCCAGGCTGCACACGCAGTAGACCAGCCGCCCCTGGGGAGCGACGCGAGGCGCGGTGGCGTCCAGCAGCCGGGCCTGGGTCTCGGACAGGCTGGCGATGTCGGCGGGCCGCGCGGCCCACAGGACGTCGGGATGGCGGCGGAAGGTGCCGGTGGCCGAACAGGGGGCGTCCAGCAGGACGGCGTCGAACAGGTCCGGCGCCTTCCAGTCGACCGCATTGGCGGTGACGGTGGCGGCCTTCAGCCCCATCCGCTCCAGATTGGCCGCCAGCCGTTTGAGCCGGCCGGCCGAGCGGTCCAGGGCCGTGACGCTGGCGCCCGTAGCCGCCAGTTGAAGGGTCTTCCCCCCCGGGGCGGCGCACAGATCGAGCACCTGCTGGTCGGGGCCGGCCTCCAGCAGACGGGCGGGAATAGCGGCTGAGGCGTCCTGCACCCACCAGGCGCCGGCCTCGAAGCCCGGCCAGGTCGCCAGGTCGCCGCGGCGGGCGGTGCGCAGGCTGCCGCCCGGCAGGATCTCGGCTTCCAACTCGGCCGCCAGGGCCTGGGCTGTGGCGGGGTCGCGGACGGAAAGGTCGGTGGCCGGCTCCTGGGCGATCACCTTGGCGATCTCCAGGGCGGTCTCGGGACCGAAGGCCGCGCTCCAGCGGGCCATCAGCCAGGGCGGCGGCAGAGCTTCGGGATCATCCAGGTTCGGCGGTTCGCGCAGCAGACCCCGCAGGACGGCGTTGACCAGGCCCTTGAAGGGCGCGGTGTCGCGGCGCGAGGCGGCCAGATCGACGCTGGTGGCCACCGCCGCAAAGGGCGGGGTCTCCATCAGGAAGGCCTGGGCCACGCCAATCCGCAGGATCTGGCGCACGCCGTCCGGCGGCGACTTGGCGAGCTTGGCGTCCAGGGCCCGGTCGATGGGCCCCAGCCGGCGCAATGTGGCCATGGCCAGTGCGCGCGCAAAGGCGCGGTCCCGCGGCGAAAGCGCGCCAAAGGCCGGCGTGGAGATCGCCTCTTCCAGGCCCGTTCGACGGGCCAGGGCGGCGGTCAGGATGTCGAGGGCGGCGCCCCGGGCGGGGAGGCCAAGATCATTGTCGTCATTCACCGGCTGCGACGTGCCCGCTCCGCCGGCCTCAGGCAAGGAAAGATCGCAGGCGGGCGCCCCTTTCGCCGCCGCCCGCGGCGCAGCGGCGTCTGGCGCAGCGGCCCTTGCCATCCTAAATCATGCCTATGAGCGAGACCCTGCCCCCCAATGCCGCGCCGGACAAACCCCTGAGCCCTGCGGCCCGCCGCGCCCTGGAAGAGGCGCAGGCCCGCCGCGAGGCCGAGGCGGCCCTGCAACCGCCGCCGGAAGAAGGCGGCCCGAAGGGGCCAGAGCCCACCCGGTTCGGCGACTGGGAGCGTAAGGGTATCGCTGTCGACTTTTAGGTCCGGTCAAGCTCGCGCCCTGAGTGCAGCGACTCGCCCCGGCGCGCCGCGGGGCGTTAGGTTCCTGTTAAGACTTGTAAACAGGAGCGTCCGATGTCCTGGCCCATTCGCCATTCCCTGCCCGCGGGCCTCGCCGCCGGCCTGCTCTTGAGCCTGGTCGGCGCAGGGGCGGCGGCAGCCTGTCCCGCCCATAATCCGTGCCCGGCGTCGGCCGGGGGCTATTATGGCGGGGGCTATCAGCACAGCTCCGGCTACAGCGAGACCTATGGCTACGAGCAGGCCTATGTGAGCGACGGCTACGGGACCCGCGGCTACGCCCAGGAATATGGCCCCTATCGTCAGGACTACGGCCATCCCCAGCCCCCGCATCCCGGCTATGGCCACCCCGGCTATGGCCCGCCAGCCTACGGCCCTCCCGCCTACGCGCCGCCGGCCTATGGGCCTTGCTGCAGTCCATGCGTGAGCGCCTGTGGGCAGGGCGCGGGGCTCGTCCTGTCCGACAGCTTCTTTGCAGGCGCCGGCGGCGTGGGACCGATCCCGTCCGGCGGCTATGGCGGCGGCGGCTACTATGTGGTCGGCGGCGGCGGCTCTTCGAGCGCCTATGCGTCAGCCTCGGCGTCCGCTTCGGCCTCGGCCCGGGTCTCCATCCACGGCGGCTATGCGGTGGGCCATGGCGGCTATCGCGGCGGCCACGGGGGCGGCCATGGCGGCAAGGGCCATGGGGGCGGCAAGGGGCGCTAGGCTCCGGCCATCTCCGCCACGATCCGCTGAGCGGCGGCCTGGGGGTCGTTTGCCCCGGTGATCGGGCGGCCACAGACGATGTGCGAGGCGCCGGCCTGCAGGGCCTGGGCAGGCGTCGCGGCCCGGGCCTGGTCATTCTTCGCCGCCCAGTCGGGGCGCACGCCGGGCGTCACCACCAGGAAGTCCGGGCCGCCGATGGCGCGGGCGAGCTGCGCCTCATGGGGGCTGGCGATCACCCCATCGCAGCCGGCGGCCACCGCATGATGAATGCGCCGCTCCACCAGGGACCGGGCGGTCTCGGTGAAGCCCATCTCCAGCAGATCCTCATCCGACAGGCTGGTGAGTACCGTGACGGCCAGCACCTTCAGGCCCGAACGTCCCCGGCCGCGTACGGCGGCGGCCATCACCTGGGGCTCGCCATGCACAGTCAGAAAGTCGCAGCCGGACTCGGCCAGGACCGCGGCTGAGCGTTGCACCGTGGTGCCGATGTCGTGCAGCTTCCAGTCCAGGAAGATCTGTTTGCCCTGGGCCTTGAGCTCCCGGGCGAGCGTCATGCCATCCGAGGCGAACAGTTCCAGACCGATCTTGTAGAAGCTCGCGGCCTCGCCGATCGCCGCCACCATCTCCCGGGCCTGATCGACCGTCGGCAGGTCCAGGGGCACGATCAGGCGCGGATCGCAGGCGACGGCGGCGTCCAAGCGGGCGGTGAGGGTCATGGCGCAGGCTCCAGGCGGATTGGCGCCGTTTGACCGCACAAGGGTCATCGGCGCCGCTTCAATTTTGAGCTAGGAGCGAGGCATGAGCCAGGCTGAGTTTGCGGTCAACTTCTTCGTGGCGCTGTTCGCCCTGATCGATCCGATCGGCAACGTGCCCCTGTTCGGCGCAGCGACCCAGGGCAGCAAGGGTCGCGATGCGCGGCTCGTGGCCGTCTATATCGCCCTGTTCATCCTGGGCTTCCTGACCTTCTTCTACTTCTCCGGCCTGGCCCTGCTGGCCTTCTTCGGCATCTCCCTGCCGGCCTTCCGCATCGCCGGCGGCATCATCCTGTTCCTGCTGGGCCTGGAGATGGCCCGGGACGACTTCACCGCCACATTCTCGGCCATGGCCGAGGGCGACGAAAACCCCAAGGGCCGGGCCGGGCGCAAGTTCGAGCGGCTGATCGTCCCCTTCGCCATGCCCCTGCTGATCGGGCCTGGCGCCATCTCCTCGGTGGTCATCTACGCCAGTGAAGCCAAGGTTTTCGGCCTGGCTGGAGCGGCGATCGGGGTGGGCGTCATCGGCGCCATCGCGCTGGTGACCATGCTCTGCTTCTGGGCAGCGCCGGTGATCAGCAAAATCCTCGGGCGGATCGGCATGACCATCGTCGTCCGCGTGCTGGGCCTCATCCTCTGCGCCATGGCGGTGCAGTTCGTCCTGGTGGGCATCGCCGACGCCACCAGCGGGGTGATCCTCAACGAGGCCGCCAAGCCCTATGTGACCGAGTGACCCGGGCTCAGGGCTCGCCGAAGCGCCAGCCCTGGGACGCCGTCATCGCCATGATCCAGTGCTCGGGCAGATGGCGGGCGAGGCCGGCGATCACCTTGTTCACCAGGCCAGGCACGCAGACCGGCTGGTTCTTCTCCACCGCCGCCAGCCCGACCTCGACCACGGTTTCGGCCTGCATCCACAGCCAGCGCGGCGTGGCGCGGTTGAGCGGCTCACGCATGCCGTTGACGTCGTGGAATTCCGACCAGGTCAGCCCTGGGCACAGGGCGCTCACATGAACCCCGGTTCCGGCGCACTCCATGTGCAGGCTCTGGGACATGCCGATCAGGTAGCGCTTGACCGGGCCATAGAGGCCGACGCCGCCGGGGGTCATGCCTGCCACCGAGGCGACATTGACGATGCGCCCGTGGCGCCGGCTCAGCATGCCGGGCAGGAGCCGGTGGGCCAGTTCAGTGGGCGCAGTCAGCATCACCTGCAGCACGGCGGCCTGATCGGCCCAGCTATTGCCGCCAAAGCCCCCCGGCAGGCCGTAGCCCGCATTGTTGATCAGCACATCGACCCCGCGTCCCTCAGCGGCCAGGGCGTCCGCCAGGCGCGCCGGCGCGGCCGGGTCGGCGAGATCGGCGGCCAGGGTCAGCACCTCCACCCCGTGTCGGACGCGAAGCTCGGCCGCCAGCGCCTCCAGACGATCAAGCCGCCTCGCGGTGAGCGCCAGGTCATGGCCCCGGGCGGCCAGGGTCTGGGCGAAGGCGGCGCCGATCCCGGCGGATGCCCCGGTCACCAGGGCCAGTGGGCGAGCCATGGGCGCTCCTGCACAGCTTTGCGGACCCGTCCTGATCGGCCCCCTTGCCGCGGAAGGGTGGAGAAGGTCGCGGTCTGCGGCAAGCTGGTCGTCCCTGCGGCGAATCCGGCCGTGCGATTGAACCCCGTCCGGAAAGGGTGTATCGCGCCCGCCGCATCGTCGGGGCGCAGACGTCCTGTCTGGAACACTCAAACGCCGCCCCCACGGTCTCCGGAGAGTCCTGATGAGTGAGCCGACCCCATCGGCTGCCGAGGCGCATTCCGACGCCTCCCACCCCAAGCCGGAAGGCTTCTGGGCGCTTGCCCTGGGCTCCGTCGGTGTGGTCTTCGGCGATATCGGGACCAGCCCGCTCTACGCCATGCGCGAGGCGCTCGCCCATTCCCGCAGCGGCGGGACCGATGAACTGGCGGTGTTCGGGGTGGTGTCCCTGATGGCCTGGGCGCTGTTCCTGATCGTCTCGGTCAAGTACGTCATCTTCCTGCTCAACGCCGACAACAAGGGCGAGGGCGGCGCTCTGGCCCTGATGGCCCTGGCCCGCAGATCACTGGGCCGCCGGTCCGGGGCGATCCTGCTCCTGGGCATGATCGGGGCGGCGCTCTTCTATTCGGACGGCGTCATTACGCCGGCCCTGTCGGTGCTGTCGGCCGTGGAAGGCCTGAAGGTCGCGCCCGGGATCGGACCGGCGCTTTCCCCCTTCGTCCTGCCGATTTCGGCGGGCATTCTGATCGCCCTGTTCGCGGCGCAGTCCCGGGGAACGGCCAAGATCGGCCGCTACTTCGGGCCCATCACCGCCCTCTGGTTCCTGACCCTGGGCGGGCTTGGAATCTATCACATTTTTGATGACCCGCGGATCCTGATGGGCCTGTCGCCCCACTACGGCCTGCTGTTCATCCTCGACAACGGCTTCCTGGGATTTGTCATCCTGGGCAGCGTCTTCCTGGCCGTCACCGGGGCCGAGGCGCTCTATGCCGATATGGGCCACTTCGGCAAAGGCCCGATCCGCGCGGCCTGGATCGTGCTCGTCCTGCCCGCCCTGTTGCTGAACTATCTGGGGCAAGGCGCCCTGGTGCTGGCCCACCCCGAGGCGCGGATCAGCCCCTTCTATGAGATGATCCCCGTGGCGATCTTCTGGCCGGTGCTCATGCTGGCCACGGCGGCCACGGTCGTGGCGAGCCAGGCGGTGATCACCGGCGCCTTCTCGGTCACCCAGCAGGCGGTGCAGCTTGGCCTGCTGCCGCGGATCGACATCCGCCGCACCTCAGAGACCCAGGCCGGCCAGATCTATGTGCCCCAGGTCAATATGCTGCTGATGGCCGGTGTGCTGCTGACGCTCGCCCTGTTCCAGAACTCGTCGAACCTGGCCTCGGCCTATGGCATCGCGGTGTCGGGCACCATGTTCGTCAACACCCTGCTGCTGTTCGTGATCATCGGCGCCATGTGGAAGCGGCCCTGGTGGCAGGCTGGTCTTGTGGCCGGCAGTTTCGCCGCCATCGACCTGGTCTTCCTGTCGTCGAACCTGCTCAAGGTCTTCCAGGGCGGCTGGTTCCCCCTGGCGCTCAGCGGGGGCCTGGTGGTCATTATGTGGACATGGATGCGCGGCGCCCAGATCCTCACCGACAAGACCCGGCGCGACAGCATTCAGCTCGCCGAGCTGACCGAGATCCTCAAGGCCCGCGCGCCGCACCGGGCGCCGGGCACGGCCATCTTCCTGACCTCGGACCCCGACGTGGCGCCGGTGGCCCTGATGCACAATCTCAAGCACAACAAGGTGCTGCACGAAAAGAACGTCATCCTGACCGTGCGGACCACCGAGACGCCCAGGGTCAAGGACGAGGACCGGATCAAGATCGAGCCGGTGAACGAGGACTTCAAGAAGGTCGTGGTCGCCTACGGCTTCATGGAGAGCCCCAACCTGCCCAAGGCGCTCGGGCTTTGCCGCAAGCTCGGCCTGAAGTTCGACATCATGGCCACCAGCTTCTTCCTGGGCCGCCGCTCGGTGGTGCCGTCGGCCCAGTCGGGCATGCCGCTCTGGCAGGACCGCCTGTTCATCTATCTGATGCGCAATGCGGCCAATCCCACCGACTTCTTCAAGATTCCGCCCGGCCGGGTGGTGGAACTGGGCACCCAGGTCACGGTCTAGGGCGGCTGGCCTGGACTCGGCGGCCCTAACTGGGCCATGGGTCGGGCGACCAAGCTTGCGGGGAGAGACCAATGAACTGGCTGGGCATTGTGGGCGACGCCCTGTGGATCGTCGCGCTCTCGATCATGGCCAGCGCCTCGCACAAGGCCTGGGCGCGGGTTCCGGCCGACACCAAGATGCCGCTGCAATTCGCTCGCGACGGACGGGCGATGATGCGGGTCCCACGCCATGTGGCCCTGCTGCTGATCCCTGGGATCGCCTTTCTGCTCAGCCTCATGCTGCTCTGGCAGAACCGGCAGACCGCGCCGGGCACGCAGGACGCCCTGGTGCTCTTTGGCATTCGCGCCACCCTGGCCGGGGTCTTCGCCCTCTATCACCTGCGCTGGTTGCACGCGGCCATGACCCAGCTTGACCAGGAAGGCGCGCTTAAGTCTTGAACGGACGCCCCGTTCGATCTTAAAGCCGCGCCAGTTTTCAACTCTCCGACCTTCGAAAGACCTCGCCCCATGGCCGCCGACAAGCCGATCAAGAAAGTCGTCCTCGCCTATTCCGGCGGCCTGGACACCTCGATCATCCTGAAGTGGCTGCAGACCGAATACGGGGCCGAGGTGGTCACCTTCACCGCCGATCTCGGCCAGGGCGAAGAGATCGAGCCGGCGCGGGCCAAGGCCCTGGCCGCCGGCGTGAAGCCCGAGAACATCTTCATCGAGGATGTTCGCGAGGAGTTCGTCCGCGACTTCGTCTTCCCGATGTTCCGGGCCAATACGGTTTATGAGGGCCAGTACCTGCTGGGCACCTCCATCGCCCGGCCCCTGATCGCCAAGCGCCAGATCGAGATCGCCCGGATGACCGGCGCCGACGCCGTCAGCCATGGCGCCACCGGCAAGGGCAATGACCAGGTCCGCTTCGAGCTCGGCTACTATGCCCTGGAGCCCGACATCCATGTGATCGCGCCCTGGCGGGAATGGGACTTCAAGAGCCGCGAGGCCCTGCTGGACTTCGCCGAGAAGCACCAGATCCAGATCACCAAGGACAAGCGCGGCGAAGCGCCCTTCAGCGTCGACGCCAACCTTCTGCACTCCTCGTCTGAGGGCAAGGTGCTGGAGGACCCGGCGGTCGAGGCGCCGGAATTTGTCCATATGCGCACGATCTCGCCCGAGGATGCGCCGGACAAGCCGACGGTCATCACCATTGACTTCGAAAAGGGCGATCCCATCGCTATCGATGGCGAGGCCCTGTCGCCGGCCGCCCTGCTCACCCGCCTCAACCAGCTCGGCCACGACAACGGCATTGGCCGCCTGGACCTGGTGGAGAACCGCTTCGTCGGCATGAAGTCCCGCGGCGTCTATGAAACGCCGGGCGGCACGATCCTGCTGGCCGCCCACCGGGGGATCGAGTCCATCACCCTGGACCGCGGCGCGGCCCACCTGAAGGACGAGCTGATGCCCCGCTATGCGGAGCTGATCTATAACGGCTTCTGGTTCAGCCCCGAGCGCGAGATGCTGCAGGCGGCCATCGACCATTCCCAGGCCCACGTGGCCGGTCAGGTGCGGGTGAAGCTGTACAAGGGCAATGTCACGGTCATCGGCCGCTCCAGCCCCTACTCGCTGTACGACCAGGAGCTGGTCACCTTCGAGGAGGGCAAGGTGGCCTACGACCAGCGCGATGCGGCCGGCTTCATCAAGCTCAACGCCCTGCGCCTGCGCGGCACAGCCAAGCGCGACCGCCGGGGGCGGTAGGCGCAAGGCCGCTGCGGCCGCTCAAGGCTTCAACACCACCTTCACGCAGCCGTCCTTCTTGTCGCGGAAGGTCTTGTACATCTCCGGCCCGCGGCCGAGCGGCTCGGTGTGGGTGATCAGGAAGGTCGGGTCGATCTCGCCTTCGTCTAGCCGGCGCAGCAGGTCATCACTCCAGCGCCGCACATGGGTTTGGCCGGTACGCAGGGTCAGCCCCTTGTTCATCAGGGCGCCCAGCGGGATCATGTTGGCGAGCCCGCCATAGACGCCTGGAACCGAGACCGTGCCGGCCGCCTTGCAGGCCATGATCGCCTCGCGAAGGGCCACCGGCCGCTCGGTCTCCAGCTTCAGCGCGGTCTGCACCCGATCGATCATACCCAGCAGCGGGGTCGGGCCGTGGGCCTCAAGGCCAACAGCGTCGATGCACTTCTCCGGACCATGGCCGTCGGTCATCTCTTTCAGGCTGGGCAGCACCTTGTGGGCGCTGCGGTCCAGGGTCTCGGCCCCCAGGTCAGCCGCCATGGCCAGTCGCTCGGGCACGTCGTCGATGGCGATGACCCGCTGAGCGCCCTGGATGATCGCCGACTGGATGGCGAACAGCCCCACCGGCCCGCAGCCCCAGACCGCCACCGTATCGGTGGGCTGGATGTCGGCGAAGGCCGCCGCCTGCCAGCCTGTCGGCAGGATGTCGCTGAGGAAGAGATAGGTCTCATCAGCCCCGGTCTTGGGAATCTGAATCAGGGTGGTCGCCGCATGGGGGACGCGCAGATACTCCGCCTGGCCCCCGGCATAACCGCCGGTGATGTGGGAATAGCCGAACAGTCCTGCGGTGGTGTCGCCGAAGAAGGCCTTGGCCAGGTCTGAGTTTCGGTTGGTGGTCTGGCAGACGGAGTAGTTTCCCGCCAGGCACTGCTCACACGCGCCGCAGGTCATCTGGAACGGGACCACCACCCGGTCGCCGACCTTCAGGCCCTGGGCTCGGGCTTCAGGGCCTGCCTCGACCACTTCGCCCATGGCCTCATGGCCCATGACGTCGCCGACACACATGGTCGGCACCAGGCCGTTCATCAGGTGCAGGTCAGATCCGCAGATGCAGGTGGAGGTGACGCGGATGATGGCGTCCTTGGGGTCCTCGATGATCGGATCGGGCACCTCCTCGCAGCGGAGGTCCTTCTTGCCTTGCCAGCAAATCGCTTTCACGGGGCGGTCCTCCTAAGCGCAGTTGCGCGTGACGTTGGTCATGCGGGTGGCGGTGATCACATCCAGGGCGGTGACGGCCAGCACCACGCCGAGGGCCAGCCTGGCGTTGCCCTGTTTGGGGTTGCTGCGCCGGTTCAGGGCGCTCAGCACGGCGATGTCGAACACGTCGCCCACGACCCGCGCCCACAGCACGCCCGAGCGCGTCGGATCTGAGAACAGACCCATGCCGGTGGCCATCTCCCGGGCGCCGAACAGCAGCCGGGTGGTCTGCGGCGACCCATTCAGACCGAGGAACCGCTGCACGCCACGGGGGAAGAAGAGACCCCAGAGGCCAAGGCCGATGGCGTTCTGGCCAAGCATGAACGAGACCTGCGGGGAGAGGGCAGGCTTGGCGCGCACGCGGTCGGTGCTCAGGCGCATGCGGCCGCCGCCTGGCAGGGGGAGGGCGGTGCTGGGGGCTGTCTCACGGGGTGCGCCGGCCGCCCAGCTGCGGGCTTCTTTCAACGCGCCTGCGGCCTCGCCTGCGCGGCGGCGCCAAGGGGTGTCGGTTTCTGAGGTGTGGACTGAGGACACGGGCCGGCTCCTGTATCGGCTGACCCGCCTAAAACTCGCATCAGAGCGCCAATCGTTCCCCGCAGATCCTCAGTTTTTCAGTCAGGGGCCCGCGAGTTGACGGCTCCTGGCCCTCGCGGGCGACTGGCGAAGGTTCCGGTGGCGCTTGGCCCGTGCCACTGTGGCGCAAAGGCGCGAGGCTGCGCCATCATTATCCTGAGGGGGAATTCGCCATGAGTCCGCACAGCTGGGTTGCGCTGGTCACAATCGCCGCGCTGCTGGTCTATTTCTGGATGGGGCTCCGCGTTGGCGTGGCCCGGGGGAAAAGCGGTATCGCCGCCCCGGCCATGGTGGGAGATCCGGTTCTCGAGCGGCACATCCGGGTGCAGGCCAACACGCTGGAATGGCTGCCGATCTTCCTGACCGGCCTGTGGCTGTTCGCCATCTACTGGAACGACCTGATCGCGGCTGGCCTGGGCGTGGTCTGGATCGTCGGGCGGCTGCTCTACGCCTTCGGCTATGTGGCCGATCCCGGCAAGCGGGAGCTGGGCTTCATCATCCAGTTCGTGGCCGCCGCCGCCCTGCTGCTGGGCGCCGCAGGCCGGATCATCTGGATCCTGGTGACGGTGGGCGCCTGAGCCCTGGGCGCCGTGGCCCCTGGCCACGATCTGATCGCCTTGGTCAGGTCGGGGCTACAGGGGGCTACAGGAAGAGCACCACCGCCTGCCAGATCGCCAGGCCCGTGACCAGAACACCCACGAACCAGGTCAGGGCGCGGATCGGCAGGACCTTGGTCATCCATCCGGCCAGGGGGGCCGCAACCACCCCGCCGGCGATCAGGCCCAGGACCGAAGACAGGTGGTCGCGTAGGCCCTCGGTCTCCCAATGGCCCGACAGCAGGGCCGAGAGGAAGGCCGCCGAGACCGCGGTGGCGACGAAGAATTCGGCGGCGTTTGTGGTGCCGATCGCCTTGCGCGGATCGGCTCCGGAGCCGAGGAGGGTGGAGGTGACCACCGGTCCCCATCCGCCACCGCCCACCGCATCGAAGAAGCCCCCGAGCACGCCGAGCGGCATGGGGCTCTTCCAGGAAAAGGGCTTGGGTCGAACGCCCTTCCAGGCCCGGTAGAGGATCACCAGCCCCATGAGGCCGAGCCAGCCGACCACATAGGGCTTGATCGTGTCCCCATCGATCGAGGTCAGCAGGTAGGTGCCGGCGACGCCGCCGACCACGCCGCCGGTGGCGAGCAAGGCCAGCAGGCGCCAGTTGATGTTCTTATGGAGGGCGTGGGACACCGCCGAGGCCGCGCCGGTGAAGACCTTGGCGGCGTGCACGCTGGCCGAGGCGTTGGCCGGCGACACCCCCATGGCCAGCAGAGTCGTGGTGGAGACGACGCCATAGGCCATGCCCAGGGCGCCATCCACCAGCTGGGCGGCGAAGCCCACCGCCGCAAACAGCATGAAGTCCGATTCCATCGCCCGCCCCTGACTTCTCAGACCCTGGGATACTATCCTAGTGTCTCAATAGGAATTAAGTGAAATCTACAGCGCCTTGGTCTGCACGTCCCACGCCATGTGGCGCTCGGGGTCGCCTAAGACCGTGAAGAGGCTCCCGTTTTGGGCGAAGGCGGTCCCTGACGCCCACCGGTCGCGCACACGAAAATGTCATCGGCCGGTTGGGGCCAAGAGCCTGGGCCGGGCGGCGGGAGTGGCCGGGCAACCAAAATTGCGCCACGGTGTTGGCCTAGTCTGCCGCAGAGCGTTCGGGGGACGTTCTCAAGGAACGAGACGAACATGAAAAGCCTATCGGGTCCCGTTGTCGCCCTCGCCCTTCTTGCCGGGCTGAGCGCGTGCGCGACGGCCACGCCCTACCAACCCAACCTGCCGGGCGCTGCGGTCTCCGGCGGCTATTCCGAAATGCGGGTAGAGCCGGACCGCTGGCGTGTCAGCTTCGCCGGCAACAGCCTGACGGGACGGGAGACCGTCGAGGGCTATCTGCTCTACCGAGCGGCCGAGCTGACCGTGCAGCAGGGCTATGACGGCTTTTCCATCGTCACACGGGCGACCGACCGGGATGCGCGCACCTATGTGCAGCCCGACCCCTTCTACAATCCGTGGTATGGCCCCCGTTATTCCTACTGGCGGCCCCACTGGCGCTACTATTCGGCCTATAGCTGGCGCACCTGGGATCCCTATTGGGGCGACCCCTTCTGGGCCGACCGGGTGGATGTGCGCACCGTTGAGCGGTTCGAGGCTACGGCTGAGGTCGTGATGTATCGCGGCGCGAAGCCGGCCGGCGATCCCAACGCCTTCGACGCCCGGGCGGTGCTTGAAAACCTTGGTCCGAGGATCATGCGCCCCGCGCCGTAACTGGTGCCCCAACTGGCGCGTCGTCAGCATGACAAAGGGGGCGGACCGCAAGGTCCGCCCCCTCTTTCATATCAGGTCAGCAGGCGCTTCTCAGGTGATGTGCTTAGGCGCGATCGGGTCGCTGGCGGGAAAGGTTTCCTCCACCGCCTCATCCACCAGGGCTTCCTGGCGGGTTTCAGCCTTGCGACCTTCGCGGTCCAGCTGGTCGTGCTTCTGGCCCTCCGGAAGGGGGGCGGCCGGGCGCGAGCTCGGGGCGTTGGCGTCGTCGTCTTTGCGCTGCTCGGTCATGGGGACCTCCGTCTCTCAACCCCGCCAAAACGGCGGGACGTGTCGCGAAGGAAAATGCTGGAGACGCCCCGTTGGTTGCAGGCCCAGCCTCTCGTTTCGCTCAGGCCCGAAACAAAAAGGGCGGCCCGCCAGGGGCCGCCTTCTTGGATCGCCACATGTCCCCTGGGGGAAATGGAGCGGGCGAAGAGATTCGAACTCTCGACCCCAACCTTGGCAAGGTTGTGCTCTACCACTGAGCTACGCCCGCGCTTTTCGATGCCGACCCCTAGTGGCCGCCCCGAAAATCGAGAGCGGGCTTATGGCAGAGGAGTTGGGCCTTGGCAAGCGGCCTAGCCCCCGAATTTCGGGGCCTTCAGCCTGCGCTTGTTCACATGGTCCTTGGGCGGCTCAGCCACCGCGTCCGGGTACTCCCCGCGGAAGTAGAAACGCTGCCAGGCCTCCTTGGTGGCGTCAGGGTCTCTGCGGCTGATCTTGGCGTTGAACTCGGTCCGGTGCTTCTCCCAGGCGGTGTACTGACCCAGAAGGTCGGCGTTGCGGGCGAGCGGCCGGATCACCGGCTGGAACTCCGCCAGGGGTTTGTCCTGCACCAGGGTGATGAAGCAGAAGGGCTCGCCCTTGCGGAAGCTCACGCGGCCCGGGCGGGTGAAGATCCAGTTCATGGTGAAGGGGAAGGGCAGCCACTCGGTCTCCACCAGGCCGGCCAGGGGCTGAATCCCGTCCTTGACGTGGTTGGGCGGACCCTGGGCCATCATCGACCAGCCCGGCGGGGTGCGGAACAGGTAGCCGGGGTGGAAGGTGATCACCCCATGGCTGAAGTGCGACTTGGCGAAGTTATGGAAATCCGGGTGGGGATTGTCCGGGATGAGGGTGATGTCCTCCTGGAACTTGCCGCCATTCCATTCGGCGCTGAAACCCATGGGGCACAGGATTTCCCAGCCGGTGGTGTTGGCCATGGTGAGCGGCAGGCACCGATAGGGGTGCCGATCGGCGAAGCTCTCCATCCAGGCCCGCTGCGGGCGGCCGGGCACGATTTCCGGCGGGCGATCAGCGGTGGGGTAGCACTCAAGCTCCATGGGGCGTCCAACCTCTCGACACACGGCCGCGGACCGGCCGGACTCAAGCTCTAGCCAGCCCTCGCGGGCGCCGTCCAGTTCCACGATCGTCTGAGCCGGCCTATGAGGAGCCCATGAAGACCCGCGCCGACCTGCTCGCCTTTCTGGACGCCCACGCCATCGCCCACCGGACCGTGGACCATCCGGCCGTCTTCCGGGTCGGCGAGGGCGAGGAGATCAAGGCCGGCCTGCCCGGCGCCCACACCAAGAACCTGTTCCTGAAGGACGCCAAGGACCGGCTGTGGCTGATCTCGGCCGCCGACCGGACGGTGATCGACCTCAAGCGCCTGCCGCCGGTGATCGGGTCCGCGCGCCTGTCCTTCGGGCGCGAGGACCTGATGGTCGAGACCCTGGGGGTGACGCCGGGCTCGGTCACCGCCCTGGGTCTGCTCAACGATGTGGCCCGGCGGGTGACCTTCGTCCTCGACCATGCGCTGGCCAAGGCGCCGATCGTGAACTTCCATCCCCTGACCAACACCGCCACCACCGCCCTCGACCAAAGCGGCTTCCAGGCCTTCCTCGCGGCCCTGGGCGTCGTTCCCCTTGTGGTGGATTTCGAGACCCTGCAGGTGGTCGAAGCGCAAACCATCCGTTGAAGCGCGCCGGTCATGGGACCATCTTAGGGCCTGCCGCGTTGCCCCAGTCAGTCCAAGCAAGACGAGTTCGCCCATGAGCCTCATCGGAGAGACCGCCGCCCCCGCCGCCGGAGGGGCCCTGGTCAAGGACGCCACCGACGCCAGCTTCATGGCTGATGTCGTCGAGGCCAGCCAGGAGACGCCGGTCATCGTCGACTTCTGGGCGCCCTGGTGCGGCCCCTGCCGCCAGCTCGGACCGGCCCTGGAAAAGGCGGTCAACGCCGCCAAGGGCAAGGTCAAGATGGTCAAGATCGACATCGACCAGAATCCCGCCTTCGCCGGCCAGCTCCGGGTGCAGTCGATCCCGGCGGTGTTCGCCTTCTTCGGCGGCCGGCCGGTGGACGGCTTCATGGGCGCCCTGCCCGAGAGCCAGGTTAAGGCCTTCGTCGACAAGCTGGCGGCCATGGCCCCGGCGGACGGGGTCGATGAACTGCTGGACATGGCCAAGGCGGCCCTGGAGGCCGGGGACATCGCGCTCGCCGCCCAGGGCTTCGCCCAAGTGCTGCAGGCCGAGCCTGACCATGTGAAGGCGCTCGGGGGGCTCGCCCGCTGCTACCTCGCTGGCGGCGAGGCCGACCGGGCGAAGGAGATTCTCGACATGGCGCCTGAGGGGGCCAAGGATCCCGACCTGGACAGCGTGCGCGCGGCCCTGAACCTCGCCGCCGAAGCGCCCTCGGAAACCCAGGAATTCGAGGCCCGACTCGCCGCCGATGCGGATGACCATGAGGCCCGCCTGGCCCTGGCCAAGGCCCTGGCCGGCCGCGGGCGGATGGAAGCCGCCGCCGACCATCTGCTGCACATCATCGAACGGGACCGGACCTGGAACGACGAGGCCGCCCGCAAGCAGCTCCTGACCATCTTCGAAGCCGCCGGTCCCGCGTCGGAGGTGGCCCGCAATGGCCGCCGCCGGCTTTCCGCCATCCTGTTCTCGTAAGAAGCCCAGAGGTGACGCCCATGCCGGGCTACCGGCGCACGAGTGACCTGCCGCAGATCATCCCGATCTTTCCCCTGGACGGGGCCGTGCTGCTGCCTGGCGGGGATCTGCCGCTGCAGATCTTCGAGCCGCGCTATCTGAACATGGTGGACGACGCCATGGCCGGGGACCGGGTCATCGGCATGATCCAGACCCGCGCCGGCGGCGAGCGGGCGCGGCCCAACCTCACCAGCGTCGGCTGCCTCGGCCGGATCACCAGCTTCGCCGAGACCTCGGACGGGCGCTATCTGATCACCCTGACCGGAATTTGCCGGTTCGTGGCCGGCGAGGAGCTCTCGGCCCGGACCCCCTATCGCCAGCTGCGGGTGGCCTATGGCGACTTCGAGGCTGATCTCTCACCCGAGGATGAGGGCCCGCCGGACATGGACCGGGAACGGTTCGCCCGGGCCCTGAAGCGCTATCTGAACCGGCGAGAGCTGGATGTGGACGACGAGACGGCGATGACCGCGCCCATCGCCCCCCTGGTGACCAGCCTGGCCATGGGGCTGCCGTTCGAGCCGTCGGAAAAGCAGGCCCTGCTGGAAGCGCTGACGCTCACCGAGCGGGTCCGCAGTCTCACCGCGCTGCTGGAGATCGACGCGCTTGAGGACGATGACGGCGCGCCCCATAGCGTCCAGTAGCGCGCTGGTTTAAGGACGATCCATGACTGAAGACGCGCCTGCCGAGCCCATGCTCGCCCTCACTGCCGAGATCGATCCCCGTCTGCTGGAGATCCTGGTCTGCCCCGTCACCCACGGGCCGCTGGACTATGATCGCGAGCGGGCCGAGCTGATCAGCCGCGGCGCCAAGCTCGCCTATCCGGTCCGCGACGGCGTGCCGATCATGCTGCCCGAAGAAGCCCGCGAACTCGCCGACTAAAGGGCTTCGCCGCGCAGGAGCCGGGGCAGGTCGCCAAAGGCGCCGCCGGCCTGCTGCATGAACATCCGCCGGGCGACCGGAATCCGGTTCACCGCCGACATGCCCGCCCCGCGCACTAGGCGCAGGACAGGATTGTCGTTGGAGAACAGGTGGACGAAGGCGTCCATGCCGGCGCTGAGCAGGGCGGTGTCGAACCGCCGCCAGCGGCCATAGCGCTCCAGCACCACCTCTGAGCCCAGATCTTCTCCCAGGCGGGCGGCGTCCACCAGCACCTCGGCCAGCGCCGCGGCGCCCTTGAGCCCCAGGTTCAGCCCCTGGCCGGCGATGGGGTGCACGCCATGAGCGGCGTCCCCCAGCAGCGCCAGGCGCGGGGCGGTGAACCGTTCGGCGAGCTGCAGCGACAGGGGATAGGAGAAGACCGGCCCGTCCAGCCGCGCATCACCCAGGAAGGCGCCGAAGCGGCGCATCAGGTGGGCGTGGAAGACCTCGGGCCTGGCCGATTTCAACGCAGCGCCCCGGGCCGTGCTCTCGGTCCAGACCAGGCTCGCGCGGTTGTCGGTCAGCGGCAGGATGGCGAAGGGGCCGCTCGGCAGGAAGTACTCGTGCGCCACGCCCTCGTGGGGGCGCTCCAGGCGCACCGTGGCGACCACGCCGGTCTGCCGGTAATCCCAGCCCAGAGCGCCGATGCCGGCGGCCTTGCGCAGGACCGAACCGCGCCCTTCCGCCCCGATCGCCAGTGGGGCGGTGATCACCCGCCCGTCCTCGAGGGTCACCACCGCGCCGCCCTTCTCGAAGGTCGCGCTGGCCACCTTGGCCGGCGCCAGGACGGGGATGCCCGCCTCGATCACCGCCTGCGACAGCACGGCGCGGATCTGGCGGTTTTCCAGCAGGTAACCGAGGGGCTCGCCGTCGGATCGGTCGGCGATCTCGGCGGAATCAAAACGCAGGTGGAAAGGCAGGGCGGCCGGCGTCGCCGCCCCGGGCGCGCGGCCGTCGGTGACCAGGATCTGCTCGATCCGCTGGGCGTGCGGGGCCAGGGCGTCGCCCAGGCCCAGGGCCCGCCACTGGCGGAAGGCGGCATAGGCTATGGCCGAGGCGCGGCCGTCGAAGGTCGGCGCCAGCTGGGTCTCGAAGGGGGCCGGGTCCACCAGGAGCGGCTTCAGGCCGGCCCGCGCGAGCGATAGGGCGAGCGTGGCGCCCGCCATGCCGGCGCCGGCGATGATCACGTCGGGATCGGTGATGTCCATGCCGCGATATGGGGGTCTGGGGGGTCTCGCGTCCAGTGTGTCGCGGCGGGAAAACCGCCTGGACTGGTGAGTCCAGTTTTCCGTTGCCGAGGGTCGGAAGCGGGCCTAGAAAAATAAATGGACCCCGTGGTCCAGTTTTGAGGTTCGCCCCGGGTCATTGCGCCTCGGGCCGGTGAAGTCAGCGCCATGGCCGTTCGTGATCTCGTCGCGTCCCTGAAGCCCGTTCATATGATCGCTGCGGCGGTCCTGCTCGCCGTCGGCGTCGGCGGGACCCTCTGGTGGCTGGAGCGTCAACGGTTCGAAACCACTGACAACGCCTTCGCCCAGGCCGACACGGTCTCGGTGGCGCCGCAGATCGACGGCTATGTCACCGAGGTCCTGGTGGCGGATAACGCGGTGGTCCGGCAAGGCCAGGTGCTGGCGAAGATCGACGCGGACACCATCACCGCAAGCCTCGCCCAGGCGGTCGCCCGGGCCCAGGCCCTGGAGGCCGCCGTGCGCGGGGTCGACGACCGGGCGCGGCTGGAGGAGGCGATGATCGCCCAGAAGGCCGCGGCCCTGGCCAGCGCCCGGGCGCAGGCGCAGCTGGCCCAGGCCGAGCTTGATCGCTATGACCGCCTGTCGGAGCAGGGTTGGGTCTCCGCCCAGCGGGTGCAGACGGTCAAGGCCGGCGCCCGGCAGGCTCAAGCCGCGCTCTCCGAGGCCGAGGCGACCCTGGAGGCCGAGCGTCGAACCGCCCAGTCCCTGGGCTCGGCCAAGGCCCAGACCGTGGCGGAGGCGGCTGCGGCGGCAGCGGCGGTGGAGCAGGCCAGGATCAACCTGACCCGTACCGAAATCCGCGCCCCGGTGGCCGGCGTGGTCGGCGCCCGGGCCGTGCGGCCGGGCCAGTATGTCCGCCCCGGCGCCAGCCTGATGACCATTGTGCCGGTCGGCCAGGCCTATGTGGTGGCCAACTTCAAGGAGACCCAGGTGGCCCGGCTGAGCATCGGCCAACGGGTGGAGATCAAGGCCGACGCCTTCGGCGGCCAGGCCCTGGAGGGGCGGATCGACAGCTTCGCCCCGGCCACTGGGTCGGAATTCGCCCTCATCCCCGTGGAAAATGCGGTGGGCAACTTCACCAAGATCGCCCAGCGCTTGCCGGTGCGCATCGCCATCGATCCGGGTCATCCCCTAGCCGGCGCCCTGCGGCCGGGCCTCTCGGTCAAGGTCAAGGTCGATGTCCGCGAAACCCCTGGCGCCACCTTCGCCGACGCCATGGCCGGCCCGATCAGCCAGGCCCAGGCCCGCTAGGGCCGCCTTGGCATGAGCGACAAGACCCCAGGCCCCGCGCGCGCTGGCCCGGCGGTGATGACCGCCCCGGTTCCAGCCAGCGTGCAGACGCCTGAGGGCGAGGTGGACTGGACCCGCCTGTTCCTGGGCTTTGGCGGCATGGTGGTCGGCTATTTCATGGCCGTGCTCGACATCCAGATCGTCGCGGCATCCCTGACCCAGATCCAGGCCGGCATCGGCGCCAACGCCGACCAGATCAGCTGGGTGCAGACCATCTACCTCCTGGCCGAGGTGGTGATCATCCCGCTGACCGCTTACCTGACCCGCATGTTCGGGACCCGGCCGGTCTATGTGGTGGCCGCCGGCGCCTTCATCGTCACCTCGGTTCTGGTGGGCCTGACCACCAGCGTCGAGGCGATGATCGTCATGCGCGCCTTCCAGGGCCTGGCGGCCGGGGCCATGATCCCATCGGTCTTCGCCACGGCCATGACGGTATTTCCGCCGGACAAGCGAGTGACGGCCAATGTGATCGTTGGCCTGATCGTGACGCTCGCTCCCACCATCGGCCCGACCCTGGGGGGCCACCTGACCGATGCGCTGGGCTGGCGGTGGCTGTTCTTCATCAATGTGCCCGCCGGCCTGCTGGTGATCTTCCTGGTTGGCCGCTATGCCGATTTCGACAAGGGCGACCCGGCCCTCGGCAAGGGGGTGGACTGGTGGGGCGTGGGCCTGATGACGGTCTTCCTCCTGTCCATGCAGTTCGTCATCGAGGAAGGCGCCAAGGAGGGCTGGTTCGACGAGCCCCTGATCCTCTGGCTGACCGTGCTCGCTGGCCTCACCGGCGCGGCCTTCATCTGGCGACAGCTGACCTACCGCCAGCCCATCGTCTCCCTGCAGCCATTCCGGGACCGAAACTTCACCCTGGGGATGGTGATGAATTTTGTCGCCGGGGCGAGCCTGTTTGGCGGCACCTTCATCCTGCCCCTGTTTCTCGGACAGATCCGTCAGTATTCGGCTGCTGAGGTGGGCACGACCATGCTGATCTCAGGTCTGGTGATGTTCGTGTCCGCGCCCCTGGCCGGCCGGCTGGTGCGCGCCATGGACGCGCGCATTCCCATGGTCATCGGCTTTGGTCTGGCGGCCTATGGGGTAGGGCTGGGCTCGCACGTGACCGCCGACTGGGGCTTCTGGGAGTTCGCTGGCCTGCAGGCCTGGCGGGGCATGGGGGTGATGATGGCGATGATCGCCGCCCAGCAGATGAGCGTCTCGACCCTGCCCCCCTCAATGATGAAGGACGCCTCGGCCCTGGTGAATCTGATCCGCAACATTGGCGGGGCCGTGGGCCTGGCGGTCCTGACCACGGTGCTGAGCCACCAGACGGCGGTCCACTATGGGGACCTGACCGCCGGCATGAGCCTGGGCAGCTTGCAGGCCCAGACCCTGCTGGAGGGCCTGAGGGGCATGATGGAGGCCCGGGGCGGGCTGGACGCCGACGGGGCGGCCCGCAAGGCCCTGGCGGGCCTGCTGCAGCGCGAGGCCGCGGTCCTGGCCTTTGGCGACGCCTTCTTCGTCCTTGCCGCCGGATGCGCGGCGGCCGCGGTGCTCGCCCTGTTCGCGGCCCCGGCCCGGGCGCCTGCGCCCCCAGGCGCCCGCTGATGCCGCGGACCGTCGGTCAGATCGACCAGGCCAAGAGCCAGGCCATACTGGACGCCGCCGCCGAGGTGCTGGGGACCGGCGGCCTGTCGGCCCCCATGGATGAGATCGCCCGCCGGGCCGGCGTCTCCAAGCAGACCATCTACAACCACTATGGATCCAAGGCCGAGCTGATCCGGGCCATTGTCGACCGCCGGGTCGAGGAGATCGCCGCCCCCCTGCTGGCTCCCGGCGCGCAGGATCATCCGCAGGAAGCCCTGGCCGGTTTTGGTCGGGTGATGCTGGAGCTGGTGCTCCGGCCCCTGGGCCGCTCGATGCTGAAGATGACGGTGCAGGCGGCTGACGACATGCCCGACCTCGCCCGGGCCTTCTATGAGGCGGGGCCGAAAACCTCACGGCGGCGGCTGGCGGAGTTCCTGCGGGCGGAGACCCTGGCCGGGCGGCTGGCGGTGGACGATCCCGACCAGGCTGCCGACTTCTTCGCCGGCATGGTGATCGGGGTGCGCCAGATCGCAGGCCTGCTTGGCGTCGAGCAGGCCGCCGAACCTGAGGTCATCGAGCAGGTGGCGCAGGAGGCCGCGCGGCGGTTCCTGCGGGCCTATGGGGTCGACTGAGCCGGGGCGCTTCAGCCCTCGGCGTCGTCGGCCAGGCCCATGATGTGGAAGCCGGCGTCCACATGCACCACCTCGCCGGTGGTGGAGCGCCCTAGATCGGACATCAGCCACAGCGCCGCGCCGGCGACGCCCTCCATGGAGGTGTCCTCCTTCATGGCCGACATGGCCCGGCCCTGGGCCAGCATGCCGCGGCCGCCGGAAATACCGGCCAGCGACAGGGTGCGCATGGCGCCGGCCGAGATGGCGTTGACCCGGATGCCCTTGGGGCCGAGGTCGCGGGCAGCGTAGCGGGTGGCCGCCTCCAGGCCAGCCTTGGCCACGCCCATGGTGTTGTAGTTGGGAATGGCCCGCTCGGCGCCCAGATAGGTCATGCAGACGATCGAGCCGCCATTGGGCATCAGGGCCGCAGCGCGCCTTGCGCAGTCCACGAACGAGAAGACCGAGATGTCCATGGCCCGCAGAAAGCCCTCGCGGGTGGTGTTCTCGACGAACGAGCCCTTCAGCTCGTCCTTGTTGGCGAACGCGATGGAGTGGACGAAGAAGTCGATCTCGCCGAGCGAGTCGGCCACCACCTTGAAGGCGGCGTCCATGGCCGCGTCATCGGTGACGTCCACCGGGGCGATGGTCTTGACCCCAAGCTGGTCGGCCAGGGGCTGTACCCGGCGCTCCATGCCCGGCAGGTGCAGGAAGGCCATCTCCGCACCCTGGGCGGCCAGTTGCGAGGCGATGCCAAAGGCGATGGACTGGTGGTTGGCGACCCCGGTCACCACCCCCTTCTTGCCCTTCATCAGTTCGCCCTTGGGCATGTCGTAGTCGTCAGCCATGGCTTCCTCGCCGTTCTGTCGCGTCTCTGGTCGTTGGAGCCTAGCCGGCCTTGGCCATGACCAGGCAGCCATTGGTGCCGCCGAAGCCGAAGCTGTTGGACATCACCGTCTCGAAGGCCCCGTCCCGGCGATCCATCAGGATCGGCATGTCGGAAAACGCCGGGTCGAGGTTTTCGATATGGGCGCTCTTGGCCATGAAGTCGTTGTTGAGCATCAGCAGCGAATAGATCGCCTCCTGGGCGCCGGCGGCCCCCAGGCTGTGGCCGGTCAGGGACTTGGTGGACGAGATGAAGGGCGCATTGGCGCCGAACACGTCGCGGACCGCCTGCATCTCCTTGGTGTCGCCCACCGGCGTCGAGGTGCCGTGCGGGTTCAGATAGTCGATCTTGCGGCCGCCCAGACCTTCCATGGCCAGGTTCATGCAGCGCACTGCGCCCTCGCCGGACGGGGCGACCATGTCGAAGCCGTCGGAATTGGCGGCGTAGCCGATGATTTCGCCATAGATCTTGGCGCCCCGGGCCTTGGCCCGGTTCCACTCTTCCAGCACGACGATCCCGGCGCCGCCGGCGATCACGAAGCCGTCGCGGGCCTCGTCATAGGCCCGGCTGGCGGTGGACGGCCGATCGTTGAAGTTGGAGCTCATGGCGCCCATGGCGTCGAACAGGCACGACAGGCTCCAGTCCAGCTCCTCGGTTCCGCCGGCGAACATGACGTCCTGCTTGCCCAGCTGGATCTGCTCGTAGGCCGAGCCGATGCAGTGGGTGGAGGTGGCGCAGGCCGAGGAGATGGAGAAGTTCAGGCCGCGGATCTTGAACCAGGTGGCCAGGGTCGCAGACGCGCCCGAGCTCATGGCCTTGGGCACGGCGAAGGGGCCGATGCGCTTCGGCCCGCGGGTGCGCGCGGTTTCAGCCGCCTCGATGATGACCTTGGTGGACGGGCCGCCCGAGCCGACGATCAGGCCCGTCTTCTCGTGGCTCACCTCATCGGGCGTCAGGCCCGAATCGGCGATGGCCTGCTCCATGGCGATGTGGCCATAGGCGGTGCCTGGCGCCAGGAAGCGCGCTGCGCGGCGGTCGACCAGGGATTCCCAGTCGATGGCGGGGTCCCCGTGGACCTGGCTGCGGAAGCCGAACTCGGCATATTCCGGCGCCGCCGTAATGCCTGAACGGGCGTCCCGCAGGGAGGCGAGAACCTCCTCGGCGGTATTGCCGATGGATGAAACGATACCGATTCCGGTAATGGCGACCCGGCGCATGCTCGCTCCCGTTCCGTTCCTGGCGTGTTTAGCGCTGATAGAGTCCGACGCGGAGATCCTGCGCCGTGTAGATCACATTGCCGTCCGCCTCGAGCACGGCGTCGCCGATGCCCATGACCAAGCGGCGGTTGATGACCCGCTTCATCTCGACCTTGTAGGTCACGACCTTGATGTCGGGGGTGACTTCACCGGCGAACTTCACTTCGCCGCAGCCCAGGGCCCGGCCGCGGCCCTTGCCGCCGATCCAGCCGAGATAGAAGCCGACCAGCTGCCACATGGCGTCCAGGCCCAGGCTGCCGGGCATGACCGGGTCGTTGATGAAGTGGCAGTCAAAGAACCAGAGGCCCGGATTGATGTCGAATTCGGCCTCAATATAGCCCTTCCCGTGGGCGCCGCCGTCATTGTTGATCGTCGTGATGCGATCGAACAGCAGCATGGGCGGCGCGGGCAGCTGGGCGTTGCCGGGACCGAACATCTCGCCGCGGGCGCAGGCCAGCAGGTCGTCCAGCTCGTATCGGCTCTTGGGCTCGTGAATGGTCATGCGCCGCCTTTTCAGCTCGGACGATAACAAAAGAAGGGTCAGGCCCTAGCACGAGGCCAAGGCGGGGCTCAACGACATTGGACAGGGGCGGCCACGCCCCAGAGCACGGTTTCCGGCGTCCAACCCCTGACGCCCTCAAGGCTCAGGCGGCACCAGCCCTTTTCGCATTTGTCCAGGCTGGCGATGGACCGGGGGTTCACATAGGCAGTGATCTGCGCCTCGGCCCTCGGCCGGCGGCGCAGGGCGACAGGCTCGGGCCCCAGCGTCATCACCGTCTGTTTGCCGTCGATGACCCGACGATGCACCCAGGCCACCCCGCCTTCGGGATCGCAGATCCGCCGCCATTCCCGGGTCTCGGCGATGATCTGCACGGGCAGGCCCCGGGCGCGATAGACCCAGAGGACCTGGTGGTCGTCCCCGGGTCCCGCCCGTGCGTTGACCTTGTCGAACTTGAGGGAGAGGTAGCGGGGGACAGGGAATCCCGAGGGCGTGTCCTCCGGATCGCGCGGGGCCGCCACCGCGGAGGCGGGGAGCGCCAGCGCGGCCAGGGCAAGCCAGAGCATCGCCCATCGCCAGGGCGCCGGGGCGCAAGAAAGCGTCAGCTTCGAAGGCTCGCCTTGGCCCTGCAAGGTCCCTTTGCTACAGGTTGCAGCTCGCGCGCCCACGGCGCCCCGCCGCAAGGTTCCCGTCTCAGACTCGGTCATGGTCGCCCGTAAGCCCAAAGTCATCGTCACCCGCAAGCTCCCCGACCAGGTGGAGACCCGGATGAGAGAATTGTTCGACGCCGAGCTCAACCTGTCGGATGAGCCGATGAGTCGTGACGCCCTCTTGGACGCGGTCAAACGCGCCGATGTGCTGGCGCCCACCATCACCGATCGAATCGATGCTGATCTCATCGCCCAGGCTGGGCCGCAGCTCAAGCTGATCGCCTCCTTCGGCGCCGGCGTCGACCATATCGATGTGGCCGCCGCCTCGGCGCGCAATATCAGCGTCACCAATACGCCCGGCGTGCTCACCGAAGACACCGCCGACATGACGCTCGCCCTGATCATGGTGGTCGCCCGGCGGATCGTCGAGGGCGCCAATGTGGTGCAGTCCGGCGGCTTCACCGGCTGGTCGCCCACCTGGATGCTGGGCCGCCGGGTCACCGGCAAGCGGCTGGGCATCGTCGGCATGGGCCGCATCGGACAGGCTGTCGCCCGCAGGGCCAAGGCGTTCGGCCTGCAGATCCACTATCACAACCGAAAGCCGGTCAGCCCCCGCATCGAGGAAGAGCTGGGCGCCACCTATTGGGACAGCCTCGATCAGATGATGGCGCGGATGGATCTGGTCTCCATCCACTGTCCGCACACCCCGGCCACCTTCCACCTGCTGTCGGCCCGGCGCCTCAAGCTGCTGCAGCCCCACGCCATCCTGATCAACACCGCCCGGGGCGAGATCGTCGATGAGGACGCCCTGATCGACATCCTGGCCAAGGGCGAGATCGCCGGCGCGGGCCTCGACGTGTTCGAGCACGAGCCGGCGGTGAACCCCAAGCTGCTGAAGCTGCCCAATGTGGTCCTGCTGCCGCATATGAGCTCGGCCACGGTGGAGAGCCGCGTGGACATGGGCGAGAAGGTGATCATCAACATCCGCACCTGGATGGACGGCCACCGCCCGCCGGACCGGGTCATCCCGGCGATGCTGTAGGGGCTCAGACCCAGCCCGGAACCCCCACCGGCGTCATCCTGGGCCTTGTGCCCAGGATCCCTCTCGACGCTTGCGCCCGCCCTCGACAGGGATGCTCGGCAAAAGGCCGAGCATGACGTTTGGGAGGGGCTATGGCCTCAGCGCCCTAGCGCCTCTGCGATCACATCGGCCACCGTCCGCGTGCCGTCCCAAAGACCCGCCCGCCAGCCACAGGCCCGCGCGGCCTCCACGTTGCGGGGCGAGTCATCGATCAGCAGCAGCTCGTGCGGTCCATGGCCAGTACGCGCCGCCACCGCGTCGAAGAAGGCCGGATCGGGTTTTCCGCAGCCATAGGCGGCCGCATAGTGGATTTCGGCGAACCGGTCCTTCAGGCCGAGCTCATTCCAGAGATAGGCCGCCCGCAGGTGCTCCTGCACCGTGGCCAGGTGCAGGGCGTAGCGGCCGTTTAGGGCGGCGAGCTGGTCCAGGAAACCCTGGTCCAGGTGGGCGTCCTTGGAAAACCAATAGTCGGTCAGGGCCTCGGGGGTCAGGTGGGGCGCGAAGTCCGGCAGGGCGATGGCCAGCCGCTCGTGCAGGTCGGCGCGGCCGTTCACCACATCGGTCCAATGGTCGGCGAAGAAGGCGCTCTGAAACTCCGCCGGGTCGACCCCCAGATCGGCCTCGATCGCATGGTCCCAGCGCAGGCCGTCCGGATGGCGGATCACCACCCCGTCCACATCGATCATCAAGGTGCGGACGGTCACGAGCGGCTTTCCCATATGCTTCAGTTTTCGCCCGTCATGGCCGGACTTGACCCGACCATCCACGAACACCGCGCCGGCGCAAGTGTGCATGGCCCCTCGGATCAAGTCCGAGGGTGACGGCGGTGGGGCGCTATGACAGCTGGCCCTTGAGCCGGTAGAGGGCGTCCATGGCCTCCCGCGGGCTCATGCCGTCCAGATCCAGGGCGCGCAGGGCTTCTTCCACAGCGCTGGAGCCCTGGCTCTCCGGCTCGGCCATGCCCACGGCGAACAGCGGCAGGTCCTCCAGATGGGCCGGCGCGCCCTGTTCACGTTCCAGTCGGTCGAGCACCTGGCGGGCGCGGGCGACCACGGGCGCCGGCACGCCGGCGAGCTTGGCCACCTGCACGCCGTAGGAGCGGTCGGCAGGCCCAGGACCAGCCTCATGCAGGAAGATCAGGTCGCCCTTCCACTCCTTGGCCCGCATGGAGAGGTTGGCCACGTGGGGCAGCCGGTCCTCCAGCACCGCTAGCTCGTGATAGTGGGTGGCGAAGAGCGCGCGACAGCGATTGGTCTCGTGCAGGGCCTCGGCGCAGGCCCAGGCGATGGCCAGGCCGTCATAGGTGGCCGTGCCCCGGCCGATCTCATCGAGGATGACGAAGGACCGGGGTGTGGCCTGGGTCAGGATGGCGGCGGTCTCGACCATCTCGGCCATGAAGGTCGAGCGGCCCCGGGCCAGATCATCGCCCGCGCCGACCCGGCTGAACAGGCGGTCCACCACGCCCAGCCGCAGGGCCTGGGCGGGCACGAAGGACCCGGCCTGGGCGAGCACGCAGAGCAGCGCGTTCTGGCGCAGGAAGGTCGACTTACCGGCCATGTTCGGCCCGGTGACGATGGAGAGGCGCGCCGCGCCCGCGCCGGCCCCGTCCAGGCGGCAGTCATTGGGGGTGAAGGGTTCGCCCGTGCGGCGCACGGCGGCCTCGACCACCGGGTGGCGGGCGGCGACAGCCTCGAAGACGCAGGAGCGGTCCACGACGGGCCGCGTCGCCCCGGCCTCATCGGCCCATTCGGCCAGGCCTGAGGCCACGTCCAGACTGGCGGCGGCGAAGGCGGCGGCCTGGATGGCGTGGGACACATGGCAGGCGGCCTCTCGCCAGGCTTCGAAAGCGGCGACCTCCATGGCGAGCGCCCGCTCGGCGGCCTGGGCGATCTTCGCATCCAATTCCGCCAGTTCGACGGTGGTGAAGCGGACCTGGTTGGCCAGCGTCTGGCGGTGGATGAAGGTGGCGTTCAGGGGCGCGCGCATCAGCGGTTCGGCGGCCTTGGCGCTGGCTTCGACGAAATAGCCCAGCACGGCGTTGTGGCGGATCTTCAGGGCCACGCCGCTCTCGCCCGCCAGCTGCGCCTCGAGGCCCGCGATCACCTTGCGGCTGTCATCGCGAAGCGCCCGGGCCTGGTCGAGTTCGGGCCGGACGCCCGGCGCCACGAAGCCGCCGTCCCGGGCCTGGGCGGGCAGGTCATCGCCAAGACCTGAGGCTAGCAGGTCGCGCAGGTCCGACAGGGCGGTCTGACGGGCGAGGTCCAGGGCCTCAAGCGCCTGGGCGGTCTCCGGTGGCGGGGCGGGGTCGAGGGGCTCAGGGGCGGCGAACAGGCGGGTGATCGCATCGCCTGCGGCCAGACCGTCCCGCAGGCAGCCCAGGTCCCTTGGCCCGCCGCGCCCGAGCGCCAGCCGTGACAGGGCGCGGGCCATGTCGCCCATGGACTTCAGCTGAGCGCGCAGATCCTGGCGCAGGGTGCGGCGCGCGCAGAAATAGGCCACCGCGTCCAGCCGCGCATCGATGGCCGCGGGCTCCACCAGGGGCCGGGCCAGGCGGGTGGCCAGCAGCCGGGCGCCGGGCGCCGTCACGGTGCGGTCGATGGCGGCCAGCAGGCTGCCCTCGCGGCCGCCGGACAGGCTGCGCTCGATCTCCAGGCTTGTGCGGGTGGCCGGGTCGATGGCCATGACCTCCCGCTCGCCGATCCGCCGCGGGGCTGACAGGGCCGGCAGGCGGCCCGCCTGGGTGGTCTCCAGATGGGCGGCGATCAGGCCGAGCGCCGAAATCTCCGCGCCGCTGAGCGCCCCGAAGCCGTCCAGGGTCTCGACCCCATAGAGCCGCTTGAGCCTGGCCTCCGAGGCCGAGGGTTCGGCGAGCGCCTGAGGCATGGGCTGGACGAAGCCGCCGACGCTGCGCAGGGCCTCGGAAGCGGCGGGGTCAGCGAACAGACGGTCCGGGACCAGGATTTCCGAGGGCGAGAGCGCCGCCAGCGCCGAGCCGAGGCCGGCGGCGTCGAGGGCCAGGCATTCCACCTCGCCGGTGGAGAGCTCCACCGAGGCGATGGCCGCCTGGCCGGCCCGCACGGCCACGGCGGCCAGGCGATTGGCGCCGCGGGCGTCCAGCAGGCCATCCTCGGTGAGCGTGCCCGGCGTCACCACCCGCACGATCTCGCGCCGGACGATGGATTTCGACCCGCGCTTCTTCGCCTCGGCCGGGTCTTCCATCTGGTCGCAGACGGCGACCTTGAACCCCGCCCGGATCAGCTTGGCCAGATAGGCCTCGGCCGCATGGGCCGGCACGCCCGCCATGGGAATGGGCTGGCCCCCGTGATTGCCCCGAGCCGTCAGGCTGATCCCGAGCGCCGCGGCCGCCCTCTGGGCGTCCTCGAAGAACAGCTCGTAGAAGTCGCCCATGCGGAAGAAGATCAGCGCGTCGGGCTGGGCGGCCTTGGCCTCGAAGAACTGGGCCATGACCGGCGTGGCGCCGGCCGCATCCGGCAGGGTGGGGGAGGGGGCGTTCATCAGGCCGGCAAGCTAGCGGCCCAGGGGGATTCGGTCATCCCTTCGCCGCGCCTGGACGCCTGCGAGGCGCGATGGCCGCCCCCCCATTCCCCTCTCGCCAAGTGATCGGCGATCACCTAACTTGATTTCCATCAGGGATCGCAGATCGTCAGACGCAGATACTGACGACAGGGAACGACAAGGAAGAGGGTACCCCATGACCAGCGTGGATGTGGCGCGCAAGGCGCAGGCGGCGTCGGACATTCAGCACTTTGACGTGCTGGTGGTGGGCGCGGGCATTTCCGGGGTCGGGGCGGCTTGGCACCTGACGCACCAGTCGCCCGGTACGAGCTTCGTGGTGCTGGAGGCCAAGGACACCTTTGGCGGCACCTGGGTCACCCACCGCTATCCGGGCGTCCGTTCAGACAGCGACCTCTACACCTTCGGCTACCGGTTCAAGCCGTGGCTCGGGGCGCCGATCGCCACCTCCCAGGAAATCCTCACCTATATGGGCGAGGTGATCGAAGAGAACGATCTGGCCCGCCATATCCGCTACGGCCACAAGATCACCAATGCGGCCTGGTCCAGCGAGAAGAGGGTCTGGACCGTTGACGCGGTGAAGACCGCCACCGGCGAGGCGCTCACCTTCACCTGCGGCTTCCTATGGATGTGCCAGGGCTACTACCACCACGACGAGGGCTACACGCCGGAATGGCCGGGCATGACCGACTTCAAGGGCCCGATCATCCATCCGCAGACCTGGCCCGACGACCTGGACTATCTCGGCAAGAAGGTGGTGGTGATCGGCTCGGGCGCCACGGCTGCGACCCTGGTGCCGGCCCTGGCCGAAAAGGCCGGGCATGTGACCATGCTGCAGCGCTCGCCCACCTATTTCGCCACGGGCCGCAACGCCAACGAGCTGGCCGATACGCTGCGCGACCTGGAGGTCCCCGAGGAGTGGACCCACGAGATCGTGCGGCGCCGCATCCTCAAGGACCAGGGCATGTTCGCCCACATGGCCCGGGAGTATCCCGAGGCCGTGAAGGAGGAGATTCTCAAGGCCGTCGCCGCCGTCCTGCCGGAGGGCTACGACATGAAGCACTTCACCCCCAGCTATCGTCCCTGGCAGCAGCGCCTGGCCTTCGTGCCGGACGCCGACCTGTTCAAGGGCATCAGCGCGGGCAAGGCCTCGGTGGTCACCGACCAGATCGAGCGCTTTACCGAAAAGGGGATCCTGCTGAAGTCCGGCGAGGAGCTGGAGGCCGACATTATCATCACCGCCACGGGCTTCCGCCTGTCGGTCATGGGGGAGATCCCCTTCCAGGTGGATGGCGAACCGGTGAACTTCGGCGACACCCTGACCTATCGCGGCATGATGTTCACCGGCGTGCCGAACCTCGTCTGGGTGTTCGGCTATTTCCGCGCCAGCTGGACCCTGCGGGTGGACCTGATGGGGGATTTCGTGGCCCGGCTGCTGGCCCACATGAAGGCCCGCGGCGCCAAGAAGGTGATGGTCGATCCCGGCGAGGCCGGCGCGACCATGCCCCGCGGCCCCTGGATCGATCCGGACAACTTCAATCCGGGCTATCTGATGCGCGACATGGACAAGATGCCCAAGTGCGGCGACACCGCCGAATGGCGCCACACCCAGGACTATTGGGCCGAGCGCGCCGACATCCCGACCATCGACCTGGACGGCCCGGTCTTCCGCTATGACGACCAGCCGGCCACGGCCCGGGCGGTGGAGGCCGCGGAGTAGGGGGCGGCCGGCCCTACCTGTATCTCCGCCGTCATGGTCGGGCTTGACCCGACCATCCATGAACACCGGCATGGATCAGTGCGCATGGGCCCTCGGATCAGTCCGAGGGTGACGAGGTAGGGGAAAACAGGGTCACAAAGGACACGAAGACAGCCAAGGACACGAAGGGGCCGGCGGCCTCGCCTTGGTGTCCTTCGCGCCCCCTTTGTGTCCTTCGTGTCCCCACTTGAGGCGCGTGAGGCGCGCTAGGCAGGGTGCGCGTCTCGCGTCTGCCCGCGGCCTCAGCCGCCGGTCATCTCTTCCCAGAAGCGCTTGGCCTTGCCGACGAACGACGAGGATTTGGGATGGGTCTGTTCGCCGCTTAGCTCGGCGAATTCTGCCATCAGCTCCTTCTGGCGGGGGCTGAGCCGGGTCGGCGTCTCGACGAAGATTTCCACCACCAGATCGCCCCGTTCGCGCGAGCGCAGGGAGGGCATGCCCCGGCCCTTGAGCCGCAGGGTCTTGCCGGTCTGGGCGCCTTCGGGGACGTCCACCGGGATCTTGCAGTTTCCGTCGCAATTCTCGCCGCCCATCAGGCAGGGCGCCTCGATCTCGCCGCCCAGCACGGCCACGGCCATGGGCACGGGCACGGTGCAGAGGAGATCAAGGCCATCGCGCTCGAACAACTCGTGCGGGGTCACCGACAGGAAGATGTAGAGGTCGCCACGGGGGCCGCCCCGGCCGCCGGCGTCGCCTTCGCCCGCCAGGCGGATGCGGGCGCCGTCGTCCACCCCGGCTGGAATGCGGACCTGCAGGGTGCGCTCCTTGCGCACCTGGCCGTGGCCGTGACAGGTCGTACAGGGATCAAGGATCAGCCGGCCGGCGCCGCCGCAGCGGGGGCAGGTGCGCTCGACGGAGAAGAAGCCCTGGCTGGCGCGGACGCGACCTGCGCCGCCGCAGCCCCCGCAGACCGTCGGGCTGGTCCCGGGCTTGGCGCCTGTGCCGTCGCAGGCCTCACAGGTGATGGCGGCCGGCACCACGATCTCGACCTCAGCGCCAGCGAAGGCCTGCTCCAGGGTGATTTCAAGGTCATAGCGCAGGTCCTGGCCCCGGGCCGGTCCGCTGCGCCGGCCGCGGCCGCCTTGCGCGAACATGTCGCCGAAGACGTCGCCGAACACCTCGTTGAAGATGTCGTGCACATCGGTGAAGCCCGCCCCGCCGGGGCCGCCTCCGCCGCCTGCGCCATTGACGCCGGCATGGCCGAACCGGTCATAGGCCGCGCGCTTCTGGGCATCGGACAGGACCGAATAGGCCTCGTTGATCTCCTTGAAGCGGGTGGCGGAGTCCTCGCAGCCGCCATTGCGGTCGGGATGATGCTCCATCGCCAGCTTGCGATAGGCGGCCTTGAGCGCGGCGTCATCGCTGCCGCGGCTCACGCCCAGGATCTCGTAATAGTCCCGCATGCGCGTCAGGTGTCTGAATGATTGTGAGAATTGAGGTGGGCACGCCCCAGGTCCGGCGCAAGATGCGGGCCAGACCCGGGGCGCTCAACACCACCGGCGGGCGGCGCCGCCGGCCCCGCCATCAGGCGAAGAGGGAGGCGCCGCGCCGCGGGGCTCATGGTCACGCCGACTTCTTGTCGTCGCCGTCGACTTCTTCGAACTCGGCGTCGACCACGTCGTCGCCGCCAGCCTCAGGCTGAGCCTCGCCCGAGGCGCCCTGCTGGGCCGCATACATGGCCTCGCCAAGCTTCATGGAGGCCTGGATCAGGGTCTGGGTCTTGGTCGAGATGGCCTCGGCGTCATCCCCTTCCAGGGCCGACTTCAGATCCGCAAGGGCGGTCTCGATGGCGGTCTTGTCGTCGCCCGAGACCTTGTCCCCGTGCTCGGCCATGGCCTTCTCGGTGGAGTGGACCACCGCCTCGCCCTGGTTCTTGGCCTCGACGACGGCCTTGCGCTTCTCGTCCTCAGCCCGGTTGGACTCGGCTTCCTTGACCATGGCCTCGATGTCGGCGTCCGACAGGCCGCCATTGGCCTGGATGCGGATCGACTGCTCCTTGGCCGTGGCCTTGTCGCGGGCCTGGACGTTGACGATGCCGTTGGCGTCGATGTCGAAGGTGACCTCGACCTGCGGCACGCCGCGGGGCGCGGGCGGGATGCCCACCAGGTCGAACTGACCCAGCAGCTTGTTGTCCGCCGCCATCGGGCGTTCGCCCTGGAAGACCCGGATGGTCACCGCCGACTGGTTGTCGTCGGCCGTGGAGAAGGTCTGCGAGCGCTTGGTCGGGATGGTGGTGTTGCGCTCGATCAGCGGGGTGAACACCCCGCCCAGGGTCTCGATGCCCAGCGTCAGGGGGGTGACGTCCAGTAGCAGGACGTCCTTGACGTCGCCCTGCAGCACGCCGGCCTGGACCGCGGCGCCGAGCGCCACGACCTCGTCGGGGTTCACGCCCTTATGGGGCTCACGGCCAAAGAACTCCTTCACCGCTTCCACGACCTTGGGCATGCGGGTCATGCCGCCGACCAGGATCACTTCGTCGATGTCGGACTTCTTGAGGCCCGCATCCTTCAGCGCCTGGTCGCAGGGGCCGATGGTGCGCGCCACCAGGTCTTCCACCAGGGCTTCCAGCTTGGCGCGGGAGAGCTTGATGTTCAGGTGCAGCGGGCCCGACGCATTCATCGAGATGAAGGGCAGGTTGACCTCGTACTGGGCGGTCGAGGACAGCTCCTTCTTGGCCTTTTCGGCCTCTTCCTTCAGGCGCTGCAGGGCCAGCTTGTCCTTACGCAGATCGACCGAGTTCTCTTTTTTGAACTCGTCGGCCAGGTAGTCGACGATCCGCAGGTCGAAGTCTTCGCCGCCCAGGAAGGTGTCGCCATTGGTGGCCTTCACCTCGAAGACGCCGTCGCCGATCTCCAGGATCGAGACGTCGAAGGTGCCGCCGCCCAGGTCGTAGACGGCGATCTTCTTGCCGTCGTTCTTCTCAAGGCCATAGGCGAGCGCCGCAGCGGTGGGCTCGTTGATGATCCGCAGGACTTCCAGGCCGGCGATCTTGCCGGCGTCCTTGGTCGCCTGACGCTGGGCGTCATTGAAATAGGCCGGGACGGTGATGACCGCCTTTTCGACCTTCTCGCCCAGGTGCTGCTCGGCGGCTTCCTTCATCTTCTGAAGGATGAAGGCCGAGATCTGCTGGGGGGAATAATCCTTGTCGTGGGCGCGGACCCAGGCGTCGCCGCTGGGACCCTTGACGATGTCGTAGGGCACCATGCCCTTGTCCTTCTCCACCGTCGGATCGCTGTACTGGCGGCCAATCAGGCGCTTGATGGCGAAGAGGGTGTTGGAGGGGTTGGTCACCGCCTGGCGCTTGGCCGGCTGGCCGACGAGGCGTTCGCCGTCCTCGAGGATGGCGACCACTGACGGGGTGGTCCGGGCGCCTTCGGCGTTCTCGATCACTTTCGGCGTCTTGCCGTCCATGATGGCCACGCACGAATTGGTGGTGCCGAGGTCGATGCCGATAATCTTGCTCATATCGAGTCCTGCTCGCTCCTTGTTGGCGGACGGCGCGTGGTGGGCCTTCTAGTGAAGCGCCCTGGTTCTTGTCACCGCCCCCGGTCGAAAAAGGGTCTCGGGCGGTTAGCCCAAACAGGGCGCCGCCGTCGAGTCGCGATATGGGGCTCCTGATAGCCGCTACAAGTCCAATGCCCCTAAACTTTCCGGGGTTTATCGGCGTCGAATGTGCTGAATCCCGCCAGAAATGCGCCATAGGCGAGGGCCGGATAGGGGGCGCTGGCGCGGCGGCTCGCCAGGAAGGCGTGCTGCACAACCATGGCCTGTTGCTCGATATTGAGGTCGCCGAAGCTGTGGCCCGACCGCAGGTCATAGGCGTAGGCCTCGGGCCCGTCGCCGCAGCGCAGCTTGGCCCACAACAGGCCGACGCCCTGCTGGGCCTGCCACACATGGGTCAGTTCGTGGACGAAGAGCGCCTGCAGGCCGAGCGCCGCCTGGGAAAAGTCCAGGGCCGCAGCCTTCTGCGGAAAGACCATCAGCCGCGAACCGGCCGCGAAGGCCCGGGGCCAGAGGGGCTGGGACAGAATCCGGATTCGCTGGGGCTCCAGGCGCTCGCCGAACACCTCGCGCCCAAGGGCGGTCTCGCCCTCGGTGAGGGGGCGCAGGCTGAGCGGCTTCATGCGGGCGGGCGGGATCATGATCCCCTATATGGGGCCTGATGGCGCCGCTCTCGCAAACCGGATTTCGACTTTTTCCCGCGGCCCTTGGGCCTGAGGCCCAGGCCGCCCTGCTGGCCGAGGTGATGGCTCGGGCGGTGCGGGCGCCCTTCTACCGGCCGGTCACGCCGGGCGGAAAACCGATGAGCGTGGAGATGACCAATTTCGGGCCCCTCGGCTGGGTCACCGACGCCCGGGGCTATCGCTATCAGCCGACCCATCCGCAGACGGGCGAACCCTGGCCCGACATCCCGCAGGCGCTTCTCGACCTGTGGGGGGAGATGACAGGGGCCAGCGCGCCGCCCGACGCCTGTCTGGTCAATCTCTACGGCGAGGGCGCCCGCATGGGCCTGCACCAGGACAAGGACGAGGCCGACTTCGCCTTTCCGGTGCTGTCGGTCTCCCTGGGCGACACCGCGGTCTTCCGCCTGGGGGGCGCAAGCCGCCGAGATCCGACCGCCTCGGTGCGCCTGGCCTCAGGCGATGTGTGCGTGCTGGCTGGCCCGGCGCGCCTGGCCCATCATGGGATCGACCGGGTGCTGAGCGGCTCCTCGCGTCTGATTCCTGGCGGCGGGCGTATCAACCTCACCCTGCGGCGGGCGGGGCCAGGGCCGGGCTGAAGCCTGGACTCCCCGCAGGCAGACCCGCAGGATCGCGGCAAACCTATAGTGGAGGACGTCCATGACCACGCTCACCCGCCCCGAGGGCACCAAGCCGTCGGACCTCAACCTGTCGCGCCGGGGCCTCGCGGTCGCCGCCCTCGGCGGTTACGCGGTTTTCGCCTTGTCAGCCCAGGCCGAACCCATCAGCACGCCGGAGACCGGCCTGATCACCGAGACGGTTCAGCTTTCGCCAGCCGACGCGCAGATCCCTGCCTACCTCGCCAGGCCTGCGGCTGACGGGACCTATCCGGTGGTGATCGTGGTCTCCGAGATTTTCGGCATTCACGAGTACATCCGCGATGTCTGCCGCCGCCTGGCGCAGCTGGGCTATGTGGCCATGGCGCCAGACTTCTTCGCCCGGGCCGGAGATCCGTCGGGCATGAGCGACTATGCCGAGATCCGCAAGATCGTCGCCACGGCCACCGATCCGCAGGTCATGGGAGACCTCTCGGCCGCCATGGCCTTCCTCAAGGCGCAGACCTATGCCGACGCCGACGCGGCAGCCATCACCGGCTTCTGCTGGGGGGGCAATATCACGTGGCAGGCCTGCCAGCGGCTGAACCTCTTCAAGGCCGGCGTGGCCTGGTACGGCCGCCTGGCCCGGCCCGCCGACGCCCCGGCTGACGAACGCCAGTGGCCCGTGGACATGGCCGCCGATCTTTCGGCCCCGGTGCTGGGCCTCTATGCCGGCAAGGATCAGGGCATTCCGCTGGAACATGTGGATCAGATGCGCGCGGCCCTGACAGCGGCCGGCAAGACCGACAGTGAGATCATCGTCTACCCTGAGTCCCAGCACGGCTTCCATGCCGACTACCGCTCGGCCTATGACGCTGCGGCAGCCAAGGATGGATGGGCTCGCATGCTCGCCCATTTCGCCGCTCACGGCGTCGCGCCCAAGGCGGCATAAAGCCCTTATGGTTCCGCAGGGCTGCGGCTGCGTTTAGGTAAGCCAGACGCATCTGATACGAGAGTCGCAGCCCATGGATCCCGCCCTTCGACAGTTCCTGATCCGGTGGCCCCAGACCCTGGCGGTCGGCGCGATCACGCTCGCGCCGCTCGCCCTGACTGTCTGGGCGCTGTGGCTGCTGGCCAAGCTGGCGGCCCTGCTGGGCGCCCTGGTCATCCGGCCGCTCACCAGCCTGGGCGGCAATGGCGATGAGGGCGGGGTCTTCATCACCATCCTGGAGATCCTCACGGCGCTTGTGATCCTCACGATCGTCGGCGTCCTGGCCCGGGGCGCAGCGGGGCGCGCCTTTGGCAAGGCGGTGGATGATCTGGTGGGGCGCATCCCTGTCGGCCGCACCATCTATTCCTCGGCCCAGAAGCTCATCGCCAGCTTCCAGTCGCCGATGGAAAAGGCCCAGAAGGTGGTGCTGATCGAGTTTCCGTCCGAGGAGATGAAGACGGTCGGCCTGGTCACCCAGATCTTCCGGGCCGCAGATTCCGGCGAGGAGCTGGCGGCGGTCTATGTGCCCACGACGCCCAATCCGACCTCCGGCTATGTGGAGATCGTGCCGGTGGACCGGCTGATCTGGCTGGACTGGACGCTGAACGAAGCCATCCAGTTCATCGTCTCGGCCGGCGTCACCGCGCCTGAGGCGATCAAGTACCGGGAAAAAGGCCGTCCGCCCCTGGCTGATATCCCTGCGCCGCTCGATGCGGACACGCCGCCAGGACCTTGAGGGTCGGAAGTCAGAAGGGCGGCAGGTCGCTCAGCCCGTCGACCAGATCGCCGATGGCGTCCCCGTTCTGGGGCGTGGCCGGGGCCTTAGGCGCGGGGGCCTTGGCCGGTGGCGCCGGGGGCGCCGGGGGGCGGGCGGCCGGGGCCGGCTCGTCGGGGACCTGCAAAGCAGGGACCTGAGGATCGGCCTGGGCGGTCTCCGCCGGGGCGGCGGGCGCCGCAGCCGTCTCGGCGGCAGGTTCCACGGGGGCCTCGGCTGGGCCCTCGGCCGTCAGGGCCTGGGCCTCGGTGGCGGCGACCGGCGCTGCGCCCTCGCCCTCGACCAGGGCTTCACCAGGCAGGCGCCCACCCCGCGGCTCCGCCCCCAGGATGCCCAGGGCGAAGGCGCCGACGGCGCAGGCGAGCAGCACGAGCGCGACGACGCGCAAGACGGGTTGGGGCACGGTCCACATAGGCCGAAACCTAGAGCGCGTTTCTGAAAAGTGGAAACCGGTTTTGCGGTCAGAAGGCGCGCCGTGCGCCCCAGCGCCGCGCGTACAATCATCCTGCGTGCGCCTGACCCGGGCGGTGCTCGGCTGATGGGGTCTGTCGCCTTGAGCGACGGGACCCGGGTAAACGCCTCTTAACCCTCCGCGGCCATAGATGGGCGCCAGTAGTTTTGGAGGCCCCATGGCGCGGGCGGCGCGAAAATCCGGTCTTGAGCTTGGGCTGCATATCGCCCGGCTCGCATGGACCCATCCCCTCGCCGCACGTCTGCGGGGCGGCCTGCTGGCGGCCGCTGGCGTGGCCGTGGCCCTGGCCCTGGCGACCTATAACGCCGCCGATCCGAGCCTGAACGCCGCCACGGGTCATGCGCCGCTCAATGTGCTGGGCGGCCCGGGCGCGGTGATCGCCGATATCGCCATCCAGTCCCTGGGGCTGACGGCGGCCCTGACCGCCCTGATGATGGTGCTGCTGGGCCTTTCGCGCGCCCTGTCGCCTGACCCGGACGCCAATCGAACAGACCTGCGCCTGCGCGCCGCCGTCGGCCTGGCGGGCGTCCTCGCCCTGGCCGCCCTGTTGGCCTGGCCGGCGCCGCCGGCCGTCTGGCCCCTGGCCAAGGGCTTGGGCGGCTTCTGGGGTCATGGGGTCCTGGCTGGCCTGGCCGGCCTGCTGGAGTTCGCCCGTATTCCCGCCCCTCGTCCCCTGGCGGCCCTGAGCCTGGGCCTGGTCGGGGCCGGCGCCCTGGCTTTCGCGCTGGGAGTCCGGCGCCTGAACCTCTCGGCCCTGGCCGAAGGCCTCACCCACGCCCTGACCCCGCGCCCCAGGGTCGAGATCGAGCCTCCGCCTGCCCCGGCCCCGGCCCGGGCCCGCCGTGCGGCCAAGGCCGCTGAGATTGCGCCCCAGGCCCTGGGCCCAGCCCCAGGCGTCGCCCCGCCGGTGATGACCGCCGCCGAACCGGAGCCCGTTGAGCCTGCGTCGGGCCTCAGCATCCGCGCGCCCAAGACCCCGCCGCGGGATTCTTCCCGCGAGAGCCGCGAGAACCAGGGGGTGTTCGACTTTGTCCGTCCCGACGGCTTCTCGCTGCCCGAGTTGTCCATGCTGGCCAAGCCCAAGCCGCGGGCGGCGGCCTTCGACGAGGGCGCCCTGCGCCAGAACGCCCAGCTTCTGGAGGGCGTGCTGGCCGAGTTCGGCGTCCGCGGTCAGATCGATCAGATCCGGCCGGGTCCCGTGGTCACCCTCTATGAGCTGGTGCCTGCGCCTGGCGTGAAGTCCGCCCGCGTTGTGGCGCTGTCGGACGACATCGCCCGCTCCATGTCGGTCGCCGCCTGCCGCGTCGCCGTGGTGCCGGGCCGCAACGCCATCGGCATCGAACTGCCCAATCAGAAGCGCGAGACGGTCTATCTGCGCGACCTGCTGGCCAGCCCCGAATACGAACGCTCGACTCTGGCCCTGCCCATGGCGCTCGGGGAGAACATCGGCGGCGAGCCCTATATCGCCGACCTGTCGAAGATGCCCCACCTGCTGATCGCCGGCACCACCGGCTCGGGCAAGTCGGTGGGGGTCAACGCCATGATCCTGTCGATCCTCTACCGATTGGCGCCGGATCAGTGCCGCTTCATCATGATCGACCCGAAGATGCTGGAGCTGTCGGTCTATGATGGCATTCCGCACCTCTTGGCGCCCGTCGTCACCGATCCGAAGAAGGCCATCGTCGCGCTGAAATGGACCGTGCGCGAGATGGAGGACCGCTACCGCCTGATGTCCAAGATCGGCGTGCGCAATGTCGCCTCCTATAACGAGCGCGCCAAGGAGGCCGCGGCCAAGGGCGAGCACTTTGAGCGCACCGTCCAGACCGGCTTCGATGAGAGCGGCCGGCCGGTCTATGAGAGCGAGCGGATCGATCCCAAGCCCATGCCCTATCTGGTGGTGGTCATCGACGAGGTGGCCGACCTGATGCTGGTGGCCGGCAAGGATGTGGAAGGCGCTGTCCAACGCCTGGCCCAGATGGCCCGGGCCGCCGGCATCCACCTGATCATGGCCACGCAACGGCCGTCGGTGGACGTGATCACCGGCACCATCAAGGCCAACTTCCCGACGCGGATCTCCTTCCAGGTCACCTCCAAGATCGACAGCCGCACCATCCTCGGCGAACAGGGCGGCGAGCAGCTGCTCGGTCAGGGGGACATGCTCTACATGGCCGGGGGTGGGCGCATCACCCGCCTGCACGGCCCCTTCGTCTCCGACGAGGAGGTGGAGGCCGTGGCCAAGTTCCTGCGCGCCCAGGGCGAGCCGCAATATGTGGAGGACGTCACCGCCGGCGGCGATGACGAGGATGGCGGCGGCGATGATTTCGGGGCCGGCGGCGGCTCAGGCGATGATCTCTATGACCGCGCCGTGGCCGTGGTCACCCGCGACGGCAAGGCCTCCACCAGCTATGTGCAGCGCCGCCTGCAGATCGGCTATAACCGCGCGGCCTCGCTCATCGAGCGGATGGAGCAGGAAGGCGTGGTCAGCCCCGCCAACCATGCCGGCAAGCGGGAGATTCTGGTGGGCGCCCCGCCCTGATCGGGGCCTGGCTGCGGCATGATGGAGGGTGGGCGCGCCCGACGAAGTCCGGACGGGGCTTGGGGGGAGAGAAGCGTCTCAGTCTCACGCCCGGCGCGCCCTTGCGCAGGTCCGGCTGAGGTCTTTCGACCGTCGTGGGGGGACGCCGTCCTGCGCCCTCAACAGATTGGATTGCCGGGCGAAAATTCAAGCGCCTGCGACTTTTTGGCGCCCCGGCGGGGGGGAGCCGTCCCTGACCGCATCAATCGCTCGCGCGCGACCGTAGATGAGGTCGAACCCTCTGCCTCCAGGAGCTGACACCCATGGGCGTGAGCATCGTCATCGGCGCAAGCGGCGGCATCGGCGCAGCCCTGGTCGAGCGGCTGGCCGCACGCGCCGAGGCCGCCCCCATTCTGGCCCTGTCGCGCCGCCGCCCAGAAACCCTGCCCCAAGGCGTCAGCTGGGGGCCGATCGACCTGGACGATGAGGCCTCGATCCTTATGGCCGCCGAGGCCCTAGATCCTCATGTGGTCATTGATCGGGTGCTGGTGGCCACCGGGCGGCTGCAGGCGCTCGGCCGGGCGCCGGAGAAGACCTGGCGCCATCTCGACCGGCAAGGACTGCTGGCGGCCTTCGCCGACAATGCGGTGGGGCCAGCGCTGGTGGCCAAACACTTCCTGCCGCGCCTGCCCCGGGATCAGAGGAGCGTCTTTGCCGCCCTCTCGGCCAAGGTGGGCAGCATCGGGGATAATCGCCTGGGGGGCTGGTACGGCTATCGCGCCTCCAAGGCCGCGCTCAACCAGCTGATCCACACCCTGGCCATCGAGTTGGCCCGCCAGCGGCCCCAGGCCATCTGCGTGGCCCTGCATCCGGGCACAGTGGATACGGGCCTGTCGGCGCCGTTCCAGGGGGGCGTCAGCGCCGAGAAGCTCTTCAGCCGCGAGCTGGCGGCCACACAGCTTCTGTCCGTCATCGACGGGCTGAACCCGGCCGACAGCGGCGGTTTCTTCGCCTGGGACGGCGCGGCCATCCCGTGGTGAGGCGTCTGATCCTCGTGCTCGGCGACCAGCTGTCGCCGCCGCACAGGCTGTCCAGCCTCCGTGACGCTGAGCCTGGCCAGGACGTGGTTCTGATGGCCGAGGTGGGTGACGAGATCACCTATGCGCCGCACCATCGTCAGAAGCTGGTCATGGTCTTCTCCGCCATGCGCCAGCACGCCGAGGTCCTGCGGGGCCTGGGCTTCGAGGTGCGCTACGTCCGCCACGACGCGCTGGGCAACAGCGGCACTCTGACGGGTGAACTGCGCCGCGCGGCTGATGACCTGCGGCCCGGAGAGATCTGGCTCACTCGCTCCGGGGAGTGGCGCCTGGAGCGGGCCTTCGATGACCTGGAGGTGAGCCTGCCCGCGCCGCTCCGCCGGCTGGCCGATGATCGCTACCTCTGCGACGCCGAGACCTTCGAACGCTGGGCCAGGGGGCGGCGGGAGCTCCGCATGGAGTTCTTCTATCGCGACATGCGCCGTCGGTACGGGATCCTCATGGACGGCGATCAGCCGGCCGGCGGGCGCTGGAACTTCGACGCTGAAAACCGCCGACGGCTGCCCAAGGGGGTCCGGCCGCCGGAGCGGCTGATCATCTCACCCAATGGGGTGACGCAAGAGCTGATCGCCGAGATCGCGGCGCTGTGGCCGGACGGGTTTGGCGAGCTCGAGGCCTTCGGCTGGGCGACCAATGGGCAGGAGGCCGAACGCCTGGCCGACCACTTCTTCGCCGACATTCTTCCGGGCTTCGGTGATCACCAGGACGCCATGGCCCGGGGGGAGCCCTGGCTCTGGCATGGCCGGCTCTCAGCGGCCCTGAACCTTGGCCTGCTCGATCCGCTGGATCTGTGCCGCCGGGCCGAGGCGCAATGGCGGGCGGGGCGGGCGCCGCTGAACGCGGTGGAGGGGTTCATCCGCCAGATCCTCGGCTGGCGGGAGTTCGTGCGCGGAATCTACTGGCTGAAGATGCCGGACTATCTGGAGACCAATGCGCTGGGCGCCGCCAACCGCCTGCCGGACTTCTACTGGACCGGCGAGACCGACATGGCCTGCGTGGCCGCGGTGGTGGCCGAGACGAGGGCCCACGCCTACGCCCACCATATCCAGAGGCTGATGGTCACCGGCAATCTCGCCATGCTGCTGGGGGTCGCGCCGACCGAGATCAACGCCTGGTATCTGGGGGTCTATGCCGACGCCTATGAGTGGGTGGAGGCGCCCAACACCCACGGCATGGCCACCTATGCCGATGGCGGGCTGATGGGCTCCAAGCCCTATGCGGCCAGCGGGGCCTATATCAACCGGATGAGCGATTACTGCGCCACCTGCGCCTATGAGGTGAAGGACCGCCTGGGCGAGCGGGCCTGTCCCTTCAACAGCCTCTATTGGGACTTCCTCGATCGGAACGCCCCTCGGCTGGACGCCAATCCACGCATGGCGCTGCCCTACAAGACTCTGGCCCGCCTGGACGCGGCCGAACGGGAAGCGATCGCCGCCCGTGCCGCTCAGCTACGCCTGGCGTTTGGTGCGACGCCGGTTCAGGCCGAGGGGCGCGTCAGCACATAGAGGGCGCAGAAGGTCAGGACGACGCCAACCCCCATCGGGACCCAAGGATTGGCGGCGGTGAGCATCACCACCACCAGGCTCAGCCCCATGCCGATCACCGCCGCCAGCTTGGCCCGGGGCGGGATCGCCCCATGCCGGTCCCAGGCCCGCAGGGTGGGGCCGAACCGCTTGTGGGCGTAGAGTCGGGCGCGCAGCTTGGGCGCGCTCTTGCCGAACGCCCAGGCGGCGATGATCAGGAAGATGGTGGTGGGCAGGAGCGGCAGGAAGGCCCCGACTATGCCAAGCCCCAGCGCTGCGAACCCGAGGGCCCGGTAGAAGAGGGCGGATACAGGCGCGATCGCAGGCGGCGCCTGCGACTCATCCTCGGGTGCTGCTGCGGGATCGCTCGGCGCCGACATGGGGCGAGCATGCCACAGGTCTTGCGAAAGGGTCGCAGAAAAGAGGCGAGCCTCAGCCGCGCATCAGGGTCGGTTCGAATCGGATCAGCGCCTCGGCCACCTGGGCGTCGGGCGCCAGGTTGCGGATCACGGCGGCCAGTCCGCGGCTGATCTCCCGCTGACGGACGCTATCGACGCCCTCGAGCGCCTGGCGATTGAAGGCGAGCAGCTGATCCACGGCCTGATCGTATATGGCCTGGCCGTGGGATGTCAGGGAGAGGTGGACCTGCCGACGATCGGCCGCAGGCGTGGTGCGCGTCATCAGATCGCGGCGCACAAGCTGATCGACGCTGCGGGTCAGGGTGGTGCGATCCACGGCCGTAAAGGCCGCCAGATCCGACATTGAGCAGACGCCGAACCGGCGGACCGTGGAGATGGCGCGCCATTGCCCCAGGGTGAGTTCCAGCGGGGCCAGGGCCCGCTCGAACGCCGCGTCACGGCGTCGCACCGCCTGAAACAGCAGATAGAAAAAGTACTCCGGCACATCGAGGCCGAACTCCGCCTCAGCGTCGACGGATCGAAGTGCAGCTACGGTTTCAGTCATATAACGAAGATCTCCGCGGCGCAGAGAGCACAGGTTCGCGCACAAGCACAAGTCGTGTCTGCAACTAGTGCAAACGCACGTACATGTTGACAGTCCATCTGCCCGCCCCTAGTCAGCGCCCACAGTCACACGACGCCGTTATGCGGTCGCAGCGCGATGGGCCTCCCCGCCGCGCGCGATCGGCGGCCGCCAGCATTATCAGAGGTTTCCATGGGTGGACCGCCAGAGGCGGGCCTCGACGACCTTCGTCGTCAGCTTGTCGAACTGCAGAGCGACGTAAAGCGGCTCACCGCCTATGGGCGCGCCGTCGCCACCGCCGTGGCGACCCTGTCTCCTGCCGCCCAGTCCGCCCTGGTCCAGGCCCTGGGGCGCGATGAGCTGCCTTTTGGCGATGATGCCCAAGGCGATCTTTTCGAGTCCTCGGGTCGTGTTCAGGCGCTCGGTCGCTCCGAGGCGGCCCTGGCGCGGGACCTGGAGCGGGCCCTCGTGGCCCATGCGGCGGAGCTGGATGAAGATCAGGCTGGAGAACAGGGCCGTTGGGCCCGGGGCTGACGCGCCTTCAGATATTCAGACGCCAGAGAGCCTCGATCAGCTCGGCCGGTTCGAAGGGTTTGACGATCCATCCGGCGACGCCTGCGGCCCGTCCACGGGCCATTTTGGACTCTGCATCCTCACTCGACACGATCATCACCGGAACCTCGGCGAAGGCTGGCCGCGAGCGAATTTCGGTCAGGAGCGCAAAGCCGTCCATCCGGGGCATGTTGAGGTCGGTCAGGACGACGTCGGGCCGGCGGCTGGCCATGATCGCCAGGGCGCTCGCCCCATCCTCGGCCACCCATACTTCATAACCCACCGCGCTCAGGACATCCTCCAGCAGGAGCCGGATGACCGGGGAGTCATCGACCACCAGCACCCGGGTGGGTCCGCGCACCTGTTGGGGCGCCCGTCGCGCCTCAGGACCGGACATGCGCATCGCCTGAAGTGCATGAGCGGCCTGCATGGTCGGCTAAGGTTCCACAGAGTGACAGGAGGAGAGCCCCTCGCATCCATCCCATTCGCAGAAGCGACGAAAGATACGGTTAAAGACGAGAAAATTCTCCATTAAGAGAATTTGCGGGCGCGAGCAAGGTGCTGCGCTGCAGCAAACTTGGCCGCCGAACGGCCCTGGCCCCTAGCTTAGACCGGCCAGGACGTCGCAGGCGTTGCTGGAAAAGTCCTTATCATCGCACTCGGCCCGCAGAACCTGCCGGGCGCGGGCAAGGTCAGGCGCGCCCCCCACGCCTTTTATCAGCATGTCGGCATAGGCGACGCAGCCCCAGCCTGAGTCGCAGACGAACCGCTCCAGGGCCCTCGCCAGGGGCAGGTCAGCGGTGATATCGCCCCGCCGATGCATGCCCGCCAGCGATCGGCAGCCCGGCGGATAGGCCACCTGGCAGGCGAGGCTGTAGGCGTCCGCGGCATCCGCCACGTTCTTGGTGATGGCCGATCCCGAACGCAGGGCGTCGCCAACCTCATCGCATCCCGCGCCGTCCCCCAGGACGCAGGCGCGAAGATAGAGATCGAGCGCCCTTTGAGGATCGACCGGCATATTCTGGAACCCGTGCTTCCATTCCCAGGCGGCGCGCGCGCAGGCCCTGGCCACCCCGCCATCGCAGGCCTCGGTCAGCATCGCCTTCTTCCGGCTCAGCGGCGTGCCCGCCGGCAGCCGATGCGCCTCCTTGAAGGTCTGCAGGGCCACCCGGTAGGCGGAGGCCAGAGCGTAGTCGACCGCGCCGATTTCGTAGAGCTCTTCGCAATAGTCGAACTCATTGGTCAGGCAGGTGCGGCCCGCGATGATCAGCAACATTTCATCGGTGTTCAGTGGGATCAGGTCTTCCTGCATCATCATCATCGCCAAGGCGTCGCAGGCCTCGCCGTCTCCGATGTCGCAGGCCCGGGCGTAAAGATAGGCCGCGCGGGCTGGCTTTTGCGGACCGCCCTCTCCCTCCGCGTACATGTCGCCCAACATCAGGCACGCGCTGGCTTCGGAGGCTGCGCTCCAGGAGATGTTGACGACGCAGGCCTTGGCGAAGAGTTGGCGCGCGCGTCGACGATCGGCCGGCCCGCCCACGCCGTCAGCGACCATGGTGGCGAGCATCGTGCAGCCGCTCAGATGGCCGCCCTCGCAGGCGCGCTCAAACTCCCGCCGCGCCGTCACATTATCTGACCGCATCACGGCCTGCTGTCCGGCGCGGAAGTTGGCCTCGGCCTGCGGGGTGGCGGCGGAGGCGGGATGCGCCAGGAGCAGGCTCAGGGCGAGCGCGGCTACGGCCAATAGAGCAGACAGTGGCATGCGCCCTCCCCAGGGAATTGAGCCCACTGCCGAAGTTCCTTTGGGAACAGGCGTTTGGCAAGTCCGGAGGACCAGCTTCGCAACGCGAATCGTCTGCCAAGAGCAGGTGCAACGTCAGGTATTGGGCGGCCCTCTGCTCGCCCGGGATCGCAGCTAATATTGAGCGATGTCCTCGCCCTGATGGACCAGAAGCGCCCTGGCCGGCCCGTCGCCTCCAGTGGTCAGGCCAAACCCCATCTGGCCATCAAAATAGACACTGTCGCCCTGGCCGAGCGACAGGGGAGCGTAGGCATCGGAATGCATGACGATCTGACCCGAAAGCACCATCAGATAGGCTTCCCCCGATGCGCGGAGCAGCCCGCCGACAGGCTGGTTGTTGACCACTTCGAAGACCACCGGCGTAAAGGTCCGGCGAAGCAGGTCGGTGGCGCCGGCCAGACCGGTCAGTCCTCCGAAGTCACGGGGCTCGCCCTCGCCCGCACGGATCACAGCGCGTCGCGCGGCCTGGGCTGGGGCCGGCTCGCTGAGCGGATCTGGCCGAAGGAGGTGGTCGATCTCCACATCGAGCGCGCGGCAGAGGCGGATCAACACCTCGTAGCCGAGAGAGGTCTGCCCCAGCTCCACCTTGGACAGGCTCGACAGGGGCACGCCCGACCGAATGCTGAGGTCGGCCAGGGTCCAGCCCCGGTCCCGACGCAACCGTCGGATCGCGGCGCCGGCCGCCGCAGACAGGCGGTGGGTCATCAGGCGATCTTGCACGGCCAAAGGACGGACAAACGGCGGCTCCCCAGCGAGGCGGCCATGCTTAAGCCTGATGAACCGCCAAGGCCAAGCGCAGTTGCTCGGCCATCATGGTTTTCAGCCGTTGAGGGCCCAGAATCTCCACCTTGTCGCCCCAGCTGAACAGATGCCAGGCGAGCTCCCGCATCCCGCTGGCGCGGAAGGTGATCAGCACCGAACCATCGGGCTGGGGGGTGATCTCCTGGGTGGAGTGGAACCGCCAGCCCAGGGCCTCTTCCGCCCCATGGGGCCTGACGCGCAGCCGCACGTCCTCCACCTCGTCCTGGTAGATGCCGAAGCTACGGTCCACGAAGGCGGCGAGGGAAAAATCGGCCGGCGGCGCAGCGGGCCGGTCGAGCAGCTCCACCTCCGCCAGCCTGTCCAACCGCCAGGTGCGCGGCGCGCCGGCCTCGCCTTCAGCAGCCAGCAGGTAGTTGCTGCGCCCGAACAGCAGGCCAAGCGGCGTCACTTCCCGGCGGCGTCCCGGCGTGCTGCCGCCCAGATAGACGAAGGCCAGCTGGCGCAGGCTGAGCAGCGCCTCACGCACCTGACGCAGGACGGTTTCATCCTCGAAGGGGCGGGGGCCGGGCGCCAGGGCGATGGCCTCGGCCTGCAGCATCGCCTCGAGGTCCGGGGCCAGGCGCCGGCGCGCCGGGGCCCGCATGGCCGACAGCACCTTGGTTTCGAGCCGGGCCAGGGCCGCGGCCCGCCCCCGGGCGCCTGAGGCCCGAAACTGCTCGGCGGCGGCGCGCAGGGCGCCCAGCTCCTCGGCGTCGGGGGTTTGGAACAGGGCGTCGAGGCCTGCGGGAATGCGGAACCGACGGGTGGGCGGGTCCTCGATCTCCTCGAACTGTGGGAAGAGGTCGCGCAAGGCGTCGCGCATCCGCTCGGCGGTGCGTCGACCGACGCCGATCTCCTGCGCCATCTCATCCAGGGTCAGACCCTCGGCCGTACTGGCCAGGGCGCGGGCGAGCTCGAGCAGCAGGGCGGCCTTCTCGTGGCGCATCGGATTCTCCTGCGTCCGATTCTGACGCATCCCCCCTCTAGGGTCCAGGGTGTCGAGAGGAAACGGAGACACCCCATGCGCGCCGCCCGCACCCCATCCCGCCGTCGGTCCAGCGCCGCCGCCCCGCTGCTGGACCTCGCCCCCCGTCCCGAGGCGCCGGGCGCCGACCTGATCGCCGCGGTCCTGACCCATGCTGACCTGGAGACTCGCCTGACACCCCGCCGGGTGCGCCGGTCCCTGTCGCCCTATCGCGCCGCCGAGCTGCGCGAGGCCGGGCGGCTAAACGCCGCCGAGGCCGCCCGCAGCCTCGACCTGGCCGTCATCTGGGATGAGGCCGAAGCCGAGGTGGTGCGGGTGATCGACGACGCGCCGCTTCGCCACAAGGCTCAGTCAGGTCCCGACTGGTGGGAGGACGCCTGGGACGATGAAGACCTCTGGCAGGCGCCGGCCGCCCGGCCGGTTCTGCGGACCGTTCAGGGGGGGCGTCGATGAGCCCGTCGCGCTGGATGTTCCCGCCCACCCTGTTCCAGGCCCGGATGCCGGGCGCGGCCCCGGCTCAGTTTCGCCGCCGCCTTGACCCGCCCCCCGCGGCGGTTCAAGGGGCCGGCCATGTCGAAAGCCACCCCCGCCACCCGCGCCCTTGACCGCGCCGGCGTCGCCTACGCCCTGCATGTCTACGACTATGCCCCGGCGCCGGGGAAGATTGGCCTGCAGGCCGCCACGGCCCTTGGGGTTGATCCGGGGCAGGTGCTCAAGACCCTGATGGTGCTTGTGGATGGCCAGGCCCTGTGCGCCGTGGTGCCATCCGACCGGGACGCGTCCTTGAAGCGGCTCGCCCAGGCGGTCGGCGGCAAGGCCGCCCAGATGATGCCGCCTGACGCCGCCGAACGCGCCACCGGCTACAGGGTCGGCGGCATCAGCCCCCTGGGCCAGCGCCACCCCGCGCCCGTGCTGGTGGAAGCCTGCGCCCTCGACCTCGCCCAGGTGTTCGTCAACGGCGGCCAGCGGGGCCTGCAGATCCGCCTGGCGCCGCGCGACCTGATCACGGCGTCGGACGCCCGGACCGCCTCTTTCACCTGACGCAACGGCGCCGAAGCAAAGGCTTTGGCGACGTAGCGTCAACGGGCGTAGGTTACCGATGTTCACTCGTCATCCCGGAGGGCAGATGGGTACGACGGCGACCACCTCGGCGGTGCTGGCGCGGCGACGCAGCTATCATGTGGGCAATGTCCGCTCGCAGCTGTCGTCTGCGGCCAGCGCGCTCCTGGAGACAGAAGGCGCCTCGGCGCTCAGCCTGCGGGCGATCGCCCGGCGGACCGGCGTCGCCCTGGGCACGGTCTATTACCACTATGCCGACAAGCACGCCCTCCTGGCCGGTCTGGCGGCTGAAGGGTTCCGCGATCTCGCCGCGCAACTGCGGGCCGCCACCGACGGCCGGGGTGAGGTCAGCGGAATTCGAGCCGCCGGTATGGCCTATCTCGGCTTCGTCCGGGCGCGCCCGGCCCTCTATGGACTGATGTACGAAATGCGCGATGTCGGCCGCAGGGAAGAGGTGGAAGAGGCGGAGACCGCCGCCTTCGCCGAGATGATCCGCGCCGCGGGAGAAGACTTCAAATCCACCGCCCAGCCGGAGGCGATCCGGCAGGTCGCCCAGGCGATCTGGGCCTGCGCCCGGGGAATCGCCGCCCTGGCCCTGGCCCGCGGCGGCCCTGGTCGGCTGGACAGCGAGACGGTCCGCGAGGCGGTTCTTGGCCTGGAAACCCTGGTCTCCCGACCCTGAATTCGCCTGTAACGGGCGCTGGCGCCCCCTAATGAATTTTCGCCTATCCGAACAGTGTTCGACTGTTCCAGCTTGATCCTTATCAACTTCGCACGACGGGCCAATCAAGAGCCTGCGGCGGCTGGGAGGAAAACAATGACCAACATCCTGCGCTTGCGCAGCCTATTCATCATGGGCGCCTCTACCGCGGCGATCGCCGCAGCGACGCCAGCCTTGGCCCAGCAGGCCACCATGCTTGAGGAGCTCGTCGTCACCGCCGAGCGCCGCGATCAGAGCCTGCAGGATGTGCCCGTCGCCGTGACGGCCTACACCAGCGAGCGGCGCGACCTTCTAGGGATCGCCACGGTCGAGGACCTGGCCCGCAACTCGCCTAGCGTGGCCTACACCAACAATGACCGTCTCTCGATCCGGGGCTTCGGTCGCCTGACCAACGCCATCGGCACCGACCCGTCGGTGGCCCTCTATTCCGACGGCATCTTCTCCAACTCGATGGCGGACTCCTCGACCCCGTCCCTGTTCATCGAGCGGACCGAAATCCTGCGCGGCCCCCAGGGCACCCTGTATGGCCGTAACTCTGTCGGCGGCGCCCTGAACATCATCGGCAAGCGGCCCGCCTATGAGTTCGAAGGCGAGTTCCGCGGCGCGGTGGGCAACTACGGCACCTGGCAGACCGACCTGCTGATGAGCGGCCCGGTGACCGAGGGCCTCCGTTTCCTGGTCGGCGGCTCCCTGCAGCGTCGGGAAGAGGGCTTCATCGAGAACGTCGGCCCGGCCGGCGACACCAGCGCGGTGAAGCGCTGGATGTTCGAGGCGCAGGTCGAGGCCGACCTGGGCGAGAACATCGTGGCGCGCCTGCGCTACACCAAGTTCGACTGGGACGACTCCTACGGCGTCGGCAACGTGCATGAGGCGGTGATCTCGCCCTACGACACCACCTCGATCACCGGTCTGGGCAACTCGGCCCTCTACTACAACCCGACCTTCGGCTTCGCCGGGATCAATCCGAGCACGGCCGATGAGTACCGGATCAACACCAACCAGACCAACGAGGGCAAGCTCAGCGACCACAATCGCCTGCACTTCGACCTGACCTGGGATCTCGGCGGCGCGACCCTGAAGTACCTCGCCGGCTATCAGGAGTATGTCTACAACACCAACGGCGACGAGGACCGCTCGGCCCGGACCGGCAACTACAGCATCCCGGCCGCGACGCCGTTTGGCGCCTATACGGCGACCAATGTCTCACCGAACCAGCGCTTCTTCTACGAAGAGGATCAGAAGTGGTGGTCGAACGAGATCAACCTGTCGTCCAATTCCGACGGCCCGCTGCAGTGGATCACCGGCCTCTACCAGTATCACCAGAACTACTCGCAGCCCCAGGGCCTGCGGGTCCTCGGCGATCCGGCGATGCTGTCCCCGCTGAACCTGGCGACGGGCGGCGCGGCTCCCCCGAACCCGAATGGCAATTATCTGTTTGTGGACGGGACGCTTGAGGTCGATTCCTACGCCGTGTTCGGTCAGGTCGACTACGATTTGAACGAGCAGTGGACCCTGACGGCTGGCCTGCGCTGGTCCAAGGACGAGAAGACCGGCACTGACTTCGCCCGCTACGTCTCACGGACCAACACCACCACCACGGTTCTGGCGGCTGGCGGCGTCCCCGCCGCCGTGGGTCAGGGCCTGGCGGTCGACTTCACCACCTTCGTGGTCTGTGGCGGGCCGACCATCGCCACCTGCCTGGCCAATCCGCTCTACAGCAACCTGCGGGCGGCGCCCGGCGGCGGGCTTGTGCGGGACCTGAACGCCGAATACGACGCCTTCACCGGCACCCTCGGCGTGCAGTGGCAGCCCGACGTCGACACCAACGCCTACCTTCGCTACAGCCGCGGCTACAAGTCGGGCGGGTGGCTGGCCTCCAACGGCCTGACGCCCTTCCCCTATGCTGACGCTGAGTATGTGGACAACTACGAGCTGGGTCTGAAGAAGACCTGGGGCGGGGTGTTCCAGCTCAACACGGCCCTGTTCTACGCCGACTATCAGGGCTTCCAGGCCCCGCTCACCGTGGTTCTGAACTCTACCACAGGGTCCACGGGCACCCAGTTCCTCAATCTGGAGGCCCGCAACTGGGGTCTCGAGGTCGAAGGTCAGTGGGCCCCGGTCCAGGGCCTGCAGCTGTTCGGCAGCTATGCCTATATCAACGCCGAGATCACCGAAGGCTGCTGCTACGTGGACACCAATGATCCGCGGGCGCTCCAGGCCAACTCCCGCCCGGTGGGCGCGCCGCTGGCCAATGGCAGCCGTAATCAGAGCCTGGTGGGCAGCCGTCTTCCCATGACCCCGGAACACAAGGTCAATTTGGGCGGCAACTACACCATGGACTTCACGCCCGGCAGCCTGACGCTGGGGGTGACCTACACCTATACCGATGACATGCAGACCGGCGTGTTCGGCTCGCCGCGCTACACCGCGCCGTCGAACGAAAATATCGACCTGCGGGCCCTCTGGAAGGATGTCGAGGATCGCTTCACGATCATCGGCTATGTGAAGAACGCCACCGATGAGGTTGCCTATCAGAGCTCGACTCCGTCGGCTGTCACCGGAATTGGCACCTTCCGTCAGACGGTGAAGCTCAACTTCCCCCGCACCTTCGGGGTGGAGCTGCAGTACCGCTTCTAAGCCCGATCAGGCTTGGATCAGCATTGAGGGCGGCGCGGGATTTCCGCGCCGCCCTTTTCTGTCTGCCCACGGTGGTCTGCTGGCCTCAGGCTTCGCTCGACACACGCGCATAGTCCACTTGGATCATGCGCCCCCCGACCAACCCGTGGTGGAGCAGGTGCGACAGTTTCGCACACGCTTTCACAGGGGTTCTTCATCATGCGATTGATCGCAGCCGGTCTCTTTACCTCCATCGTTCTGGCGGTCTCGGCGCCGGCGAGCGTCGCGCTCGCCCAGGCGGCCAACAGCACCGTCACACTGACGGACGGCACGCAGGTCGTGACGACCATTCGCGGCCTCAATGACATCACCATCCAGATCAGCGGCGGTCCCGATTTCGGGAACAACCCGGCGACGGTGAACTTCACCAGCGTCGCGCCGGGCGCAGGCGTGATCGATTACCGTGGCACCATCAGCCAGGGCGGAACCACCACGCCGTTCACCTGTCAGGTGAACACCGTGACCCAGGCGGTGACCGGCACCGGCGCCTGCGCGGTGGCCTTCGGGCAACCCTCGACGACGCCGGCCCCGCCGGTCACGCCGCCGACCACCCCCACCCCTCCGACGACGCCGCCAACGACGCCCACCACCCCCACGACGCCGACGACGCCGCCGACCACGCCTACGACCCCCACGACCCCGACCACGCCGCCGGTCATCAATGACGGATCCATCACCGTGACCAATCCGGACGGCTCGGTGGTGCGCCTCTCTGTGCCTGAGCAGGCCCTGATCAGCTTCGCTGAAGCCGACCAGCTGTTCATGGCCCTGATCGGCGACCGCATCGGGGTCGGCAGCCTGGACGGGTTCGTGAACGGTCGCCTTCGCGCCATCGGCATGGCCGCCCTCCAGGCGCAGGCGCCCATGCAGCGCACCGAGCGTGAGGGCTATCGCGGCGCCTCGGCCGGGGCTGGCGCGCCCACCGCCGGCGTCTGGATCAACGCCACCGGGACCTATGTGGAGGACAGCCGGCCGGGCTCGGGCCAGGACGGCTATGGCGGCGCCGTGGCGCTGGGCCTCGATGTCAGCACCGGCGACGTGATCCTCGGCGGCTTCGTCGCCCACAACCAGATCGACCTGGAGGGGACCAACGCCAGCTACAAGTCCGACGGCTGGACCGGCGGCCTCTACGCCAGCTGGTCGCAGGATCCCGCCCTGCGCCTGACCGCCTCGGTGGCCTATGGCGCCTCAGAGGTGGAGTATGGCCGTGTGGCCGGGGCCTTGCGCAGCTTCGGGACCACCGACCGCACCCAGCTGGTGGGCTCGATCTCGGCGGAGTCGCAGTTCGCCCTGGGCGACAACTGGGTTCTGACCCCCGGCGTCGGGGTGTCGGTCTCCTCCTCGGAAACCGACGCCTATCAGGACAACGCCAACCGGCCGATCGCCGGCAATGATGTGGACATGACCGTCCTGTCGGGCGGCGCGTCGCTCTTCTACACCGGCGGGGCCTGGCTGCCCTATGTCTCGGCCAGCCTGAACCACGAGACCGAGGGCGCGCCTGGGGTCGACACCGACTACGGCCTGATCGGGGCGGGCGTGGCCATTCCGGTCTCGGACATGTTCAGCCTGGCCTTCACCGGACAGGTGCTGGTGGGCAAGTCCAACGAGTCCCAGTCGACCTTCGGCGTGACCCTGCGCCGGGCCTTCTGATCTCCCATGTGGCGGCGCCTGACACCCCTGTTCCTGGCGCCGCTGCTGATCGCATCCCCCGTCGCCGCCCGACACGCCGACCCCCTGGGTGATGGATGGATGCGGTTCGAAGTGGCGGCGGCGGGGCGAACCCTCGCCGCCGCCATGCCGTCTGTGGACGAGCCAGCCTCCACCTTGACCATTGTGATCGAGGGCGATGGCCGGGCCCATGACCGTCATGGTCGGGCGAGCGCCGATCCTACGCCCACAAGGGCCGTGGGGCTGGAGCTCGCCAAGGTCTGGCCAGGTCCCGCGGCCTGGCTGGGACGTCCCTGCCAGTATGTGAAGGACGCCGCCTGCGAGGCCGCCCATTGGACCACCCACCGGTTCTCGGAAGAGGCCGTGGCCATGACTGACGCTGCGGTCAGCGCGCTGATGGCCCGGGCCGGGGCGGAGAAGTTGGTGCTGGTGGGCTGGTCGGGGGGCGGGGTGATGGCCGCCCTGGTCGGCGCCCGGCGGGACGATCTCGCTGGTCTCGTGACCCTCGCCGCGCCGCTGGATGTCGAGGCCTGGACGGCCAGCCGGGGCCTGAGCCCCTTGGAGGGCCTCGACCCTGCCGACTTGCAGCCCATTCCGGCGCCGCAAGTCCATCTGTCCGGCGCCTTTGATCCGATGGTTCGTCCGGCGGTCGTAAAGCAAACGGCCCGGCGCTTGGCCGGGCCGCAGGGCCAGGTGGAGACCTGGCCGGAGCGTCATGACTGCTGCTGGGCAGCCCGCGTCGATGAGATCGCCGCGCGCCTCAAGCTCCAGCCTTGAGGCCTACTTGCCGCCGAGCGTCGCGCGCAGCATCCAGGCGTGCTTCTCGTGGGCTTCCAGGCGGTCGGTGATGATGCCGGCGCTGGCCTCGTCGTCCGCCTTCTGGGCCAGGGTCAGGGCCTCGCGGCACGTGGCGATCACCGTTTCATGGTCGCTGGTCAGGGCCTGGAGCATCGATTGGGAGTCGCCCTCGGGGTCGCCGTCCTTGATCGAGCTGAGATTGCCAAACGCGCCATAGCCCTGCGGCGCCAGTTCGCCGAGCGCACGGATGCGCTCAGCCACGGTGTCGATGGCCTGCCACATCTCGGTGTACTGCTCCATGAAGAGCGCGTGCAGGGACGAGAAGTTCGGACCGCGGACGTTCCAATGGAAGCCGTGGGTCTTGAGATAGACCGCATAGGTGTCGGCCAGCATCCGCGAAAGGGCCTGGGCGACGGCCTTGCGGTCCTCGGCGTCCAGTCCGGTCTTGATCTTCTCGGCCATGAAATCAGCTCCTTTGGTGTCTTACGGCTCAGCTTGCTATCGAACGGCTGGCCACGGCTAGGGTTCCGCCATTCGCGGCGGCGGCGCGGGCCTCAGCCTTTGACCAGGCGCGCTCATGCAGGGCGAAGGCGATGGTCTGGAATATGGGCTCCACCATGCCGATCGCCAGGGCCGCCCGCCAATCTCGGGTCAGTACGTAGGCCACGGTGAAGGCCACGATCAGGTGCATGACGCTGTAGGTCAGGGTCTTGGCGGCGGTCTTCTTCATCGTCTCAGCCTTTCGTGGCGACGATTTGCATATAGCGTATCAATGGCGCCGCGGAAGGGTTAGTTGCAAATAATTCGCAGAAAAATATCTGCATCAAAGGAACGACGGCTCTGCGGACACGAAAAAGGGGCCGCCCCGGATGGAGCAGCCCCTGATCGGCGTGTTGTGAAGGGTCGAGACTTAGAAGATCTCGAACAGGCCCGCCGCGCCCATGCCGCCGCCGACGCACATGGTGACGACGCCGTATTTCGCGCCGCGACGCTTGCCTTCGTACATGATGTGGGCCGTGCAGCGGGCGCCGGTCATGCCGTAGGGGTGGCCGATGGAGATGGCGCCGCCCGAGACGTTGAGCTTGTCGTTGTCGATGCCGAGCGTGTCACGGCAATAGAGCAGCTGCGAGGCGAAGGCTTCGTTCAGCTCCCAGATGTCGATATCCTCGACCTTCAGGCCGTTGCGGGCCAGCAGCTTGGGAATGGCGAAGACCGGGCCGATGCCCATTTCTTCCGGACCGCAGCCGGCCACAGCCATGCCGCGATAGGCGCCCAGGGGCTCCAGGCCACGCTTCTCGGCTTCCTTGGCTTCCATCAGCACCAGGGCAGCCGCGCCGTCTGACAGCTGGCTGGCGTTGCCGGCGGTGACGAACTTGCCTTCCTGGACATAGCGGCCGCCCTTGAAGACCGGCTGCAGCTTCTGCAGGTCAGCCAGCGTCGTCTGGGGACGGTTGCCCTCGTCCTGGGCGATGGTGACTTCCTTTTCCGAGGCCTGGCCGGTGGCCTTGTCGAAGACCATCATGGTGGTGGTCATCGGCACGATTTCCATGGCGAACCGGCCTTCGGCCTGGGCCTGGGCGGTGCGCTGCTGGGACTGCAGGGCGTATTCGTCCTGGGCCTCGCGGCTGATCTTGTAGCGGTCGGCGACGATCTCGGCGGTCTCGATCATCGAGGTCTGCAGTTCCGGCACATGCTCGGCCAGCCATTCGTCCCGGGCGCGGAACAGGTTCATCTTGTCGTTCTGCACGAGCGAGATGGATTCTAGGCCAGCCCCGATGGCCATCGGCGCGCCGTCTTGGGTGATGTACTTGGCGGCCGTCGCCACCGCCATCAGGCCCGACGAGCACTGGCGGTCCATGGACATGCCCGAGACGGTGTTGGGCAGGCCGGCCCGCAGGGCGGCGTTGCGGCCGATGTTCTGCGAGGTCGTGCCCTGTTGGAGGGCGGCGCCCATGACCACGTCGTCGATCTCGGCCGGGTCGATCTTGGCCCGGGCGACGGCCGCGGCGATGGCGTGGCCGCCCAGGGTGGGGGCGGTGGTGTTGTTGAAGGCGCCGCGATAGGCCTTGCCGATGGGGGTCCGCGCGGCGGAGACGATGACTGCTTCACGCATGGAAATGATCCTGCTTCTCTTAGGTGTTCGGGGAGGGGCTTAGAGGTCCTTGAAGGACTTGCCTTCGGCGACGAGCTTTTCCAGCAGGGGCGAGGGCTTGAACTGGTCGCCCATCTTGGCGTGGAATTCCTGCATCTTGGCCAGCACCTTGGGCAGGCCGACATGGTCGCCATACCACATGGGTCCACCGCGATAGACCGGCCAGCCATAGCCGTTCTGCCAGACCACATCGATGTCTGAGGGTCGGATGGCCTTGCCCTCTTCGAGGATCTTCGCGCCCTCATTGATCATCGGATAGATGCAGCGTTCCAGGATCTCCTCGTCGGAAACGTCCCGGGGATTGGCGCCGGTCTTGACGATGAAGTCCTTGATGACCTGCTCGGTCACAGGCGAGGGCTTGGCGTTGCGGGCTTCGTCATAGTCGTAGTAGCCCGCGCCGGTCTTCTGGCCGCGGCGGTCCATCTCGCACAGCACGTCGCGGATGCTTTCGCCCTTGGAGCGTTCCTTGACCCAGCCGATGTCGAGGCCCGCCAAGTCGCTCATGGCGAAGGGGCCCATGGGGAAGCCGAAGTCGTAGAGGACCCGGTCGATATCCCAGGGCATGGCGCCTTCCATGACCAGCTTCTGCGCCTCGCGCTGACGCTGGCCGAGGATGCGGTTGCCCACAAAGCCCGGGCAGACGCCCACCAGGACGGCGACCTTGCCGATCTTCTTGGCCAGCTTCATGGAGGTGGCGATGACCTCCTTGCTGGTGTGGTCGGCGCGGACAATCTCCAGCAGCTTCATGACATTGGCCGGCGAGAAGAAGTGCAGGCCGATGACGCTTTCCGGACGCTTGGTGACCGCGGCGATCTCGTCGATGTCCAGGCCCGAGGTGTTGGTGGCCAGGATCGCGCCGGGTTTGCAGATGGCGTCCAGCTTGGTGAAGATGTCCTTCTTGATGTCCATGCGCTCGAACACCGCCTCGATGACGAGGTCGACGTCGGACAGCGATTCCATCTGGAGCGAGCCGGTGATCAGGGCGCAGCGCTCCTCGACCTGCTCAGGCGTGATGCCGCCGCGGGAGGCGGTGCGCTCATAGTTCTTGCGGATGGTGGCCAGGCCGCGATCGAGGGCGTCCTGCTTGACCTCGATCAGCACCACCGGGATGCCGACATTGGCGAAGTTCATGGCGATGCCGCCGCCCATGGTGCCGGCGCCGATGATGCCCACCTTGTTCACCGGGATGACCGGGGTGTCGTCGGCCACGTCGGGGATCTTCTGGGCCTGGCGCTCGGCGAAGAAGGCGTAGCGCTGGGCCGCCGACTGCGAGCCGCTCATCAGTTCCAGGAACAGCTTGCGCTCGACCTCCAGCCCCTCCTCGAAGGGCAGGTTCACCGCGGCCTCGATGCAGCGGATATTGTATTCCGGGGCCAGGAAGCCGCGGAACTTGCGCGCATTGGCCTTGCGGAAGGCGGCGAAGATCTCGGGCTTGCCCTTGGCGGCCTCAAGCTTCTCGTTCTGGTCGCGGATCTTGGCGAGGGGGCGGCCCTCGGCGACCACCTTGCGGGCGAAGGCCAGGGCGGCCTCGCGAAGCTGGCCTTCCTCGACCAGCTCGTCCACCAGGCCGAGCGCCTTGGCTTCCTTGGCCGGCACATGGCGGCCAGAGGTCATCATGGCCAGAGCGGTCTCGACGCCGACCACCCGGGGCAGGCGCTGGGTGCCGCCAGCGCCAGGCAGCAGGCCGAGATTGACCTCGGGCAGACCCAGGCGGGCCGAGGGCACGGCCACGCGGTAATGGGCGCAAAGCGCCACTTCCAGACCGCCGCCCAGCGCCGTGCCATGGATGGCGGCGACGACCGGCTTGGAGGAGCCTTCGATGGCCTCCTGCACCTGCGGCAGGGAGGCGCCGGCCATGGCGCCGCCGAATTCGGTGATGTCGGCGCCGGCGATGAAGGTGCGGCCATCGCAGATCAGCACGATCGACTTGGCGGCGGCCTCGGCATTGGCCTGGGTGAAGGCGTCGAACAGACCCTGGCGGACGGCCGCCGACAGGGCGTTCACCGGCGGCGAGTTCAGGGTGATGACGGCGACGTCGCCGTCGAGGGTCAGGTCGGTGACCGGATTGATCTGGCTCATGCGCGTCCTCAAGACATTTCCATGGGGCCGCTTCTCGGACGGGCGACCTGGCTGATTCAAACGCGTGTTATAGGCCTGACCGGAAGGGGGCGAGTCAATCGGGCTCGCCGCCGATCACCGCGTCCCTCGTCCCGTCCAGGGGCGGTGGCGCAAGGGAAACGCAAGGCACAGGAGGCGCATCATGGCGCTCGATCTCTTCACCCTCCAGGGGCGTACCGCCCTCGTCACCGGCGGCTCGCGCGGCATCGGCAAGATGATCGCCGCCGGCTTCCTGGCCCAGGGGGCCAAGGTCTATATTTCGTCGCGCAAGGCCGACGCCTGCGATGCGGCCGCCGAGGAGCTGTCGCAAGGGGGCGGGACCTGCATCTCCCTGCCGCAGGACGTCTCGTCTGTGGCTGGCTGCCAGGCGCTCGCCAAGGCGCTTGAGGAGCGGGAAGACAAGCTCGACATCCTGGTGAACAACGCCGGCGCCGCCTGGGGCGCGCCCTTCGAGGAGTTCCCCGAGCACGGCTGGGACAAGGTGATGGACCTGAACCTCAAGTCCCCCTTCTTCCTGACCCAGGCCCTGCACGTGGCCCTGAAGAAGGCCGGGACCCACGATCAGCCAGCCAAGGTGATCAACATCGCCTCGATCGACGGCATCCGCCTGAACCCTCAGGACACCTATTCCTATCACGCGTCCAAGTCGGGGCTGATCTATCTGACCCGCCGGCTGGCCGCCCGGCTGATCGCCGACAACATCGTCGTCAGCGCCATTGCGCCCGGCGCCTTCGCCTCTGAGATGAACCGCACCGCCCGCGACCATGGGGACGCTGTGGCCAAGGCCATTCCCGCCCGCCGCATCGGCCGCGACGAGGATATGGCCGGCGCGGCCATCTACCTGGCCAGCCGGGCCGGCAACTATGTGGTGGGCGAAACCATCGCCGTCGACGGCGGCGTGGCCCTGGCCACGGTCGGCGCCATCGGCTGAGACGAATGACCTCGCGATCCGGCGTGCGGGCGCTTTGCGCCGGCCGCCGGGTTTCGATAGATGGAACGACCCCTTCCCCTGCGTCTCCCGGCGCAGGCGCGGGATATGGAGCCGCCATTTCCATGGCTGAACGCAACGCCGCCCGGGCGACGGATCGATACGAGCGCAAGCGCGAGGACATTCTCGACGCCGCGACCCTGATCCTGAACCAGAAGGGGGTGAAGGGCCTGACCCTGAGCCTGGCGGCGGGCGCGGTGGGCCTGTCCACCACCAGCGTGACCTACTATTTCAAGCGCAAGGACGACCTGGCCGCAGCCTGCCTGATGCGCGGGGTCGACTGGCTGATCCATCTGGCCGCCAGCGCCGAAGCCGGCGACGCGCCGGCTGTGCGACTGGAGCGGATCTTCGAACTGCATCTGGAGCGCCTGCGGCTGACGGCGCAGGGCCTGGCGCCGCCCCTTCCGGCGCTCTCGGACATCCGCGCGCTGAGCCAGCCCCGCAGGAGCGAGGTGTTCGCCGCCTATATGAAGGCCTTCCGCCGGATGCGGCAGATCTTCGAGGCTCCGGAGCTGGCCTCCCTGACGAGGGGCCGGCGGACGGCCCGGACCCACATGCTGCTGGAACAGATCTCCTGGGCGGCCTTCTGGCTGCCCAAGTACGATCCGGAGGACTACCCCCGGATCCAGCTGCGGATGGTCGACATCCTGCTCAATGGCCTGGCGGTGGAGGGGGCGAGCTGGGAGCCCCGCCTGCCGCCCATGGCCGAACTGGCGCCCGGCGAGGGACCTGAAATGAGCCGGGACGCCTTCCTGCGGGCGGCGACGCGGCTGATCAACACCCACGGCTATCGCGGCGCCTCGGTGGACCGGATCTCGGCCGAGCTCAATGTCACCAAGGGATCGTTTTATCACCACATCGACGCCAAGGATGACCTGGTCGTGGCCTGTTTCGAGCGCAGCTACGAGGTCATGCGGCGGGTCCAGCGTCTGGTCATGTCCAAGGACGGCGACCAGTGGACGAAGCTGGCCAGCGCTGGGGCGGCCCTGGCCGAATACCAGCTGTCGGATTACGGCCCCCTGCTGCGCTCCTCGGCCCTGTCGGCCCTGCCCGAGGCCATCCGCGAGGAGATGGTGCAGCACTCCAACCGGATCTCCGACCGTTTCGCCTCGATGATCTCCGACGGCATCGCCGAGGGCTCCATCCGCCCGGTGGATCCCTTCATCGCCGCCCAGATGCTCAACGCCACCCTGAACGCCGGCGCCGAGCTGGCCTTCTGGGTGCCGGGCGTCCGCCAGAAGGCGGCGCCGGCGGTCTTCGTGCGGCCCATGCTGATGGGCATCTTCCGCAGCTGAGATTTGGCCCGTTACTGCGGGCCGGGTGTCTCGATCCCGTCGGCGCCAGCCTCGGCCGCCAGCTTGCGGACCGAGGCCTCATGCTTGTCGCGGGTGATGCTGTAGAAGGCGACGAAGCCGACCGCGGCGGCCAGCAGGGCGCCCAGCAGGGGCACATAGAGCATCCCAAGATTGCGGATCACCTCCTCGGGCACCTCGCCGGGGCGGGCGTTCTGCGGGAAGGCGATGGCCAGCAGGATCATGCTGGAGGCGAAGATGCCGATGCCGGAGACCGACTTGTTGACGAAGCTGGCGGCGGCGAAGAACAGCCCTTCCGAGCGCCGGCCGGTCTTCAGCTCGGAGTCCTCCACCACATCGGCGATCATCGAGGAGATCAGGATCGAGGCGGTGATCGAAAGCCCGGTGGACAGCATGGTCTGGACGAACAGGATCGGAATGATCACCGGGTTGTCGTTCTCGGGAAAGACCCCCAGCAGCCGCAGGGTGATCGGCGCCGAGCCCACGAAGAAGGACAGCACCTTGGCCAGCTGGGCGGCGTTCTTCTTGCCCATGCGCAGCGAGAGCGGCGCGGCCAGGCCGAAGGCGATCGCTGCGGAGATGAAGTTGGCCACGGCAAACAGCGAGATTTCGACCGCCGACAGCTCCCAGAAATAGGTGTTGAAATAGAGGTTCAGCGACAGGACGAGGCCGCCCGCCATGGCGTTGAACAGGCCCGCCATGATCAGGACCAGGAAGGAGCGGTTGGACAGGGTGCCCGCCATCTCCTTGATCACCTGGACCACGGTCAGCTTGCGCTTGGGCGGGGTGACCAGTTCAGGGATATGCCGGTGGGTGCCGATGGCTGAGACCAGGATGGCCAGCAGCATGACTGCGGCTGCGGTGGTCCCATAGGCCACATAGCCATCGGGATTCAGCTGGCCCACCGGATGCTCGGCGCTGGGCCGCAGGAAGACCTGGAAGGCCAGCAGGGTCATGGTCAGCCCGCCCCACCAGGCGAAGAAATAGCGGTAGCTGAGCACCTTGGTCCGCTCGTCATAGTCCGAGGTCAGCTCGGCGGCCAGCGCGGTGGAGGGGATCTCATAGAGGGTGATGAAGGTGCGGATCATCACCGCCACCACCAGCAGATAGACAAACAGGCCCGTCTGGGAGAGCTCGGGCGGGTTCCACAGCAGGCCATAGGTGATCGCCACCGGAATGGCCGAGGCGTACATGAACGGGTGTCGGCGGCCCCAGCGGGAACGCCAATTGTCCGAGACCTGGCCGATCAGCGGGTCGGAAATGGCGTCGAAGATCATGGCGATCATGATCACCAGACCCACCATGTGGGCCGGCATGCCGATGACCTGATTGTAGAAGATCAGCAGCAGGTAGGAGAAGCCCTGGTCCTTCACCCCGAAGGCGACGGTGCCGAAGCCGTAGAACAGCTTGGTGGGCAGGCTGAGCTTCTTGGGCGTGGGGCGGACGGCGCTTTCGGTCACGGAGCATCCTTGCGGCCGGGCGCGACCGGGAGCGGGCCGCGGGGGAACTGCGGCCTCGAGGCCAGGCTGCATCTAGGTCCGTGCCGGGTCCGCGGGCAAGGCCGCGGACCCGGATTTTGTGGCCTAGACGACCAGCCTGTCGGCCCAGATCAGGCGCCGGTGACCGGCGGGGCGTTGGGGCCGGCCGGGGTCGTGCCGCCGGCGGCCTGGGCGCGCAGAGCGGTCTCCTCCAGCTTGCGCAGGTTCTCCTCGTGGGTCGCCTTGTCGATCTTGAACATGAACAGGCAGCCGATGGCGATGGCGTAGAAGAACAGCAGGGTCGGCAGATAGATCAGCGCCATGTTGCGCAGCACCTCGTCGTCCACCCCGCCGCGGACGGCGTTCTGCGGGAAGGCGACGAAGGCCAGGACCGCGCCCGACACGAAGACGCCGACCCCGGAGACCACCTTCTTGAACAGGTTGTCGAAGGAGAACAGCAGCCCCTCGGAGCGCCGGCCGGTCTTGACCTCGGAGTCCTCGACCACGTCGGCGATCATCGAGGCCAGCATGACCCCGGTCATCATGGCCATGGCGCCATTGGCGATGACATCGACGAACAGGATCCAGAACAGCAGGTCGGTGCCGTTGGCCGGCATCCAGCCGAGCAGCCGCAGGGCGATGGGGCCAAGCAGGGCCACCACGGCGCCTGCGAACATGGTGATGGCGCCGTTCCGCTTGCCCATCTTGGCCGCCACCTTGGGGGCGAGAGACACGCCCATGACGCTGGCGATCACCCCGGCCACGGTCAGCAGGGACAGCTGGGTCTGGGTCAGCTCCCAGAAGTAGAGGAAGAAGTAGAGCTCGAGCCCGCCCTTCACCCCCAGCGACATGGACATGAACATGCCCGAGATGGTCAGCACCACGAAGGAGCGGTTGTTCAGGGTGTGGGCGACCTCGCGGGCCATGCCGACGAAGGTGATCTTGCGGGTCGGCGGCTTGCGCAGCTCGGGGATGTGTTTGTGGGTCCCGGCGGTGGAGGCCAGGATGATGATGAAGATCAGCACCGCGGCGCAGAGCGCGTAGCTGAAATAGCCCTCACGGGCCAGAACGCCGCCGGTGCCATTGGGCCCCTCCCGCAGGAAGACCTGATAGGCCAGCAGGGTCATGCCCAGGCCCCCGGCCACTCCGAAGAAGCCCCGCAGGGCGATCAGGCTGGTCCGGTCGTCATAGCTCTTGGCCAGTTCAGGGGCGAGCGCGGAGGACGGCAGCTCGAAGAAGGTGTCGAACAGGCGGATCACCAGCAGGCAGGTCAGCATGTAGCCGAAGATCTGCGCGTGCTCCCAGCCGACCGGCGGGTTCCAGATCAGGAAGAAGGCGATCGCCACCGGCAGGGCCGACAGGTACATGAACGGGTGCCGCCGGCCCCACTTGGACCGGAAATTGTCCGACACCTGGCCCACCAGGGGGTCAACGAAGGCGTCGAAGATCAGGGCGAACATGATGGCTGTGGAGACCATCTGCGGCGGCAGGCCGATTACCTGATTGTAGAACAGCAGCAGGAAGGTCGAGAGCCCGCGCTGCTTGATGGCGCTGGCGGCCCCGCCGGCGCCATAGAGGATTCGCGTGGTGAGGCTCAGGCGGCGGTCAGCGGTCGCGGCCGGGGTGGCCTGGTCGGTCAGGTCGGTCACGGTGAATTCCTATCAGGCCTTTGAACCCAGGGGCGGCGTCGCGCCTCCGGGCAGGATGTCGGTGCTGGCGTCTCGGGCCTCATGGGCCGCGGCGGTCGCCTTGGCGCCGGCCTCGTCCAGGATCCGGAGGTTGTCTTCGTGCTTGGCCTTGTCGATGTTGAACATGGACAGGCAGACGATCCCCATGCCGTAGAGCAGGGTGACCAGGGGCAGGTAGATCAGGCCCATGTTCTGCAGGATCTCCGGGTCCACGCCCCCGCGGCGCGCGCTTTCCGGGAAGCTGACCAGGCTGAGCACCGCGCCGGCGATGAAGATGCCGACGCCGGACACGATCTTCTTGAACAGGTTGTCGGCCGACATCAGCAGGCCCTCGGAGCGCCGGCCGGTCTTGACCTCGGCGTCCTCGACCACGTCGGCGACCATCGAGACCAGCATCACGCCAGTGGCCACCGCCATGCCGGAATTGAAGAAGGTCTCGGTCAGCAGAATCCAGAACAACAGGTCGGTGCCATTGGGGGGCATCAGCCCGATCAGCCGCAGGGTGATGGGCGTGATGCCGACCGCGAGCGCGCTGGCGAACATCAGGATCGCCCCGCGCTTCTTGCCCAGCAGCCGGGCGATATGCGGGGCGACCAGCACCCCGCCCAGACTGCCGGCCACACTGACGGCGGTCAGGATCGCCAGCTGGCTTTGGGTCAGTTCCCAGAAATAGAGGGCGAAATAGATCTCCAGGCCGTTTTTCGACCCCGCCGCCACGGCGATGAACATGCCGGTCAGGGTGGCGATGACGAAGGCTCGGTTGTTCAGGGTGTGCGCCACCTCACGAGCCATGGCCTTGAGCGTGATCTTCCGCGTTGGCGGCTGGCTCAGAAAGGGGATCCGGCTGTGGGTGCCGGCGGTCGAGACCAGGATCACCACGAAGATGAGGATCGCTGACACGGCTGAGAAGGCGAAATAGCCGTCCCGGGCCAGGATGCCGCCGGTCCCATCGGGGTTCTCGGCCAGGAAGTACTGATAGGCCGCCACCGTCATGCCCAGGCCCCCCACCACGGTGAAGAAGGCGCGCATGGAGATCAGGCTGGTGCGCTCGTTATAGTCCCGGGTCAGCTCAGGGGCGAGCGCCGAGGAGGGCAGCTCAAAAAAGGTGTCGAACAGGCGCACGGTGAGCAGGCAGGCCACCAGCCAGATGACGATGGCCTCGTCGCTCCAGCCCCCGGGCGGATTCCACAGCAGGAAATAGGCCACCGAGACCGGCAGGGCGGCGGCGTACATGAACGGATGGCGTCGTCCAAATTTCGATCTGAAATTATCCGACACCTGTCCCACCAGGGGGTCGACGAAGGCGTCGAAGATCAGGGCCACCATCAGCACCCCCGACACCGTCGCCGGAGGCAGCCCCACCACCTGATTGTAGAAAATCATCAGGAAGGTGGCGAGGCCCCGGCCCTTGACCGCATTGGCCACGGCGCCCAGGGCGTAGAACAGCTTGGTATGCAGCTTCAGAGGGGGAATCTCTGAGGGAATCGCCGTCATCAAAGTCTCCGGCCAATGCAAATACGGCGCGATGCCTGTCGGCCACGCCCGGACGCCGGGTTTTGAAAATCAGATGCCGCGGGCCGGCGCTGCGTCAGGCGCAGCCTTCCACTCCCGCCCGCAAGAAAATTGCGGATCAATGCACAGTCCTCCCTGCCGAACCTCCGTCGGGTTCGATCATTCTTGTGTCGCGTCCGGTCTTGGGACCCGGCGTCACCGCCCCAGGATCATTCACGGCGCAAGCGTGGGCGAGGCCTATCGCAGCGTCAACGCTTATGATCTTACAAGTCTGACACAAACTAACCCTTAGCCCACAACGGGTTGAGGGTGATGGCGCAATCGACCTGGAGCGGCGCCGCGCTTGATGTCCCGCGCGGGGCAATCCTCAGCCGCCGGCCCGAGGCGCTCCACATTCTTGGGCAGGGTACAGGCCAGGCGACGAGGGGCCGATCAGGGCTTGAGCATGATCTTGCCCAGATGACCGCCGGCCTCCAGGGCGGCATGGGCGTCAGCCGCCTGTTCGAGGGGGAAGACGCTGTCGATCTGCGGGCGCAACTGGCCTGCCGCGATCCATGGCCAGACGGTCGCCTCGACCGCGGCGGCGAGCCGCGCCTTCTCATCGGCGGAGCGGGGCCGCAGGGTCGAACCGGTGACGACAGCCCGCTTCATCATCAAGGCGCCGATGTTCAGGTCCACCTTGCCGCCGGCCTGGGCGGCGATGAAGACGATGCGGCCGCCGGTCTTCAGGGCGGCCAGATCCTTGGCGAAGTAGTCGCCGCCGACCATGTCCAGCACCACATCACATCCGCCATCGGCCAGGGCGACCTCGGCAAAGTCCTGGGCGGTGGTGTCGATGGCGATGTCGGCGCCCAGGTCCAGGGCCTGGCGAGCCTTGTCGGCGCCCCGGGCCGTGGCGATGACCCGGGCGCCGGCGGCCTTGGCCATCTGTATCGCCGTTGTCCCGATCCCGGACGTGGCGCCGTGCACCATCAGGGTCTCTCCGGCCTTCAGCGCCCCATGCTCGAACACATTGGCGAAGACGGTGAACACGGTCTCCGGTAGACCCGCCGCCTCCAGCGCGCTCAGGCCGGCAGGGAGAGGCAGGGCGTGGCGGGCGTCGCACACGGCGTACTGGGCGTAGCCTCCCCCGCCCAGCAGGGCGCAGACCCTGTCGCCGGCCTGCCAGCGCCCGGCGCCGACGATGACCTCGCCGGCCACTTCCAGGCCCATGGTCTGCGGCGCGCCAGGGGGTGGCGGATAGAAGCCGGCCCGCTGGGCGATATCGGGGCGATTGACGCCGGCGGCCTCCACCCGGATCAGGATCTGACCGGGGCCTGGGGTTGGGGTTGGCAGAGTCACTGGATGCAGGGCGCTGGCGGGACCCTTGTCATCCTTGATGGCGATGGCCGTCATCTGGTCGGGAACAGTCGCTTGCGCCATCGTCGTCGCCTCCACGTGCTTGCGCCCGAGCGGCGCAGGGGGTTGGATAAACCGCTCCGGGGGCCTGGGCAAAGAGAGGGCAGAGCATGGAAGAACCGGCGGAAGTCCGACTGGGGCGCGGCCAGCGCCTGATCGAGGTGACGCGTGAGGACCTCGAGCTCTATGGCGTGGAGGAACTGGAGGCGCGGGTTGAGGTGCTGGAGGCCGAAATCGCCCGCTCCCGGGGCTTCATCGACAAGAAGCGGGCCAGTCGTGCGGCGGCCGACGCGCTAGTCCGCAGCTAGGGCGATCACCCATAGTGGGGAGTGACGTCGCGTCGCGCCGCCCGATATGGCATGGGGGTTGCAAGTCGGACGCTATCGGACGATCGGTTCGTACAGTGTCTGGCAGGGGCTTGGAAAATCGATGAGCGAACTCACCGCATTGGCGAAACCCTGGCGTGGCGACGTGATCGCCGACTTCGCCCGCTCCGAGCTGTTTGAGCGGACGTTCCAGGAAGGCATGGACCTGGTCGAGGAGACCGCGGCCTATCTCGACGGCGGCGGTCGCCAGGAGTCCAAACGCCTGGATCGCGGCGCCGCCCTGGCCTACGCGGCCGAGAGCATGCGCCTGACCACCCGGCTGATGCAGGTGGCCTCCTGGCTGCTGGTGCAGCGGGCGGTGCGCGAGGGTGACATGGCGCCCGAAGCCGCCTGCGAGGAGCGCTATCGCCTGGCGGCCGAGACGTCCCGTCATCCGGCGGAGGCGCTAGAGGTGCTTCCGTCCGGTCTTCTGGAGCTCATGGAGCGGTCCGAGCGTCTGTTCGAGCGGGTGCGCCATCTGGACCGGCGGATGTATGTGGAGGCCGCCGAGGACTCCACGCCCAATCCCGTTCTGTCCCAGTTCGATCGGCTGCGCGACGCTTTCGGCGCCGGCTGAGGTCGTCGCCGGCCCGAAGGCCGGCGGAATTCCAGACACAAAGAAGACGCCGCGGGCCGAGGGGCTCGCGGCGTCTTCTTTGTGTGGAGCAAGGTCAAGACCCGCCGTGCGGCGGGCCAGACGCCTACTTGCGGGTGAAGCCGCCGAACTTGGCGTTGAAGCGCGAAACCCGGCCGGCGCGGTCCAGCAGGGTGTGGGCGCCGCCCGTCCACGCCGGGTGCGTCTTCGGGTCGATATCCAGGTTCAGGGTCGCGCCCTCTTTCCCGTAGGTCGACCGGGTCTGATAGGTCGTACCATCCGTCATCACCACGGTGATGAAGTGATAATCGGGGTGCGTGTCTTGTTTCATCGCGAGGACAACCGACGTAAGAGCAGCGGGTGATGCGACGCCGAACCCGACGGGTCCGGTGCGCAAACGAGCCGCGCGTATACAGAAACGGCGGCCCTGAAGCAAGGGCGCACGGATTTCATGAGCCAGTCAGCCGACACCGCCGTCCCTGCCGCCACTGGGGCTGACGGGCGTCCCGGCGCCGGCGCCGAACTGGTCCAGAGCCTGGGCGAGGCGGCCGAACGTCGGCCCCGCAGCCGCAATGTCGGCGCCCTGCGGCGTCTGGTTCCCTTCGCACGACGCCGCAAAGGCGAGGCCGTCGGCGCGCTGGTTTTCCTGATCGGCGCCACGGCTGCGACCCTTGGCCTGTCGGGCGCGGTGCGCCTGCTGGTGGACGCCCTGACGACGCCGGACATTTCGCCGGAGCGGGTCAATCTGTGGTTCGCCCTGATCGGGGCGGTCGCCTTGGCCTTGGCGCTGTCCTCAGCCCTTCGCTACTTCTTCGTCACCAAGCTCGGCGAGCGGGTGGTGGCTGATCTGCGCGAGGCGGTCCACGCGCACATTCTGACGCTGGACCCCGGCTTCTTCCTGCGCACGCGCACGGGCGAGGTTCTGTCGCGGCTGACCACCGACATCCAGATCGTCGAGAGCCTGATGGCGACCTCGGTCTCGGTGGCCCTGCGAAACCTGCTGACCCTGATCGGCGCTCTGGTCTTGCTGGTGTGGGTCAGTCCTGGCCTGACCGCCCTGGTCCTGATGATTTTCCCCTTCGTGATTGCGCCCCTGTTCCTGTTCGGCCGCCGGGTGCGCCAGCTGACCGTCTCGACCCAGGACCAGTTCGCCCAGGCCGTCGGCCAGGCCGGCGAGACCCTCGACGCCCTGGAGACCGTCCAGGCCTTCGGTGGCGAAGCCGCCGCCGCGCGGTCCTTCGACGGGGCGGTGGAACGGGCCTTCGAGACCTCCCTGCGCCGCATGACGGCGCGGGCCGTGATGACCGCCCTGGTGATCGCCCTGGTGTTTGGCGGGGTGGTGGCCATCTTCTGGCTTGGGGTGCATGCGGGCCTGCGGGGCGAGATGAGCTGGGGGGCGCTGTTCCAGTTCGCCTTCCTGGCGGTGATGGCCGCCGGCGCGGTCGGCGCCCTGGGAGAGACCTGGGGGGACGTCCAGAAGGCCGCCGGCGCCATGGACCGGATCGCCGAGCTGCTCGACGCCCGGCCGGGGATCGCAGCGCCGGTCAGTCCGGCCATCCTGCCCTTGCCGTCGCGCGGCGCGGTCGCCTTCGAGGACGTGACCTTCGCCTATCCCGGCCGCCCGGACATGCCGGCCCTGCGCCACTTCACCCTGAACGTCGCGCCGGGCGAGCGGGTGGCCCTGGTGGGACCGTCGGGGGCAGGCAAGAGCACCGTCTTCCGCCTGCTGTTGCGCTTTTATGATCCGGACCAGGGCGTGATCCGCCTGGATGAAACCGACCTGCGCCTGGCTGACCCGCGGGAGGTGCGCGAGCGCATGGCCCTGGTGGCCCAGGACTCGCCGCTGTTCTCAGGCTCGGCGGCCGACAACATCGCCTTCGGCCGCCCGGCCGCCCTGCCGGAGGATATCCTGGCCGCCGCCCAGGCCGCCCAGGCCCGCGGCTTCATCGAGGCCCTGCCCGAGGGCTTCCAGACCCTGCTGGGGGACCGGGCCCGCTCCCTATCTGGCGGCCAGCGTCAGCGGTTGGCCATCGCCCGGGCTCTGATCCGCCAGGCGCCCATCCTGCTGCTGGACGAGGCCACCAGCGCCCTTGACGCCGAGAACGAGCGGTTGGTCCAGGCGGCCCTGGATGAGGCCATGACGGGCCGCACCACGCTGGTGATCGCCCACCGGCTGGCCACGGTGCTCAAGGCCGATCGGATCGTGGTCATGGACCAGGGCCAGGTGGTCGAGCAGGGGACTCACGCGGCGCTCTCGGCCCAGGGCGGGCTCTATGCCCGGCTCGTCGCCCTGCAGTTCGGCCAGGCGGCCTGACCGGATCAGGTGTTGAATATTTCCTGCCGCACTGTCACGGCCAGTTCCGGGAAATCGGTAAAGACGCCATCAACGCCGGCCCGATAGAGGGCGCGGAGCAACTCGGCTGAGTTTCCATGCCCGGCCGGGTTTTCCCCTTGGCGAAGCGCGGGGGGCAGGAAGCTGTTCTCCGAGCGTACGGTCCAGGGATGGACCTTCATACCCGCGGCCTGGGCTTTGGCGATCAGGCCGGTGGCGGGCAGGCCCGGCGTGTTCGCGTCCAGCACCATCTTCAACTCCGGCCCCAGGCCGTCGGCGAATTCAGCGACCTCGGCCAGCATCCCGTCTGACAGGGCCCCGGCGCCCACCAGCATCACCGTGGGCGCCTGGCTGCGGGCGCGGAAGGCGCGCAGGGGCTTGGGCTCGAAACACTGGACGAAGACCGGCGCATCCCGGCGGTCGAGGCCGTTGTCGCGCAGGGCGGCGGCCAGGCTCGCGCCCATGGGCAGGCCGCGGGCCTCGAAATAGGTGGGGTGCTTCATCTCGGGATAGGTCCCGATGGTCCGGCCGGTCCGCCGGCTCTCTGCCTTGGTCAGGTCGACCACTTCCTGGAAGGTCGGGATGGCCGCCTGGCCGTCGAAGGCCGCGCTGCCTGGCCGCAGGTCCGGCAGGCGCTCGCGGGCCTTCAGGGTCTTCAGCTCGGCCAGGGTGAAGTCCTCGGTAAACCAGCCCTCCACCTTGACCCCATCGATGAGCTGCTCCGTGCGCCGGTCGGCGAAGTCCGGACGATCAGCCACGTCGGTGGTTCCGGAGATCTCGTTCTCGTGCCGGGCCACCAGCACCCCGTCCCGGGTCATCACCAGGTCGGGCTCGACATAGTCGGCCCCCTGATCGATCGCCCGCTGATAGGCCGCAAGGGTGTGCTCAGGCCGCTCGCCGCTGGCGCCGCGATGGGCGATGACCAGGGGGCGGGTTGCGACGGGCTGGGCGAGCCCAGGGTGCGCCAGGGCGGCCAGGGCCAGGGGGGCGGACGCCGTGAAGGCGCGACGGGTGAGGGCGCTCATGCCCCCGATCTAGCCGCCTCTTGTGACGGTTGCGTCAAGCCGTTGCCGCGGGGGCTCAGGCGGCGGCGCGCAGGCGCTCCAGCAGCAGGGGATGCAGTTCGAGATTGGACGTGCAGACCGAGCCGGACCCCAGCACGTCCTCGCCGCCGTCGGCGTCGGTCACCTTGCCGCCGGCCTCGGTGATCAGCAGGATGCCCGCCGCCAAGTCCCAGCGGTTCAGATCCCGCTCCCAATAGCCGTCGAACCGGCCCGCCGCCACATAGGCCATGTCCAGCGCGGCCGAACCAAAGCGGCGCACGCCAGCCACTCGCTGACTGATCTGGTGCAGCTCCTTGAGGAACCTAGCGTGCTGGCCATGGCCCAGGAAGGGGATGCCGGTGGCGATCACCGACTCGTCGAACCGGGTGCGGGCGGCGACCCGCAGGCGGTGGTCGTTCAGAAAGCAGCCCTTGCCCTTCTCGGCCCAGAACAGCTCGTTGCTGACCGGGTTATAGGTCAGGGCAGCCACAATGGCGCCCTGGCGCTCCAGGGCGATGTTTATGGCGAAGTGCGGGATGGCGTGCAGGAAGTTGGTGGTGCCATCCAGGGGATCGACGATCCAGGTATGGGTCTTGTCCGTGCCCTCGATCATCCCGCGCTCTTCGCCCAGGAAGCTGTAGCCCGGTCGTGCAGCCGTCAGGGCCTCGAAGATGGTCTGCTCGGCCTTGATGTCGGCGGCCGAGACAAAGTCGGCGGCGCTCTTCTTCGACACCTGCAGCTCGGCGAGCTCGCCGAAGTCGCGGTTGAGCCCGCGCGCGGCCTTGCGGGCGGCGTCGGACATGACTTTCAGAAGTGCGGTTTGCGTGGCCACGGTCTGTTCCAGTGCGCGCAAGGGACGGGCGGCGGTGGTCGGCGCTCGGGCGGGAAATGGGCGGCGGAACCTAGTCGCCGCGCCGCCCGATGGCAAGGCGGGCGATCAGCGCCCTATTGGCCGGCGCTGGCGGCGGCCCGGGCGGCCACGCCCCGGGCGATGGCCGCGTTCAGCTCGCGGACGGCGACGGCGGGTCCTTCCGGGTGGGCCCAGATCCCGGCCGAGACAGCCAGGAAATCGGCGCCGGCCGCCGCCAGCCCCTCGGCGGTGTCGACCGTGATACCGCCGATCGCCACGCAGGGGATCTCCATCGACTCCTGCCAGATGGTCAGCAGGTCGGGTTCGGCCCGGGTGGGCGCCTCCTTGGTGGTCGTCGGGAAGAAGGCGCCGAAGGCCACATAGTCGGCGCCGGCCTCGGCCGCCTCCATGGCCAGGTGGCGGCTGTCATGGCAGGTCACGCCGATCATGGCGTCCTTGCCCATGATCCTGCGGGCTTCGCGGCAGGGCGGGTCGTCCTGGCCCACATGCACCCCGTCGCATCCCAGGGCGGCGGCGAGGTCTGGGCGGTCATTGAGGATGACGGCCACATCGCGGCTATGGGCGATGGGCATGATGACGTCGACGGCCGCGGCGATCACCTCGTCAGACGCGCCCTTCAGCCGGACCTGCAGGGCGGCCACGTCGCCGGCGTCCAGGGCCTGGGCCAGGGTGTGGCCGAAGGCCGCCAGATCTTCGAGGACCGGCGGGGTGAGCAGATAGAGGCGGCAGTCGGGCGGCGTGGTCATGGGCCGCTTCTAGCCCCGCGAGGCGGTGAAGGGGAGGGGGCTCATTCCAGGCCAAGCAGGGCGCGCAGGGCGTAGGCCACAGCTCCGGTTGCCGCCATGCCTCCGAGCGCCAGGGCGACAAACCAGGCGAGCCGACGGTGAAGCGGCCGGCGCGGCGCCTCGGCGTCCGGAGGGCCTTCAATGATATCCGGCATCGGCTCCCACCTTGCCGCGGAACACCCAGTAGACCCAGACGGTATAGGCCAGGATCACCGGCAGCAGGATCACCAGCCCCGCCAGCATCAGGCCCAGCGCATTCTCCGCCGAGGCCGCCTGGCGGAAGGTCAGGTCGTAGGGAACAATATAAGGGAAGAAGCCCACCGCCAGTCCAAGGTAGCCGGACACGAAGACCGTCAGGCTTCCCAGGAACGGCGCCACATGGCCGCCCTTGGCCAGGCCCCAGACCACAAGACTGAGGCCCGCCAGACCCAGAAGGGGAATGGGTGAGAGCAGGGTGAGGCGGGCGAAGTCGAACGCCCCGTCTTCAAATCCCCAGCGGAGCGCCACCTGCGGGTGAACGAACAGGGTGGCGAGGCTGACCACCGCCAGCAGGGCGGCGCTGGCGATCACGGCGCGCCAGGCCCAGCGCCGGGCGTCGCCGTGCAGGTCGTCTTCCGTCCGCCAGATCAGCCAGGTGGAGCCCAAGAGGGCGTAGCCGGCGGTCAGGCCGACAGCCACCAGCAGCGTATAGGGGGTCAGCCAGTCAAAGGCGCCGCCGCCAAACGCCTCGCCCTCCAGGGTGACCCCCTGGATGAAGCCCCCCAGCACCAGCCCCTGCGAGAGGGCCGCCACCGTGGAGCCGCCGGCGAAGGCGCCGGTCCAGAAGGCCTTGCCGCGGGTCCGCCCCCGGGCGCGGAACTCGAAGGCGACGCCCCGCAGGATCAGGGCCATCATCATCAGCAGGATGGGGATGTAGAGGGCCGGCATGATGATGGCGTAGGCCAGCGGAAAGGCGGCGAACAGACCGCCGCCGCCCAGGACCAGCCAGGTTTCGTTGCCGTCCCAGTAGGGGGCGATGGAGTTCATCATCGTGTCCCGGTCCCGGGGTGAGCGGGCGAAGGGGAACAGGATGCCGATGCCCAGGTCGAAGCCGTCGAGCATCACATAGAGCAGGACCGCCAGGGCGATGACCCCGGCCCAGATGAGGGGCAGGTCGAGATCCATCAGCGATCCTCCTTGTCGGGCGGGCCGGGGTCCTCCGGCGCGGCCGACAGCGGTGTGCCAGGCGCCCTGTCCTGGCGGGGCGGCGGCTCATGGGCGCCGGCGACAGGCCCCTCCGCCAGCAGGCGCAGGATGTAGAGCGCCCCGACGCTGAAGACGATGGCGTAGACCACCAGGAAGGCCAGAAGCGAGGCCGAAACCGCGCCGGCCCCGATGGGCGACACCGCATCCTCCGTGCGCAGGACGCCATAGATGACATAGGGCTGGCGGCCCACTTCGGCGACGATCCAGCCTGAGATCACCGCCACGAAGCCGGCCGGCCCCATGGCCACACAGGCCCGCAGGAAGGTGGGGCTGCGGACGATCCGTCCCCGCCAGGCCAGCCAGGCCCCCCAGGCGCCGAGGGCGATCATGGCCAGGCCCAGCCCCACCATGACGCGGAAGGCCCAGAAGACGATGAATACGGGCGGTCGATCCTCCGGCGCGAAGGCCTTGAGGCCCTGGACCTCGGCGTCGGTCGAGCCGGCGGTGATCAGGCTGCCGAGCTTGGGAATGGAGAGCTCCCAGTGATTGCCCTCGATCTCGCGGTCGGGCCAGGCCGCGATGTGGAAGGCTTGCTCGGTCCGGGTCTCCCAGAAGGCCTCGATGGCGGCCAGCTTGGCCGGCTGATGCTCCAGGACGTCCTTGCCCGAAAGGTCGCCCGCCAGAAGCTGAAGCGGGGCGACAATGGCCAGCATGCCGATGGCCATCTTCAGCGCCATGGCCGACTCCGCCTCGCTGGAGTCTTTCAGCAGCCGGAAGGCGCTGGCGGCGGCCACCACCAGGGCGGTGGTGAGATAGGCGGCCAGGACCATGTGGGTGAGGCGCATCGGGAAGGTGGGCGAGAAGATCACCTGCAGCCAGTTCACCGCCACCAGGCCCTCCTCCACCGTGCCGGCGAAACCCGACGGGCTCTGCATCCAGCTGTTGGCCGAGATGATCCAGAAGGCTGAGGTGAGGGTGCCGAGCGCCACCAGCACGGTGGAGGTGAAATGAAGCCCCGGCCCCACCTTCTTCCAGCCGAACAGCATCACGCCCAGGAAGCTCGCCTCCAGGAAGAAGGCGGCCAGCACCTCGAAGGCGAAGAGGGGCCCGATGACCGGACCGGCCACGGCGGAAAAGACGCTCCAGTTGGTGCCGAGCTGGTAGCTCATCACCACGCCGCTGACGACGCCCATGCCGAAGGACAGGGCGAAAATCTTCACCCAGAAAAGATAGAGGGTCTTGAAGGTTTCATTGCGGGTCAGCAGCCACAGACCCTCAAGAACGGCCAGATAGCTCGCCAAGCCTATAGTGAAGCTTGGAAAGATGATGTGGAAAGCGATGGTGAAGGCGAACTGAATTCGCGACAGCAGGAGCGCGTCGAATTCCATCTGGCCCTCACTCTCCAGGCGGCTCGTCAAAAGCGGCCGGAGTCTTGCGCCCGCAGGCGGCCCTGACCAAGGCCGCGGGGCGCGTCATAGAGTCGCGGTGGGTGACGTCAACGAAGCTGCAAATGACTTGCAAGCACGTTCGCATCTGCTAGATATCTCGGGGTCGCCTCGGGAGTCGCACCGCTCGTGTACGTCTGTAATTGCAACGGTATTCGCGAACGTGAGGTTCGCGCCGCGGTCGCCTCAGGGGCCACCCGGCCGTCGGAAATTTTCCGCGCCTGCGACGCCCAGCCCCAATGCGCCCGCTGTGTCTGCGACATGCGCGAGATCCTTCAGGAACAGCGTCAGGCCCTGCGCTACGCCGCCGAGTAGGCTGGCCATTCAAGGTCCCCGTGCTGTTTTCTTCGACAGCGCAAATCACTTGCAAACATAGGCTTTGACACGAAGCGGCCTTCGCATGAGGTTGCGTGAAAATCTGTATGCGGCGTGAGGAAAGGAGCCACACATGCAAGGCGATAAGGCTGTCATCCGAATGCTGAACGCAGTGCTCACCAATGAGCTGACTGCGGTGAACCAGTATTTCCTGCATGCGCGCATGTTCGAAAACTGGGGTCTGCGCCGCCTCGGCAAGATCGTCTATGAAGAATCCATCGGCGAGATGAAGCACGCCGATAAGCTCATCAACCGCATCCTCTTCCTCGAGGGCCTGCCCAACCTGCAGGACCTGCACAAGCTCAAGGTGGGTGAGACGGTCGGCGAGTGCCTGGAGTCTGATCTGGCGGTCGAAACTGGCGGCCGGGTCACCCTGATCGAAGGCATCCAGCTCTGCGAAAGCGTCGCCGACTACGTGTCGCGCGAACTGCTGCGAGAAATCCTCTCCGACACCGAAGAGCATATCGACTATCTCGAAACCCAGCTCTTGCTCCTGAAGTCGCTCGGCGAAGCCAACTTCATGCAGAGCGCCATGGGCGAGATGGAAGGCTGAACGCGCCGGCGATCTCGCTCCGAGGCTGACATGAAAACGCCGGCCAGGTCACCCTGGCCGGCGTTCTCGTTCTCAGAGGCGGGCTTCGCCTACTCCGCCGCCTGGCGGCTCACCCCGATCTTCGGGTCCAGCTCGCCGGCGGCGTAGCGCTTGGCCATGACCGAAAGCGGCAGCGGCTTGATCTTGTCGGCCCAGCCGGCGCAGCCGAATTCCTCGAACCGCTGCTGGCAGACCGCGCGCATGGCGTCCATGGCGGGCTTCAGATACTTGCGCGGGTCGAATTCCGACGGGTTCTCGGCGAACACCTTGCGGATGGCGCCGGTCATGGCCATCCGGTTGTCGGTGTCGATGTTGATCTTGCGCACGCCGTGCTTGATGCCGCGCTGGATCTCTTCCACTGGCACGCCCCAGGTCTGGGGCATCTGGCCGCCATACTGGTTGATGATGTCCTGCAGGTCCTGCGGCACCGAGGACGAGCCATGCATCACCAGATGGGTGTTGGGCAGGCGGCGGTGGATCTCTTCGATCACGTTCATGGCCAGGACGTCGCCGTCCGGCTTGCGGGTGAACTTGTAGGCCCCGTGGCTGGTGCCCATGGCGATGGCGAGCGCATCCACCTGGGTGGCCTTCACGAACTCCACGGCCTGGTCGGGATCAGTGAGCAGCTGGTCATGGCCGAGCTTGCCCTCGAAGCCGTGGCCGTCTTCCTTCTCGCCCATGCCGGTCTCGAGGCTGCCCAGCACGCCCAGTTCGCCCTCGACGCTGGCGCCGACCCAGTGGGCCATGTCCACCACGTTGCGGGTGACCTTGACGTTGTAGTCGTAGTCAGCGGGCGTCTTGGCGTCGGCCATCAGCGAGCCGTCCATCATCACCGAGGTGAAGCCGAACTGGATCGCCGTGGCGCAGGTGGCCTCGTTGTTCCCGTGGTCCTGATGCATGCAGATCGGGATGTGCGGATACATTTCGGCGAGCGCATCGATCAGGTGCTTCAGCACGATGTCGTTGGCGTAGGAGCGCGCGCCCCGGCTGGCCTGGATGATGACTGGCGCATTGACCGCATGGGCGGCCTCCATGATCGCCAGGCCCTGTTCCATATTGTTGATATTGTAGGCCGGCACGCCATAGCTGTGCTCGGCGGCATGATCGAGAAGCTGTCTCAGGGTAATCCGGGCCATCGCCGTATCCGTCCGTTTCTCTCTTTGTCTCTTACTGGCTCAGAGCCGCCACACCGGGCAGGGTCTTGCCTTCCATCCATTCAAGGAACGCGCCGCCGGCCGTCGAGACGAAGGTGAGGTCGTCGGCGCAGCCTGCCGCGTTCAGAGCCGCCACCGTATCACCGCCGCCGGCCACGGCCACCAGCTTGCCGGCCTTCACCAGCGAGGCCGCGTGGCGGGCCGCAGTGACGGTGCCCTTGTCGAAGGGCGGCATCTCAAAAACGCCCAGCGGGCCGTTCCAGATCAGGGTCTTGGAATTGTCCATCGCCCGGCAGAGGCGCTCAACCGTCTCTGGGCCAGCGTCGAGGATGCGCTCGTGCTCGTCCACGGCGCCCAGGGTGCGGACCCGCGCCGGCGCGCCCGGCGCCATCTTCTCGGCCACCACGATGTCCAGGGGCAGGAAGAGCTTGCAGTTGTGCTGGCCGGCCAGGCGGATGATGTCCCGGGCGGTCTCGGCCATGTCCTTCTCGCAGTAGGACGCGCCGACATCGTGGCCCTGGGCGTGGAGGAAGGTGTTGGCCATGCCGCCGCCGATAGCCAGCTTGTCGAGCTTGGTCACCAGGTGGCTGAGCAGCTCGAGCTTGGTCGAGACCTTCGAGCCGCCGACGATGCCGAGGACCGGGCGCTCGGGCTTGCCCAGCGCCTTGTCCAGCGCCGACAGCTCCAGGCGCATCTGCTCGCCGGCATAGGCGGGCAGCAGGTGGGCCAGGCCCTCGGTGGAGGCGTGGGCCCGGTGCGCGGCCGAGAAGGCGTCGTTCACATAGAGGTCGCCATTGGCGGCCAGGGCCTTGGCGAAGGCCGGGTCGTTGGCCTCTTCGCCGCCGTGAAAGCGGACGTTCTCCAGCAGCAGCACGTCGCCGGGCCGCAGGGCGTCCACCGCCGCGGTGGCCACCTCACCGACGCAGTCGGCGGCGAAGGCGACCGGCGCGCCGATCACCTTGGCCAGGGCCGGGACGATGGGCTCCAGGCTCATCGACGGCGTCACCTTACCCTTCGGGCGGTCGAAGTGGGCGAGCAGCACGACCTTGGCGCCGCCTTGGCGTAGCTTCTGGATGGTCGGCGCCGCAGCCTGAAGGCGGGTGTCGTCGGACACCTCGCCCTCATGCATCGGCACGTTGAAGTCCACACGCACCAGGGCGCGCTTCCCGGAAAAGTCCGCGTCGTCAAGAGTCTTGAAGGTCATGGGCTTCCAGCAGTCAGGGCGTGGGCGGCGGGCCGCGCCCGGGCCGGAACCCGGGCGCATCGGCCTCTAGAGCGCGTTCCGATAAGTGGGAACCGGTTATCGGATCAAAACGCGCTCAAGACTTAGAGTTTAGAGCCTGATTCAACGATCAGACGGTTCCGTCTGATCGCATCAGGCTCTAAGGCGAACGTCCGGGGAGCCGATCAGATCAGCTTGGCCATGGCGAGCGCGGTGTCGCTCATCCGGGTCGAGAAGCCCCACTCGTTGTCATACCAGGACAGGACCCGGCCGAGCTGGCCTTCGATCACCTGGGTCTGGGGCAGGGCCGCGGTGGAGGAGGCGGCGATGTGGTTCAGGTCGATGGAGACCAGCGGATCGTTGGAGGTGTCCAGCACGCCCTTCATGGCGCCGTCGGCGGCCGCCTGCAGGGCGGCGTTGATCTCGTCCTTGGTCACCTTGCGGCCCGGCACGAACTTCAGGTCCACCACCGAGACATTGGGGGTCGGGACGCGGATCGAGGAGCCGTCCAGCTTGCCGGCCAGCTCCGGCAGCACCAGGCCCACGGCCTTGGCCGCGCCGGTGGAGGTGGGGATCATGGACATGGCCGCGGCCCGGCCGCGGTAGGGGTCCTTGTGCATGGTGTCGAGCGTCGGCTGGTCGCCGGTATAGGCGTGGATCGTGGTCATGTAGCCACGCTCGATGCCGCACAGCTCATGGATCACCTTGGCGATCGGGGCCAGGCAGTTGGTGGTGCACGAGGCGTTGGAGACGATCAGGTCGTCCTTGGTCAGGACGTCGTGATTGACGCCGAAGACGATGGTCTTGTCGGCGTTATCGCAAGGCGCGCTCACCAGGACGCGCTTGGCGCCGGCTTCCAGATGGGCGGCGGCCTTTTCCTTGGTGGTGAAGAGACCGGTGCACTCCAGGGCGATGTCGACGCCCAGTTCCTTGTGCGGCAGCTCGGCGGGGTTGCGGATCGCCGTCACCTTGATCGGCCCACGGCCCACATTGATCGTGTCGCCGTCCACGGTGACCACGCCGGGGAAGCGGCCGTGCACGCTGTCATAGCGCAGCAGGTGAGCGTTGGTCTCGACGGGGCCCAGGTCGTTGATCGCCACCACTTCGATGTCGGTGCGGCCATGCTCGATGATCGAGCGCAGGACGAGCCTGCCGATGCGGCCGAAACCGTTGATGGCGACGCGGACGGTCATGGTGGTGTTCTCCTGGCGAGATAGGGGTCGGCGGGCGACGTTTTCCGATTGTTTTGCCGGGGTTTTGTGCGGGCGCCCGCGCGCGAGTCAAGGGGAAGTGAGCCCGATCTGTCCCACCAGCCGGCGAATGTGATCCGGCGCCGGTTTCAATCGACGCGGAAGCGATGGATGCGCCGGTCCGCCATCCGAAGCTCGGTGACATCGCGAACGCCGGCCGCGGCGATGGCGCGGGGCCAGAAGGCCAGGGCCGGCGCCGTCGCCTCATAGACCTGAAGCTCCCAAAGGCCAGGCGCCGTGGCGAAGACGGCGCGGGCGGCGGCCAGGCCGATCCCGGCCCGTCGCCAGGGCGGCAGGATGCAGAACTCCGCCATCGCGGCGTCGCATCCCAGCCCTGACGGGGAATAGCGGTTCACCAGCGCAAATCCCACGGCCTCCGCGCTCGTGACAATCCAGAACGGCCGGCGCTCGGGCTCCGTCCAATAGGCGTCGAAATGGGGATAGTCCGTGGGGTCCCCATGATGGCGCTGGGGATCGACGAGATCGGCATGGGCGGTCAGGTAAGGATCAAGCAGGCGGCGAAGCTCGGTCTTCTCCGAATGAGCGACCAAGCGAACCTCGACCATCGCCTTAGTCGCCCTTGACCACCCGGACCTTGGCCGCAGCCTCCAGCGCGCGGCTCCGGGCGGCCTCAATGGTGGCGGCCCGCGCCAAGGCCACGCCCATGCGCCGGCGCGCAAACGCCTCGGGTTTGCCGAACAGGCGCAGGTCGGCGCCGGGCACGGCCAGGGCCTCGGCCACGCCCTCAAAGGCCACGCCGCGCGCCTCCATGCCGCCATAGATCACCGCGCTGGCGCCGGGTTCGCGCAGGGTGACGTCCACCGGCAGGCCGAGGATGGCCCGCGCATGCAGGGCGAACTCGCTCTGGACCTGGGTGGCGAGGGTCACAAGGCCGGTGTCGTGGGGCCTGGGGCTCACCTCGGAGAACCAGACCTCGTCGCCCTTCACGAACAGCTCGACCCCGAAGAGGCCGAGGCCCCCCAGGCTGGCGGTGACGCGGGCGGCGATCTCCCGGGCGCGCTTCAGGGCGAACGGGCTCATGGCTTGCGGCTGCCAGCTTTCCACATAGTCGCCCTGGACCTGACGGTGGCCGATGGGTTCGCAGAAGTGGGTGGCCACCTCGCCGTCGGGGCCGCGGGCCCGCACGGTCAGCTGGGTGATCTCGAAGTCGAAGTCGATGCGCCCTTCGACGATGACCCGGGCCTGTTCGACCCGGCCGCCTTCAAGGGCGTAGCGCCAGGCGTCTGCGATGCCCGCCTCATCCTGCACATAGGACTGGCCCTTGCCCGAGGACGACATCACCGGCTTGACGAAGCAGGGATAGCCGACGGCCGCCGCGCCCGCGGCCAGCTCAGCCTCGCTCGAGGCGAAGGCGTAGGGCGAGGTGGCCAGTCCCAGCTCTTCGGCGGCCAGGCGGCGGATGCCCTCGCGGTTCATGGTCAGCTGGGCCGCCCGGGCCGTGGGGATCACCACGGAAAGGCCCGCCGCCTCGATCGCCGCCAGCTCGTCGGTAGCGATGGCCTCGATCTCCGGCACGATCAGGTGGGGGCGCTCGGCCTCCACCACGGCGCGCAGGGCGGCTGCGTCCGTCATGGCGATGACGTGGCTGCGATGGGCCACCTGCATGGCGGGCGCATCGGCATAGCGATCGACGGCGATCACCTCGCAGCCCAGGCGCTGCAGCTCGATGGCCACCTCCTTGCCGAGCTCGCCCGAGCCCAGCAGCAGGACGCGCAGGGCGCTTGGCGAGAGCGGCGTGCCCAGGCGCATGGGGCCTAGACCTTGGCCTGGACGGCGTCGGCGACGGCCTGCGCGGTGATGCCAAACTCCTTGTAGAGCCGCTCATAGGGGGCGCTGGCCCCGAAGCTCGACATGCCGATGAAGACGCCGTCCTCGCCGATGAACCGCTCCCAGCCGAGGCTGACGGCGGCTTCCACGGCTGCGCGGACCGGCGCCTTGCCGATCACCGAGGCGCGGTATTCCGGGGTCTGGGCCGCAAACAGCTCCCAGCAGGGGACCGAAACCACCCGGGTCGGCACGCCGCGGGCCTGCAACAGGTCGCGGGCGGCCAGCGCGATGGAGACTTCCGAGCCAGTGGAGAAGATCGTGGCCTGGGCCTCGCCATCGGCGGCGCGCAGCTCATAGGCGCCCCGGGCGGACAGATTTTCACCCGCAGGCTCGGTCCGGGCGGCCGGCACCTTCTGGCGCGACAGGGCCATGATCGAGGGGGTGGTAGGCGTGGACAGGGCCAGCTTCCAGCACTCGGCGGCCTCCACGGCGTCCGCCGGGCGATAGACATTGAGGTTCGGCATGGCCCGCAGGGAGGCCAGGTGTTCCACCGGCTGGTGGGTGGGGCCGTCTTCGCCGAGACCGATGGAGTCATGGGTCATCACATGGATCACCCGCGCGCCCATCAGGGCGCCCAGCCGGATGGCCGGACGGCTGTAGTCGGAGAACACCATGAAGGTGCCGGAATAGGGGATGACGCCCCCGTGCAGGGCCATGCCGTTCATGGCCGCGGCCATGCCGTGCTCGCGGATGCCGTAATGCACATAGCGCCCGGCATAGTCCGGCGCGTCGAAGGCCGGCGTCCCCTTGACGAAGGTGTTGTTGGAGCCGGTCAGGTCGGCCGAGCCGCCGACCATCTCCGGAATCGCCGGAACCAGCTGCTCCAGGGCCGCGCCGGAATGGACGCGGGTGGCGTTGGCCGGCGCGGTCCTGGCCATCTCGGCGATGTGGGCGTCCAGGCGCGCGAAGGCTTCCGCCGGCAGTTCGCCGGCCATGGCCCGCTGGAACTCCGCCTTGAGGGGCGATGCGCCCAGGGCCTTCTCCCAGCTCTTGCGGGCCTTGCCGCCCTTGCGGCCGGCCGAGCGCCAGGGCTTGTAGACCTCATCAGGGATGACGAAGGGCTCGTGGCTCCAGCCCATGGCCAGGCGGGAATCGGCGATCTCGTCGTCGAACAGGGTGTAGCCGTGGCTGTGGGGGTCGCCTTCCTTGCGGCCCGCGCCCTTCGAGATCTTGGTCTTGCAGGCGATCATGGTCGGCCTGTCCTGCCGCGTGGCCCAGCGCAGGGCCGCGGCGATCTTGCCGAAGTCGTGGCCGTCCACGGCCTTCACCGCCCAGCCGGCCGCCTTGAAGCGGGCCATCTGGTCGCCGGTCTCGGCGATGGTCGCCTCGCCGTCGATGGTGGTGTTGTTGTCGTCGAACAGGACGGTCAGCTTGCGGAGCTTGAAGCGCCCGGCCATGGAGATGGCCTCCTGGCTGACGCCTTCCATCAGGCAGCCGTCGCCGGCCACCACCCAGGTGCGGTGGTCGACCAGATCATCGCCGAAGCGGGCGGCCAGGTGACGCTCGGCCATGGCCATGCCCACGGCCGTGGCGATGCCCTGCCCCAGGGGACCGGTGGTGGTCTCCACGCCCGGCGTATGGCCGTATTCCGGATGGCCGGCGGTCGCCGAGCCCCACTGCCGAAAGTTCTTGATCTCGTCCATGGTCACGGCCTTGAAGCCGGTGAGGTGCAGGAGCGCATAGATCAGCATCGAGCCGTGGCCCGCCGACAGGACGAACCGGTCCCGGTCGGCCCAGTCCGGGTTCGTCGCATCATACTTCAGGAACTTCGACCACAGGACGGTGGCCACGTCGGCCATGCCCATGGGCATGCCCTGGTGCCCCGACTTGGCGCGGTGGACGGCGTCCATGGAAAGGACACGGATGGCGTCGGCCATGGTCTGAAGCTGTGCGGGCATGAGCGTTCCGGGAAGACTGAAGGTCGCAAGGGGGCGGGCGCAGGCTGGCGGGGTCGCACGCACGGGCGCGGCGGTCAAGAAATGCGCCGCTTTCAGGCCACGCCCGGGGCGGTCTATAGATTAACGGACACACTTCTGGAGTCCTGAATGATCCGTGATCCCGCAAGCGAAAGCGCCATAGACCAGGCCGCCCGGCGGCTCGAACGCGCCATCGCCCTGCTGGAACAGCGCCTGGGCGAGGCCAGGGGCCGCGCCGGGCTGGAGGCCGGCGGCCTGTTTGACCAGGACCGCGCCAAGCTTGCCGCCGAACTGGACGAGGCCCGCGCCCGGGAAAAGGCCCTGGAGGCCGCCGGCGCGGAGGCCTCGGCCGCCCTGGGCCGGGCCATCGCCGAAATCCGCGAGGTCCTGGAGGCTGACGAGGCGCCCGACGCCGAGGGTTCAGCCTTCGACGAGGACGAGCCGGAGCTCGACCTCGACCCGGCCTCTGACGCCGAAACCCCCGCCCACATGACCCGGGAGGACTGACCCATGGCCCAGGTGACCATCGAGGTGAACGGCCGGCCCTATCAGGTGGGCTGCGAGGATGGCCAGGAGGCGCATCTCTTGGAGCTGGTGCGGCTGTTCGACCGTCAGGTCCGCGCCGTCTCTCAGGACATGGGGCAGCTGACGGAGACGAGGCTCTTCCTCATGGCGGCCCTGCTCCTGGCCGATGAGCTATGGGATTCCCGTAGCCGCATGTCCGGCGTCCAGGCCGAGCTGGCTCGCCTGCAGTCGGACCGCGCGCGGATCGAGTCCAGGGCGGTGGCGGCGCTTGACGGGGCGGCCAAGCGGATCGAGCAGCTGGCCGCCGAATAGGCCGGTCTCGCGCGCCTTGTTATCGCCCTTCGTAGCGCCTAGATTAGGTCTCGGCGGGTCTGCTGTGGCTCACGTCGAAGGCAACCTAATTCCTCCGACCTTAATTGTCTCAAAGGGAGCTGTCCCTGTCCGGCGCCGTGGCCCCGGACACATGGCGCCCACCTGGTTATCCAGGTCCGAGGGGATTAAAATCGTCCTTCACGGTTCTCGCGGCGCCGCCACCTTTGCTCCTTGATGGATCAGCGATTTTTGCCGCGGCCCCGGTGAACCGTGCCTCCTGCCCCGAAGCGGACTCTACGGATGACTGAGAGGGGTGGAGAGCGGACGCTGGTTCATGTGGTCAGAGCAGCAGCGGCGGCTGTGATGATCTGCTCCACGAGGTGTTCAGTGTTGGTGCTGATGTAGGCGTCCATGCGCCAGCGAGCCTCCAAGAAGCGCACTCCTGTCGATCCTTCCAGAAAGAGTACGATCTCCTCAAGCTCAGCCTCGGTGAACTCCCAATTGATGTGGCTTTCGTACTCCTCCTGCCACGCAAGCCGATGAGGTTCGTAGGCGGCCCGCAATGCAGCAAAGGTTTCGCCAATGGTCGCCTTAGCGGCAGTGAGGAGTGGGGAGCCGCCAAGAGCATAGCTCTCCAAGAAGCTGCCGCTATTGATCCGCGCTTGGATGCCGGTCGCCGCCATAAAGCGAAGGATCAGCGCGGCCTTGCTCTCGCTCGGAGGTTCATTGATCTGAGCTGAAGACATACCGGCACCAGTCCCAAGGTAGGCTGCACCGTAGCGTTACCTCAGAGGTCCGCAACGGCTCGTTTTCGATCATTAGCGGGTGCCCGAGAACGGGAGTCAGCCACACGCGTCTAGTGGGGGGGCCTCCCTGGCCTACGACAATTTCCCCAGGAGCCCCAGGTTCGGCTAAGAGCCTGCCGGTGAACCCTGTTTCCCATCAGAAGTCCCTTCTGCGCCGGCAGATGCGCAGCCTGCGTCTGGCGTTGGCGGCCGCCGATGTGCAGGCCGCGAGCCGCGCTGCTGCTCACGCACCGCTGGCGCGTCTGGGGTCCGGTCCGGTCGCGGGCTATGTGGCCCAGGGCGCCGAGCTTGATCCCGCGCCGCTGATGGATGCGCTTGCCCAGGTCGGCGCGGCGCTGGCCCTGCCGGTAGCGGCGGACCGGGAGGCACCGCTCATCTTCCGCAGCTGGACCCCGGGCGCGGCCCTGACGCCGGACGCCTTCGGAATTCCCGCCCCGCTCGCGGACCAGCCGCAGGTGGCGCCCACCGCCCTGATCGTACCGCTGCTGGCCTTCGATCGCCGGGGCGGGCGGCTGGGCCAGGGGGCGGGCGTCTATGATCGGGCGATCGCGGCGCTGGGCGCCGGCCATCGCCCCTTCCTGCTCGGCCTGGCCTATGCCGGCCAGGAGGTGGAGGACCTGCCGCTCGAGCCGCACGATCAGCGGCTGGACGCCATATTGACGGAAGCCGGGCTGATCGAAGTCCGCTAGGATGATCTGATGCGTTTCGCCTTTTTCGGAGATGTCGTCGGCCGGTCCGGCCGCGAGGGTCTCGCCGACCACCTGCCCATGTTGCGCCGACAGCTCGGTCTTGAGTTCGTGGTCATCAACGCCGAGAACGCCGCCGCCGGCTTCGGGATCACCGAGAATACGGCGCGTGAGCTGTTCGACGCCGGCGCCGACTGCCTGACGCTCGGCAACCACTCCTGGGACCAGAAGGAGGCGCTGACCTATATCGTCCGCGAGCCTCGCCTGATCCGGCCGCTGAACTATTCGGTCCTGGCCGATGCGCCCGGCCGCGGGGCCAATCTGTTCGAGACCCAGTCGGGCCGCCGCATCCTGGTGATCAACCTGCTCGGCCGGGTCCATATGGACTCCCTCGACGACCCCTTCGCCGCCGTCGACCGGGAGCTGGAGAAGGCGCCGCTCGGCATGGTGTCGGACGCGGTCCTGGTGGACATGCACGCCGAGGCCACCAGCGAGAAGATGGCCATGGGCCATTTCTGCGACGGCCGGGCGAGCCTGGTGGTGGGCACCCATACGCACGTGCCCACCGCCGACTGCCAGATCCTGCCCGGGGGCACCGCCTATCAGACCGACGCTGGCGCCTGCGCCGACTATGACAGCGTGATCGGCAACCAGAAGGAAGAGCCCCTGCGGCGCTTCACCACCCGCATTTCCGGTGGCCGCTACAAGCCCGCCGAAGGCCCAGCGACCGTTTGCGGCGTGTTCGTCGAGACCGACGACGCCACGGGTCTGGCGGTCCGGGTCGAGCCGATCCGCGTCGGCGGCCGGCTGTCGGAAACCATCCCCCAGGTGGATCTGGTCCGGGCCTGAGTCAGGTCCGTGGCCGCGCGCCCGGAAGGGGCGGCAGGGTGTCGAGGGTCAGAACCCCGTCGCCGTCCAGATCCAGCAGGTTGAAGCGCCGGCTCGCGGCCTTGCGCCACTCTTCCAGGCTGACCCGCCCGGACAGGTCTGCGTCCGCGCCGCGCACCGGATGGGGTTCGTTGAGCAGCCCAAAACGGCCCGCGCCCTCCCGCGTCGAGGGCGGGGCGGCGCGCCCCATCCCCAGCATCGGCCGCCTTGGCCGCTCGCCCTCGGCGCCAGGGCCACGGCCGGCACCGGGCGGTGGCCGCGCCCCGCCCAGGCTGCGGATCTCCGGGGCGATCTCCCGCTCATAGGCCTGGGTCTCAAAGCCATCGATGGAGCCGTTATGGTCTGTGTCCAGCAGGCCGAAGATGCGGACAGCGTCAGCCTCGAACTCCGCCAGGGTCACCAGCCCGTCCGCATCGGCGTCGGCGCCCGCAAACCAGGCGGCCAGGCCTCCGGCCCCGCGAAAGGGCTCGCCCGATGGGCTGATGAAGATCTCCATGCCGCCGCCTGGCCCGTCCCGGCCAGGGGGCGGACCCGGAGGGGCGGCTGCGGCGGCCGTGGCGGCGCTTGTCCAGAGGGCGGCCAGGGTCAGCAGGACCAGTCTTTGCATCGATATCTCCCGTCTCGCCCGCCCTAAGGCCCCGCTATCGGCGTCCGTTACGGCGGAAATGGGTCCTGGGGTGACGGAAGCGGCGCCATCGGCGACTATGCCCCGCTGACTGACGGTCCAGGGCCGTCCAACTCGGGGGAGGGCCTCATGCTGGCCAAGTTCATCGTCCGCGCCATTTTCGGCGCCATCGGCCTTTGGCTGTCCTCCATGCTGGTGGCGGGCGTATCCTTCACCGACATGGGCAGCCTGATCCTGGCGGCGGTGCTGCTGGGGCTGGTGAACGCCGTGCTGCGGCCGATCCTGTTCATCCTGACCCTGCCCCTGACCTTCCTGACGCTCGGCCTGTTCCTGCTCGTGTTGAACGCGGCCATGATCG
>NZ_JAUYAW010000074.1 GCF_030693405.1 Phenylobacterium sp.
GGGCGATATCCCCATAGCCGCATCCAGCATCACCAGCGCTCCGCCAGCTGACCGCGGCTTCCTCCCCTGAAGGCTTCCGGACGCCAGCCCGCAGCCGGACCCATCAGCATGCGCTGGGGCCGGCATCCGAAACCCTCAACATTAGCGGGTGTTGGCACCGCTCCAGAAACACGACCTTCAGCCTGCGTCCGGCATGCGGACGTTCGGAACCGGAAGTTCGCCAGCTGTGTAGGCAGACGCGCAGCAGGTGGCATTGCCAGTGTGGCCTAGGCTTCCTGGGGTTCATCGCCGAGCGCATCGCCTAGGGCCTCAAGCACCTTGGCGAAATTTACCGACGGGTCGGCCATGGCGGGCGTGAAGTCGCGATGGGCCAAAAAATCGTCCTGAGCGGCTTCGATCAGGAGCTGGGATATGGCCCTACCAAGAGCAGAATCGGCGGTATGGGTAAAAGGGACCACCCGCTTTTCCTCCTCCTTGGCTGCCAGGGTGACGAAACATTTCGTCGGCGTCAGCGGGACGATCAGGCGATGTTCGCCGTCGATCGAGCCGCGTGCACAGAAGGTGTCCGGCAGAACAAAGACCGGCTCTTGCGCCGTCAAGATCGCCCACTGGCTCCACATGATTGGGCGCGAGTAGACGTCGTAGATTTGGTTTTCCGTGAAGAGGGTCGCGTAAGCGCGGCGCGCCATCTCATCGAACTCGATGCCGGCCCCGCGAGCGGCTTCGTCGAGCATATCGCGCATCGACACCCGAAGCTGGCCGATGAAGCGCGGACTTCGCAGCAGATGGATCACGAGATAGCCGACGAATGCCCGCTGCTGAGGCTGGTTGAGTGGGATGGTCTGCAGCAGCATCTCGATTGGCTGCTTGCCGTCTTTCTCCAGCAGAGCGAAATAGGCCTCGACGCGGTCGTCCCATAGGCCGGTGCGATGGCCCCATTGGGCGAACAGGATCGCGTCCCTCGCCCATTCCCCGTCCTTGCGTTTCCACCGCGTCGCGGACGGGCCGTCGGCCCAAAAGTCGCGAATGAACCAGCGGCTAATGAAATGCTTGTGCGTGACGGGCTTGACCGCGAGCTTTCCTGGCGGGCGCGGCATCTTCTCAAGCTCAAGGGCTTTTCGCGACTTGGGCGTCCACCGCTCGTCCATCTTCTTGGACCAGATCTGCTCGTGGCCGATCCGAGCGGTCTCCAGGATGATCCCCTCGCCCTCCGGGCCAAGGCATTCCGCCCGCTCGGCTTCCGGGTCAATGTCCTGCAAGCAGCGTTCGCCGACGCGCTTGTCGACGACCCGCTCGCTGTAGAACAACATCAGCCGGGCCAGTTCGAACGCCATCTCGGCTTTTATGTTGATATGCAGTTCGCGTTCGACTGCCTTTTCGAGATCGAACAGGGCTTTAATGATCCGCTGGACAACCTCGTCCCACACCGCGGCCAGCGCCTGGACCTGGGCTTCGGCAAGGGTCGGATCCCTCTTGCGGATCAGGGTTTCGGTGTAGAGGTTTGCTGGCATGGTTCGCGCGGGGATGACGGGCCAAGCCTAGCACCCACCCCGAATTGGCTCAGCAGAAAATGCGGTTTCGACTCGCCCGGGTCATCTCGTCGGCGTCCGCGCCGCGAGCTTGCAGACCACCAAGAACCGCATTGCGATCCTGGAGCTTGTAGGGGACCAAGTGAAGCAATCTCACCATCACGCTAGAGGGGCTACCGCCCCCGACTAGGCGGTCTGGCTGTGCAAATCCCAGGCATCGCCACGCGGATCTGCGTCGCGCCAGAAGCGGGCGTCGCCGCCCCTCCGGAACAGCGACCTTCACTTGATAGGCATGAGTGTCGGTGCCGTTTATATTGTCTTCTAGTGATAGGTGTCACCAACGTCTTTGTGGCCGCCCTAGACCAACACTCTGGATTCGTCGTCCCAGCCTGAGGCTAATCTGTCAGGCGTCCGGCGTCTCGGGCGGCTTCTGATAGTCCGACGCCACCTTCAGCAGCTTCTCGACCTCTTCGACTGAACGACCCTCGGCCTCCAGTGCGCCGATCTTCAGACGGACCTTCCGCCCATAGCGCGTCTGGACCCAGGCTCCGGCCGCAAGAGCGACTGCACCGATCGCTGGCCCGCCCAAGGTCTTCAGCACGGCAATGAACTCCCCCAGCGGATAGCCTTGGGCATCGACCGAATCCATGGCGATGGCCCTCTGGCTGTAGCGGACGCCATTGGCTTTCAGCGCCGCGCCGAAGGTCGAAAGCCCAACCTGGAAATCCTCGCTGGCCGGCTCGGCGTCTTCCTCGGCCGCCACAAGCTCGATAGAGACCTCGCCGCGGTCGGCAAGCTGCTGGCGATGCAAGGCGTCCTGCCGGGCCAGACTGGCGAGGTAGTTGGCGTAGGCCTCTTCCTTCCAATCCTTCGGTTCCGAGGTCATCGTCGCGTCGTCCTTTCTGAGCCGGCCCCACCCTGGCGCCTGGTGATTGTAGAGGAAGCGGCCTTGCCTTACCCGCCGGAAGTCGTGGAGCAGCTTTTGGAAAATGGGGACACGCACGACTTCTACCGCCAGCTGAACGGAAAGCAGCGCGTGTCGACACTTCCGCGATCATCCAGCGTCACCGGAAGCAGCCCTTCTGAAGGTCGCCTCAGAGCCCAACGCGGTCATAGCGGATTGTGCCCGAGGCGAAGTGCAGCTTCGACTGCCCCGCGGCGCACTGACGGGATAGGAACCGCTAACGAGACGCCGATCTCATCGCCAACCTGACATGGCAGACATGCCCATCCTCGACGCTCAGGAGGCCGCGGAGAGTACCACGCGGTCGAAGGCATACCCATCAACATGCGAATCCGCGCTGCGCCCTAGAAGGAGTCTCTCTCGCGATCTTCGAGATGAACCAGGAAATCCTCATGCGTTTGAGGTGTGCGACAACGAAAATGCTGAAGGATTTCAGGGGCGTGGATTCTCAAAGTCTAAGAGGACCCACAGCTTTGTGACTGACCATCGCCTTGACTGGCCATCGCCTCACCGGACGTTGCGCTGCTAGGCTCATGGTCCTCGGTAGCTGGTCATGGGTGAGACGCCTTGAGTCTGAGTGTGTTGGCTTCCCTGCTTGGCGGAATAGGCCTGTTTCTGCTCGGCATGTGGTTGATGACCGAGGGGTTGAAGCTGGCGGCCGGCGGCGCTTTGCAGACGGTTCTGGAGTCCTGGACCCGTTCGGCGCCACGCGGCTTTCTGGCTGGCGTGCTGATCACGGCCCTGTTGCAGTCCTCCAGCGCCGTGACCGTGGCGACCCTGGGATTCGTGAACGCAGGGCTGCTCAATCTGGCTCAGGCGGTCTGGCTGATCATCGGGGCCAATGTCGGGACGACCATGACCGGCTGGCTGGTCGCCCTGGTGGGCGTGAAGATCGATGTAGGAGCGCTGGCCCTGCCGTTGATCGGACTTGGCATGCTGGGGCGGCTGGCGTTCCGAGGTCGCTCCCGTCTCTATGGCGCCGGCCAGGCCATGGCCGGGTTTGGGGCGTTCTTTCTTGGGGTGGGTGTGCTGCAGGGGGGCTTTTCGGACCTCCTGCATGACGTGGGGCCTCTGGTTCCGAGCGAGGCCACGCTGATCAGTCTGCTGGTCGCACTGTCTGTTGGGGTGGTGGTCACGGTGCTGACCCAGTCCTCCAGCGCCGCCATCGCCTTGACCCTGACCGCCGCGGCCAGTGGCGAGGTTCCGCTCCCTATCGCCGCCATGGCGGTGATCGGGACCAATATCGGCACCACTTCGACGGCGATTCTGGCCGCCCTCAGCGCAACGCCTGCGGCGAGGCGGGTGGCGGTGGGGCACGTGATCTTCAACGCCGTCGCTGCGCTGGCCGCCCTGGCGCTGCTGTCCCCGCTCCTTTGGCTGAGCGCGTGGTTGACCGCAAGTATCAACCCGCACGGTGAGACCCCGGCCATCCTGGCCATGTTCCATACCCTGTTCAATCTGCTGGGCGCCCTGATCATGGCCCTGATGGGATCGAGGCTGATCGCCTTCCTGCAGGGTCGTTTCGTGACCGCCGAAGAAGATCTGGCCAGGCCCAGATACCTCGACGCCACCCTCGCCTCGGTGCCCGCTTTGGCCCTGCGGGGCGTGGTTCTTGAGGTGGAGCGCATGCGGGACGCCGCCTTCGAGATGGTCGCCCATCGACGTCGCCTAGGGCCTTCCGGGGGCGCGGCGGCCGGAGGCCAACTCCTGCCGCTTGGGCGAGCCATCCGGAGCTTTTTGGGGGAAATGAGCGCCGGTCCCCTTCCCGCTCCCGTAACGGAGGCGCTGCCCGACGTGATTCGCGCTGTCCAGCACCTGGAGGAAATCGAGCGGATGAGCCTGCGGCTGAGGGCGCCGCCCGCAGACGCAGAGGGGGCATCCCAGAGCTGGAGCGAGTTAAGGCGGGCTTTGGCCGATAGCCTGGAGGGGCCTGGCGCTGAGGTCTCCGACCTGGAACTCGCCTACGCAAATTTGATCAGCGACGCGGAGCGCGCCTATCAGCAGGTCAAGACCGATCTGTTGCAGGCCACCGCCAGGGGCGTCCTGCCCGTCGGCCATCTCGACAGCGCTCTTGAGCTTGCCGACGCCCATCGGCGATGCGCCGAGCTGGCGGCGAAAACCCATCGACGCCTGGGGCCTTGGGAGGGCCATCCCGACGCCGCTCATGCGGAGGCGGAAGGTCACAGGGCCGGGGACTAGAAGGCTCAGGCCGCCCGATCCAGGGCCAGCGCAAGAGGCGCCTGCCAAGCGACGGCTCTGGCCCACCAGGTGGATCAGCCGCTGACATGACAAAGGCCGGCGCCGCTAGGGACGCCGGCCTTGATCGTGATGCTAGCCCATCAGCCGGGCGCAGCGTCTCTGGTCCGTAAGGCCTCAGCCGTTCACAGCGTCCTTGAGGGCCTTGGCCGGCTGGAACGACACCTTCTTGGAGGCGGCGATCTGCACGGCTTCGCCGGTCTGGGGGTTGCGGCCCGTGCGCGCCGGCTTGTTCTGCACCTTGAACTTGCCGAAGCCCGGCAGGGACACTTCCTCGCCGCTGATGGCGGCGTCGCGAATCGCGGCGAAGACGCCGTCCACGATCTGCTTGGCTTGCGCCTTGGTCAGCTTGTCGTCGGCCGCGGCGACGCGATCGATGATGTCGGAGGTGTTCATGGATGGCTCCAGGTTGGGAATCAGCTTTCGACACTGCCAAGGGCGGGCGCCGGTGTCACCTGAGCAAATGGCCCAATCGCCGTCGATTCAAGGGAATTTTGCACCCTTAGGGTGAACGATGGTACACGATGTCCATCAGGCGTCAGGGTTGCGGCGAGGTCAGGTGGACCGCACCGGGCGACTCCCGGCAAGCTTAAGCCATGTCAGAAACCCCGAAATCGCCGCCGAATCCCGACCTCCAACTCGGCTCGCCGTCCTACAGGCTGGCGGCTTTGGACCAGGAATTCCTTCTAGGAGACTCGATGCGTGGGGTGAGGTTTCTCCTGGAGTACTCCAAGGCGGAAGACGCCTTGCGGGCCTGGGGGGTCGTCTCGACGATCGTGGTGTTCGGCAGCGCCCGTGTGGCCCCCGACGGCCCTGGACGCCAGGCGCAATGGTACGACACGGCCCGACGGTTCGGCGCGCTGGCCTCCCTGACCGGCGGCGCCCTGCTCAATGGCCGCGAGGGGCGTCATAACGTCATCGCCACAGGGGGCGGGCCCGGCATCATGGAGGCGGCGAACCGAGGCGCATACGAGGTCGGCGCTCCCTCGATCGGGTTCAACATCACCCTGCCCCACGAACAGGTCCCCAACCCCTACTCCACCCCGGAGCTCACCTTCCAGTTCCACTATTTCGCCATGCGAAAGATGCACCTGGCCATGCGCGCCAGCGCCCTGGTGATCTTTCCCGGGGGGTTTGGCACACTGGATGAGCTGTTCGAACTGCTCACCCTGCGCCAGACGCATAAAAGCCCCCCCATCCCGATCGTTCTCTGTGACCAGGCTTACTGGTCCAGGGTCATCAATTTCGAGGCCTTGGCTGAGCACGGCATGATCTCCCCTCAGGACCTGGACCTGTTCGGGTTCGCCGAAACCCCAGAGGAGATTTGGGCGATGCTGGAGGCCAAGGGCTTACACGCCGTGGATTGAGGTTCCTCGTCCTGAGATAAGCCCCGGCGCCACAGTCGCGCCACGGTCTTGCCTCAACCCTACGGCGATCCAGAGGAGGCTGTTCATGCCCGCCGTTTCACATCTGATCCTCGCCGCGAGCCTGGTCCTGGTCCCTGCCCTGGCTTCGCCCGCCCTGGCGGGCCAGGGGGATGTCCCGACCGTTTCCGCGGCGGCTGCGCCTCTGGTGAGTGTCCGGCTGGCGCCCGCCCTCATTGAGAGCGCGGAGACGACTTATGGGCTGACCGAGGTGAAAGATCAGGCCGAGCGGCTCAAGGCGCTGGTCACCGCCGACCTGGAGCAGATGGGGGTGATGGCGGGGGGCCGAGTTGATCTGGTCCTGGTTGATCTGAAACCCAGCCGACCGACCCGTCAGGAGATGATCTCCCGTCCGGGTCTCTCCTTCCGCAGCGCGTCCCTCGGCGGCGCCCGGATAGAGGGGGAGATGACCACCTTTGACGGTGAAGTGATGCCGGTGAGCTTCACCTGGTACGCCTCTGACCTGACCGATTCCCGGCGGCAGGCGGTCTGGGGCGACGCCCAGTGGGCGTTCGAGCGGTTCAGCCATCGACTGAGCCGAGGTCAGCTTTACGCCCTGCGCTGACCCAGGCTTGCCTTGTGCGGCGGCGCGGGGTCAGATCGGGGACCAGTAGTTCCCGTGAGATTTCGAATGTCGTCTGAGCGCCGCTCTAGCTGGATCCTGGCGGCGCTGGCCGCGCCCTGCCTGCCCCTGGCGGGCCTTGGGCTTCCCCTGGTGGTCTACCTCCCGGAATTCTACGCCAACGAACTGGGCCTGAGCCTCTCAGCCGTCGGGGCCGCCTTCATGGGCGTGCGCCTCCTCGATATCGCCTTCGATCCTTTCATCGGCGGGGTGATGGACAAGACCCGGACCCGGTTCGGACGCTTCCGGCTGTGGTTCGGCATCGGCATCCCGATCCTGATGCTGGCGGCCTATATGTTGTTCATGGCGCGGCCAGGGGTCGGCGTCGGCTATCTCTGGCTGTGGCTGCTGGTCATCTATGGCGGCTTTTCCATCGCCACCCTGGCTCACCTGTCGTGGGGCTCGGTGCTGTCGCCAGGCTATGACGAGCGATCACGCATCTATTCCTGGTGGCAGGGGGGCAATGTGGTGGGGATGATCCTGGTCCTCACCCTACCCCCGCTGCTCGGCCTGCTGGGCGTGCCCGGTCACGCCATGGGCGTGGAGGCCATGGGATGGTTCATCATCCTGCTCCTGCCGCTGACCGGTCTCCTGGCGCTGTGGAAGGTGCCCGAGCCTTTCATCGTGCGGCCTCAACAGAGGTCAGGCTTGAAGGAGTATCTCGGCCTCTTCAAACGCAACAGCGTGCGGCGCCTGCTGGCCGCCGACCTCGCCATCGGCACCGGGCCGGCGATCACCGGGGCGCTGTTCTTCTTCTACTTCGAGCGGATCAAGGCCTTCGACAAGGCCGAGGCCGGAGGCCTGCTGCTGGTCTATTTCATCGGCGGCCTGGTAGGCGGCCCCATCTGGACGCGGCTGTCCTACAAGATGGGCAAGCACCGCGCCCTGGCGGTCTCGACCGTCTTCTACGCCATCGTCACCGCCGGCGCCCTGGTCATCCCTCCGGGCGCCTGGCTGATCGCCGCCGGCTTGATGTTCCTGATCGGCCTGCCCTTCTCGGCCGGCCCCTTCCTTCTGCGGGCGATGATGGCCGATGTGGGCGACGAGGAGCGGCTGGAATCTGGCGCTGATCGTACAGGCCTGCTCTACGCTCTGCTGAGTGGGACGGTGAAGATCGGCTCGGCCGCCGCCATCGGCATCACCTATGTGGGCCTCGACCTGGTGGGCTTCGACGCCCGGGCGGCGGACTCCACCTCCGGCCTCCTGGGGTTGCAGGTGATGTTTCTCGCGGCTCCGGCCGTCCTGTCTCTGCTGGCCGGCTGGATCATCATGAACTACCCCCTGAATGCGGAGCGGCACGCCGAAATCCGGAGCGCCCTGGAGGCCCGGGACCTGGCCGAAGCCGCGCCGGAGTTCGGCGCCGAGCCCAAGACCTCCGAGGAGATCCATGCCGTCATCCGCCCCGCCCAGTGACCTGCCGCCCCTGGAGCGTCTGCTGGCCATCATGGCGCGGCTGCGCGACCCGGTGGATGGCTGTCCCTGGGACCTTGAGCAGAGCTTCGCCACCATCGCCCCCTATACGGTGGAGGAGGCCTATGAGGTGGCCGACGCCATTGAGCGCAACGATCTGGCGGACCTGAAGGAAGAACTCGGCGACCTGCTGCTGCAGGTGGTGTTCCACGCCCGCATCGCGCAGGAGCAGGGGGCCTTCGCCTTCGAGGACGTGGCCCGCGCCATCAATGACAAGATGATCCGCCGCCATCCCCACGTCTTCGGCGAGGAGACCTATGCCACCGGCGAGGCGCAGACGGCGGCCTGGGAGGCGATGAAGGCGCAGGAGCGGGCCGGCAAGGGCCGCGACCGCAGCCTGCTGGACGATGTGCCCGCCGGGCTTCCGGCCATGACCCGGGCCGTGAAGCTGACCAAGCGCGCCGCCCGGGTGGGCTTTGATTGGCCCGAAGTGTCCTTTGTGCTGGAAAAGCTGCGCGAGGAGATCGGCGAGATGGAGGCCGAGATCGCCACGGGCGACAGGGACGCCCTGCGCGGGGAGATCGGCGACGTCCTGTTCGTCATGGCCAATCTGGCCCGCAAGCTCGACATCGAGCCCGAGGACGCCCTGCGGGCCACCAACGCCAAGTTCGCCCGCCGTTTCCACTTCATCGAAGCCGCGCTGGCCGAACGGGGCCGAACGCCTGAGGAGTCCGACCTCGCCGAGATGGACGCCCTTTGGGACGCCGCCAAGGCCACTGAGCGCGGCTAGAGGTCGTCCGCGCCCGGCGAGACGGCGCCAAGGTCGATCCGCGGGAACAACTGCTCGAACTGTCCGAGGGCCTTGGGCGTCAGGCGCACGGCCATGCGTACGGCGCCGTCATCATCGGTCTGGCGATCGACCACCCGGCCGTTCTGATAGAGCCAGGCGATCGCCGCCCCCTCCCCGGCCGGCAGATGGGCCTCCACCGCGGGCGACTCGTCCACCAGGTCGGCCACGGCGAGCAGCAAGGGGGTGACCCCCTCCCCGGTCACCGCCGAGACCAGCAGGGCCGGCGGATGGGCGCGCCGCGCGTCCCCCTCCAGCATCGGCCGGTCCTCTTCGGGCGTCAGGTCGATCTTGTTCCAGACCTCAAGGACGCGGCGCTCATCCATATCGACGCCGAGACGTTGCAGCACTTCGCGGACATCGGCGGCCTCAGCCGCGCTTTCCGGGCTGGCGATGTCGCGGACGTGCAGGATGACGTCGGCTTCTTTGACCTCTTCCAGGGTGGCCCGGAAGGCTTCCACCAGTTCGTGCGGCAGGTCTGAGAAGAAGCCCACCGTATCCGACAGGATGGCCGGCCGTCCGTCGGGCAGGTTCAGCATCCGCAGGGTCGGGTCGAGGGTGGCGAACAGCATATCCTCGGCCATGACCTTGGAATCGGTCAGGCGGTTGAACAGGGTGGACTTTCCCGCATTGGTGTAGCCGACCAGGGCCACCACCGGATAGGGCCGGCGCTTGCGGGCCGAGCGCTGAAGGGTGCGGGTGCGGCGCACCTCCACCAGCTCCTTCTTCAGGCGGCCGATCTTTTCAGCCAGCAGGCGGCGGTCGGTCTCGATCTGAGTTTCGCCAGGCCCGCCCATGACCCCGAAGCCGCCGCGCTGGCGTTCCAGGTGGGTCCAGGTGCGGACCAGGCGCGAGCGCTCATAGGACAGCCTGGCCAGCTCCACCTGAAGCCGACCCTCCCGCGTGCGGGCCCGCCTGGCGAAGATCTCCAGGATCAGGCCGGTGCGGTCGATGACCTTCACCTTCCAGGCCTTTTCCAGATTGCGCTGCTGGACCGGCGTCAGGGCGTCGTCGACGACCGCCACATCGATCTCGAGCTCTTCGCAGAGCTCGCCGATCTCGGCCACCTTGCCCTTGCCGAACAGGGTGGCGGGCATGCGCTTGCGCACCGGGGCGACCATGCCCCGGCGGATTTCGAGATCAAGAGCCAGGGCGAGACCTTCGGCCTCTTCCAGGCGCGCCTGGGAGGACCGGGCGCCGCCACGGCCCTCGCGTTCGGGATGGATGATGAGCGCGCCCTGGACGGGCGTCTCATGGTCGATGGATGGGGAACTCAATCGGTCTCGTCTTCCGCCGGCTCATACAGCTGAACAGGCTGGGCCGGCATAATGGTGGAGATGGCGTGCTTGTAGACCAGCTGGGACTGGCCATCGCGGCGCAGGAGCACGCAGAAATTATCGAACCAGCTGACCACGCCCTGCAGCTTGACGCCGTTGACGAGGAAGATGGTCAGGGGGGTCTTGGCCTTGCGGACGCTGTTGAGGAAGGTGTCCTGCAGGTTCTGCTTTTTTTCGCTCATGGCTTTTCGCCCTTTTCTCCGATTGAGGGGCCACGCGCCCCCACACACATAAGGCAAGCTAGTCCAACCTTGAGCCGCCGTGCAATCACGGTCGGCTACTCAGACGGCGGTCTGCTTCGCCCGCTCGATATAGAGGCTCCGCAGGCGCTTCGCCACAGGACCCGGCGCGCCGCCGCCGATGGGCTGTCCGTCGATGGCGATCACCGGCAACACCAGCGAGCCGGCTCCGGTGATGAAGGCTTCCTTGGCCTGGGCCATGTCTTCGGGCGTGAAGGGCCGTTCCTCCACCTTCAGGCCGGCCTCGGCGATCACGTCAAGCAGGGTGCGTCGGGTGACGCCGCGCAGGATGTTGGCCTGGGTGTCGCGGGTGCGCAGCACGCCATTGCCGTCGAGAATCCAGGCGTTGGCCGAGGCGCCCTCGGTGATCAAACCCAGATCATCGACGAACAGGGCCTCCCCCGCCCCGCGCTCCCGGGCGGCCTGTCTGGCCAGGACATTGGGCAGCAGGCCCACCGTCTTGATGTCGCAGCGGCCCCAGCGGTTCTCCGGGGTGGTGATAACGGCGATGCCCTTGGCCGCCTTGGCCTCTGAGGCGGCGCGGTCGAGACTCTTGGCGGTGATGACCACTGAGGGACTGAGGTCGCCCTCAGGGAAGGCGTGGTCACGGGGCGCCACACCACGGCTGATCTGCAGATAGATCAGGCCTTCACGAACCAGATTTCGCCGCAGCACCTCGCGCAGGACGATGGTCAGGGCCGCCCGCGACATGGGCTCGGGGATCTGCAGCTCGCCAAGGCTGCGGGCCAGGCGGGCGAAGTGGCCCTCGGCGTCGGCGAGCTTGCCGCCAAACACCGACCAGACCTCATAGACCGCGTCGGCCAACTGGTAGCCCCGGTCCTCGATATGGACGGCGGCGTCGGCGTGCCGCTGATAGCGGCCATTCACATAGGCGATGCGCCCCATGGCTATTCGACGCCCTCCTCGAGCGCGCGCGCCCCGGACAGACCCAGGGACTTGAGTTTACGGTGCAGGGCCGAGCGCTCCATGCCGATGAAGGCCGCGGTCCGAGAGATGTTGCCGGAGAAGCGCATCATCTGGGCGCTGAGATACTCCCGTTCGAAGGTCTCGCGCGCTTCGCGCAGCGGCAGGGCGATGATCTTGTCGGCGCCCAGCAGACCGCCCCCGTCGGCAGGCTGTGCGTCGGAGGGCACCATCTCTGCGGTGATCGGTTCCTTGGGGTCGCCGGAGCTCAGGATCAGCATGCGCTCCACGACATTGCGCAGCTGGCGCAGATTGCCGGGCCAGGGGCGGACCTGCAGGGCGCCGATGGCGTCTTCAGACAGGATCCGTCGGGGCATGCCGCTGGCCTCGCAGATGCGCTCGATGAAGTTCTCCACCAGCTCGGGGATATCCTCCCGCCGCTCCGAGACCCCGGGCACCGCCACGGGCACCACGTTCAGGCGATGGAACAGATCTTCGCGGAACCGCCCTTCGGCGATTTCCTGGCGCAGGTTCCGGGAGGTCGAGGAGATCACGCGGACATCCACCTGGACATCGGCGTCGCCGTTCACCCGGCGGAAGCGCTGCTCCACCAGGACGCGCAGGATCCGGCTCTGGGTCTCCCGCGGCATGTCGGCCACCTCGTCGAGATAGAGGGTGCCGGCGTGGGCGCGTTCAAAGACGCCGATCTTGCCGGGACGGCCGCCCTCGCCCTCAACCCCGAACAGCTCCACGTCCATGCGCTCAGGCGTCATGCCGGCGGCGCTGATGGCCACGAACTCGCCCTTGGCCCGGGGGCTGGCCGAGTGGATCAGCCGCGCGACGGTCTCCTTGCCCGACCCCGGGGGGCCAGCGATCAGCACACGGCTGTTGGCGGCGGCCAGCTTGGCGATCATCTGGCGCAGGTGCTGGGCCGGCATGGACTTGCCGATCAGCCCTTCGGGCATGATGGCCTGGGTCCTCAGGCGGCGGTTCTCCCGGCGCAGATTGGCCGCCTCCAGGGCGCGGTCGACCACCAGCAACAGCCGGTCGGACTTGAAGGGCTTCTCCAGGAAGTCGTAGGCGCCGCGCTTGATGGCGCTGACCGCCGTCTCGATATTGCCGTGACCAGAGATCATCACCACCGGCAAGTCGGGGTCCAGGGACTTCAGGAGGTCAAGAAGCTCCAGCCCATCCATCCCGCCGCCCTGCATCCAGATGTCCAGGATCAGCAGCGAGGGCCGCCTGGCGCGCACGGCGGCCAGGGCGCTCTCGGAGTCCGAGGCGGTGCGGACCTCATAGCCCTCGTCGGACAGGATTCCGGCCACCAGATCACGGATGTCGGCCTCGTCGTCCACCACCAGCACATCAGCGGCCATGGGCTTCTCCTTCGAACATCAATGCAGACTCCACGGTGGCCACCGGGCGATGGGCGACCGGCAGGCTCAGGATCACTCGGGCGCCACGCCCCCGCGAAGCATCGGTCAGGACCAACTCGCCGCCATGGTCCTCCAGGATCCGCTTGACGATGGCCAGGCCCAGCCCGGTGCCCTTTTCACGGGTGGTGATATAGGGCTCGGTCAGGCGGTCGCGGTCCTTCTCCGGGAGCCCGACGCCATTGTCCTCAACCACGATCGTCACCGTCTCATCGGCGAGCGTCATCCGCACATTGATGCGGCCGGCTGGGCGGGGCGTGGTCTCTGTCCGGGCATGCACCGCCTCGGCGGCGTTCTTGAGGATGTTCGTCAGGGCTTGGGCCAGCATCCGGCCATCGGCCATGACCGACACCTCCGGCGCGGGCTCGGCGAGCACGATCTTCAGGCCCGGATTGGCGACCCCTTGCGCAAAGACCTGAGCCCTCACCAACTCCGCCAGATCCTGCGGTGAGAACCTGGGCGCCGGCATGCGGGCGAAGGCCGAGAACTCGTCAACCATCCGGCCGATGTCACCCACCTGACGCACAATGGTGTCGGTGCAGCGGTCGAAGGTCTCTAGGTCGGCGGCGGCCACATCCTTGCGGAACTTCCGGCGAAGGCGCTCGGCCGACAGCTGGATCGGTGTCAGCGGGTTCTTGATTTCATGCGCGATCCGCCGCGCCACGTCCTTCCAGGCGGCGTTGCGCTGCGCGGCCACGAGGCGTGTGATGTCGTCGAAGGTCAGGACCAGCCCGCTCTCGCTCCGGCTGGCGCGCACCCGCAGCCGGTGGCTCTCCCTGGCCCGCTGAATGTCCACCTCGGCTTCCGCCTCTCCGGACACCGCCGCCTCCCCAGCCACGGCGCTAAGCTCAGGGGCGAGTTCGGCCAAGGTCAGCCCGTCGACCGATCCATCGCTCAGCTCAAGAAGCTGGGCGGCCTGCCGGTTGAGGGCCGAGATGCGACCATGACTGTCCAGGCCGATGACGCCAGCGCTGACTTCCGACAGGACGGTCTCGATGAACTCCCGTCGGCCCTCAGCCTCATCGCTCGCGCGCCTCAGCGCTTCCTGCTGCGCCTGAAGATCATGTGTCATGCTGTTGAAAGCACGGGAAAGTACGGCGATTTCCTCAGGGTCATTCCGCGAATCCACCCTGGCGCTAAGATCACCACTGGCGACGCGCCCAGCGGCCTGGACCAGGCGGGCGACGGGGCCGGAAATCGCGTTGGCGGCCGACATGCCAAGCCAGACGGCGCCCACCAGCACCAGAAGGGCGGTCTCGACATAGCTCAGCGCGAAAACCGTCTGGATCCGGGCCCGGCTCTGAGCGGCCTCACGGTAAGAGATCAGGGAACCTTCCGCCTCGATCAGGTGCGTGATGATCCCCGACTCCACCGGCCGCGCCACATAGAGATAGGCGTCCGGATAGCCGTTCAGCCGGTAGAGGGCGCGCATCAGATCGGAGGAGTCGAAGGCCGGCACCGAAATGTCGCCCTCATCGGCGGCCTGGAAACTCGATTCCGGCGGCACCACGAAGGGGGGCGCGTCCGGCGCCTCGGACCGGGCCAGGACCCGCCCTTCCCGATCGATCAGATAGGCGGCGGGAAAGGCGTGATAGGAGGCCTGATAGGACAGAAAGTGGGTGAAGGTCACCGGCGACGTGGCCAAGGCCGGAGCGGCCCGGTTGAGGTCCACCGACATCAGCGAGACGTGCTCGCCGATGTACCGCTTCTGATCCTCCACATAGGATCGCGCCACGGTGGCGGAATTCTCCACCACGGTCTGCACCCGCTCACTGAACCAGTTGTCCACGCCCCGATTGACCAGCACCCCATAGAACAGGGCCACGACGACGGCCGGCGCCACGGCGGCCAGGGCGAATAGGGTCACAAAGCGCAGATGCAGTCGCGCGCCGGCGTCCACCGAGCGCGCGTCCAGAAGGGCCAGCAGGCGGAAACCGACCAGTGCCGCCAGAGTCAGGATCAGCACCAGATTGAGGCTGAGCACCGTCAGGATGGCGTTGGAGGCCGGCCGCAGCGGACCCGCCTCCGGCGGCGAGGCCGCCAGCAGGATCGCCACGGCCGTCAGGATGGCCGCCAGCAGATAGCCGCCGCCGAGCACATATCTCGACTGCATCGCACGCCAGAGTCTGGCGGACGGTCTTGCGGTTTCCAGGCTCCCGACCAGCGACGTCATGATGCCGCAGCCTAGGCTCAACTGTGTCTGGAACTCAACACAGATGTTGCCAGATTACGTCAGGTTGTTCGCCCCTGCGAAATCGCCTGGCGTCATCGGCGTCCGCGGGTCAGGTCCACGCCCAGGTCCTGGATCTTCTTGCGCAGGGTGTTGCGGTTCAGGCCGAGGATTTCGGCGGCGCGGACCTGATTGCCCCGTGTAGCAGCCAGGGTCAGCTGGATCAGGGGCCGTTCGACCTCCTCAAGCACGCGATCATAGAGCCCCACGGGCGGCACCCCATCGGGCTGCTCGGCGAAATAGCCCCCCAGATGGCGCTCCACCAGCTGGGCGAGGGTCAGCGGTCCCTCCTGGCCGGGCTGGCTCGGCTGCTGGTCGGCAAGCTCCTTCTCGACGATGCGCGCCGTGATCAGCTCTTCGGCGTAGAGGGCGCAGACCCGGCGGATCAGGTTTTCCAGTTCGCGGACATTGCCCGGCCAGGCGTGCAGCTTCAGGCGCTCCAGAGCGGCCTGATCGATGGTCTTGGACGGCAGGCCTTCCCGATTGGCCCGCAGCAGGAAGGAGCGCGCCAGATCGGGGATGTCCTCGGTCCGGTCGCGCAGGGGCGGCAGCCGGATCGGCGCTACGTTCAGCCGGAAATAGAGGTCCTCACGGAACAGGCCCTGAGCGATCAGGGCGCGCAGGTCACGGTTGGTGGCGGCGATCAGGCGGGCGTTTGGGCGACGCCCGGTCTTTGGATTGAGGGCGGGCTCAGAGCCGTCGATTACGCGCAGCAGGCGGGTCTGGGCGTCCAGCGGCATGTCGCCGATCTCATCCAGGAACAGGGTGCCCCCGTCGGCCTCCACCAGCTTGCCGCTGTCCCCGTCGGCGCGGCCGAATAGTTCGGCCTCGACCCGCTCCCGGGGCGTGGCGGCCAGATTGATGACCACGAACTTGCCGTCCTTGCGTCGGCCCATGTCGTGCAGGGCCCGCGCCACCAGTTCCTTGCCCGTGCCCGATTCCCCGAGGATCAGGACGGTGAGGTCGGCGCCCACCAGCCTGGCGATGGTGCGATAGACCTCCTGCATCGGCGCAGACCGACCAATCAGCGGCAGGCGTTCATCGCGCATGGCCCGCGCCTGGGCCCTGGAGGCTTCCGGGTCGGCCGGCCGCGCCAGGGCGCGCCTTGCGAGCGCGGTCATGTCATCGAGATCAAAGGGCTTGGGCACATAGTCGAAGGCGCCGATCTCGGCGGCGTTGACGGCGGTCAGCAGGGTGTTCTGCGCGCTCATGATGATCACGGGCAGCTTGGGCCGCTCCTTGCGGATCCGCGGCAGCACGTCGAACACGTTCTCGTCGGGCATCATCACATCGGTGATGACCAGGTCCCCCTCCCCTTCGGACACCCACTTAAGCAGGGTGGAGGCGTTGCCCGTGGCCCGCACCTGGTAGCCGAGCCGGGTGAAGGACTGGGACAGGACGAGCCGGATGGAGGCGTCATCGTCGGCGATCAGGATCTTCTTTCCGGCGGCGCTCATGCCGTAACGTCCTTTTCAGTCACAATGGGAAGCAACACCCGGAACACAGTCCGACCGGGCTCGGATTCGAAGTCGATCAAGCCGCCATGGCCGGCCACCAGCTTGGAGACCAGGGCAAGGCCCAGGCCCGCCCCCATGGGCTTGGTGGTCACGAAGGGCTGGAACAGGCTCTCGCGTAGATGGGCCGGCACGCCCGGCCCATTGTCCTGGATGCGAACCTCCAGAGGCGCGCCGCGCAGCGGGCGATTCTTGGCCGAGCGTACCCGCACCCCATGGCGGAACGCCGTGGTGATCAACACCTCGCCGCGACCGTCCCCGCGCATGTGGGCGGCTTCGGAGGCGTTCTTCACCAGATTCAGGAAGACCTGGATCAGCTGATCCTCGTCCCCAGGAGTCGGCGGCAGGGACGGGTCATATTGTTCGCGCAGCAGCAGGCCGTCGGCCACACCGTTGACCGCCAACGCCCGCACACGGTCGAGAACCTCGTGGATGTTGACCGGATCCCTTGCCGGCGGGGCGTCGTCGGCGAAGACTTCCATACGATCCACCAGGCGCTTCACCCGGTCGGTTTCATCGACAATCAGCTGGGCCAGGGGAACGTCGTCGGCCCGGGCGCCGGCCTTCAGCAGCTGGGCTGCGCCCCGAATGCCGGCCAGGGGATTCTTGATCTCGTGGGCCAGCATGCGCCCCAGGCCCATGATCGAACGGAGACCTGCGGCATCCCCGCCGAACTCGGAGAAGACGCCGCCCTTCACCTGCAGCGACAGCAGGATTGATCCGTCCCCCAGGGGCGCGGCCGCGCCATCGGCCTCAAAGGTTGGCTGGCCGAACAGACTGATCTCAAGGCCCCGCTCGCGCACCGCGCCACCTTCTTCAAGGGCCCGGTTGAGCAGCGCCACCAGGGGCGAGTCCGGCGGCAGGGCGGCGCGGAACCGTCCCCGCGCCAGCAGCCCCAGCCCCTGGCCAAACAGGGCCTCGGCCGCCTCGTTGGCGGCGATCAAGGCGCCTTGGCCGTCGATCACCAGGGCGGGTTCAGGGCTCAGGTCGAAGGCCGCGGATTTGAGGGCGTTCAGATCGACGCCGGCGGGAGTGGTTCTGATCCGACTGGTCATGCGGCCAACCTTGTCTCGGGATCGCGCCACAGCGCGATCAGCTCCAGTTTCACCTGGGACGAATCCTCCAGTCGGCAGATCCGCCCACGGGCGGCTCGCCTGGCCTCGGCCTGCGTGGGCCAGGGCGCGTTGTCGATGTAGGCGGCCAGATGCTTGCGGAAGATTCGCAGGCCCAGGCGTTCGCCATAGAAGTCGAGACTGTCGTCGAGGTGCGCCAGCACGATCGCCAGGCGGGTCTCGATGTCAGGGCTTTCGAAAGCCTCACCCGACAGCGACGCCTCAATCTCAGCGGCGATCCAGGGGCGGCCATACACGCCGCGGCCGACCATCACCCCATCGGCGCCGGATTGATCCAGCGCCGCCCGAGCCGTGGCGCCATCGACGATGTCGCCATTGACGATCACCGGGATATCCACGGCGGCCTTCACCGGCGCCACGGCGGCCCAGTCGGCGGCGCCGCGGTAGAACTGGCTGCGGGTGCGGCCATGGACCGTGATCGCCTGGACCCCGCGACTCTGGAACCGGACCGCGAGGTCGGGCGCATTGAGCGAGGCCTCATCCCAGCCGAGGCGCATCTTGGCGGTCACCGGAACCTCGGCGGCCTCCACCACGGCCGCGACGATGGCTTCGGCGAGTTCGGGTTCACGCATCAGGGCCGAGCCGCAGGCGACACCGGTCACCTCCCGCGCTGGGCAGCCGAAGTTGAGATCAATGATCTGGGCGCCGGCCTGAACCGCCAGCCGCGCGCCCTGCGCCATGGTGGCGGGATCCTTGCCCACCAGCTGAACGACCATGAGGGGCAGGCCCTCGCCGACCGCGGCACGACGGACCACGTCGGGCCGCCCCCTGGCGAATTCGTCCGAAGCCACCATCTCGGTCGCCACATAGGGCGCTCCCAGGCGGCTGGCTATACGACGGAACGGCAGATCAGACACGCCGGTCATAGGCGCAATCCACACGCGCCCGCCCACCTTCACCGTACCGACCTTGAGCTGTTTGCTCATTTTATAGTCACCCCTACCGACCGCTTTTTAGGCAATTTGTGCGGCGCCGTAAAGCCTGGACAACATCGTCCGAGCGCCTAAACACACGCCATGAGCTTTTCGGCCATAGTGGTCGCCGCGGGAAGCGGCCTTCGCGCCGGCGCGGGCGCGCCCAAGGTGTGGCGCCGCCTGGGCGGCCGGGCGGTGGCCAGATGGTCTGTTGAGGCCCTGGCCGCAGCCGGCGCAGCGCCCCTGCTGGTCGTTGTCGCCGACGACATGCGCGCTGAGGCCGAGGCGGCCCTGAGCGGTCTGACCGGGATCACATTCGTCACGGGGGGCGCCACCCGGGCCGCCTCGGTGCAGGCGGGCCTGGTGCAGCTCGCTGAGGCGCCGGACGACCATAGGGTCCTGGTCCACGATGCCGCGCGACCGTTTCTCGCCAGACCCCATGTGGCGCGACTGCTGGCGGCTCTGGAGGCGCGCGAGGGCGCAATCCTCGCCCTGCCCCTGGCTGACACCCTAAAGCTTCAGGAAGAGGGACGACTCGGGACGCCGTCGCGAGAGAGCCTCTGGCGCGCCCAGACGCCGCAGGCTTTCGCCCTGGGCGCGCTAAGGCGTGGCTACGCGGCCTGGGACTTCGCCACAGAGCCCACCGACGACGCCCAGGTCGTCTCGAGCACCGGCGGTGAGGTGGCCCTCGTTCCAGGCGACCCTCTGCTCTTCAAGCTGACCTATCCGGAGGATTTCCTCATGGCCGAGCAACTGGCCGGCGGCGCCCGGCAGGTCCGCACAGGAATGGGCTACGACGCCCACCGGTGGGGTCCCGGGGACGCTGTCTGGCTCTGTGGGGTGCGGATCGACCATGATCAGACCCTGATCGGCCACTCCGACGCCGACGCTGGCCTGCACGCCCTGACCGACGCCCTGCTTGGCGCCCTGGGCGCTGGGGATATCGGTGAGCATTTTCCCCCCAGCGACCCGCAATGGCGCGGCGCCGCCTCAGACCGGTTCCTGGCTCACGCCGCCGACCTTGTCCGGGCGCGGGGCGGGCAGATCGTCAATGTAGATGTCACGCTCATCTGCGAGCGACCGAGGATCAGGCCCCATCGTGACGCCATGCGCACGCGCTTGGCTGAAATTCTGGGCGTGGCTGAAGACCAAGTCAGCGTGAAGGCCACGACGACCGAGGGCATGGGCTTCACCGGCCGACAGGAGGGCCTGGCGGCCCAGGCGATCGCGACGATCGAACTGCCCCGCTAGAGCCCCTTCCGATCCGATTGCTTCAATCAGATCGGATAAAAAGGGCTCTAAATCATAAAGTTAGAGCATTTTTGATCCGATAACCGCGTCACACTTATCGGAAAATGCTCTAGGGCGCCCGCGCCGACTTACGGCAGCCAGGTCCAGACTTCCTTCATGCGTGCGTAGAGCGCGCCGGGCAGGTTGGTGTAGGCGTCGGTCCAGGGCGCCGTCAGGCCCCCATCGATCTGATCCCAGCGCCCATCGCTTTTGTAGGGCAGCAGGCCCTCCGAAGTCCGGGTGACGATGATGACGTCTTCCGCCGACTCCCAAAGGACGGGACTGTCATAGGCCGCGGCGTGGCGCTGCAGCAGGCCATGGCCGCCGGCGGCCGCCACCACCGCCATGGCCGGCGAGATCAGGTCCAGATTGCGGTTGGACAGGTGCATCACCAGCACGCCGTCCGGCTTCAGCCTGGCCAGGTACATCTCCACGGCTTCTACCGTGAGCAGGTGGGCCGGGACGGCGTCCGAGGAGAAGGCGTCCAGCAACAGGAGGTCGAAGCGGCCCTCCGACTGGTCCTCCAGGGTCAGCCGGGCGTCGCCGATCACATAGTCGATCGGCCCCTTGGCGCATTCGGTCGTGTAGGAGAAATAGGCCGGGTCGTTGGCGATCTCGACCATCAGGGGATCGATCTCGAAGAAGGTGAGCCGGTCCTCAGCCCGCACATAGCTTGCCACCGTGCCGGTGCCGAGGCCCACTGCGCCGATGGTCAGGCTGGCTTTCTCGGCCCGCTTGGCGGCGAACACCTGCCCGATGGGCGTCTCCGGGGCGTAATAGACCAGCGGCCGGCAGCGGTGCTCAGGCGCCTGGGCCTGGGCGCCGTGCAGGGTCGTGCCATGGGCCAGCATGTGGACAGTCCCGCCGAGGGCCTGAACCGGCATCACCGACTGACGAGCCACCCCGAAGAAACTTCGCCAGGTCTGTCGTACATCCACGCGGTCGCCAGCCATCTGCGCCGACACCAGCAGCATCGACACCGTCGCCAGGAAGAGCAGTGTGCTGCGCCGGATCAGGAAGGCCGAGACCGTGACGACTCCGAGCAGGATCCGCACCACCCCCTCGCTCTGCGCATAGAGCCCCGACAGAACTGGCGCGGCGATCACCGCGACGACGCAGACCGCGAACAGACCCCAGCGCCAGAAGGGGCCAGTCTCCCAGGTCCACGGCCTGGCCAGACAGGACAGGGCCAGGACCAGGGGGTATTCCCAGACATTGGTGAAGATGACCGGGGCGACGAAGGCGTTGAAGCCGCCCCCGACCACGCCGCCAATGGACAGGCAGAGATAGAATTCCGTCAGCCGCGCGGGCGGTGGGCGCCGGGCCACCAGGGCCTGGTGGCAGACCAGAGCCGTGAGGAAAAAGGCGGCCAGATGAACGCCAAGCTGGATGACCAGGTTGGTGGTGTGGAACGGCATGATCACGGCGCAGGCCGCCACGGCGGCGGCCTGGAACATCAGCGCCGTCTCCGGGGAGATCAGCGGCCGCTCCTGGAAGGCGATGATGAAGGTCAGCAGATAGAGGGCGAGCGGCACCACCCAGATGAAGGGGGCTGAGGCCACATCGGTGGTGATATGGGTGGTCACCCCCAGCATCAGGCTTGAGGGGATCGCCGCCAGCCCGATCCAGATCAGCCGTTCACGCCAGGGCCGACCGCTCAGGGCGGCCTCGATCTGGACGGTCGGATGGGGCGCGCTCACCTCGATCCGGGGCGCCCGCGACACCAGCAGGGCGAGGCTGGCCATCAGCACCACAAAGCCCCCATAGGCCAGGCTCCAGATGAAGGTCTGGGCCTGGATGGCCAGACTCGGCTCCACGACCAAGGGGTAGGCCAAGAGGGCGATCAGGCTGCCCAGATTGCTCGCGGCATAGAGGACATAGGGGCCACGCCCCTCCCCTTCGCGAAAGATGCGCGCATGCCAGGCCTGGGTCAGCGGCGCGGTCGCCGACAGCACTGCGAACGGCGCGCCCACCATCAGGGCCAGCGCGGCCAGCAGCCAAAGCGCCGGGTGATCTGAGGTCGGCGGCCCGAGCAGTTCGTGGACCCGAAGGGGCAAGACAAGGGCGGCCAGCAGCAGAGCGCCACCGTGGATCATCGCCTGACGACGCACGGTCCCGACCCGCTGCAGCAGGTGCGCATAGGCATAGCCCGCCAGAAGCGCGGCCTGGAAAAAGGCCATGCTGGTGTTCCACACCGCCGGCGCGCCGCCCATCAGGGGCAGCAGCAACTTGGCGGCCATGGGCTGCACCATGAAGACCAGGGTGGCGCTGGCAAAGACCGTAAGGCCAAACAGGGCAGGCGCGACGGCGGGTTTGGCCTTGGGGAGGGTGTCCTGCAGGGTCATGGCGCCGATTCGGCTTGTAAGGTCAGGGCGGCCAATGGTGTGGTCTGACCGACCCGGCGCCTAGCGCCCTTTCGTACCTGGCATCGGATACAGCCATGTTTTCTTTGGAAATCGAGACCTTGGCGCGGCTTCTCATCGATGAGGCTCGCCAGAAATCCCTGCGAATCGTCACGGCGGAGAGCTGCACCGGCGGGCTGGTAAGCGCGGCGATCTGCGCGATTCCGGGCGCATCTGACGTCCTAGACCGGGGTTTTGTCACCTATTCCAACCGCGCCAAGCAGGACATGCTCGGGGTGCCGGGGGATCTGATCGCCGATCTGGGCGCCGTCTCCGAGCCGGTCGCCCGCATGATGGCCGAGGGCGCGCTGGAGAACTCAAACGCCCATCTGGCTGTAGCCATCACTGGCATCGCCGGACCCGACGGCGGCACGCGGATGAAGCCTGTGGGCACGGTGCATATCGCCACGGCGCGGACCAATCACGGCCTTACCCACCGGGCTGAGCTGTTTGAGTTCGAGACCCGCTTCGAAATCCAGCAGGCCGCCGCTCAGGCCGCTCTGGAGATGCTGCGCGAGCGGCTGACCTGAGGCCTCAGGCGGGATCGGTTGAGGGACCGTAGAGGCTCCTCGCCCTTGCTTCGAAGCAGCCGATCAACCGGTCGACGGCGCTGTGGAAGTTGGCGCTGAGCAGGGCCGCCAGCATCTTCGATTTGAACTCGAAGTCGATCTCGAACTCGATCCGGGTTCCGGCCGGGTCCTCATGGAATCGCCAGCGGTTCTCCAGTCGCTTGAAGGGGCCGGAGATCAGGCTGACCTGAATCACCCGTCCTACGGCGTCGCGCCGCACCCTTGTGGCGAACCGCTCCCTGAGAAACGAGAATCCGACGGCCGCTTCGGCGTCCAGCATGTCGACGCCCTCGCCCACAGGTCGCTGGTTCCAGCTGCGCATGCCTGTGATCCAGGGAACGAAGTCCGGATAGCGGTCCACGTCCCCCACCAGATCAAACAGCTGGTCAGGCCGGTACGGCAGCACCTTCTGAACGCGGTGATACAAGCGGCTCGGCCTAGGCCTGGATCGAGGCCTGGGCGGCGGCGCGAGCCTCCTGAGCCTGCCGCGCGGCCTGCAGCTTGGCGAAGTCCTCGCCGGCATGGTGGGACGAGCGGGTCAGCGGGCTGGCCGAGACCATCAGGAACCCCTTGGCCCGGGCGATCTCCTCATAGGCGCCGAACTCCTCGGGCGTCACATAGCGGTCGATGGCCGCATGCTTGCGGGTCGGCTGCAGGTATTGGCCGATGGTCAGGAAGTCGACGCCGGCCGAGCGCATGTCGTCCATCACCTGCATGACCTCTTCCTTGGTCTCGCCCAGGCCGACCATCAGGCCCGACTTGGTGAACTGGACGGGGTCGCGTTCCTTGACCCGCTCCAGAAGGCGCAGGGAGCTGTAGTAGCGGGCGCCGGGCCGGATCGAGAGATAGAGCCGCGGCACCGTCTCCAGATTGTGGTTGAAGACGTCAGGCCGCGATTCGATCACGGTCTCGATGGCCGAGACCGGCTTGCGCAGGAAGTCCGGCGTCAGGATCTCCACCGTGGCCAGCGGCGCGGCGGCGCGGATTGCGCGCACCACCTCGGCGAGGTGGGCGGCGCCGCCATCGGCCAGATCATCCCGATCGACCGAGGTGATGACCACATGCTTCAGCCCCATCTTGGCCACCGCATCGGCCACGCGGGCCGGTTCGGTCGGGTCCAGGGGGTTGGGCTTGCCCGTCGTCACATTGCAGAAGGCGCAGGCTCGGGTGCAGATCTCGCCCATGATCATCATGGTGGCGTGGCTCTGGGACCAGCACTCGCCAATGTTCGGGCAGGCGGCCTCCTCGCAGACGGTGACCAGCCCGTGCGCCTTCACGACGCTGCGGGTGGCGGCGTAGCCCTCCGAACCCGGGGCGCGCACGCGCAGCCAGTCGGGTTTTCGCAGGAGCGGAGTGTCGGGCCTCGCCTGCTTTTCAGGGTGGCGCGGACGGGGCTTGGCCAGATTGTCGATGACGACGGTCATAGGGTCTAGATCGTCCCTCCGAGGCTCAGGATCAAGCCGCGATTGTGCGCCCTTGCGTAGCAGGCCCCAACTGCGCTGAAACTGCCCTATGCGCCCATGGCTCGCCCTCCTCGCCGCCCTCGTTCTGACGGCCTGCGATTCCGGCGGCCCCCGGCCGGCTCTCCTGGACAGCCGATCGCCGCCCGGGCTCGCCCCGCGGTTCCTGCCGCCAGAGGGCTGGGCCTGGGGCGCAATCCAGCCGCCCAGCGGACCAGAACTGCGCTACGGGGTGGCCACGCCGGTGGCAACCGCAAGGCGGGCCCAGGTGCTGATCCTGCCCGACAGTGACGAACCGGCCGAGGTCTGGTTCGAGACGGTCGCAGGCCTGACCAAGGCCGGCTACGTGGTCTGGACTCTGGAGTGGGCGGGGTTCGGCGGATCGGGCCGCCTCCTGCCCCCCTACGACATGGTTCATTCAGGCCCCGCAGGCTCAGCGCCGTCGGCTGTAGACGCACTGATCGCCCAGATCATCCGGCCGAACCCTGACCGCCCGCTGACCTTGATGGCCTCGGGCGACGCGGCTGCCGTCGCCCTCGGCACCTTGGTGGTCCTCGACACCCCCGTGAGTTCTGTCATCCTGACCGCGCCTGACCTGTCGCAGGGCCCGCCGCTGCGACCTTGGGAACAGTTGGCCGTCCGGGCTGGTCTTGGCCGCTTGCCGAGCCCGGACTGGCGGCCGTGGTCCCGGAGCGTATCCGAAGCGGCGACGTCCCCCGGGGCCGATCCCTGGCGGGGCCGGGTCGCCCATGGCTGGCGCCTGGCCAATCCCGACCTGCGGCAGAGCGGAGAAAGCCTGGCTTGGCGCGCATGGCAGGCCCAGCCCCACGATGACCACGCCTCGGCGATCAGGAACCGCCCTGCCCTTGTCCTGTCGGAAAACACCCGGGGACTCGCCTCGGCGGACGCCTGCCGCGCCGAGCTGGACTGTCGAGCGGTGATCCAGCCGCAGCATGGTACGGCGCCACACCTTGCCCCCGACGCGGTGCGGGGGGCCTGGCTCGGGGCGGTGACGACCTTCCTGGATGCGCAGGTTCCGCCGGCCGAGCCAGCTGCGGACCAGCCCGACGCCATTGAATAGCCGCGGGCCGATCACGAACTGTCACATATCTTTTCATCGGCTAGCGGCGCCTCTAGGGTCGCGAGCTCAATAAGACGCCCGACAGAATGGCGTCTGGGACCAGGGAGGCCCTCGCCCGTGACCGCCGCATACGATCCCCGCGACAGCCAGATTTCGATTTTCGACGCCCTGATCGCCGCCCGCGCGCGCTTCGGCGCCAAGAAGCCCATTCTGGAAGATCAGGAACGCAATCCGCTCACCTATACGGGCTTGATCCAGGCCTCCTTCGCGCTCGGCCGCAAGATCGCCGGCTTCACCGCCAAGGGCGAACGGGTGGGCGTGATGCTGCCCTCCAGCGCCGGTGGCGTGGTGACCTTCTTCGCCCTGCACGCCTTCGGTCGCACCCCGACCATGCTGAATTTCACGGCCGGTATTCGCAACCTGAAGGCCGCCTGCGAACTGGCCGGGGTGAAGACTGTGCTGACCTCCCACCGGTTTATCGAACAAGGCAAGCTGCACGACCTGATCGACGCCCTCGAGCCGATCGCCAATGTGGTCTATCTCGAGGAGGTGCGGGAGAAGGTCGGGCTGGCCGACAAGCTGTTCGCCGCCGCCGGCGGGGTGATGACCCGGCAGTTCCGGGCCAACAGCAAGCCCAGCGATCCGGGCGTCATCCTGTTCACCTCCGGCAGCTTCGGCGCGCCGCGGGGCGTGGTGCTGAGCCAGGCCAATCTGGTGGCCAATGTTCAGCAGATCGCCGCCCATATCGACCTTGATCCCGACTGGGTGATGTTCAATCCCTTGCCGATCTTCCACTGCTTCGGCCTGACTGGCGGCGTGCTGCTGCCGATCCTGACGGGCATGAAGGCCTTCCAGTACCCCTCGCCCCTGCACACCAAGCAGATTCCGCCGCTGATCCGCGACTCTCAGGCCTCGATCCTGCTGGCCACCGACACCTTTGTGAATCAGTACGCCCGGGCCGCTGAGCCCGGGGAGCTCTCAGGGCTGAAGTTCGTGGTCTGCGGCGCCGAAAAGGTCCGCGAGGAGACCCACAATCTGGTGGCCGAGCGCTTTGGTCCCATCCCGCTGCTGGAAGGCTACGGGGCCACTGAGGCTGCGCCCGTGATTGCGGTGAACAAGCCCCTCGACAATCGTCGTGGCACGGTCGGCGGCCTGTTGCCGGGGATCGAGACCCGGCTTGAGCCGGTCGAAGGCATTCCCGGCGGCGGGCAGCTTTTCGTTCGCGGCCCCAACATCATGGCCGGCTATCTCGCCGCCGACGGCACGATCGAGGCGCCGGTCGATGGCTGGCACGATACGGGCGATGTGGTCAGCATGAGCAATGACCAGTGGATCAAGATCCAGGGTCGGGTGAAGCGCTTCGCCAAGGTGGGCGGTGAGATGGTCTCCCTGACCGCCGCCGAGGATATCGCCGTGGCCGTGTGGCCGGAGTGCCGGCACGCCGTCATCGCCGTTCCCGACCCGCGCAAGGGGGAGCGCCTGATCCTACTGACCGATCGTCGCGGGGCGGAGGTTGACGCCCTTCTGGCGCACGCCAAGGCCATCGGCGCGCCGGAGCTGACCGTTCCCCGCAAGATCCTCAGCGTGCCGGAGATCCCGGTGCTGGGCACGGGCAAGACCGACTATGTGGCCATCCAGCGCATGGCCGAGGCGGAGCTGCGCCGGGTCGCCTGAAGCGACCACAGGAGACGGCTCAAGCGTGCAGGACGAGGCCGTAGGCGTCGAGGGCGGATTCGTGCATCGCTTCGCTCATGGTCGGATGGGGGAAGACCGTCGCATGCAGCTCGGCCTCCGTGGCCTCGAGCGTCATGGCCAGGGCGTAGCCCTGGATCATCTCGGTCACCTCGGCCCCAATCATGTGCGCGCCCACCAGGGCGCCGGTCTCGGCGTCAAACAGGGTTTTCACAAAGCCTTCGGTTTCGCCGGCCGCAATGGCCTTGCCGTTGGCCCGGAAGGCGAACCTTCCCACCTTCACCTTTCGCCCCGCCGCCTTGGCCGCGGCTTCGGTCAGTCCCACTGAGGCGATCTGCGGGTTGGCGTAGGTGCAGCCCGGGATTGGGGCGTTCAGGTTCTTAGGCGGCTGGCCGGCGATGTGCTCGACGCAATGCACCCCCTCATGGCTCGCCTTGTGGGCCAGCCAGGGCGGACCGGCCACGTCACCGATGGCGTAGAGACCCGGCACGCCGGTCGCGCCATGGGCGTCGGTGATCACATGGGTCTTCTCGATCTTCACGCCCAGGGCCTCAAGCCCAAGGTCCTCGACATTGCCGACGATGCCGACGGCGACGATGGCGCGCTCGGCCTCCAGGGCCTCGGTCTTGCCGCCAGTCTCGATTTCCACCACCACCCCGGTCTTGGATTTGGTCAGCTTCTTGACGGTGGCCCCGATGCGGAACTTCAGGCCCCGACGCTCGAAGGCCTTGCGCGCGGCGGTGGAGACCTCTTCGTCCTCCACCGGCAGGATGCGCGACAGGGCCTCGACCACCATCACCTCGGCGCCCAGGGCGCGGTAGAAGCTGGCGAATTCGATGCCGATGGCGCCTGAGCCGATGACGATCAGCGACTTGGGCGCGGCCTTCGGGACCATGGCCTCGCGATAGGACCAGACCCGGTCCCCGTCCGGCTCCAGCCCGATCTGCGGCAGGGTGCGGGCCCGGGCGCCCGTGGCCAGGATGACATGCTTGGCCTGGAGGGTGCGCTCGCCGCCGCGCTTCTGGGCGATCACGACCTTGGGGGCTGGAGTCCCCTTCTCGAGCCGGGCGGTCCCCTCGATCACCTCGATCTTGTGCTTGCGCATGAGGAAGCCGACGCCGGAGTTCAGCTGCCCGGCCACCTTGCGCGAGCGCTCCACAACCTTGGCGAAGTCAAAGCGGGGTTTGTCGGCGGCCAGGCCGTAATCGGCCAGGTGATGCAGCTGCTCATAGACCTCGCCGGACTTGAGCAGCGCCTTGGTGGGGATGCAGCCCCAGTTCAGGCAGACTCCGCCCAGCGCTTCGCGTTCGACGATGGCGGTCTTCAGGCCCAGCTGGCTGGCCCGGATGGCGGCCACGTAGCCGCCAGGGCCTGCGCCCACGATGATGACGTCAAAATCCATGTGTCTTGGCCCCTCAGACCATCATCGCCAGAGGCTCTTCGATCAGAGCCTTGAACGCTTCCAGCCAGCGGGCGCCGGTCGCCCCGTCTACGACCCTATGGTCGCAGGTCATGGTCACCGACATCACCGTGGCGATGGCCAGCTGGTCGCCGCGGACCACGGGCTGTTTGGTCCCGGCCCCCACCGACAGAATGGCGCCCTGCGGTTCGTTGATGATCGAGCCGAAGGACTTGATGCCGAACATGCCGAGGTTGGAGACACTGAAGGTGCCGCCCTGGAACTCCTCGGGCTTCAGCTTGCGGGTGCGGGCCCGCTCGGCCAGGTCCTTGGTCTCCGCCGCGATCTGCGCCAGGCCCTTGGTCTCGCACTTGCGGATGATCGGGGTGATCAGCCCGCCCTCCACGGCCACCGCCATGGCGATGTCGGCATGGTGGTGCAGGGCGACGCCCTCAGGGGAATAGGAGGCGTTGGCCTCGGGCACCCGCTTCAGGGCCACGGCGCAGGCCTTGAGGATGATGTCGTTGACGCTGACCTTCACCCCGTCCTTTTCCAGCATCTTGTTGATGCGGCCCCGGGCCTCAAGCAGGCGGTCGATCTCCAGGTCGATGGTCAGGGGGAAGTGCGGTACGTCTCGGAAGGAGTCGGTCATCCGCCGGGCCACGGTCTTGCGCATGCCGTCCAGCGGAATGAGATCGTAGCTGCCCTCGGGGATTCCCATCTGCTGCAGAGACTGGACCGGACGGGTTTCGCCGCGGCGCTCGGTGGACGCGGCCGCCGCCGTCGCTGCGGGCTTCGCGCCCGGCTTGGCGTCCTTGACGTCCCGCTCGATGATCCGGCCGTGGGGGCCGGAGCCCGTGAGGGTCGAGAGGTCCAGCCCCTTCTGCTCTGCGATCCGGCGGGCCAGGGGCGAGGCGAAGATGCGTTCGCCGGCCCCGCTCTTGGCTGACGCAACCTTGGCCGGCGCGGGCTCGGCCTTGGCGGCCGGCTCAGATTTGGCTTCGGCCTTTGAGGGCGCGGGCTCCGGCGCGGCCTTTTCGGCGGCCTTGGGCTCGGGCGCCTTGGCCTCGGTCCCGCCTGACAGACGGGCGATGGGCGCATTGACCTTCACGCCCTCGGTGCCGGCCTCGACCAGGATCTCCTCGACGACGCCCTCATCGACCGCCTCGACCTCCATGGTCGCCTTGTCGGTCTCGATCTCGGCGATCACGTCGCCAGCTGCGACGGTGTCCCCCTTCTTGACCAGCCATTTGGCGAGGGTGCCCTCCTCCATGGTGGGCGACAGCGCCGGCATCAGGATGTCGGTCATGCGGATTCCTTGGAGAGGTGCGCGAGGCCCGCGGCGTGGGCCTCCCAGTTCTGGCCGTCAAAGGGCTCGATATCGAAGTTCAGGTCCTCGGCCGGGTCCAGGCAGCGGACATTGACCGACCAGCCGTCCGGGTTGGACCGGGGACGGTAGAAGCTCTTCACCCCGCACACCTTGCAGAAGGTGTGCTGGGCCACGCGGGTGTTGAACACATAGGTGGTGATCTGATCCTGGCCCTTGACCAGGCGGAACCGACTGGCCGGGACGATGGCGTGGATGAACCCCGTCATGGCGCAGATGGAGCAGTTGCAGGCCTGGGCGGTCACCCGGGACGGCAGGGCGGCCTCGAACCGCACCGCCCGGCAATGGCAACCGCCGCTGCGCCAGGTCAGGTCAGCCGTCGCGGTCATGAGCGATAGCAGACCGCCTTGGCGGCTTTCACGATCTTCTCCACAGACGGCAGCGAGGCGGCTTCCAGATTGGCCGCATAGGGCAACGGCACGTCTTCCTGGCAGACCCGGGCAGGCGGAGCGTCGAGATAGTCGAAGGCATGCTCGATCACCCGAGTGATCACCTCTGCGCCGACGCCCATGGGCCCCCAGCCTTCCTCGACGGTCACCAGGCGATGAGTCTTCTGGACGCTCTCGACGACGGTGTCGTGATCGAGCGGGCGGATGGTTCGCAGGTCGACCACCTCGGCCTCGATCCCCTCGGCGGCCAGCTCCTCGGCCGCCTTCAGGGCCAGGCCCACCATGCGCGAATAGGCGGTGATGGTTACATCGGCGCCGGCGCGACGCACCTTGGCCAGGCCGATGGGCAGGACATGGTCCTCACCCTCGGGGACATCGAACTCCTGGCCATAGAGCATCTCGTGCTCCAGGAAGACGACAGGGTTGGGGTCGCGGATCGCGGCCTTCAGCAGACCCTTGGCGTCGGCGGCGTCATAGGGGGCGATGACCTTCAGGCCCGGCACGTGAGCGTACCAGGCGGCGAAGTCCTGGCTGTGCTGGGCCGCCACGCGGGAGGCTGCGCCGTTAGGACCGCGGAACACCATGGGCGTGGTGATCTGGCCGCCGGACATGTAGTGGGTCTTGGCCGCCGAATTGATGATGTGGTCGATGGCCTGCATGGCGAAGTTCCAGGTCATGAACTCCACGATGGGTTTAAGGCCCGCCATGGCCGCGCCGACCCCGAGGCCCGCAAAGCCGTGCTCGGTGATCGGGGTGTCGATCACCCGGCGCTCGCCGAACTCCTCCAGCAGACCGCGGCTGACCTTGTAGGCGCCCTGATACTGGGCGACCTCCTCGCCCATCAGGAAGACGGTGTCATCCCGGCGCATCTCCTCGGCCATGGCGTCGCGCAGGGCGTCGCGCACGGTCGTCTTGACCAGCTTGGCGCCCTCCGGGATTTCCGGGTCGGCTAGGGCTTCTTTCGGCCGAACAGCAGCTGGTCCGTCGCCCTCGGGCTGCTCCGCCTTGGCTTCGGTCGGGCTGGTCTTTTCCGGATCCCCGGAGGCTTGGGCCTCTGCGGCCTTGGGCTCATCGGCAGTTGGCGCAGACTTCGCCGACGCAGATCCGCCCGACAGGCGAGCAATGGGGGCGTTGACCTTCACCCCTTCCGCGCCCGCCTCGACCAGCAGTTCCTCAATCACGCCCTCATCGACGGCTTCGACCTCCATGGTCGCCTTGTCGGTCTCGATCTCGGCGATCACGTCGCCAGAGGCGACGCTGTCGCCCACCTTCACGTGCCACTTGGCCAGCGTCCCCTCTTCCATGGTCGGAGACAGGGCCGGCATCAGGATGTCGGTCACTGGGCGGCCTCCACATAGACCTCGGTATAGAGCTCGGAGAGTTCCGGCTCGGGGGACGTGCGGGCGAACTCGGCGGCGTCGGCGACGATGCGCTTCACCTCGGCGTCGATGGCCTTCAGCGTCGCCTCATCGGCCACGCCATCCTTTTCGAGCTTTTCCCGCAGATGCTCGATGGGATCGCGGGTCTTGCGGACCTCGTCGACCTCTTCCCGGGTGCGATACTTGGCCGGATCACTCATGGAATGGCCGCGATAGCGATAGGTCTTCATCTCCAGGATGAAGGGCCCCTCGCCGCTGCGGGCGTGGGCTGCGGCGCGCCTGGCGGCGTCGCGGACGGCCAGAACATCCATGCCGTCAACCTCTTCGCCCGGAATCCGGAAGGAGGCGCCGCGCTTGTACATGTGGGTCTCAGAGGACGACCGCTCCAGGGACGTGCCCATGGCGTACTGGTTGTTCTCGATCACATAGACGACCGGCAGCTTCCACAGGGCGGCCATATTGAAGCTCTCATAGACCTGGCCCTGATTGGCGGCCCCGTCGCCGAAATAGGTGAAGGCCACCTTGCCGTTGTCCCGGTAGCGGTTGGCGAGCGCGAGGCCCGTGCCCAGGGGCGCCGGGGCGCCGACAATCCCGTGACCGCCGTAGAACTCCGCCTCGCGGGAGAACATGTGCATCGACCCGCCCTTGCCCTTGGACGAGCCGCCGGACCGGCCTGTGAGCTCGGCCATCACCTCGTTGGGCTCCATGCCGCAGGCCAGCATGTGGCCGTGGTCCCGATAGGCTGTGATAACCTGGTCGCCCTTCTCCTGGATCGACTGGACGCCGACGGCGATGGCTTCCTGGCCGATATAGAGGTGGCAGAAGCCGCCAATCAGACCCATGCCATAGAGCTGGCCGGCCCGTTCTTCGAACCGGCGGATGAGCAGCATGTCGCGATAGAAGCCCAGCAGCTGATCCTTGCCGAGGCCCTCGACCGTCTCGGCCGACGATGCGCCGGTCTTGGCAGCCTGTTTGGCGCGCGCCATGTCTGTCTCCCGGGTCGTGTTTGCGTTCAGGCACCCTAACCCAGAGCCGGCCGTCCCGTCAGCCGCCCGCCGAGTCGTCGTGCTGGATACGGATCACATAGTCCCTGGGGTCGCTGTAGCCTAGGAGGGACCGGGCCCGTTCTTCCAGCAGATCGGCCGAAAGTGAGGTGTCGCGCAGAAGCTTGGCTCGGGTCTCCAGGTCCCGCCGCTGGGCGGTCAGCTGCTTCAGCTCCGCCGACTTCACCGCCAGGGTCTGGTCACGCTGGGCCGAGGTCAGCAGGCCTTGCTGACCGGTGAAGGCGTGATAGGCGAAATAGACGATCAGGAGCGCGAGGAAGGCGGTCGAGATGTAGGGGCGGACTGCGTTGAGCACGGCGATTCTACGTTAAGGATGAGCCAGACTCGGCAGGTCTGCTTAATTTTGCGTTGCAGCTCAGCCGTTTGCCGTGAAAACTCACGGCCATGGATCGCAAGCACCCGCCCAATTGATCTGAGGTCCTCGCCGCCCGGCTGAAGCGCGCCGCCAATTGGGCGCTGCCGCCGCTCGCCCGTGCGCCCTTCGCCCTGACGGCGGCCCTGCTGCTGGTGGGGTTCGCCGACGAGTGGTTCACCTTCCTGCCTGCCGGCGTCCTTGAGGGGCTGCGGCAGGATGTCGGGCTAAGCTACGCTGAAGCTGGCCTTGTCCTGGCGGCGCTGAGCCTGGGCGGCATAGTGGGTGTCGTCTTTCAGGCCGCCGCCGACTATGTCAGCCGCCGCGCCCTGGCGGCGCTGGGCGCCCTGGCCTATGGCGCGGCCATGATCGCCTTCGGGCTGGCCGACAGCTTCTGGATCCTGTTCGCGGCGGCCTTTGTCTGGGGCGCGGCCAGCGACGCCTTCATCCATGGCTGCGAGGTGGCCCTGGTCGACCTGGCCGGACCAGACCTGCCCCGGGTCCTGGCGCGGGTGAACGCCTGGTCAGCAGTGGGCGATCTCGTGGCGCCTCTGACCCTGATCGCCGGCGCCGCCCTGGGCCTCGGCTGGCGCGGCCTGTTCCTGGCCGGCGGCGGCCTGATGCTGGCCTATGGCGTGTGGCTGGCCAGCCAGCGGTTCCCGCCGCCCCATCCCCGAGACGAGGACGCCCACGCCGGCCGCGACCTGCTGGCGGTGCTCACCGACGGGCGGGTGCTGCTGATGGCGGTGATGATGGGGCTCTTCGCCCTGCTGGACGAGCCGCTGCTGGCCTTCCTCATCGCCTATCTGGAGGAGGTCGCGGGCCATGGCGCCGGCATGGCGGTCGCCTTGTCCACAGGCGCCCTGGTGGGCGGCCTGATCGGCTATGGCCTGGCCGAGCGGCTGATCCCGGAGGAGTCCCCCGGCGCCGTCCTGGCCCCCTCGGCCCTGGTCGCGGCGCTGAGCCTGCCGGTCCTGGCCTTCGCGCCACAGGCCTGGTTCGTGGTCGCCGGGGGGCTGGTCTTCGGCGTCAGCGGCGCGGTCTTCTACACCGCGCTGCAGAGTCTGGTCCTGACCCTGCGACCTGGTCAGGCCGGATCGACGGGCGCGGCGGTGTCGATCATCGGCCTGGCCGGCGCGGGCTTCCCCGCCCTGGTGGGAGGGGTGGCGGACGCCTGGGGATTGGGCGCGGGGCTTGGCCTCTACGCCGCCATCCCCACGCTGCTCCTGGCCCTGACCCTGGTCCTGCGCCCAGGGGGCCGGCCCTAGATGTGCTTGAGCGCCTTGCGGCCGATATAGAGGGCCTGGTCGCCGAGCTCCTGCTCGATGCGCAGCAGCTGGTTGTACTTCGCCGTCCGGTCAGAGCGCGCCAGAGACCCGGTCTTGATCTGCCCGCAGTTGGTGGCCACGGCCAGGTCGGCGATGGTGGAGTCCTCGGTCTCGCCCGAGCGGTGGCTCATCACGGCGGTGTAGCCGGCCCGGTGCGCCATATCGACCGCGTCCAGGGTCTCCGACAGGGTGCCGATCTGATTGACCTTCACGAGGATGGAGTTGGCCAGGCCCTGACCGATGCCGTCCGACAGGCGGGCCGGATTGGTGACGAACAGATCATCGCCCACCAGCTGGACCTGGCCGCCCAGCTTGTCGGTCAGCAGCTTCCAGCCGGCGAAGTCATCCTCGGCGCAGCCGTCTTCGATCGAGACGATGGGGAACTTGGCCACCAGAGCCGCGAGATAGTCGACCATGCCGGCCGGATCGAAGGTCTTGCCCTCCCCGTCCAGCACGTACTTGCCGTCCTTGAAGAACTCGGTGGAGGCCACGTCGAGGCCCAGGTGGAAGTGGTCGCCGCAGCGATAGCCCGCCGCCTCGCCGGCCTTGACGATGAAGGCCAGGGCCTCTTCGGCGCTGCCGATATTGGGGGCGAAGCCGCCCTCGTCGCCCACATTAGTGTTGTGGCCGGCGTCCTTCAGGGCCTTCTTCAGGGCGTGGAAGATCTCGGCCCCCATGCGCAGACCCTCGGCAAAGGTGTCGGCGCCGGTGGGCAGGATCATGAACTCCTGGATGTCGATGGGATTGTCGGCGTGCGCCCCGCCATTGATGATGTTCATCATCGGCACCGGCAGCACCCGGGCCGAGACCCCGCCCACATACTTGTAGAGCGGCAGGTTGGCGCTGATGGCCGCGGCCTTGGCGGTCGCCAGGCTGACGCCCAGGATGGCGTTGGCGCCCAGGCGCGACTTGTTGGCCGTGCCGTCCAGCGCGATCAGGGTGGCGTCCAGCCGACGCTGGTCCTCGGCCTCGAAGCCGGCCAGGGCGTCATAGATCTCGCCATTGACCGCCTCGATGGCGCCCAGCACGCCCTTGCCGAGATAGCGCCCCTTGTCCCCGTCCCGCTTCTCGACCGCCTCGTGAGCGCCCGTGGAGGCGCCCGAGGGGACGGCGGCGCGGCCGAGCGCGCCGTCTTCCAGGATCACGTCGACCTCGATGGTCGGGTTGCCGCGGCTGTCGAGGATTTCGCGGGCGGTGATGTCGACGATCTCGGTCATGGCGGTCCTCAATAGGCTTGGCGGCGCAGGGTTGCAGAAAGGCCCGGGAGGCTTAGCCACCTTCGCGCGAGCGGGCAATCGGCCACGCAAAAGGCCCCGCCCGGTCCGGGCGAGGCCTTGATGTCTTGCGACGAAAGACGGGCTCTGAAAGAGCCTTAGTCTTCCTTCGGCGTCAGGACCTGACGGCCCTTATACATGCCGGTCTTCAGGTCGATGTGGTGGGGGCGCTTCAGCTCGCCGGTTTCCTTGTCTTCGACAAAGGAGTTCTTGCCCAGCGCATCGTGGGAGCGCCGCATGTTGCGCCGCGAGGGCGATACTTTTCGCTTAGGAACGGCCATGGGAATCTCGCAGGCGTATAAAAATTGAGACGGCGGCCGCGGGGGCCGCCGACATGAGCGCGCGTGTATGACGCAATCCGCCCGGAGTTTCAAGCGGCCTTGGGCGCCAGAACGACGTTGGCGCCAAGGGATTGGCCATCAGACCAACCGGCTCCGTTCCTTGGCCGCGCCGATGAAGCTGGCGAAGAGGGGGTGGGGTTCGAAGGGGCGGCTCTTGAGCTCAGGATGGAACTGGACGCCGACGAACCACGGATGGTCGGCGCGCTCGCAGATTTCCGGCAGGACGCCGTCAGGGGACAGGCCAGAGAAGGTCAGGCCCGTGCCCTCGATGGCCTCGCGGTAGCCGATATTGACCTCATATCGGTGCCGATGGCGCTCGCTGATCGCCTGGCCGCCATAGATGTCCGCCACCCGGGACCCCGGTGTCAGGACCGCGTCATAGGCGCCCAGGCGCATGGTGCCGCCCAGATTGTCGCCCTCGCCGCGGGTCTCCCGCTCGTTGCCGCGCACCCACTCGGTCATCAGGCCGACGACAGGTTCCGACGTCGGGCCAAACTCCGTGGATGAGGCGTCCTTCAGGCCGGCCAGATTCCGGGCGGCTTCGATCATGGCCATCTGCATACCGAAGCAGATGCCGAAATAGGGGATTTCGTGTTCCCGGGCGAAGCGGACCGCCTCGATCATGCCCTCAGAGCCCCGCTGCCCGAAGGCGCCGGGCACCAGAACCCCATGCACCCCGGTGAGGCGTTCGGAGATCAGGCTCTCGTCTCCGCCCTCGAAGGCCTCGCCCTCGACCCAGTCGAATCGGACCCGGACATTGTTGGCCACGCCCCCGTGGACCAGGGCTTCGACCAGGGACTTATAGGCGTCAGTCAGGCCGGTATACTTGCCGACGATGGCGATGTTCACCTCGCCGTCGGGGTGGGTCAGGGTGTGGCCGATGGTCTCCCAGCGCGACAGGTCTGGCGCTGGCGCATCGGTGATGCCGAACACTTCCAGCACCTCGGTGTCCAGGCCCTGGCGGTGATAGTCCAGCGGCACGGTGTAGATGCTGGAGGAATCCTGAGCCTCGATCACCGCGCTTTCGCGGACATTGCAGAACAGCGCGATCTTGCGCCGCTCCCCGGCCGGGATCTCAGTCTCGCAGCGGCAGAGCAGGATGTCGGGCTGAATGCCGATGGATCGCAGCTCCTTGACCGAATGCTGGGTCGGCTTGGTCTTCATCTCGCCGGCGGTCTTGATATAGGGCAGCAGGGTCAGGTGGACGAAGCACACATGGCCGCGGGGCAACTGCTGGCCAAGCTGGCGGATGGCCTCGAAGAAAGGCAGGCCCTCGATGTCGCCAACCGTGCCGCCGATCTCCACCAGGACGAAGTCGACCCCCTCGCCGGGATCGGACAGGACGAAGCGTTTGATCTCGTCGGTGACGTGGGGAATGACCTGGACGGTGGCGCCCAGATAGTCGCCGCGTCGCTCCTTCTCCAGGATGGTCTTGTAGATCTGGCCCGTGGTGACGTTGTCGCCGCGGGTGGCGTTGACGCCCGTGAACCGCTCGTAGTGGCCCAGGTCCAGGTCGGTTTCAGCCCCGTCCTCGGTGACGAAAACCTCCCCGTGCTGATAGGGGCTCATCGTGCCCGGATCGACGTTCAGATAGGGGTCGAGCTTGCGCAGGCGGACCTTATAGCCGCGAGCCTGCAGGAGCGCGCCAAGGGCGGCGGAGGCGAGACCTTTTCCCAAGGAGGAGACCACGCCGCCGGTGATGAAAATGTACCGGGTCATGGGCGATCAACCTACCATCGATTCGGGGCGCCGCCCCCCATGGGAGGTGCGCCATAACGTCTGACCGGGCCAAGGTCGGCCCAAGACTGGGAGCTCATGGTCCGCGACCCTTGGGCTCAGCGGACCGATTGCGGGTTCTTCAGGGCGCCGACTATGGCGCTGGCGTCGCTGGCGTCGTCGGCGCGGTCGCCGCGCCTTCAGCCGGCGCGGTCTCGCTATCGAGGAAGGGGTTGCGAATCTGGGCCGCCGGGGCGTCGAGGCCACCCGTGCTGGTTTCAGCCGGAATGGCCGGGGCCGGCGCCACGGGGGCGGTGTTCAGCTGGCTAGGATCAATGGCTTCGATATTCAGCCGGTCCACCGCTGAGCCGCCGCTGACGCGGCCCGACACCAGGGTGATGGTCAGGCTGAGCGCAAAGAAGACGCCGCCCAGGATCCAGGTGAAGCGCGACAGGAAATCGCCGGCGCCCCGGGCGCTCATGAAATTGCCCGAGCCGCCGCCGCCCATGCCGAGCGCACCGCCCTCCGAGCGCTGCAGCAGCACGAGGCCGATGAGGGCCAGGCAGACCAGGATCTGAATACCGAGCAGAATGCTGAGAAGCATGGACAAGTCCAAAACGTCTGGGCGCGGGGCTCCGTCAGGAAACCCGCGCCGAAAAACCAAGCGCGCGCTCTATCATCCCGAAGACCGCAAGGCCATAGGGCCAAGATCGGGCTGCGGCGGATCGAGGGGGCTGTTGAGAGACCCGCCGTTCAATAGCTAGGCCCTCGGCGCGCCCGCGACAATGGCCAGGAAGTCGGCCGCCTTCAGAGACGCACCGCCCACCAGCGCCCCGCCCACCTCGGGCAGGGCCAGGATTTCCGCGGCGTTGCCGGGTTTCACCGAGCCGCCATAGAGGATGGCGGGCGCCGCCCCGGCCTCGCCAAACATGTCCATCAAGGTCGCGCGGATGGCGTGGTGGACCTCAGTGATATCCTCCAGGGTCGGCGTCAGCCCTGTGCCGATGGCCCAGACCGGCTCATAGGCGACGGTGAGGGCCTTGCCCGACAGCTCGGCCGGCAGAGATCCGCGGATCTGACGGGTGACCACAGCCAGGGCCCGGCCCTCCTCCCGCTCGGCGCGGGTCTCGCCAACGCAGATGATCGGCTCCAGGCCCGCCCGCAGGGCCGCGCTGCCCTTGGCCGCGACGACGGCGTCCGTCTCACCATAGCCGGCCCGGCGCTCGGAATGCCCGAGGATGACAAGCTGCGCTCCGGCCTCGGCCAGCATCTCGGCAGACACATCCCCGGTGAAGGCGCCCGAAGCCTCGGCATGGCAGTCCTGACCGCCGATCTCCAGCTTTGATCCCGCCACCTCGCGGCTCATCCGCTCAAGCAGAGTGGCGGGCGGACAGAGCGCCAGGCGGACGCCAGCAGCGTCTGCGGCCCCAGCGATGGCGCGCGCCTCGACCAGGGCCTGCCCCGTCCCGTTCATCTTCCAGTTGCCGGCGATCAGGGGGGTGGGTGGGGTCATCTGGGCCTCTCCGTGGGATGGGTCTGGCCGATAAGCCAAGCGATCGTCGCTGTCACGTGCTTGCGGGGGGGAAGCCGCCTCCACTATACCCGCCCCTCTGGACTTCGCGCCCGAGGAAGGGTCCTCCCATGATCTCCGCTTTTCGCGCCTTCGCCAAATCCTGGGTGGCGGCCATTCTGATCGGCCTGCTGGTCATCAGCTTCGCCGTGTTCGGCATGTCCGACATCCTGCAGGGACAGATCTCCTCCTCTGTGGTGAAGGCGGGCGACCGCAGCTTCAGCGACCAGGATTTCCGCCGAGCGTATGACCAGTGGCGCCAGAACGCCGAGCAGCAGATGGGCCAGCCGATCACGCCCCAGATGGCGGCGGACAACGGGGTGATCGCCGGCTTGCTTGAGCAGGTCGCCACCCAGGAATCCCTGGCCGAGATGCTTGATCGCATGGGCCTGCGCCCCGGCGACAACCTCGTCACCGATCAGCTTCGTCAGATCCCCGCCTTCTTCGATCCCATCAGCGGACGGTTCGACAAGAACCTGATGGAGCAGCGACTGGGGGAGACCAATCTGACTTCGGATCGCTTCATCGAAGTGCTCAAGGATGAGATCGCTCAGCAGCATTTCGCGTCCGGCCTGGTCAGCGGCCTGCGCGCGCCCCGCGCCTATGGCGCCCTGGCGGCCCTGGTCGACCTGGAAGAACGGGATCTCGGCTACTTCCAGGTCGGCGTGGCCTCGGTGCAGGCGCCCGGCGCGCCAACCGACGCCCAACTTCAAGCCTTCATGGAGGAGAACGCCGACCAGTTGCGCATGCCGGAATTCCGCGTGCTGTCGCTGGTCCGCTTCGCGCCCCGTCCGCAGGATCTTGCGGCGCCTGTGACTCAGGCGGCCCTCGAAGAGCGCTTCGCCTTCCGTCGTGACACCCTGTCCCAACCCGAGACCCGGACCCTGGTCCAGGTTCCGGCGCGGGATCAGGCGACGGCCGCCCGGATCGTCCAGCGTCTGCGTCAGGGCGAGGCCCCCGCCGCGGTGGCCCAGGATCTCGGGGTCGAGCCGGTGACCTATGACGCCCGTCCCCGCAGCGCCATCGCAGACCGCAAGGTGGCTGAAGCCGCCTTCGCCCTGGCCCAGGGCGCGGTCAGCGATCCGATCACCGGCGATCTTGGCCTGTCCGTCGTCAAGGTGATCA
>NZ_JAUYAW010000075.1 GCF_030693405.1 Phenylobacterium sp.
CCAGGGCGGTGGCGGCGTCGGCTAGCTCGCCGATGCCGGAGTCAAACTCGCCCTGGCTGCGGCCCACGCCGCGGAAGTTGAAGCGCAGGACCGAGAAGCCCCGCTTCATGAACAGGTGATAGAGCTGGACGGCCACCGGATTGTTCATCTGGCCGCCGGCCTTGGGGTGGGGGTGGAGGATCAGCGCCACCGGCGCATTCTCCGTCTTGCCCTGGGCGTATCGCCCCTCGATCCGCCCGGCTGCGCCCGTCAGAACCACCTCTGGCATGCCATCCTCTTGTGCCGCCGAATACTTGACTACAGGGCTTGGTCTTCCTAGATCGCATCCATGCGTTCAGTCGGAAAATTGAGCCCTGCGAAGCCGCGGCTTGTAGCACAGGCTCGGTCTGATGCGCGGGAAAACTGCAAGGCGGACCTGACCCCATGCGCTTGAGCACCAAGGGACGATATGCGGTCATGGCCATGGCGGACCTGGCCCGCCGGGAAGGCGACAAGGCGGTCGCCCTGGCTGAAATCGCCCAGCGTCAGGAGATCTCGCTCTCCTATCTTGAGCAGCTGTTCGCCCGCCTGCGTCGTCAGGGCCTGGTGGTCAGCGCCCGCGGCCCGGGCGGCGGCTACCGGCTGGCCCGACTGGCCAGCGAGACCAACATCGCCGAGATCGTGCTGGCGGTGGATGAGCCCCTGCGGGCCACCCGCTGCACCAAGGACGCCCGCAAGGGCTGCATGCTCAGCGGCGAAAAGTGCCTGACGCACGACCTCTGGGAAGAGATGGGGCGGCAGATCCACGCCTATCTGGAATCAGTCTCCCTGGCGGATGTGGTCCACGGACGTCTGGCCGACCGGGAAACGGTGGCGGCATGACGTCGGTCTATCTCGATCACAACGCCACGGCGCCGGTCCGGCCCGAGGCCCTGGCGGCTGTGACCGCAGCCCTGGCTGCGAGCGGCAATCCGTCATCGGTGCACGCCGCGGGCCGCGCCGCCCGGGCGCGGGTTGAGCAGGCGCGCGGCCAGGTGGCGACCCTGATCGGCGCGCCCCCCTCGACGGTGGTGTTCACCTCCGGCGGCACCGAGGCCAATGCGCTGGCCATAGACAGCGCCGTGGCCGGCGGCTGCCGGCGGCTGCTTATCAGCGCCATCGAACATGACGCCGTCCTGGAGACCGCCAAGGCCTCCGGCGCGGCGGTGGAGCTTCTGCCCGTGACGGCGGACGGCCGCCTCGACCTGGCCGCGCTGGCGGCGCGCCTGGCGGCCTGGGACACCGCGGACGGTCGCCCGTTCGTCGCCCTGATGCTGGCCAATAATGAGACCGGCGTGATCCAGCCTGTGGCTGAATCCGCTGTCCTGGTGCGTGAGGCCGGCGGCTGGCTGCATGTCGACGCCGTTCAGGCGGCCGGCCGCATCGCCATCGACAGCCGCGCCCTGGGCGCCGACACCCTGGCCATCTCCAGCCACAAGCTGG
>NZ_JAUYAW010000084.1 GCF_030693405.1 Phenylobacterium sp.
TGCTTTGCCGTGCCGTGCGAGGAGTATGTGGTCAACCCGATCCTTGAAAAGGCGATGGACCGCATCATGATGCTCCACGCCGATCATGAGCAGAACGCCTCAACCTCGACCGTGCGTCTGGCCGGGTCCTCGGGCGCGAACCCCTTTGCCTGCATCGCGGCCGGCATCGCCTGTCTTTGGGGCCCGGCACATGGCGGCGCGAACCAGGCCTGTCTGGAGATGCTCCGCGAAATCGGCACGGTGGACCGTATTCCCGAATTCATCGCCCGTGCCAAGGACAAGAACGATCCGTTCCGCCTGATGGGCTTTGGCCACCGGGTCTATAAGAACTACGACCCCCGCGCCAAGGTCAGGCAGGCCACCTGCCATGAAGTTCTGGCTGAGGTCGGCAACACCGACGACCCGCTGCTGAAGGTGGCCATGGAGCTCGAGAAGATCGCGCTCAGCGACCCCTACTTCGTCGAGCGCAAGCTCTATCCGAACGTGGACTTCTATTCGGGCATCACCCTGCGGGCGCTCGGCTTCCCGCCGGAGATGTTCACCGTGCTGTTCGCCCTCGCGCGGACCGTCGGCTGGATCGCCCAGTGGAAGGAAATGGTCGAGGATCCGTCGCAGAAGATCGGGCGTCCGCGCCAGATCTATACCGGCTCTCCTCAGCGGGACTACACCTCGGTCGACAAGCGCGGCTAAACCGCGCTTCGACCCAGGATTTTGAGAACGGCCAGCGCGGCGGCCTCCGAGGGATCGGGGCCGCCGCGCCCCATTTTGTCCAGGGCCTCGTTCTGAGCGGCGACCTGCGCCTGGCGCAGCGCCGGATCATCCAGCCGCTGAGCGACCTCGCGGGCAAGGGTTGGACCGTTGCAATCAGACTGGATCAGCTCGGGCGCCACGAAGCGCTGGGCGGCGATGTTGAACAGCGTCACGAATTCCGTCCGGATCATCTGCTTGAGAATGGCGTAGGTCACCGGTCCGAGGCGATAGCCCACAACCATGGGCACGCCGGCCAGGGCGAGTTCCGTCGTCACCGTCCCGGAACAGGCCAGGGCGACCGTCGCAGCCTTCATCGCCGAGTAGCGATCAGCCTCCCCCTCCACCACATGGGCGCGATGGGGCCAGCCGGCCACCCTCGCCCGAACCGCATCCGCCACGGTGGCTGCAGCAGGCACAATGACCTGCAGATCCGGGCGCGCGGCTTTGAGCAGGGCCACGGCGTCCTCGAAGGGAGGCATCACCCGTTCGATCTCGCTGCGCCGACTGCCCGGCAGGACGATCAGCACGGGAGCGTCCGGCCCGATCGCCAGCCGCCGGCGCAGTCCGGCGGGATCAGCGGCGCTGAGATCAAGGCTGAGCGTGCTGTTGCCAACAAAGGTGGTGGGCAGGCCGACTTTTTCGAAGAAGGGCGCGTCGAAGGTGTGAATCGACAGGAGGTGGTCTACCGTCTTGGCCAGCACGGCCGCCCGTCCCGGACGGGAGGCCCAGACCTGTGGCGCCACATACTTGACGACCGGCAGTTCGGGCGTCTGCGCCTTCAGCCGCTGCGCCACCCTCAGGGTGAACCCCCAGGAGTCGATCAGGATCGCGACATCCGGCCGTTCCCGCCGCGCCAGGGCGGCCATCTCGTCGGCGCGCCGCACAACCCGCCGATAGGCCATGAGCCCCTCCAGCAGGCCAAGGATCGACAGTTCCGACATGTCGAAGGGGCTGGTCAGGCCCTCTGCCGCCATCCCCACGCCACCGAGCCCCACGAACCTGACCTCATCAGGTCCCAGACGACGCTTGAGGGCGGCCATCAGCTCCGCCCCGCGGTCATCGCCGGAGGCTTCGGCGGCGACCAGCATGATGCAGAGTGGCCGGGTCATGACGCCTCGGGTTCGACGCCTAGCACGAACAGACCCAGATCATCGGCCAGTTCGATCAGGGCGCTACGATCCAGCACGAGAAGACGTCCAGCCTCGCCCACGACGCCGGCCAGCCCTGCCCGCGCGGCCCTCTGGATTGTGGCCAGGCCAATGGTCGGCAGGTCGACGCGAGTCTCCTGGATCGGCTTGGGGGCCTTGGCCAGCACGCCCCGCAGGGCGTCTGGGCTTCCACGCAACGCGCTGGGCAGCTCGGAGACGCGGCGCAACATGGCGTCGGTGCCCTCCTGGGCCTCAACGGCGAGCACCAGGCCCTCGCAGACCACGGCGCCCTGACCGATATCCATGCGCCCGAGTTCGCGGGCCACATGGAGGGCCCGGACAATGTCAGCCTGATGCCGCGAGTCCGGAGCGATCCGCCCGAGAACCCCCAGAGGCAGACGAAGATCGCCCATGGCCTCGTCGGCGCCCTCGATGCGGAACCCTTCCTTCTCGAACTCCTGCAACAAGGCGCGCAACAGCCCATCATCCCCGTGACGCGCCGCGGCGATCAGCCCGGGAAGCGCCTTCAGGCCCCGGACATCGGGGCGCAGCGCGGCGAAATCAGGCCGGTTCACCTGTCCGGCGAAGCAGATCGCCTCGCAACCCGCCGCCTTCAGCGCGCGGATGCACTTGCCGAGTTCGGCGATGCCGATATCGGCCCCGGGAAAGCCCGCCAACTCTGGACCGGCGAAACCTTTGAGGCGGATGACAAATAGCGGCCGGCCGGCCTGCTGGCAGGCCGTGGCGATCTCCACCGGAAGTCCGCCGCCGCCCGCAATCAGGCCAAGCCTGGACAAGATCCTAGACCTCCCGCTCCGGCAGGCAGAGCGGCCGATTGGCCTCGGCGCGGATGAAGTCGATGATCTCCATGACCGGAGCGCTGTGGCCGAAGGTGGCCATGGCGTCGTCGATGCGCTCCTGGAACGTGCCTTCTTCGGCGAAGAGCAGCCGGTAGGCCGAGCGGAGTTCGGCGATCATCTCGCGGGAGAAGTTGCGGCGCTTCAGCCCAACCAGGTTCAGCCCCTCAAGGTGGGCGTGGTTGCCCCAGACCAGACCATAGGGGATGACGTCCTTGGTCACCGCCGCCAGCCCGCCGATGAAGGAGTAGCGTCCGACCCGGCAGTGCTGGTGCACCGCGGCCAGGCCGCTGACCATGACGAAGTCGCCCACGTCTACGTGGCCGCCCAGGGTGGCGGAGTGCGCAAGAACGACGTTGTTTCCGACCGTACAGTCATGGCCCACATGGCTAGTGGCCATATACATGCCGTCGTCGCCCACCCGGGTGACACCGCCGCCATCGGGGGTGCCGATGTGCATGGTGACATGTTCCCACAGCCGATTGCGGTCACCGATCACCAGTTCGGTGGGCTCACCCCTGTAGCCGGTGTGGTGCGGGGGGCCGCCCAGATTGGCGAAGTTGCGAACCGTGCAGTCGGCCCCGATGGTCGTATGCCCTTCGACCACCACATGGGAGAGCAGCTCGGTTCGGGCGCCGATCTTCACGTGCTCGCCAATGATCGAATAGGGCCCGATCCGGACCCCTTCGGCCAGCTCGGCCCCGGAGGCGACGATCGCGGTGGGATGAATGTCGACGCTCATTGGGTGGCCACCACCATGGCGGCGAACTCGGCCTCGGCCGCAACCTTGTCGCCGACCATGGCGCGCCCCTTGAACTTGAACAGGTCGCCGCGGTGCTTGACCACTTCCACCGGCATGCGCAGCACGTCACCCGGACGCACCGGCTGTCGGAACCGGCAATTGTCGAGAGAGATGAACAGGATGGTCTTTCCCGCCACGTCCACATCGAGAGACTTTGACATCAGCACGGCGCCCGTCTGGGCCAGGGCCTCGACGATGAGAACCCCCGGCATCACCGGATATTCGGGGAAGTGACCGGCGAAGAAGGGCTCATTGAAGGTCACGCACTTGATCCCGACGATGGACTCGCTGGGCTTGTAGTCCTCAGCGCGGTCGACCAGCAGGAAGGGATAGCGATGTGGGATCCGTCGCAGAACCTCAGTGATATCGATTTCGGTGGGGTTCTCGTTCACCGGCGCTTTGCGGCTCATGCGCCTGCTCCATTTCCGCGACGCGCAGCCATCTTCGACAGCCACGCAACCTCGCGCATCCATTTCTTGAGGGGACGAGCCGGAAAGCCGCCCCAGGTTTCCCCGGCGGGGATGTCGCGCATCACCCCGGCGGCGGCGGCGACACGGGCCCCCTCACCTATGATCAGGTGATCGGCCACGCCGGCCCTGCCGCCGAACTGCACCCCATCGCCGACGGTCACACTGCCCGAAATTCCGGTCTGGGCGGCGATTGCGCAGTTACGACCGATGCGGACGTTGTGGGCGATCTGCACCATGTTGTCGATCTTGGTGTTCTCACCGATGACCGTGTCTTCGAAGGCGCCACGGTCGACGCAGGCGCCCGCGCCCACGGTTACGCCATCCTGCAGGATCACCCGGCCAAGCTGCGGAATGTCGATCAGCCCGCCAGGCCCCACGGTCGCCCCGAAGCCGGCCTCGCCGATCATCGCACCGGCCAGGATCTTCACCCGATCTCCTACCACGGCGAAGGTCAGGGTGGCGCGGGCGCCGATCTCGCAGTCTCGTCCGATGGTCACGCCTGGGCCAATGACGGCGCCGGCCCCGATGATCGTGCGTGCGCCGATCTGGGCCCCATCGCCGATGATGGCGCCGGGTTCAACCCGGACGTCGGGTTCGAGCACCGCGTGGGGCGAGACCATCACATCGACGCTGTTGCGGCGGGGTCGATGAAGAAGGTTGGCCGCCAGGGCGTAGGCCGCCTGAGGTGACGACGTCAGAAGGGCGGCGCACCCTGGGCTGACCGCCCCCGCCTGCCGGGGATGGACGAAACAGGCTGCGGCCCGGATCGAAGCCAGTTCCGCGGCCCGCTTCGGATCAGACAGAAAGGTCACGGTTCCAGGCGCCGCACGGGCCAGCACCGCTACGGCGTTGACCTCCCGAGCGCCATCAACGCCTGGAGCGGGCTCTGCGCCGGTGACCTCGGCGAGGCGGGATAAGGTGACAGGACCGAGGTCCTCGAAGAAGCGCGGGTCAGGCATTTGGATTCCAGGCGCAACCCGCGCCCCTTGGGCGAGTCGCTGGCTTAGCGGTTAGTCTGGGCGCCTGCGGCCTGCTGGTCCAGCCGTTCACGGTCAAAAGCGAACTGGGTGATCTTGCCATTGAGCGCGGTCACCACGGCGGCGGTGACGTCCATCTGCGGGTTGGACAGCAGAAGGGCGTCGCGGTTCACCAGCATGGCGCACTGACGCTGCTGATAGACCTGGCGGATCAGGGGCTCCATCTCTTGCCCGACGCGGGCGATGGCCTTCTGCTGGGTCACGGCGAGTTCACGCTCCCGAAGCGTCGCCTTGCGCTGGAAGGCGCTGACCCGGACCTGGAGGTCGGCGCGACGCTTGTCGAAAGCGTCCTGGGTCAGGCTGGCGCGGCCGGTCTCGATGGCCTGTGCCTCGTTGGTGATGGCCGTCTCCTCGGCCTTCAGCTCGGCCTCCACCTGGGTGGCGATCTGCTGGAGGCGGGTCTGGACGTACTGACCGACGGTGGAGCCGCCGATGGCGCCGTCCAGCGACATCACACAGACCCCCGCGATAGCGGCGCCGTGGGAGACCTGCGGGGCGGCGGGCGCCTGCTGGGCCTGCGCGCCCGGGGCGAGCGCGAGCGCGAACACCGCGGCGGAGAGGCCGGCGGCGAGGGTTTTGGTGGTCATGAAATCAGAACCTAGTTGAGGTGGAGAACCGGAAGGTTTCGGTCTTATCGTAATCTTCTTTGGCCAAAACTTGGCTGAAGTCGAAGCGGATCGGACCCATGGGTGAGCGCCAGAAGATGCTGACGCCGGCCGAGGCCCTGAGAGACAGGTCGTCGACGATGTTCGGATCGACAGCGCCTGCGACCGTCAGCTTATCCTCATCGTCCAGCATACCCAAGGTGCCGAAGTCAGAGAAAACGGCCGCCTTCACGCCGTACTGCTCAGGAAGGAAGGTCGGGACCGTAAGTTCCAATGAACCGATGGCGTAGGCCTTGCCGCCCAGCGCGTCGCCGCGGGTGGAGTTCAGATCCCGCGCGCCGATGCCGGCGGTCTCAAAGCCACGGAAGCTGTTGCCGCCCTTGTAGAACCGCTCATTGATCCGGACAGTGTCGCCGTTCCAGCCATCCACATAACCGGCGGAGCCGGTGGCGCTGAGGATAAAGCTCGGCGAGAATCCGTAATAGATTCCACCTTCAAGCTCGGTCTTCAGATAGTTCACATCGCCACCGACACCGGCCAGATCCTGATTGAGCGCGGTATAGAAGCCGCGGGTCGGATTGATCGGATCATTCCGGCGATCAAGCCGCACGCCATAACCCACCAGCGAGGTCGTGTAAGACCCCCTCTGCTGGCACAGCGAGATGGAGACGACGGGAGCGGCGGGGTCGCAGAACGAGGCCGGGATCTCAACCTCGTCGCGGCGGAGGGTGTAGCGCGCAGAGGCCCGCGCATTGAGGGTCAGCGGGAAGCCGAGCCGTACGCCGCCGCCAATGGTGTTGGTGCGATAGGCCGAATAATCGGTCAGATCATAGCGGTAGGAATAGAGGTCCAACCCTGCGCCCAGGTCGCGGCCCATGAAGCGCGGCTCGGTGAACGAGAAGTCCACCTGCTGCCGGAGGGAGCCCACCGAAACGCGGGCCCGCACATTCTGGCCGCGGCCGCGGAAATTCCGTTCGGTGACGCCGAGGTCGAGGATCAGCTGGTCCACGGAGCTGTAGCCGGCGCTGAACGACAGTTCACCGGTAGGCTGCTCCTCGACCTGCACCTGAAGGCCGGTGCGGTCGGGCGCCGAACCTGGGACCTCCTCGATGTTCACGTCCTTGAAGAAGCCCAGGGCTCGGACCCGGTTTCGCGACCGATCCACCAGAACGCGGTTATAAGCGTCGCCCTCGGCGAGGTTCAGCTCCCGCCGGACCACATAGTCGAGGGTCCGCGTGTTCCCGATGATGTCGATGCGTTCCACATAGACCCGAGGCCCTTCGTTCACCTGGAAGGTCACATCGACCGTCTTGCTGTCCCGGTTCGGCGTATATCGCGGACGGACATCGACGAAGGCGAAGCCGGCGGCCCCGGCGGCGAAGGTCAGGGTGTCGGTGGCCTGCTCGATCCGCTCGTCCTGATAGATGTCGCCTTCGCGGATCGGGAGGATGCGGACCAGGGTTTCCTTGTTCAGTTTCTCAAGTTCGGTGGCGACCTGAACCTTGCCGAACTTGTACTCGGGCCCCTCCTCCACCGTGTAGGTGACGACGAAGCCGTTCTTGTCAGGAGCCAGTTCAGCAATCGCCGAGACGACGCGGAAGTCATAGAAGCCACGGTTGCGATAGTGTTTGCGCAACTGTTCCTTATCGAATTCAAGGCGATCGGGATCATAGTTCGCGTTGCTGGTGAAGAACTTGTACCAGGCGCTCTGCTCGGTGACGATCACGTCGCGCAGGTCGTTGTCCGAGAACTCGACATTGCCGATGAAATTCGTGCGCAGGACGCCGCTCTTGGCGCCCTCATCGATCTCGAAGATCACATCGACCCGCTTCTGCGGCAGCTCGACGATCTTCGGAGTCACATTGGCCGAGATCCGGCCAGACCGGCGATAGAGCTCAACAATCCGCTGCACGTCCTGCTGGATGCGCGCCCGGGTGAAGATGCCCCGGGGCCGCAGGGTGACCTCGTCCCGCAGCTTGTCTTCCTTGAGGCCACGGTTCCCCTCAAAGATCACGCGGTTGATGATGGGGTTCTCCACCACCTCGACAATCACCTCGCCGCCGACGGCGCTGATTCGAACATCAGCGAACAGGTCGGTGCGGTAGAGCGCCTTCAGCGCCAGGTCGAGCTGAGCGGCGTCGACCCGGTCGCCGGGCTGGATGGGCAGGTAGGACAGCACGGTCGCCTGCTCGATCCGCTCATTGCCGCGAACCGCGATCCGCTGGACCACCTCAGCCTGCGCCTGGGCAAGGGCCACGGTCGGGGCCGTCAGGGCGGTGGAGGAGAGCAGCAGGGCGAAGCCGGAAGCGAGCGCAGCGCTACGAGCGCGAGATCTTTGCATCTGATCAGCCGTAAAGGGAGGAAGGCGAGCCTAGGAAATCAGACCGCCGAGAAATTTGAACACGCGCAGTTGCTGCAGATCGTTCCAGGTGGCGAACAACATCAATCCGAGCAGCAGCGCAAGGCCCACGCGATATCCTGCCGCCTGAACCTTGGCCGCAAGAGGGCGCCGCGCCACCGCCTCGTAGGCGTAGAAGACCAGATGGCCGCCGTCGAGAATGGGCACCGGCAGCAGGTTCATGAACCCGATACCGACCGACAGCACCGCCGTCAGACCCAGAAGAGCGACGCCGCTGCCCAGGAGCATGGAGCCTGCATCCGGCGCCCCCTGAGCCCCCGACTGGGCCACCTGGCCTGACGCCTGAGCGATCCGCAAGGGTCCGCCGAGCTGATCGGCGCTCTCGCGGCCGGTGACCACGCGGCCCAGGTAGTAGACCGTGGTGCTCAAGACCCGCCAGGTGCGCTCCACCCCGCCAGCCATCGCCTCGAGGGGACCATACCGTCGGACGGTGCGCTCGCCGACCTGCGCCGGGCTCGCAATGCCCAGCACGCCAATCTTTTGCTCGCCGCCCATCCGGTCGGAGACCACGCGCCGCTCAGGCGTGGCGGTCAGGGAAACGAGCTGGCCGCCTCGATCGACCACGAAGCTGGTCGGCGCGTTGGAGCGCACGGCGATGATCTGTTGGAGGTCGAAGAAGTTGTCGATCGCCTGGCCATTGGCCCGGACCACCACATCGTCCACGACGAAGCCGGCGCGGGCGGCCGGACTATCGGGCTGGACGGCCGCCACCCTGGCCGGGATCACCGTCTCGCCGACGCTCATCAGCAGCACCGCGAACAGCACGATCGCCAGGACAAAGTTGGCTGCGGGTCCAGCAGCAGTGATGAAGGCTCGCTGCCCGACGGGCTTGAAGTGGAAATAGCGATCTGCGGCCCCGGAACCCTGCTCGGTGTCGATACGCCGGCGCAGCGCCTCCAGATTCTCGTGATCGGGCACGCTGGCGGCGTTCTCATCGCCGGAAAACTTGACGTAGCCCCCCAACGGAATCCACCCGACCCGCCATTCGACCCCCTGCCGGTCGGTCCAGCCGAAAACCTTGCGGCCAAAGCCGATGGAGAACTGATCGATGGCCACGCCGCAGGCGCGGGCCGCCCAATAGTGCCCCAACTCGTGGATGGTCACCACGACGGTGAGCACGAGCAGAAAGGGGATGATGTAGCCCAGGGCCGTCTGCAGGAAGTCGATCATCGCGTGGGACTGCTCCTAAGGGGCCTGGCGTGAGCCAGAAAACCCGGCCGTGACGGCCGTGGCGATGCGCCGGGCCGCGGCATCTGTCTCCCGGGCTGAATCAAGAGCGTCCCCACTCGCGCCCCCGGCGAGGTCCCCCGTGCGATCAAGCCGCTCGAGGGTCTCCGCCACCGTGGCGGCAATATCGAGAAAGCCGATCTTACGGTCAAGGAAGGCGGCGACGGCCACCTCATTGGCAGCATTGAGAGCGCCAGGCGCCGCCCCGCCAGCCCGAAGCGCAGACTTGGCGAGACCGAGGGCCGGAAACTTCTCCAGGTCCGGCTCCTCGAAGGTCAGGGGGCCGGACTTCACGAGGTCCAGGCGCGGCGCCGGCCAGGGCAGACGGTCAGGCCAGGCATAGGCGCAGGCGATGGGCGCCCGCATGTCGGGCGGCCCCAGCTGGGCCAGGGTCGAGCCATCGGCGTACTCGACCATGGAGTGGATGATCTGCTGATGGTGGATCAAGACCTCAAGGCGCTCCGGCGGCATGGCGAACAGGTAGGCGGCCTCGATGATCTCAAGCCCCTTGTTCATCATGGACGCGGAATCGACCGAAATCTTGGCGCCCATGCTGAAGTTCGGATGGGCGACGGCCTGTTCCGGCGTGGCGTGGGCCATCTGGGCCCGCGTCCAGGTGCGGAACGGGCCGCCGGACGAGGTCAGGATAACCCGCGCCACCTGGGCGTTGGCCCGGGAGTCGAACACCTGGAATATGGCTGAATGCTCGGAGTCCACCGGGATGATGGCCCCGCCGGCCAGCTTGGCGGTGCGCAGCAGCCCAGGCCCGCCGCAGACCAGACTTTCCTTGTTGGCCAGGGCCACCACAGCGCCGGCCTTCGCCGCGGCGAGTGTGGGGGCGAGCCCCGCAAAGCCGACGATGGCCGACATCACCCATTGGGCGTCAGCGGCTGCGACGTCAGCGATGGCGCCGGCGCCGGCCGCGGCCTTGATACCGGAGCCCTGGAGTCGGTCGCGCAGTTCGGGCAGGCCGGCTTCATCCTCAATCACCGCAATCTGCGGCCGCCAACGCAGGGCTTGCTCGGCCAGCCGCGCCACGTTCCGGCCGCCGGTCAGGCCAACAACCTCCACCTCGACCTTGGCCAGGTCGAACAGGTCCAGGGTCGACATGCCGACCGAGCCGGTGGCGCCGAGGACCGTGACCTTCCGCGGGAGGGCGTGGGCGTTCATGTGAAAAGCTCCGCAAGTCGGGCAAGTGCCAGCACCAGCACGGCGAACATAAGGCCGTCGACACGATCAAGCAGGCCGCCATGCCCAGGGATCAGGTCGCCGGAGTCCTTGACCCCGAACCGGCGCTTCAGCATCGACTCCCAGAGATCCCCGCCCATGGTGGCGAGCCCCCCGGTCAGACCGATCACCGCCCCGGTCACCGAGCCCATGGCCGCGCCGAATAGGGCCGAGCACAGGGCTCCCGTGGCGGTGGACGCTACCAGACCGCCGGCAAATCCCGACCAGGTCTTATTCGGGGAGAATCTTGGCCAGAGCTTGGGACCCTTGAGCAGGCTGCCGACCAGAAAGGCGGCAATATCGGCCGCCCAGGTCACGGCGAACAGCATCAGCACCCATAGCGCCCCCTCAGGGGTGCCCCGGAGCCAAACCAGGGCCAGACAGGGGACGCCGATATAGACGACGCCGAAGGCGGCGTCGGCCGGCCGCTCGGCGACACGCCTGGCCACCAGAGCCGCCGCCGCCGCCCCCACGGCCATTAAGGCCCAGGCCACCGGCACATAGCGCAGATAGATGAGGAAGACTCCGGTCAGGACCGAGACCAAGACGATGCTCAGCACCCGCAAGGGCGCCTTGGGAGCCGACATCCCGGCCCACTCGATGGACAACAGCGCCACGCCCACAGCGATCAGCAGCAGGAAAGGCGGCCCGCCCCACCAGACCGCGCCCACGGCGGCGGGCACCAGCACCAGGGCTGAGGCCGCACGAATGGCGAGATTGGACCAGTCGAAGCGCTTAGCCGGCGGCAAGGGCGTCATCGGCGACGGCGCCATAGCGGCGCTCGCGGGTGCGGAAGGCGTCGATGGCGGCTTTCAGATGCTCCGGCCCGTAGTCGGGCCACAAAACATCCTGGAAGATCAGCTCGGAATAGGCCGCTTCCCACAGGAGAAAGTTGGACAGCCGCTGCTCCCCGGATGGCCGGACGATCAGGTCCGGCGGCGGCGTCGGGGCTGTCGAGAGATAGGCGGTGAACCTGGTCTCATCCAGGTCCTCCGGCCGCGCCAGGCCAGCGGCGACATCCTGGGCGAAACGTCGCGCAGCGTCGGTCACATCGGCCTGGCCGCCATAATTGAAGGCGACCTGCAGGAAGAAACTGTCATTGCCAGCGGTGCGGCGCTCGGCTTCTTCGATAATCTGAATGAGATCGGGATTGAGCCCGGCCCGTCGCCCAATGACGCGGACGCGGACGCCTTCCCGCTCCAGTCGCCCCAGATCGCTTTCGAAATAGCGCCGCGGCAGGGCCATCAGCTCGGCGACTTCAGCGGCAGGGCGGCTCCAGTTCTCGGTGGAGAACCCGAATACCGTCAGATAGCGGATGTTCAGATCAGGCGCGGCGGCCACCGTGCGCTTCAGGGCCTCGACGCCGGCACGATGGCCGAGGCTGCGCGGCAGGCCTCGGCGTTTGGCCCAACGGCCGTTGCCGTCCATGACGAGGGCCACATGCAGAGCCTCGCCCGCCGGTGATTCGGCGGCCGGTCCGGCGGCATTCGGCTCTGGGCTGCGGGCCATGGGTTTCTCGCGCGTCCTTTGGCGACAGGCTAGCCGATCAGACCTGCATGATCTCTTGTTCTTTGACTTTCAAGGCTTCGTCCACGCGCTTGACCGCCTCGTCGGTGAACTTCTGCACCTCGGTCTCCATGCGCTTCTGCTCGTCCTGGCTGATCACGCCATCCTTCTCGGCGCGCTTCAGGTCGTCATTGGCGTCGCGGCGGATGTTCCGGACGGCCACCTTCTGCTGCTCGGCGTATTTGCCCGCGACCTT
>NZ_JAUYAW010000066.1 GCF_030693405.1 Phenylobacterium sp.
CTGATCGGACCAGGGGGAGGGGACGACGGAGATGCTGGTGTCGAAAGGGGTGTCGCGGCTGGTGGGCGCTCGGTAGCCGTAGTCGAAATAGTTGACCAGCTCCTCCACGCGAACCGCATCGGTGGGCGGTCGCTCGCCGTCGTTCAGAAACCGCCGGACATTGGCGTAGCTGGCGGTGTCCACATCGATGGAGAAGGTGGAGACGGGCTCCTCCGCCGTCCGCTTCACCGGATTGGCGGTCGCCTCTGGATAGCGCTCTGTGTCGATGGCGGGAGGCGGCGAAAGGGCGGGCGAGGCGGCCAGGCGCTCCTGCAACATCATGGCTGGCCGTGGAGGAAGAGGCGACGGCGGAGGCGGAGGCGGAGGCGGCGCAGCCATGGCCATCGGCGCGGCCATGCCAGGCGGCGGCGGACGACTCCAGGCCCGCTGTGGCTCAGGCTGCTGGAAGCCCAGGCGCGCGCAGGCTGCGGCGGTCGGCGTCCCGTCCTGAACCCTGGCCGGGGCGGCGCTGGCCAGGGGTGGAGCGGCCATCAGGGCCGCCAGGCTGAGGGTGAGAAGATTGCGAATCGCCATCGGCGCCATGCGCGCGGTCCCTGTTTTTCTGAGCGTCCCTCGCCGGCAGCTTGGCTTTGCGACTAAGGCGAAAGGTGGACAAACCCCGTTCTGTGAACAGAAAAGTCGGTGGGGCGAGCGGCGGATGGGAATCTCTCCCTCAGCCGTGGGGCAAGCTTGACAGAGGCGCTCCGCCCAAGGCTACTGCCCAGGTCCAAATTATGGTTAACGCGCTCTGAATGTGGGGGAGCAACGGGCCATGGTCCCACCATCGGACCGACTGCTGCACGGACGCCTGCGCCAGGGCATGACCGTGGCTGTGCTGCTGGCCCTGGTCCCCATGCTCGGTTGCGAGCCGGGCCCCAAGGGACCCGGCGCAGCGGCGGGACTGGCCTGTCCGCGTCCCCAGACCTTCCTCACCACCCAGGCCTTCAACGTCCAGGAACAGGAGATCCGCGCCCTGCGGCGCCAGGCCTTCGCCGGGGATTTCTTCGCCCAGATCGATCTGGCCCGACGCTATGGCGGCGCCGAGGCCGAGCAGCGCAAGATTCACGATCCGGTCGAGGCGGCCACCTGGTACCAGCTGGCGCTCTCGAACCCGGACGGCTTCGCCCCCATCGTCACCGGCGCCCAGGGCCAGCGCCGCAACGGCCGCCTGCAGGACTGCCGCGAGGCCGAGCGCCTGGGCGCCTATTCGGCCCTGGAGCGCCTGCTCGAACGGATGAGCTCCGAAGAGCGTCAGGATGTCCGCGACCGGGTGATCTATGTCCTCTCCACCCAGGGCGCACCCGGGTTCCGGACCCTGGCGCGTCTGCATGATGTGGGCTTTGGTCCCTTCGGCGATCCGGTCGAGAGCTCGCCCATCGACCCGCGGGAGCTGAAGGGCCGCCGGCCGCCGGCGGCGGCGACGCTGTTCACGCGCAATGACGTGGACGTCTATCTGTTCAACTATCTCGCCGCTCAGAGCGGCGATGTGGCCGGCTTTGTGATGCTCAAGGATTTTGAGCGCTCCTCCACCGGCCGGGCGTCCCTGGGGGCTGACGCCCAGGCCAAGGCCAAGCGCTGGACGCCGCCCTTCGAATTCTATCCGCCCCAGGCGCCGGAATCTGGCGTGCCCCTCTCTGATGAAAGCCTCCGGGCCGGCGAGGCCGAGGCCGCGGCCCTGGCGCGGGTGGACGAGCTGCCCTTTGTCCATGTGGGCCACGCCCTGGCCTTCCTGCGGGTGACCGATAAACCGGCCGTCACCAAGGCCAGCCTCTCGGCGACCGAGATCCAGGCCTTCCAGGCCATGCTGGGCCGCCCCGCCACGGGGCGCCTGTCCAGCCTGGAAGAGGTCCGCGCCATCCAGTACGCAGCCGTCAACGGCCAGGCCCGCTCTCAGCTCACCCTGGCGGTGATGTACGCCGAAGGCGTGGGGGTGCCGCGGGACTACGCCCGGGCCTTCCACTGGTTCTCCCAGGCCGACCGGCAGGGCAACGCCGAGGCCAAGTACGCCATGTCGACCTTCTTCTCCCTCGGGATGGAGGGGGTGGCCGACCAGGATAAGGCGAGCGCCGTGGTCTATCAGATCGATGCGGCGCTGGCCGGCTTCAAACCCTCCGCTCAAAGGCTGCGCGAGCTCCTGGCTCAGGTCTCCCGCGCGCCGCGAACCTGACAAAGGCGCAAAGACGGTGACTGCTCAACCTCTGCGGCCCGGCCGCCTGCTCCCCCTGATTGGCGCCGCCTGCGCGGTCCTGGTCTTGTCCCTGGGCGGGCCGGCCCAGGCCTATCCCGACGCCCGGGTGGACGCGCAGATCCGGCCGAACTTCGGCGGGCTGATCACCCCGCCCCTGCGCTCCCCCTACCGGCCCAACCAGTGGCGCAAGCCCGACCACAAGCCCAAGCGGCCTTATCCGCACCCCAGCCGGCCGCATCCGCCGCTGCAGGGGGGCTATCTCAACAGCCTCAGCATCGACTGCGCCGACCCCAATCTCGGCCCCTATCCAGTGTCCGACGCCCTCTGGGCCCTGGCCGATGGCGGCGTGCTGTTCATCCGCGCCCGGGGCGGCGTGTGCCGCGAGACCCTCTATATCGACCGCCCGGTGACCATCATCGGCGAGGGGAGCCCGGCCTTCGCCACGGGGCCTGAGTCCCAGCCGGCCCGCCTAACGCCGCCGGCCGGCGCGCCCTGCATCCGCGTGGCGCCGGGGACCCGCGGCGTCGAGATCCGCGACATGGTCATCGAAGCCGACCAGGGCGGGCGCAGCGCCTGCATCGAGGCCGTCGACGCCGAGATCGCCCTGGTGAACACCTATGTCCGCTATGCCGGCGAGGCCGCAGCCATCTTCGTCTCAGGCGGTCGCCTGGTGGGCCGCCAGAGCACCATCGAGGCGCGCACCAATGACGCGGCTGTCCTGGTGGACACCGCGACCCTGGACTTCACCCAGGTGCGCATCGCCGCCGACGTACGCGGCCTCGACATCACCCCGGCGGCCGGCGAGAGCCGCCTGCTGCAGGTGGGCGTGGTCGCCGAGGGCGGGACCCTTCCGGGCTCCACCGGCGTCACGGTCCGCGGCCTGCGCAGCGGCGGCGGCAAGCTGGTGGTGCGCAACTCCTATGTCGGCGGCTGGATCACCGGGCTCTATGTGGATCGCGGCGCCAAGCTCGAGCTGATCCGCAGCCGGGTGCGCGCCCGGCGCGGTGTCATCTCCGACTGGGGGGAGGTCGTGGTGCGAGAGTCGGCCATCTGGGGCGACGAATACGGCGGCTATTTCGCCGGCGGGGCGCCGGTGATCGAACACAACCGATTTGGCGGCCCAAGGGGCGGTCTGATGTTCGACAGCCAGACGCGCCCGGCCTTCGCGCCTAACTACCTCTACGCCAGCGACCAGTGCGACCCCTACGCCCAGCCGCAAGGACTGTACTGCCAGTCCTTCGGCGCGGGGCCGTTGCAGGCCTTTGCGGCGCCTGACGCTTTCGGGCCGCCGGCCTATGGACCCCCGTCCTACGGCTGGACCCAGGATGGCTATGATCGGGGCTACCAGCTCGACGGGGCGCCGGTCGCCTTGCCGCCGCCGCCCCCGCCGGGCCGCCGGGGGGTGTTCGGACGCCCGGCCTACTGAGCGCTGCGATCGCCTACTGGGAGTCGAAGAAGGCCTCCGGCCCCTCGACCTCCACCAGCCGGCCCTCGCGGATCTCCAGGAACCGGGTGGCGGCCGTGCGAGTGAAGTGGCGATCGTGGGAGACGAACAGACAGGTGGTCTCGGCCTCTTCCAGCTGGCTCTCCAGGGCCTCCTGGCCCTCGATGTCCAGGTGGTTGGTGGGTTCGTCCAGCAGATAGAGATTGGGTCGGGCGAGTTTGAGCCGCAGGAAGATCAGCCGCGCCCGCTCTCCATGGCTGAGGTCGCCGATCGGGCCGCTGACCCGGGCGTGTGAGAAGCCGGCCTTGGCCAGCAGGGCGTTGGTCTGGGTCGTGGTCGCCGCCTCGGCGCTGGCCACATAGTCGAACAGGCTCACCTTCAAGGGCAGATCGCGCATGGCCTGATCGAAATAGACCATGCGAATGGCCGGGTTGAAGCGGATAGGGGCGGCCCCATCATAGTGGACCTGGGCCGGGTCCCAGGCGCGGGCGAGCGCGTTGAGCAACATGGACTTGCCGGCCCCGTTGACCCCCAGGACCGCGATCCTGTCGCCCACCGCCACGTTCAGTCGATCAATGCGGTAGAGTTCGCGCCCGTCCGGTGCGGCGACGGTGACGCCGGATAGGCGCAGGGCGACCTTGGCGTCCATCTCGCCCTCGCCCAGTTCCAGCCGCCGTTCCCGACTGACGTGGGTTTCGGTCTGGCTGGCCTCGATCCGCGCGATCCGCTTTTCCGTTGCCTTGGCGCGCTTGTGGAACTTGTCGTTCAACACTCCCCACTGGCGGTAGCGGGCGGCCACAGCCTCCAGCCTTGCGATCTCCTTGGCTTCCAGCTTGCGGCGCGAGGCCTCGGCGGCGTCGCGGGCCATCAGCTCGGTGCGGGCGGCGACGAAGGGCAGGGCGAAGCTGTGCGCGCCGTCCGAGCGCAGGAATACGGTCCGGCTGGTGGTCCGCTCGAGAAAGGCCCGGTCGTGGCTGACGATCAGCATGGGCAGGCGTCGCTCGGCCGCCAGCCACCGCTCCAGCCGGTTGATGTTGGTCAGGTCCAGGTGGTTGGTGGGCTCATCCAGGATCAGCAGATCCGGCTCGGCCAGCCGAACCGCTGAGGCGATCAGGAACAGCCGGCGCCAGCCGCCACTGAGCGCCGAGAACCGGGTCTGCGCCAATTCGGCCGGAATTTCGAACTCGTCCAGCAGGACATCGATGCGCCAGTCCTCGGACCCGTCTTCGGGCAGGGCGGTGGCCAGCACCTCCCGGGCGGTGAGCTCCAGAAGGTGGTCGGGCGCCTCCTGCGGCACATAGCCGACCTTCAATCCCCGCGAGCGGATGATCTTGCCGCTGTTGAGCTCCAGCTCGCCGGTCAGGCACTTGAGCAGGGTCGACTTGCCCGCCCCGTTTTCGCCCACCAGGGCGGTCCGCGCGGCGTCCAGGGCGAAGGTGACGCCCTGGAAGATTTTCGTCGCGCCATAATAGAAGCTGGCCGCTTCGACGCCCAGTACGGCTGCGGCCCCCGCCATTTCGCGCTCCGGCTGGTTTTGTTTCAGGCGCATCTAACGTTCTGCGGCCAGCCCTGCCCAGAGGTAAGCGGAGCCTGCAGGGGCGGCGCAAACGAAAGACGCCGCCCGGGGAGGGGCGGCGTCTCGCAAGTTCAGCAGGTTTGGAGACCCTACTTCTTCAGCGCATCACGGGCGCCTTCCTTCAGGTCGCCCACGCCCTTCTGAACCTTGCCCTTGGCCTGGTCCATGTGGCCTTCGGCCTCGAGGCGATCGTTGCCGGTCAGCTTGCCTGCCGCTTCCTTCACCTTGCCGCCCATATCCTTGGCGGCGCCTTCGGCTTGATCCTTATGCATCGGAAACTCCTTCGGTTTCGGGAGGTGCGGGGGCGCCTCGTCTGTTGCAGAAGGAATGCGGAAGAGCGCCCGGGAGTTCCGCATGATCGTGCGCCTGCGGTTGCGCCGCAGGCGGGGGGCGTCTATTTCCTGCACCAATTCCGAAATCGCAGTTTCAAAGGCGGGCGCGGCACCATCCATGGCGCAGCAACATATCTTTCAGATGCAGGGCCTGACCAAGGCCTATCCCGGCAGCAAGAAGGTGTTCGAGAACATCTGGCTGTCCTTCTATCCGGACGCCAAGATCGGGGTGGTGGGGGTCAACGGCTCGGGTAAGTCCACCCTGCTGAAGATCATGGCCGGCATCGACAAGGAGTACACCGGCGAGGCCCGCGCCGCCGACGGCGTGAAGATGGGCTATCTCGAACAGGAGCCCCACCTGGACGAGAAGCTCGACGTCTGGGGCAATGTCATCTCCTGGTGCGAAGAGAAGAAGACCTTCGACGCCTACAACGCCGTCGCCGCCAAGATGGGCGAGGAATACACCGATGAGCTGATGGAGGAGATGACCGCCCTCCAGGAGAAGCTGGACGCCGGCGACCTCTGGGACATCGACTCCCGCATCGAAATGGCCATGGACGCCCTGCGCTGCCCGCCTAATGACTGGCCGGTGGACAAGCTCTCGGGGGGTGAAAAGCGCCGGGTGGCGCTCGCCCGCCTGCTGCTCTCCAAGCCCGACATGCTGCTGCTGGACGAACCCACCAACCACCTGGACGCCGAAAGCGTCGCCTGGCTGCAGCACCACCTGGAGGCCTTCCCGGGCTGCGTCATCCTGGTGACCCACGACCGCTACTTCCTGGACCAGGTGACCAAGTGGACCCTGGAGCTCGACCGCGGCAAGGGCGTGCCCTACGAAGGCAACTATTCCTCCTGGCTGGAACAGAAGGCCAAGCGCTCGGCCATCGAAGATCGCGAGAGCGAGAGCCGAAAGCGCACCCTGGAACGCGAGCTGGAATGGGTCCGCTCCTCCCCCAGCGCCCGCCGCACCAAGTCCAAGGCCCGTCTGGCGGCCTTTGACGAACTGGTCAACGCCTCGGAGCGTGAGAAGCAGTCCTTCGCCCAGATCCAGATCCCGCCTGGGCCCCGCCTGGGCCAGGTGGTCATTGAGGCTGACAACCTTGAGAAGGCCTATGGGGACAAGCTGCTCTTCAAGGACCTGACCTTCCGCCTGCCGCCCGGCGGCATCGTGGGCGTCATCGGCCCCAACGGCGCGGGCAAGTCGACCCTCTTCAAGCTGCTCACCAAGCAGGAAGTCCCGGACGCCGGCGAGATCCGCCTCGGCGAGACCGTCCAGCTCTCCTATGTGGACCAGAGCCGCGACGCGCTCGATCCCAACAAGAACGTCTGGGAGGAAATCTCCGGCGGTCTCGACGTGATGAAGGTCGGGGCCCGCGAGATCATCAGCCGCGCCTATGTGGGCTCGTTCAACTTCAAGGGCGGCGACCAGCAGAAGAAGGTCGGCCTGCTGTCCGGCGGTGAGCGCAACCGCGTCCACCTGGCCAAGACGCTGGCCTCCGGCGGCAATGTCATCCTGCTCGACGAGCCGACCAACGACCTGGACGTGGAAACCCTGCAGGCCCTGGAAAGCGCCCTTGAGGACTTCCCCGGCTGCGCCGTGGTCATCAGCCACGATCGCTGGTTCCTCGACCGCCTGTGCACCCACATTCTCGCCTTCGAAGGCGACAGCCATGTGGAATGGTTCGAAGGCAATTTCGACGCCTACGAGGAAGACAAGAAGCGCCGCCTCGGCACCGACAGCATCATCCCCCACCGGCTCAAGTTCCAGAAGTTCAGCCGCTAAAAAGAAAGGCCGGGGGCGAAGCGCGACAGCGGAACCTCCGGCCATCCAACCTGTTCTCCGCGGGACATCAAAACCCGAAAGGAGACCGCCATGGCGAGCCCTCGTATCGAAGGCGCCAAGGTGGCCGTGCTGGCCACCCACGGCTTTGAACAGTCCGAACTGGAACAGCCCGTCGCGGCCCTGACCGCGGCCGGCGCCACAGTCCACGTCATCGCCCCCAAGGGTCCTGAGATCCAGGGCTGGGAGCACCACGACAAGGGGCGGTCCACCGCCGTCGACCTGGAACTGGCCAAGGCCAAGGCCGGCGACTACGACGCGCTGGTCCTGCCGGGCGGGGTGATCAATCCCGACGCCCTGCGCCTGGAGAAGAAGGCCATCGCCTTCATCGGCGAGTTCGTGAAGGCCGGTAAGCCCATCGGCGCCATCTGCCACGGCCCCTGGACCCTGATCGACGCCGGCGGTGTCGAGGGCAAGACCATGACCTCCTGGCCCTCCCTAGAGACCGACCTCAAGAACGCCGGCGCCAAGTGGGTCGACAAGGAGGTCGTCGTCGATCACGGCCTCGTCACCTCGCGCAAGCCCGACGACATCCCGGCCTTCTGCAAGAAGCTGATCGAGGAGATCGCCGAGGGCCGCCAAGCCGCGGCGGCCTAGGCCTGCGGCGGTCGCCCTGGTCACAGGGTCGCCGCACCGGCTATAGGGCGGGGAGCAAGCTGGAGCAGCGCCCCATGTCCGACTCCCCGCCCGTCGTCCTTCTGTCCCACGTCATGCTGGCGCCCATGCAGGCCGGCCTCGAGGCCAAGGGCTATCGCGTGGTGCGGCGGTGGGACCTGGCCGAGGCCGACCGCCCCGAGGTGGTCGCCATCGCGCACGCCGGTGAGGTGGTTCTGGAGCCGGAGTTCCTCACCACCCTGCCGAAGCTCGCCCTGATCGCCAATATCAGCGTCGGCTATGACGGGGTGGACGTGCCCTGGTGCCGCGCCCGGGGGATCGATGTCACCCATGCCGACGGCCTCAACGCCGAGGATGTGGCCGACCATGCGGTGGGCCTGCTGATCGCGTCGTGGCGCAACATTGTCGAAGGCGACCGCCATGTGCGCGAGGGCCGCTGGGCCCCCGACGACCGCATGGGCCCTCGCCCGGCCTTGAAGGGCCGCAAGGTCGGTGTGGTGGGCATGGGCCATATTGGTCAGGCCTGCGCCGTGCGCGTCCAGGCCTTTGGCATGGACGTGGCGTGGTGGGGTCCCAACCCTAAGCCGGATCTGGCCTGGCCCGGCAGCGAGAGCCTGCTCGCCCTGGCTGAGGCGAGCGACATCCTCATCGTGGCCTGCCGCGCCGATGAGTCCAATCGCAACCTGATCTCGCGCGAGGTCATCGAGGCCCTCGGGCCGCGAGGCCTGCTGGTCAATGTGGCCCGCGGCTCGGTGGTCGACGAGGACGCCCTGATCGCCGCGCTGAAGGACAAGCGCCTGGGCCGCGCGGCTCTGGACGTCTTCTGGCAGGAGCCGACGCCCGCCGCCCGCTGGGCGGGCGTGCCCAACGTCGTGCTCTCGCCCCATTCGGCCGGCGGCACCCTGGAGTCGATCCCCAAGATGATCGGCCAGGCCCTGGAAAATCTGCGCCGCCACTTCGCCGGTGAGACCCTGCTCAGCCCCGTCCCCTGACATCTCCGTGACATGGCTCTGTGGGATGAACCCCTGGTCGCCTTGAGCATTTGCACTGGCCACCCCGTCACCAGGTCAGTTCCATGTCAGTCCATGCGTCCCCGGTCAGCGACTCCTCCAACCGGGCTTTTCTTGATCTCTGCGCCGTCTATGACGGGCTTCTGGCGGGGGAGGGGCTTGTGCTGAGCGCTGCGGCCCAGACCGACCTGCGCGCCTTCGCCCGCCTGTATGATCTGCCCCTCGAAGAGGCCGGCGAGGCCGAGGTCTGGCGTGAGGTGCGCGTTCGCCTGCGGGAGGACCTTGCGTCGCCCCTACAGGCGCGGCCCGAATGGGGTTATGAGGATCAACAAGTGGCGGCCTGAGCAGGCCTCCAAGGCTTGACATAACCACATAAAGATATCTTTATGTGGACCATGCCGATCTCCACGGTCCAGGTTGTTGATGTGCTGCGCGCGGCCGGCGAGCCGACGCGACTGCGCATCCTCGCCCTGCTGGCCCATGAGGAGCTGGCGGTGCTCGAAATCTGCCGCGTGCTGGATCAGAGCCAGCCGCGAGTGTCCCGCCACCTGAAGCTGCTGGCCGAGGCGGGGCTGGTGGAGCGGTTTCCAGACGGCGCCTGGGTCTTCTATCGACTGGTCACCGGCGGCGAAGTCCGTCGACTGGTGGACGAGGTCCTCGACCTGATCGAACCTGGCGACAGTGTGCTCGCCCGCGACGCCGAGCGTCTGCGCAGCGTCCAGGCCGAGCGCGAGACCGAGGCCGGGGCCTATTTCGCCCGCAACGCCGCCCGCTGGGACGAGATCCGCGCCCTCTATGTGGCCGACGAGGCCGTCGAGGCGGCGATCCGCGAAGCCGCCGGGCCTGGCCCCTTCCGCCGCTTGGTGGACCTGGGCTCGGGCACCGGCCGCATGCTGACCCTTCTGGGGCCGCAGGCCGAGCAGGCGCTTGGCCTCGATCTGTCGCAACAGATGCTCAACATCGCCCGCAGTCATGTGGGCAAGGCTGGCCTCGAGCATTGCGAACTTCGCCATGGGGACATCTTCGGCACCCGCCTGCCCGGCGAGAGCGCAGACCTCGTCGTGGTTCACCAGGTCCTCCACTATCTCAGCGAGCCCGCCGCCGCCGTCCGCGAGGCTGCGCGCCTGGTCGAGCCCGGCGGCCGCCTGCTGATCATCGACTTCGCCCCCCATGGCCTGGAGCATCTTCGGGACGAACACCAGCATCGCCGTCTGGGCTTCTCCGACACCGAGATGGAGCGCTGGCTGGACGACGCCGGCCTTGGCCAGGTGAAGGCCAGCGCCCTGCCGCCGACCCAGGCCGCCGGCCTGACCATCAAGATCTGGAGCGCCGAGCGCGCGCCGCTCCGCAAGAGGACCGCCGCATGACCTTCATTCCCCCCAACGCCCTGGGACCCGTCGCCCGGGCCGGCGCCGGCGTCGGCCCGCGTCCCTCGGTCTCCTTCGAGTTCTCGCCGCCCAAGGGCCCCAAGAGCGAGGCCGCCCTTTGGGAGGCGATCCGCCGGCTTGAGCCGCTGAACCCCACCTTCGTGTCGGTGACCTATGGCGCCGGCGGCTCCACCCGTGACCGCACCCACCGCACGGTGGTGCGGATGCTCAAGGAGACGACGCTCAAGCCCGCCGCCCACCTGACCTGTGTCGAGGCCAGCCGCGAGGAGGTGGACGAGGTCATCCGCGACTATTGGGAGGCCGGCATCCGCCACATCGTCGCCCTGCGCGGCGATCCGCCCGGTTCCCTGGGCGGCGCCTATACGCCGCGCGTGGACGGTTATCAGAACGCCACGGAGCTGACGGCCGGCATCCGCGCCATCGCGCCCTTCGATGTCAGCGTCGGCCTCTATCCGCAGATCCACCCGGAAAGCCCGTCGGTGGACCACGATATCGACGTGCTGAAGGCCAAGATCGACGCCGGCGCCACCCGAGCGATCACCAACTTCTTCTTCGATATCGACGGCTATCTGCGCTTCATCGACAAGATCCGGAAGGCCGGCGTCACCATCCCGATCCTGCCCGGCATCATGCCCGTTTCGAGCTTCGAGGGCCTGTCGACCATGTCCCAGCGGATCGGGGTGACCATCCCCGACTGGCTGTCCAATCTGTTCGAGGGCCTCGATCAGGACCCGGAGACCCGCAAGCTGGTCGCAGCCTCGGTGGCCACCGAAATGTGCGCAAGGCTGTCGGAGGAGGGGTTCTCCGACTTCCATTTCTACACTCTCAACCGCGCCGACCTCGTCTACGCCATCTGCCGGGTGCTCGGCGTGCGCGAGGCCAGTCCTCAACCCACTACGGAGGCCGCATGACAAAGGTCCATCCCGGCCGCGCCGCGCGCATCGCTGCGCTCAAGGCCGCCGCCAAAGAGCGCATCCTGATCCTGGACGGCGCCTGGGGCGTCATGATCCAGAAGCGCAAGCTGGAAGAGGCTGACTATCGCGGCGACCGGTTCAAGAACCACCCCGTCGACATGAAGGGCAATAACGACATCCTCTGCCTGACCCGGCCCGACATCATCGCCGACCTGCACGACCAGTATTTTGCGGCCGGCGCCGACATCTCTGAAACCAACACCTTTTCCGCCACGACGATCGCCCAGGCCGACTACGAGGCGGGCGAGGCGGTCTATGACATCAACTTCCAGGGCGCGCAGATCGCCCGCGAGGTGGCCGACCGCTGGACGGCGAAGGAGCCGGACAAGCCGCGCTTCGTGGCCGGCTCAGTGGGACCGCTCAACCGCATGCTGTCCATGTCCTCGGACGTGAACGATCCCGGCGCGCGCACCGTTACCTTCGACCAGGTCTATGACGCCTATCGCCAGCAGATGATCGCCCTGCACGACGGGGGCGTGGACCTGTTCCTGATCGAGACCATCACCGATACGCTGAACTGCAAGGCGGCCATCAAGGCGATCCTCGATCTTGAGGACGAGGGCTATGAGCCCCTGCCGATCTGGATTTCGGGCACCATCACCGACCGCTCGGGCCGCACCCTGTCGGGCCAGACGGTGGAGGCCTTCTGGAACTCTGTGCGCCACGCCAAGCCCTTCGCCATCGGCCTGAACTGCGCGCTGGGCGCCGACCTCATGCGGCCGCATATCGCCGAGCTGGCGCGGATCGCCGACACGCTCGTCTCGGCCTATCCCAATGCCGGCCTGCCCAACGCCATGGGCGAGTATGACGAGAGCCCCGACCAGACCGGCCACCAGCTGCATGAATGGGCCAAGAGCGGTCTGGTCAACATCCTCGGCGGCTGTTGCGGGACGACGCCGGACCACATCCGCCACGTGGCCGACGAGGTCCGCGGCATGACCCCGCGCCAGCCCCCGGAGCGCGCCACGGCCCTGCGCCTGGCCGGGCTGGAGCCGTTCGAGCTGGCCTGATGAAGGCGCCCAACTGGTATCCGGCGTGGCGGGAGTCGGCGCTCAGCGACCTCGTCGCGCAAACGGAGCATTTGAAAGAAGCCTATCGCTGGGGGTCCTGGGAGCGGTTCGACTGCGATCTCAGCGCCGGGTCCCTCATCATGTCCGATGGCGGCGCGACCAGGGTCGTGGCCGACGTCCAGGTGGTCGGCTCTGTCGGCCCAGAGGACTGGCTCTGGTCGTGGGCCAATTCCAGCCTGGACGAAAATGGATGGCGTGATCTGCTTCAGGTCCGCGCCTTTGGCCTCGAACACGGCATCGAAGACCTGACCACGGAAAGTCTCGTGGATGAGGACCTCAACGGTTTCGGCTGGTACATGACCGCCGTCGCCGCCCGGGTTCTCGGCTGTGTGGGGTCGTACCGGCCCCCCACCGACCACGGCGGGCTCTTCCTGATCTGTCGTTCTATTGGATACGTAAGCTGATGCGTCCCACCTTCATCAATATCGGCGAGCGGACCAATGTCACCGGATCGGCCAAGTTCAAGAAGCTGATCATCGAGGGCGACTTCAACGAAGCCCTGTCGGTGGCCCGCCAGCAGGTCGACGCCGGCGCCTCGGTCATCGATGTGAACATGGACGAGGGCCTGCTGGATTCGCAGCAGGCCATGGTCACCTTCCTGAACCTGATGGCGGCTGAGCCCGACATCGCCCGGGTGCCGGTGATGATCGATAGCTCCAAGTGGGAGGTGATCGAGGCGGGTCTGCGCTGCGTGCAGGGCAAGTCAATCGTCAACTCCATCAGCCTCAAGGAAGGCGAGGCCAAGTTCGTGGAGCAGGCCAAGGCCTGCCTGCGCTATGGGGCGGCCGTCGTGGTCATGGCATTTGACGAGCAGGGCCAGGCCGACACCGCAGAGCGCAAGGTCGAGATCTGCACCCGAGCCTATCGCAAGCTGGTGGACGATGTGGGCTTCCCGCCCGAGGACATCATCTTCGACCCCAACATCTTCGCCGTGGCGACGGGGATCGAGGAGCACGACAACTACGCCGTCGACTTCATCGAGGCGACCAAGGCGATCAAGCAAAGCCTTCCCTATGCGCGGGTCTCAGGCGGGGTCTCCAACGTCTCCTTCTCGTTCCGCGGCAACGAGCCGGTGCGCCGGGCGATCCATTCGGTCTTCCTCTATCACGCCATCCAGGCCGGCATGGACATGGGCATCGTCAACGCCGGCGACCTGCCGGTCTATGACGAGATCCCGGCCGAGCTGCGCGAGGCGGTGGAGGATGTCATCCTCAACCGGCCGCAGCGGACCAACATCTCCAACACCGAGCGGCTGGTGGAGCTGGCCCCCAAGTACAAGGGCGGCAAGAGCGAGTCCAAGGGCCCCGACCTCGCCTGGCGCGAGGGCGATGTGGCCGAGCGGCTCAAGCACGCCCTGGTCAAGGGCATCACCGAGTTCATCGAAGCCGACACCGAAGAGGCCCGCCAGCAGGCCGAACGACCCCTGCATGTCATCGAAGGCCCGCTGATGGCCGGGATGGACGTGGTCGGCGACCTGTTCGGCTCAGGCAAGATGTTCCTGCCCCAGGTGGTGAAGTCCGCCCGGGTGATGAAGCAGGCCGTGGCCTATCTGATGCCCTTCATGGAGGCGGAGAAGGAAGGCAAACCCCGCGAGGCCGCCGGCAAGATCCTGATGGCCACGGTGAAGGGCGACGTCCACGACATCGGCAAGAACATCGTTGGCGTGGTCCTGCAGTGTAACAACTACGAGGTCATCGACCTCGGCGTCATGGTCCCGGCCGACCGGATTCTGGACGAGGCCAAGGCGCACGGCGTCGACATCATCGGCCTGTCGGGCCTGATCACCCCGTCCCTGGATGAGATGGTCTTCGTCGCTTCCGAGATGGAGCGGCGCGGCTTCGATATCCCGCTGCTGATCGGCGGGGCGACCACGTCCAAGACCCATACGGCGGTGAAGATCGCGCCGTCCTACAAGGCCGGCTCGACGACCTATGTGCTGGACGCCAGCCGGGCGGTCGGCGTGGTCTCAGGCCTGCTGTCGCCCAGCGAGCGCGACCGCATCCAGGCCGAGACGGCGGCGGAGTACGTCAAGGTGCGCGAGCAATACGCCCGCGGCCTGACCAATCGAGCGCGCGCCAGCCTGGCTGAAGCCCGCGCCAAGGCCTTCTCCATCGACTGGGCCGACTATGATCCGCCCAAGCCGAGCTTCACGGGCCTGCGCAGCTTCGAGGCCTGGGACCTGGAGGACCTGGCCGCCCATATCGACTGGACGCCCTTCTTCGCCTCCTGGCAGCTGGTGGGCCGCTTCCCGCAGATCCTGGAGGACGAGGTGGTGGGCGAGGCGGCGACCAATCTCTATGCCGACGCCCAGGCCATGCTGAAGACCATCGTCGAAGAGAAGTGGTTCACCGCCAAGGGCGTGGTGGGCTTCTGGCCGGCCAATGCCGATGGCGACGATGTGGTGGTCTATGCCGACGAGACCCGGGTCACCGAGCTCGGCCGTTTCCACACCCTGCGCCAGCAGATCGCCAAGACCGGCGACAAGGCCAATGTGGCGCTGGCCGACTTCATCGCCCCCATTGGGACCAAGCCGGACTGGATCGGCGGCTTCGCCGTCACCGCCGGTCACGGGGAGGCGGCCATCGCCGCCCGCTTCAAGGCGGCGGAAGACGACTACAACGCCATCCTGGCCGCCGCGCTCGCCGACCGTCTGGCCGAGGCCTTCGCCGAGGCCATGCATCGCAAGGTCCGCACCGAGCTGTGGGGCTTTGCGCCGGACGAGCCCTTCGACATCGACGCCTTGATCTCGGAGAAGTACCAGGGCATCCGCCCGGCCGCCGGCTACCCGGCCCAGCCCGACCACACGGAAAAGGAAACCCTGTTCCGCCTGCTGAACGCCACGGAAAAGACGGGCATCGAGCTCACCGAGAGCTTCGCCATGACCCCGCCGTCCTCGGTGTCCGGCCTCTATTTCGCCCATCCCCAGTCGCACTATTTCGGCGTCGGACGGATCGAGAAGGACCAGGTCGAAGACTATGCCCGCCGCAAGGGCTGGGACCTGAAGAAGGCCGAGCGCTGGCTCAGCCCCATCCTCAACTACGAGCCCTGAACAGCTGGGAGGCCCTGATGGCTGACATTGACGACAAGACGGCTGCCGAGGCCTTCCGCCGACTGGTCAGCCATCTGCAGATGCGCGACGACGCCCAGAATGTCGACCTGATGGGTCTGGCGGGGTTCTGCCGCAACTGCCTGGCCGACTGGGTCAGCGAAGCCTCTGACGGCGCCCTCGATCGCCAGGCCGCCCGCCACGCCGTCTACGGCATGCCCTATGAAGACTGGAAGGCCCGCCAGCCTGAGGCCACGGCGGAGCAACTGGCGCGGATGGACGCCAGCCTGGCGCTCAACGAGAAGCTCCGGTCCCAGGCCGGTTGAAACCCGGGCGAGCCGTCCATCTCGCCACCACCTTGGCCTTGACGCGTTGAACCCCTCGGAATGCCCGGTCGTAGAGGCGGCGGGCGCTGTGACGGAGGTTCGACTTGCCACCCTTGACCCACACTGCGGCCTTGGCCGCCGCCCTTGTCGGGCTTGCCGCCTGCTCGACCGAGCGGGCGGCTGAGGCCGATCCCTATGCGGGGCTCAGCGAAGCCGTGCGCGGCTGGCGTCTGGACCTTGTGGCCTCGCCGGGCTGCCCGGCCCCGGCGCCTGAGGCGGGCGTGGAAGGCCCTGGCGCCCGGGAAGGCTGCCGCAGCTTCGCCGAGACCTGCAAGGTTGAGGCGCCGCTGACCGATGCCGAGCGGGCGACCGGCGTCCGGGCCAAGGCCCTGGTCGGCCTGCGGTGGGAGGCCTGGAACCCCGAGACCTCGGAGTTCCGAAACGCCTCGGCCGCCGCCTACTTCACCCGTAGCGGGGATACCTGGGCCCGCACCGAGGCGCCGCCGGTCAATCTCAGCACCTGCCAGCCCTTCGCTGCGGCGGACTGAACAGAAAAGGGGCGGCGCCTTGCGGCGCCGCCCCCGATCCGTCGTCCGTGACGCCTGCGCCTAGAAGCGCTTGGTCACGTTCACCTTGAAGTGACGGCCGTAGGGATTGGCCGTGAAGGGGTCGTAGGACAGGTCCAGCCGGGCGAACGGCGGGTCCTGGTCGAACATGTTGATCACCGAGGCGCTGACCGTGGTGTCCCAGGGCAGGAAGACCCGGTAGGCCAGATCGGTGGTCACGAACGCGTCGATCTTCTGGCCCGACTGGTTGGTGGCGAAGGTCGCCGAACCGGCCCGGGTGTCGATCATGTTGTCCACATAGCGGAGGGTCGCCCGCACATTGTGGATGTCGCGGTTGTACTCGGCGAAGAAGGTGCCCTTCCACTGCGGCTGCGAGCCGTAGCCGAGGTAATCCATCGTGCCGACATAGTCAGTGGCTTCCGCCACGGCCACGCCTTCGATGGTGTTGGCGTCGACTTGGTACTCGATCACATAGGTCAGGTCCGCGCCGAAGTTCATGTCGCCGCCCAGAACGTCCCGAGCCCGATAGGAGGCCGAGAAGTCCAGACCGCTGGTCTTCACGTCCGGACCGTTCACGAAGTTGATGCGGACGCGGTTGATCGCGGTCGCGCCGCAGGCCCCGGTGAAGGTGACCCGCGAGAGCAGCGGGGCGAAGGCCGGGTTGGCGCAGTTGTTCGCGCCGGTGGCGCCGGTCGGGAACAGGGCGTTGACGATGTCGGAGCCGGACTCGTTGTCGATCGGACCTTCGAAGTCGAAGCTCCAGTAATCGACCGAGGCGCGGAAGTCGCCGAAGTCGAACAGGGCGCCCAGGTTCAGCGTGATCGCCTCTTCCGGCGCTAGGTTCGGGTTGCCGAAGGTGTCATAGGCCCGATAGCCGCCAGCCGCGGTGGTGTAGGCGAGGTTGGTGGTCGAGGCCGGGCTGATCTGGGTGGTCGGCGGCGCGCGGAAGGTGGAGCCCGCCGAGGCGCGGAAGGCCAGCCAGTCGGTCGCCTGATAGCGCAGGGCGATCTTCGGGTTGGTGGTCGAGCCGACATTGCCGCCGTAGTCCTCGTAACGCACGGCGAGCGTGGCGTTCAGGCTGTCGGTGATCGGCACGGCCATTTCGCCGAAGAACGAGATGACCGACTGGTCGAGGTCATAGTCGGGCAGGGCGCCGAAGAAGGTGAAGGGCCCATTCTGCGCCACGCAGGTGGCCGCCGGGTTGACCGAGGAGTCCGCGCAGGGGTTCACCGCGATGTTGGTGAAGTCGCTGTTCTGACGCTCCAGGCCCGACCAGCGGTACTGCGTACCGGCGGCCCAGCCGATCTGACCGGCGCCGAAATCGATCGGCAGGCGGCCGTTGAACACCAGGTCGGCGGTGTAGAGCTGCGAGCGGATGTCGTAGGCGTATTCCTCGAAGATGTAGTCGAGGACTTCACGGCTGTTGGCGGTGCCGGCGACGAAGTTCGGGTTGGTGCGGCCGTCGACCGCATTGCCCGAGGTGCCCGACGAGAAGGGGTTGAACCAGAGGCAGCCATTGGCGCCGGGCGTGGAGCCCGTGCAGTTGGCGCCGCCCAGACCGCGCAGCGCCTGCTGCAGGCGACCGACCAGGATGTCCGGCGTGGCGATGGAGCTCCAGTTGTCCATGTAGGTCATGGACGCATCCCAGCCGATGCCGCCGCCGAACTCGAACTCGCCCTTCAGGCCAGCCGAGACGCGATAGGCGTCGAAGCGACGCTTGTCTTCCTTGCCGCCGCCGCCGAACAGGTCGTTGCCGTCCGCGCCGATCGGACGCCAGGCCACCGAGGTGAACAGGCCCGCGGTCGCCGCCGAGGCGGGGATCTGGCCGGGGTTGGTGGCCAGCAGGGCCTGCAGACCCGGGTTGTTGCCGGGGATGAAGTAGCCGTTGCCCTGGATCTTGGTCGACAGCGCCGAGGAGGGGAAGTTGTTCGGCGGATAGGAGGGCGAGGAGTTCTCAGCCGACACGTCATGGCCGGCATAGAGGACTTCGGCGTGGAAGGTGGTCGTGTCGGTGACGTCGAAGTTGAATTCGCCGTACAGCTGCCAGTAGTCCTCTTCCTCAACCAGGTTGTTGAAGCCGATATATTGGAACTGGCAGAGCGTGCCGACCTGCGGACCCGAGATCACGTTACAGGCCGGGTCAACGACGGGGTTGGTGTAGGTGAAGCCGCCGTTGGCGCTCGAGAGGTACAGGCCCGGGTTGCCGAAGGAGGACCAGCCGCCCTGCGGGTTCTCGGCGAAGGAGCGGACCGCGAAGTCCCGCTCGACCGTGGGCAGTTCCGAACGGTGGCGATAACCGCCGCTCAGCAGCAGGCTCGAGCGGTCATTGGTGAAGCCGTAGGTCAGGCTGGCGTTGTAGTCGCCGTCCGAGCCGTCGACATAGGTGTAGCCGCCCTGCAGCTCGAGGCCGCTGAAGTTCTTGCGGGTGATGAAGTTGATCACGCCGCCGATGGCGTCGGAGCCGTAGGTGGCGGCCGCGCCGTCCTTCAGCACTTCGACCCGGCCGATGGCTGACTGGGGCAGGAGGTTGGTGTCGACGAAGATCGAGCCGGGCGAGGTCGCCATGCGGCGGCCGTTGAACAGCACCAGGGTCCGCTCGGCGCCCAGGCCGCGGAGGTTGGCGCTGCCGACGCCCGTGGTCTGACCGGCGCCGAACTGGTTGGATTCACCCACCGCGCCCTGCACGGCCGGGATCGACTTGATCAGGTCCACCGTCGAGGGCGACCCCTGCTTCTGGAGTTCGTCGGCGCCGATGACGTTCACCGGCAGGGCGGCGTCCTCGGGCGTACCGGCGATGAAGGAGCCGGTGACGACCACTTCTTCCACCATGGCGGGCGCGTCGGCGCCCGAAGTCTGGGCCGCAGCGGAACCGGCCGAGAGGGCCGTGGCGACGGCGAGGACCGAAGCGGTCACCAGATAATGCGAGCTTCTCATGCGTTTCCCCGTTTTGCTTAATTAATAGGCATTGCGATCAAATCTGACCGCGAGGGGGCTTAGTGGCGGACTTGAGCGGCAGAAATCAAGGTTCTTCGTCAGCGGGGAAAGAAACGGCGCGGCGAGAAAAAGTCTAAAGTGACAAAAAGCCGGCTGGAACCCTGTATATAAAACGACGGTAGGTCAAATATGGCGTCGGCCTTCGCCGGGGCGGCAAAAATTCCGCAAAAAAAACAGCAGCCGACATTCTTACAAGCCGTCAAAATAAGGCCCGACGCTAAACTGTCGCAAAGAGGCCACACCCCGGCAAAATTTCGTCGGCGGCCTGGGTCGGGGCCCTCACGGGGCGGCAGGCGGCCCGCCTGACGACATACTGAGCCGTATAGGACTGATTGATTCCGATATTTGAAAAGGGGCCGTGGCACGGCGAAGCCCAGAACCAGGCTGGGAACGGCGTCCGCCTGGCAGACCGTCGGCGACAAAAAAGGGGCGGCCCCGAGAGGCCGCCCCTTCAGTCGTTCTGATGTATCTGAGATCAGAATTTCTTGCGCAGGCCGATCTTGAAGTTACGGCCGTACACATTCCCGATCGCCGGGTCGTACGAATACTCGATCCGCGAGGCGGACGGATCTTCGTCGGTCACGTTGAGGATCGAGGCGGTCAGGGTGGTGTCCCAGGGCAGGAACACGCGGTAGGTGAGGTCCAGGGTCGTGAACGCATCCACTTCCTGGCCGAAGGTCACCAGCTGGCAGCCCGTGGTGGAGGCCGCATTGGCCACCGTGCAGGGAACGGCCGAGAAGCCGGTGTTGACCACGGTGGGGCCGCGGTTGTCGGTGACGCCGTCGATATGGTTGATCGTGGCGCGGACATTGTGCGGACCGTTGTCGTACTCGGCATAGAAGGCGCCGCGCCATTCCGGGATGGTGCCCGGCAGGCGGTCGTAGTTTGCGAAGCCGACGGCCTCATAGGAGGGCGTGATGGTCACGCCGTTCACGATGAAGGCGTCCTGTTCGTATTCCAGGACATAGCTGACGGTGCCGTGCAGGCTCAGACGGCCGCCGAACACGTCGCCCGGATAGGAATAGTCCAGGGTGGCGTCGATTCCGGAGGTCTTGAGCTCGGGTCCGTTGACCAGGTCCGACCGCACCCGCGAGATGTCCGACCCCATGGTCACGCCCTGAACGCAGGCGTTGTTGTTGGAGAAGGTCACGAGGTAGCGCAGCGGGTCGGCGCAGTTGACCAGCTGGGCGCCGTTGCCGGGGCCGTTGGCGACACGGTTGGCGACCACATTGGCCGGCACCCGGACGATCTGATCCTCGAGCTTGATGCTCCAGTAGTCGACCATGGCCCGCACATCGCCGAAGTCGAACAGGGCGCCGATGCTGTAGGTCAGCGCCTGTTCCGGACCGATGGCCGAGTTGCCGAAGGCGTCCACAGACTTGAAGGCGTTGCCCGCGGCCTGGATGCCCGACAGGCCCGTCGCGCCGCCGGGAGCCCGGTCGGTGGGAGTCGGGCCGCGGAAGGTGGTGCCCACCGAACCGCGCATGGAGAACCAGTCGGTGGCGTCCCACTTCATCGACAGCTTCGGGTTGGTCGTCGAGCCGGTCTCGCCGCCGTAGTCCTCGAAGCGCAGCGCCAGGGCGGCGTTGAGGTTGTCGAGGATCGGCAGGTTCATCTCGCCGAACACCGCGTAGATCGACTCATCCACATAGTAGGGCTGGGACTGGCCCAGGAACATGTAGGGGCCGGTCTGGATCGCGCAGCTCGTGTCCCCAGGGACCGGGCAGGGCGTGATGTTGCGGTCGTAGAAGTTGCTGCCGAGGCGGCGGGTCTGTTCGGACGAGCGCCACTGGGCGCCGGCCGCCCAGTTCACGACGCCGCCGGGCAGTTCGAAGCCCGTCGTGCCGTTGAACACCAGGTCGACCACGTAGAGCTCGTTGGTGGTCTCGCCGATCTGGTCGTCATAGAGCCAGCGCGCGAGCGCCGGGCTGTTGGCCTGGGCCGGGTTGTAGGTCGGGTTGGTCCCGCCCAGCATCGGGTTGCCGGGATAGGCGGTGGAGAAGGGGTTCAGCCACTCGCAGCCGTTGGCGCCCGGCGTGGCGCCGGTGCAGTTCGGGCCGCCCAGGCCACGCAGGGCGAGGTCCAGACGGTTGATCAGGATGTCGCGCGTCACGCCATAGGCCTGGTTGCGCGAATAGGTGAAGGCCAGATCCCAGCCGATGCCGCCGGCGACATCGAATTCGCCCTTCAGACCGGTGGCGATGCGGAACAGCTCGTAGGAGCGCTCGCCCTTCTGACCGTCATAGCCAAAGGCGGGGTTGCCGCCGCTGGCGAACGGACGCCACAGAGTCAACTGCAGGCCCGAAGTCGGCACCGCGGCATAGGCGCCGGCCGCCGCCGCCGAGGCGAAGATCTGCGGGTTGGCCGCCAGGAAGGCCTGGACGTAGGGGTTCGACTTGGGCGCGAAATACTGGGTGCTGCCCGGACCGAACGGTCCCTGCGTCGGGGGATAGGACGGCGAGTAGCCGATGTTGGGCACGTCAGTCTTGGAGTACATGCCCTCGAGGAAGAACTCGACGGTGTCGGTCAGGTCGAAGTTCAGCTCCCCGTACAGCTGATAGCGGTCGGTCTCTTCGATCAGGTTGGCGAAGGGGACATAGCTGTAATAGCAGGCCGGCAGCTGGCTGGCGCCAGACTGATAGACGCCCTGATAGCCGCCCACCGCGCCGCAGCTGGCTTCACGGATCGAACCCACGGCGTCGCCGTAGTTCGGGTCAGGCGTGCCCGGGATGGTGGGCAGGTCGACGCCGAGGCGCGCGACATAGAAGCCGGGGTTCGACAGGAAGGACCAGCCACTCGGATTGGTGGTGTAGTCCTGATAGGTCCAGTCGCGCTCCTGGGTGTCGAGCTCGGAGCGATGCTGATAGCCGGCCGCGATGAAGGCGCTGCCGCGTTCACCCTGCCAGCCCCAGGCGGCGCTCATATTGTACTCGCCGTCCGAGCCGTCGACGTACCGATATTCGCCCGACACTTCGAAGCCCGAGAAGGTCTTCTTGGTGATGAAGTTGATCACCCCGCCGATGGCGTCGGAGCCGTAGGTCGCGGCCGCGCCGTCCTTCAGCAGCTCCACCCGGCCAATGGCGGCCGTGGGGATCAGGTTGGTGTCGACGCCGGTCAGCGGGTCCGTCGACATGAAGCGACGGCCATTGAACAGCACCAGGGTCCGCTGCGGGCCCAGGCCGCGCATGTTGATCGAGCCCGCGCCGATGGCGCCCTGGGCCGAGGTCGCGAACTGGTTGGAGTCCCCCAGGACCGGACCGCTGATGGTCAGCGACTTGATCAGTTCCGTCGTCGACGGCGAGCCCTGCTTTTCCAGTTCCGCGGCGCTGATCACGTCCACCGGCAGGGCGGCGTTTTCGGGCGTGCCGGCGATGAACGAGCCGGTGACGACGATTTCCTCGACTTCAGTCTGGGCCGAAGCCTGACCCGCCGCGAGGCTGAGGGCGAGGGCGACAGCCGCGGTCGAGACCGTCGACAAGTATTTTGAACTCCTCACACGTTTCCCCTTTGAGTTTAAGAAGCATCTTGGATCAAAACCGATCCGATGCCGCGTAAAGACGTTCGGGAAGGCAATAAATCAACCCCAGGCTTTGACGAGTGTGCTCAAATAACCTAGGAATAGAATTCCGGTACGTCAGTTATAAATGCATCGTAAACAGAAAAACGCGGGATACGTCAAAAACTATACCTTGTCTTCGAGCGGGGGCGGAAAAATGCAAGTTAAATCAATGGGCTGGAATTGGCGCGAGGTTGAAAACCGGCCCTCGGCTTGACCTGTCACGTTCCGGCCACACCCGTGGCGAAAACGGCGAATTCCGGCGTTTTTCGGTCAAACAGAGCTGATCTGGGGCAAGGCGGGTCCTCGTCGCCAATAAAAAGCCCCGCCGGGGCGGCGAATCCGCTCCGACAGGGCTCTCAAGCTTGCCTTCTATGGCGGGCGCGTCAGCCGCCGATGACGGGCTCTTCCACCGACCCGGGCTCGCGGGTCGCCTCGGCGGGAACCTCCGGGGTCTCCGGGGCGGCCGGCTCGATCTCCGCCGACAGGTCGAAGGCCGGTCCCATCAGGCGCGCGCGCTCTTCCAGGGCCACGGCGGTCGTTTCGCAGCGCGCCGGCAGGGTCCAGCTCATCCATTCCTGCGCCAGACGCGCCTTGGGCAGGTCAGCAGCGCGGCTCCAGGTACCACGGCCCCGCCGCAGGGCGTCGGCGCCATGGGCGTTGATCGGCCGGGGGCTCGCCTTTTCGGCGGCCTCCATGGCGCGGCTGAACAGGGCCAGATTGCCCTCGCTCAACCGGTTGAGGTCCTCATAGGCCTGAAGGTCGTCCTCCAGGGACGTGCCAGGCCGGCGATAGGTGGTCTCGATGCGGACCACCTCCGGCATCACCTGATCGCGCAGGCCCTTGTGCGCCGACAGGGCGCCATAGCACCAGGCCACCAGCCCATAGGGGTCACGGGGCGCGCCGGGCGGGTAGGCGGCTTCGGCGACGGTCGCGTTGGGGGTGGCGGTCTCCATCGGCGCGGCCTCGGGGGTTGGCGCGTCTTGGGCCACCAGGGCCAGGGCGAACAGCAAGGGGGAAATCACGGATTGGCGCCTCGAAGGTCAGGGGGTCAGGTCGACGCGGCGGACCCATAGCCCCCGCCCCCCGGGGTCTGGATCTCAAGCGTGTCGCCGGGCGCCACTGCAACGGAGAAGCAGCCCGAAAGTTCCTTTACCTCGCCCGCGGCGGTCATCAAAGCCTGCCGGCCCGCCGCCCCCGCGCCGCCCCCGGCCAAACCCGCTGGCGGATGAGTTCTTCGGCTGGACAGAAGGGCGGCTTCCATCGGGGCCAGGAAACGCAGGCGCCGCACCACCCCATCGCCGCCCCGCTGTGCGCCGGCGCCGCCTGACCCGGCGCGCAGGCCAAAGTGTTCCAGACGCACGGGAAACCGCCGCTCCAGGATCTCGGGATCGGTCAGGCGGGAGTTCGTCATGTGGGTGTGGACCCCATCGGCGCCCGGGGTGGTCGCCGTGGCCCCGGCCCCGCCGCACAGGGTTTCGTAGTACTGGCGGGTCTCATCGCCGAAGGTGAAGTTGTTCATCGTGCCCTGCGCGCCGGCCATGACGCCCAGGGCGGCATAGAGCACGTCGACCACGTGCTGACTGGTCTCCACATTGCCGGCCACCACCGCCGCGCCCGGGGCGGGATCGAGCAGGGAGCCTTTCCTCACGCGGATTTCCAGGGGCGCCAGGCAGCCGGCGTTCAGGGGGATGTCGTCGTCCACCAGGGTGCGGAATACATAGAGGGCGGCCGCATCGACGATGGAGGCCGGCGCATTGAAGTTCGACGTCACCTGGTCGGAGCTGCCAGTGAAGTCGAGCACCGCGCGGCCGGCGGCCGGATCGACCTTGATCTCGACCGCGATGGTCGCCCCGCCATCCATCTGCGTCGTCGCCGCCCCGTCGCGCAACCGGCCGATGGCCCGGCGCACCGCCGCCGTCGCATTGGCCTGCACGTGGCCCATATGGGCCTCGACCGTGGCTGCGCCGAAGCTCTCGATCATGGCCGCCACCGCCTCGCCGCCCGCCCGGCAGGCGGCGATCTGGGCCTTCAGGTCGGCGATGTTGCGGTCCGGCGCCCGGGACGGCCAGGGTCCGGCGGCCAGCGCCGCCCGCACCGGCGCTTCCAGGAACTTGCCCCCGGCCATGATCGGCAGGGCGTCAAGCAGGACCCCTTCCTCTTCGATGGTCCTCGAGAAGGGCGGCATGGAGCCCGGCTGCACCCCGCCCACATCGGCATGGTGGCCGCGGGCCGCCACATAGAAGCTCGGGCGCTCAGCGCCGCCCACGAAGACCGGCATCACCACGGTGATGTCGGGCAGGTGGGTGCCGCCGGCGTAGGGGTTATTCAGCGCAAAGGCCTGGCCGGGAGCTAGGACCCGGTGGCGGTCGCGCACCGCGCGCACGCTGGCGCCCATCGAGCCCAGATGCACCGGCATGTGGGGGGCATTGGCCACCAGCCCGCCCTCGGGATCGAACAGGGCGCAGGAGAAGTCGAGCCGCTCCTTGATGTTCACCGACTGGGCGGTGCGCTCCAGGGCCGCGCCCATGGCCTCGGCCACCCCCATGAAGCGGCGGTTGAACAGCTCCAGCGTGATCGGGTCGGCGGTGGTCAGGTCCTGGACCGAGCCCGCCGACCGTTCGTCTGTCGCCAGGCGTTGCAGGACGATGAGGCCCTCGGCGCCGGCCTCCGCCCGCCAGCCCGGCGCCAGGGCGATCTGGGTGTCGGGACGGATGATCAGGGCCGGGCCCTCCAGGGCCGTCAGGTCGGCGGCCTCCACCACGGGGACCAGAACCCGCTCGCCCTGGACATAGACTTCGGCCCTCCCTGGCTCTGCGGCGCTGGGCGAGTCGGTCCCACCTGGCGACGCCGCAGCGTCCGCGCCGCGTCCGTCCCTGACCTCGGCCTCCACCGCAGCGATCAGGATCTGGCGGTCGGCCTCGATGAAGCCGAACAGTCGAGCGTGGGCGGCTTCAAAGGCCGACCGAACCTCGGAGAGAACACCCGGGACGACCGGGAGCTCGGCGTCGGCCCCGTCATAGCGCAGCTGGAGAGTGACTTGTTGAGCGCTGGCCGCCGCCCCCTGGTGGACCAGATCGTCGGCTGCGCTGGCCAGCAGGCCCTGCGCCAGCCGGTCGGCGACCGCCAGTCCTTCGGCGTCCAGCCGCCGCTCCAGGCCGGCCTGCCGCAGGGCGCGCACCTGGGCCTGGCCGATGCCATAGGCCGACAGCAGGCTCCCGTAGCGCGGACACAGGACCCGGGTGATCCCCAGGGCCTCGGCGGTCTGGCAGGCCACCTGACCGGCCGCCCCGCCAAAGGCGACCAGCCCGTGGTCCCGGGGGTCGAATCCCCGCTCGGTGGAGATCTTGCGGATGGCCAGCGCCATCTGCTCCACAGCGATGGCGAGAAAGCCCTCCGCCGCCGTCTCGGGGCTCTTGGCGCCCATGGCCTGGGCGAGTTCTGCGAGCCGATGGCGAGCCGCATCAGCGTCGAGAGGCGCGTCGCCATTTGGTCCGAAAATGGGGGGAAAACGTCGAATATCGAGCCGTCCGAGCACGATATTGGCGTCCGTCACCGTGGCCGGTCCGCCCCGTCCATAGGCCGCAGGCCCCGGATCGGCGCCAGCGCTGTGCGGGCCGACGCGCGCCCGAAGGCCATCGAACTCCAGGATCGATCCGCCGCCGGAGGCCACGGTCTCGATATCCAGCATCGGGCTGCGCAGGCGCACGCCAGCCACCACCGCCCGGTCCCGCCGCTCCAGGCGTCCGGCATAGCGGCAGACATCGGTGGACGTGCCACCCATGTCGAAGCCGAGCACCGCGGGCTCTTCGGCCTCCTGCGCGGTCCTGGCCACGCCGACGACGCCGCCGGCCGGACCAGAGACCACGGCGTCGCGGCCGCGGAAGGCGGCGGCCGAGACCAGGGCGCCGGCCGAGGTCATGAAGTAGAGGGGCGCCCCGTTCACCGCCCGGGCCACGCCCTGCACATATTTTTGCAGGACCGGCGTCAAATAGGCGTCCGCGACCGTAGTTTCTGCACGCGGCAGGAAACGGGGCAGGGGCGAGACCTCATGGGAAAGGGCGACGAACTCAAAGCCGGCTTCGACCGCCAGGCGCCCGGCGCGCCGCTCGTGGTCCGGATTCAGGTCGGCGTGCAGGAAGGCGATGGCCACCGAGGTGCGGCCCGCCGCCCGCGCCGCCTGCAGCGCCTCGGTCAGGGCCGCCTCCGCCAGAGGCGTGACCACGCCGCCCTGGGCGTCCAGTCGCTCCTCGGCCTCCACGACCTCGGCATAGAGCGGCTCTGGCCGCACGATATTCAGGGCGAAGAGGTCCGGCCGGGTCTGGTCGCCGATCCGCAGGGCGTCGGCGAAGCCCTTCGTCGTCACGAACAGGGTGCTTGCGCCCTTGCGCTCCAGCAGGGCGTTGGTGGCCACTGTGGCGCCCAGGCGGATGGCCCGCACGCGCTCGGCCGGGAAGGGCGCGCCAGGCGCGGCGTCCAGCACCCGCCGCATGGCCTCGATGGCGGCGTCAGGATAGGCCGGCGAGGCCGACAGAAGTTTCAGGGTCCGGACCTCGCCGTCGTCGCGGCGGGCGATCACGTCGGTGAAGGTGCCGCCTCGGTCGATCGAGAAACTCCAGAGCCTGTCCAAAACTTAACCTGCCTGATGTTCGATTGGCGTTGTCATCCCGACGCCATCTTCCTAAGGCTTGTGGCATTAGACCAATGAGCTTCTGGCGCAAAATTGCTGGCCTGGCTGTCCGTTCTCCTGACGGCGCCGATTGCCCCGACTGCCCGGCTGGCCTGCCGGGGGAGGATCCTGCGTTCTCGACGGCGGTGACAGCCCTGGGCGCCAAGCTCGCCCGCGCCGACGGCGAGGCGGGTCGCGCCGAGTTCGACGCCTTTTCCGAAGTCTTCCAGTCTGACGAGGCCTCGCGGCCCAATGTCCGGCGCCTCTACAACCTGGCGCGCCAGACCACTCGCGGCTTTGAGAGTTACGCCCGGCGGCTGGCCCGGCGCTATCGCAACTGCCCGCAGATCCTTGAGGACGTCCTGGACGGCCTGTTCCACATCGCCGCCTCCGACGGGGCGGTGAGCGATGACGAGATGGTCTATCTGGAGCGCGTGGCGGAGTTGTTCGGCTTTTCCGAGCTTGTCTTCCGTCGCCTGAAGGCCACCCACCTCGGCCTGGCAGCCGACGACCCCTATGCGGTGCTGGGCGCCCCCCACGACGCCAGCGACGATCAGCTGCGGGCGGCCTGGAAGATCGCCCTGATCGAGAGCCACCCCGACCGGGCCCGGTCGCGGGGCCTGCCCCAGGAGTTCATCGAAGTCGCCGAAGCCAAGGCCAAGGCGATCAACTCAGCTTTTGAATCCGCCATGCGCGAACGGCGGGAACTGGCCCTGGTCGGCGCCGCTTAATGCGCCATCCTGTGGCCAATATCACCGTCCAGGATTGACCTTCCCGGGCATAGGACAAAGACTTCGCTCAGCCCCCAGAGAGAGGCGACCAGAGGAGATAATGGACCAGCAACCCCCCCAGAGCGGCAAGCCCGCTCTCCGCAGCCTCACAGCTATCGGCGGCGCGATCGCAGCGGCCGTGGCGGTCGTGGTCGGCGTGGTCCTGGCCTTCGTGTTCGCCGCCACCGTCGTCGTGGTCGGCCTGATGCTCAGCCTGCTGGTCGGCCTGGCCGCCTTCGCGGTGCGCGCCAGCCGCATGGGCCGTCGCAAGGACAAGGGCGGCGCCGAGGACGGCGTGATCGAGGCCCAGCATCTGGGTGGCCATCACTGGGTCGCCTACGGCTGGAACGAGCGGGCCTGATCCGCACAAGCCCTGCCCAGCGCCCCTTGCCCCGCACCGGGTCGGCCTCTACCGTCGATTCAAACAATCGTTGGGAGAGCGAGCTTATGATCGGCGTGGTGGCGACCCTCAAGGTCCAGGACGGCAAGGGCGATGAATTCGAAGCGGTCTTCAAGGACCTCATGGCCCAGGTGAAGGCCAATGAGCCGGGTTGCCTCGTCTACCAGCTCACCAAGAGCCGGGCCGAGCCCGGGACCTATAAGGTCCTGGAAATCTACGCCAACGAAGAGGCCCTGAAGGCCCACGGCCAGACCGAATACTTCAAGGCCGCCGGCCCGAAGATGGGCCCCTGCCTCGCGGGCCGTCCCGAGATCGAGATGCTCGACGCCGTCCAGTAGGCGGTTTCGCACCCTAGCTGAGCCCGGGTCGCCTGCGCGGCCCGGGCTTTTGCATGTCTGAGGCGCCGTTCGTCGCCCGCATGGGGGCGCTGACAGAATTTCTCGCGTGACGCCGGCCCTGGATATTCCCTAGGGTCCCGGTCGAACGCCCGTTTGAATGGAGTCTCCATGGCCGCCCTCGACGCCCTCTTCCGTCCCTTCAGCTTCAAGGGTCTGCACCTCAAGAACCGGATCGTCATGGCGCCCATGACCCGGTCCTTCTCGCCAGACGGGGTGGCGACCGAGGAGGTGGCCCAGTATTACCGCCGCCGGGCCGAGGCCGATGTGGGCCTGATCATTTCCGAGGGCACCGGCGTCAACCGCCCGGCCTCGGTCAATGACAAGAACGTCCCACGCTTCCACGGCGAGAAGGAACTGGCCGCCTGGAAACGGGTGATCGACTCCGTCCACGAGGTGGGCGGCAAGATGGCCCCGCAGCTGTGGCACGTGGGCGCGGTGCGCACCCGCGATCCGGAGTGGACCCCGCCGGGCCCCTATGACAGCCCGTCTGGCCTGTCGCGTCCGGGCAAGGAATTCGGCAAGGGCATGACCGATGAGGAGGTGGCCGACGCCATCGCCGCCTTCGCCCAGGCCGCCGCCGACGCCAAGGCCTTGGGCTTCGACGCCGTCGAGCTGCACGGCGCCCACGGCTATCTGATCGACCAGTTCTTCTGGGACGGCACCAATGTCCGCGAGGACGCCTACGGGTCCAAGGACCTGCCCGGCCGGGCGCGCTTCGCCGCCGACATCCTGCGCGCCGTCCGCCAGGCGGTGGGCCCTGACTATCCGGTGATCATCCGCATCAGCCAGTGGAAGCAGCAGGACTATGAGGTCCGCATGGCCGCCAATCCCAAGGAGATGGAGGCCTGGCTCGGCGCCCTGACCGCGGCCGGCGCCGACATGCTGCACTGCTCGCAGCGGCGCTTCTGGGAGCCGGAGTTTGAGGGCTCGGACCTCAACTTCGCCGGCTGGGCCAAGAAGCTGACCGGCGTGCCGACCATCACTGTCGGCTCTGTGGGTCTGTCGGGTGAATTCATCGCCGCCTTCGCCGGCGAGGGCTCGCAGCCGGCTTCGCTCGACAAGCTGCTCGACCGCCTGGAGCGGGACGAGTTTGATCTGGTGGGCGTCGGCCGCGCCCTGCTGCAGGACCCCGAATGGGCGAAAAAGGTGAAGGAAGGCCGCAGCGACGAACTGGTCCCGTTCGAACGGGCCGCCATGGCCAAGCTCTACTAGAGGCCTGAGTGATGACGTCGGCAGGCCTGGCCCCCGCGCCGGGCCTGCCGGCCCATCCCCCCCCGTGCGGCAAGATTTATGCGGCGCCCGCAGACCTCGCGGCGCTTTCGCACAGAACTTGCGCCGCCCTGGAGCTAGGCTGACCTCCACAGGAGAGGTTCCATGTTCCACGGCGTTCGCACCATGCTCCGCGCAGGTCTGCTGGTCCTGGCCCTGGCCGGACCGGCCTGCGCCCAGGGCGGTCCGCCGCGCCTCGACCTGACCCTCACCCCCCGGGCCGACGCCCTGGACGTGCGCATGGTCCTGTCGGCCCCTGACCTGGCGGCCGGAGAAGGCCTGGTGCGTCTGCCGCTCAGCCTGGTGGGCATCCCCACCGCCCGCTATGACGGCCAGGCGCTGCAGGCCCGCGACGACCTGGGCGTGATCCCGCTGAGCCAGACCGAAGAGTCGCCGACCCCGCAGGGGACCTATCGCCGCTGGATCGTGGATCGCGCCACGCAAGGCGACGTGATCGTCAGCTACGCCGCCCCGCCCCGCGCCGTCACCGCGGCCACCAATAACGGCCCCCTGTTTGATCTGCGCCAGGAGGCCGGCGGCTTCATCGGCGCCGGGGTCGGTTTTCTCGCCGCCCCCGTCGCCCCGGGGCCTTGGTCGGTTCGCCTGGACTGGGACCTCTCGCAGGTTCCAGCGCCATCCCGCGGCGCCTGGACCTATGGCGATGGGGCCGTGGAGACGATCCTGCCGTCCCAGGCCCTGGCCTTCAGCTTCTATGCCGGCGGCCCCCTGGACGTCTTCCCACCGGATGGCGGCGAGGGCTTCCACATGTACTGGCTGACCGATCCGCCCTTCGATCCGGCCGTTCTCGCCGACAGGACCCGGCGGCTTTACGACCATATGTCGGCCTTCTTTGGCGATCCGCCCGGGACGCCCTATCGCGTCTTCATGCGCGCCAATCCCTATGACGGGGTGGGGGGCACGGCGCTGGGGCGCTCCTTCATGTTTGGCTACAATCCCGCCGATCAGCCCACCGTCGAGAGCCTGCTGGGTCTTGTGTCCCATGAGGTGGCCCATACCTGGCCGGCCATGGCCGGCGAGCATGGCGAGACGGCCTGGTACAGCGAGGGCATGGCCGAGTTCTATTCGCTGGTCCTGTCCTGGCGGGCCGGCGTGACCCCCCTCGACCAGGTGGTGGAGACCATGAACGGTCGCGCCGACGCCTATTACGCCAACCCCCACATCAGCCTCACCAACGCCCAGGCCGCCGAGATCTTCTGGACCGATCCCGTGGCCCAGACCGTGCCCTATGGCCGGGGCTGGATGTACCTGCTGCAGACCGATGCGGAGATCCGCCGGGCCTCAGGCGGGGCCAGCAGCCTCGATGACATCGTCAAGGCGATCCGAAAGGCCCAGCTGGCCGGCGAGCCCCACGGAATCCCCCTGTGGCTGGAGCTGGTGGGGGCGCAGATCGGCGCGGATGAGGCTCAGGCCCGTTACGAGGCCATGGCGAGCGGCCAGCGGCGGCTGCCGCCGGCTGACCTCTACGCCCCCTGCCTGAAGGTCGTTCCCCGCCAGGTCCGCACCTTCGAGTTGGGCTTCCCCCGGGCGGTGCTGAACGGCGAGCGGATCGTCGTGGGCCTCGCGCCCGGTTCGGCGGCGGCGCAGGCTGGACTGCGCGAAGGCGATCAGATCACCGACGTCCGCAATCTGAATGTCGCGCGCAAGGATCAGGATCAGACCATCACCCTGTCCATCACCCGCGACGGCGCCCCGCTCAGCCTGACCTACCTGCCAAGGGGCCAGGCCGTGGAAGCCTGGGGCTGGGTCCGCGATCCGGCGGCGCCCGAAAGCGCCTGCCGGTTCTGATCCTCAGGCGTTGTAGTTGAGCTTCAGCCCCGGCCTTGGCCAGCGGACCTTGTAGAGCCGGCCCGTCGAGGAGGCGGTGATCCAGGCGTCGCGCATGTCGGCGCCGCCGAAGCAGATGTTGGTGACGATCATGTCGGGGACGGGGAAATGCTCCGTCGATCCTGCGGGATCGAAGGCGGTGACGCCGCCATTGATGATCGTCGCCACGCAGACCTTGCCGCCCGCCTCCACCGCCAGGCTGTCCAGCAACTGATAGCCGGGCAGGTTGGCGATCACCCGGCCCGGCGCAAAGCCCGTCGGCGCCTTCAACTGGCCCGGCGCCTCGATGTCGAAGGCCCAGAGCCGGCCAAGCTGGGTGTCGGCCAGATAGACCACGTCTTCGTCCGGGGAGAGGCCGACCCCATTGGGGGCGATCAGATGGTCGCGCAGACGGGCCACATGGCTGCCGTCGGCCTTGGCGTAGTAGAGCGCCCCGAACTTGCGGCCCTCCGGCGTCGAACAGCCGTGATCGCTGAACCAGAAGCCGCCCTGGCGGTCAAAGATCAGGTCGTTGGGTCCGACGAACGGGCGGCCATCGCAGGCGTCATACAGAGTCGTCAGCTCGCCGGTTTTCAGGTCGTAGCGCTGGATCATGCCGCCGGCGTGGGTGGGCGGAGTCGGGCCCGGAATCGTCAGGCCATCCTGCTGCGGCCAGGTGAAGGAGCCGCCATTATTGGTGATGTAGATCGCCCCGTCCGGACCGATGGCCGCGCCATTGGGGCCGCCGCCGGTCTCCACTAGGGTCTCGCGCTGGCCATCGGGTGTGATGCGCGACAGGCGCTGGGCCTTGATCTCGGTGAGGATGACCGAGCCGTCGGCCATGGCGATGGGGCCTTCGGGAAATTCCAGACCTTCGCAGACCAGTTCGATGTCCATGGGGCGTCCTCCTCTTGTCTTGTTGAGGCGGAGTATGGCCGGCGCCGTCGCGTAAGGACCAGAGGGCTTTGAGGGGACTTAGCGCCGTTCCAGCACCCGCAGGGTGAAGGGATAGTCGTCATCCTCGCCGGCCGGGTGTCGCATGGCGCTGACCTCGGTCCAGGCGCTCTCGTCGAAGGGGGCGAGGACCACGTCGCCTTCCACCTCGGCCTCCACCTCGGTGAGGTAGATCCGCTGGGCCCGCGGCAGGGCCATCGCAAACAGGGAGGCGCCGCCGATGACGCAGACCTCTTCGGCGCCGTCGTCTTCGGCCATCTCGCGGCCGATCTGCACCGCCTCGGTGAAGTCTTCACACACCAGGGCGTCCCGCGGACCGAAAGACCCGTCGCGGCTGAGCACGATGTTGGTGCGGCCGGGCAGGGGTTTCTTGGGCAGGCTGTCCCAGGTCTTGCGGCCCATGATCACCGGCTTGCCGAGCGTCAGGGCGCGGAAATTCACCAGATCGCTCTTCAGCCGCCAGGGCAGGCCGCCGTCCCGGCCGATGACGCCGTTGCGGGCGCGGGCGATGGGACCGGCGGTAAGGAGGATGCGTGCCATGGTCATGGGGGTAGCCGACCCGGGGCGTGCAGGGAAGTGGCGCCCGCCGCCTGACCTCAGAGGCGCAGGACGTGCTTGGCGATGATGTTCCGCTGGATCTCGTCGGACCCGCCCGCGATGCTGGCGGCGCGGCCTTCCAGATAGCGCACCATTTCGGGCTGCGCCCAGTCCGGGCCAACGGTCTCGGGCGTTCCGAAAACCTCCGGGAACCAGGGGGCCGCATAGGGTCCGGCGCACTCGACGAAGAACTCCGTCATCCGCTGGACGATCTCGGTCCCCTTGAGTTTGAGCATGGAGGACTGCGCGCCCGGTGCCTCGCCCATGGCCACCTCCGACAGGGTGCGCAGCTCGGTCATGGCCAGGGCCTCGAGCTCGATGGCCGCCAGGCTGAGGCGGCCGGCGAAGCCCGGATCGTCCAGCAGACTCCGCCCGTTCGCCCCAGGCACGCTGGCGGCGGCCTCGCGCAATCTGGCCAGCAGACTGAGCGACAGGGACACATAGGCCTGGCCCGTCCGTTCGTGGGTCAGAAGGCCCTTGGCCACCGTCCAGCCCTCGCCTTCGCGGCCGACCCGGTTGGCGGCTGGTGTCCGGACGCCCTCAAAGGTCACGCGGTTGAACATGTGCCGCCCGTCGATGGAGACGATGGGATGGACCGTGACCCCGGGGGTTCGCATATCGATCAGCAGGAAGGTGATGCCCTCCTGCTTCTTCCCCTCCTGGCTGGTGCGGGTGAGGCAGAACATCCAGTCGGCCTGGTGGGCGCCGCTGGTCCAGATCTTCTCGCCATCGATGACGTAGTGGTCGCCCTCCAGCGCCGCCCGGGTCCGCAGCGCGGCGAGGTCGGACCCCGCCTCGGGCTCCGAATAGCCCTGGCACCAGCGGACACGGTTTGCGCGGATGTCCGGCAGGAAGCGGGCCTGCTGCTCCGGCGCGCCATAGGCGAAGAGAATGGGCGCCAGCATGCCCATGCCCATGCCGCCCACCTGGGCCGGCAGTCCGGCTGCGGTGGTCTCCCGTTCCCAGATGAAGTGCTGAGTCGCGCTCCAGCCCGGCCCTCCAAAGGCCACCGGCCACTTGTTGATCTCCCAGCCCAGCTGCGCCATCGCGGCGTGCCAGCGCTGCTCGTGGGCGCGGCCGCCGTCAAAGGGATCGCTCTCGGGAAAGGTGCGGCCGATCAGGTCCCGGGCCGCGGCCTGGAAATCGAGGTCTTCCGATGAGAGCCCCAACTGCATTTCCGCGTCCCCACTATTGAATAGATCGTCAATAGGCGCGAGGCTGGCGATCTCGTCAAGGAGGACGCCATGGCCGATCAGACCGCTTTCGCCACCCTCGACCTGCCCGATGGGGGGCTGGCTGGTCCGCTCCGTCGGCCGGTGAACGAGTCCCGCGGCGCCGTGGGCTCGATCCATGATGACGACACCGCCCAGGGCCTGGGGTTTCGGGGCGGCACCGTGGCCGGCAACATTCACATGGAGCAGTTTCCGCCGCTCTATGGCGCGCGCTTTGGCCGGCCCTGGACCGAGCGGGGCGGGCTCTCCCTGTACTTTCTCCAGCCCACCACGGATGGGGAGCCGGTCCAGGCCTGTCTCGGTCCTGTGGTCGAGCAGGGGGACGGGGTCCGCCGCGCGCCCGCCTGGATGCAGACGCCGGAGGGCCAGAGGGTCTGCGAGGGGGAGGCCTGGAGCGGCGGCGATCTGGCCGACACCCCGCTGAGGCACAAGGCCGCGCAGGTCCGTCCCGGGGCGGACCTGCGGATCCTGCGGGGGTCGAAGGTCGGCGACACCGTCACAGGGGTCCCGGCGATCATCCCCTCCGCCACGGCCCTGGTCCGGGGGCGGGGAATCACCGAGCCGCTGGCGGGCTACACCACCCCTGACGCGGACGGGCGCCGAGTCGCCGCGCCAGCGGTGGTCATCGACGCCCTGCGGACGGTGGAGACCCCGCTGTTCAGGAGCGAGGGCGAGTTCGTCGGCATGTTCGGGGCCATCGAGCTGCAGCATCTGGCCGGCCCGGTTCATCTGGACTGCGACTATGTGGCCGAGGGCGAGATCGTCGGGCTTGGCGAATCCCCCAAGACGGAGGTCGCCTGGTATGAGAGCCGCCTGCGGGCGGCGTCTGGCGGCCCGGTCATCGCCCGTCTTCTGATGATGACCCGGCTGCTGAAGGGGTCCTCCAGCCTTTGGGCTTGACGATGGCCGGGGCGCCGGGCGTTGAGGGGGCCATGAGCGCTGAGACCAAACGCACCCGCCTGACGCCCCAGGCCAGGCGCGACCAGATTCTCGACCGCGCCGCCGAACTCGTGCTGGCCGACGGCCTGGCGGCCATCAGCATGGACGGGGTGGCCCGGGCGGCCGGCGTCAGCAAGGGTCTCGTCTACAACTACTTCCCCGACCGGCAGGCCCTGTTCGCCGCCCTTCTGCAGCGCGAGCAGCGCGACCTGAACGACCGGGGCATGCGCGGCGCCCTGGAGGCGAGCGACTTCGCCGACCTGATCCGGCGGACCACGGGCCTCTATCTGCGTCAGACAGAGGCGCGCGGGGCGCTCATCGCCGCCTTGCTGGCCGATCCTGGGGTCGCCCGGCTGATGGAGGCGCAGGACCGGGAGGACCGTGAGCAGGCTTTCCGCTTTTTCGTCCGCGCCACCCGGCGGGCCTACGGCCTGCCCTTGCCGACGGCGATCGCCGCCGTCGACCTCCTGTGGGCGGTGACGGACCGGGCGGGCCAGCTGGTGGGGCAGGGGCTCATGGGGGCTGATGAGGCCACGGAGATGTGCGTCAGTCTGTTTGTCGGCGGGCTGGCGGAGCTGGCGCGAGCCGCGCCGCTGGGCGGGGCGTGAGCGACGCCCTCAGACCGCGATGGGGGCGGCGATCTTGTCGTGGGCCTTGTAGCCGCTGACCTTGAAGTCCTCGTAGTCGAAGGAAAACAGGTCGCGCTTGTCGGCCAGCGTCAGGGTCGGAAAGGGGTAGGGCTCTCGCGTCAGCTGCTCGCGGGCCTGGTCGACATGGTTCAGATAGAGGTGGGCGTCGCCGAGCGTGTGGACGAACTCGCCGGGCTCCAGCCCCGTCACCTTGGCCACCATCTGGGTCAGCAGGGCGTAGCTGGCGATATTGAACGGCACGCCCAGGAAGACGTCGGCCGAGCGCTGATAGAGCTGGCAGGACAGCTTGCCCTCGGCGACGAAGAACTGGAACAGGCAGTGGCAGGGCGGCAGTGCCATGTCGTCCACATCGACGGGGTTCCAGGCGCTGACAATGTGGCGGCGCGAGTGCGGCGTGGTCTTCAGGCTTTCGACCACATTGGCCATCTGGTCGATCACCCGGCCGTCCGGCGCCGTCCAGGACCGCCATTGCTTGCCGTAGACCGGGCCAAGCTCGCCGTCGGCGTCGGCCCATTCGTCCCAGATGCTGACGCCCCGCTCCTGCAGCCAGCCGACATTGGTGTCACCGCGCAGGAACCACAAAAGCTCCAGGATGATCGATTTGCGGTGCAGCTTCTTGGTGGTCAGCAGGGGGAAGCCCTTGGCCAGGTCGAAGCGCATCTGCCGGCCGAAGACGCCGAGTGTGCCCGTACCCGTGCGGTCGCCCCGCTGGACCCCGGTCTTCAGAATGTCGGACAGCAGGTCGAGATACTGCTGCTCGGGGTGATCAGGCCGCCGGGGGGCGGGCGGAACGTGGGCGTTCACGGAACGGCCTTTCGCGGGAAATGCAAGCGGGGAGCTTTCCATGATTCGCGCAGGGCTTGGCTGCGGTCGCAATCGCCCTGCGACCCTCTGTCCACAGGACGGACGCAGTGATCAACCGGCGAAGCCGCCCTCGTCGAGGAAGGCCTGCTCGCTCGGCGTGGTCCGGCGGCCCAGGGCGGCGTTGCGGTGGGGGAAGCGGCCGAACCGGACGATGATGTCCCGGTGGATCTCGGCCCATTTCAGGGTGTCGGCGTCGCCCTCGGCCGCCTTGAGGGCCGCGCACAGCCGCACGGCCTCATCCTGGTCGCCCATGTCCTCGGAATGCTCATAGGGCAGGTAGAAGAAGGGCCGCAGGATCGCCGCCGTCGCCTGGTCATGCCCCGCGGCGATGGCCTGCTTGGCGATGGCGCGGGCCTTGCCGTCGGTGGCGAAGGCGTGGCCGGAGTCGCGGAAGATGTTGCGCGGGATCTGGTCGAGCAGGATCAGAAGGGCCAGCGCGCCTTCCGCATCCTTGGCCCATTCGTCCAGTTCGCCCCGGGCCGCGGCGTGGTGAGCGGCTTCAAAGTCGCGCGCCAGCCCGCGGTCAAAAGCCTCGTCCTTGGCGAACCATTTGGCCGGTCCAGCCTCCCGCCAGGCCTTCACCACCTGCTTCGCGGTCACGTCCATGGCCTGTCTCCCTCGTATCGGGCGCACTCTCTGTGCGCAGCTCGGTGGGCGCAAGGGGCGGCGCGTGACGTTGCGCCCCTTGACCTTTGCGCAAAAAAACGGTCGATGGCGCGGCCTTTGCTGCGGCGCCATGGCATGGCGCCGTGGACGAACCTTGTTTCAGGAGAACAATCATGCGCGTCTACTATGATCGCGACGCCGACCTCGCCCGCATCCTGGACAAGAAAATCGCGGTGGTAGGCTATGGTTCCCAGGGGCGCGCGCATGCGCTGAACCTCGTGGACTCCGGCGTGAAGAACGTGGTGGTCGCCCTGCGCCCTGGTTCAGCCACCGCCAAGAAGGTCGAGGCCGACGGCCTTAAGGTGATGACCGTCGCCGAAGCCGCCGCCTGGGCCGACGCCATGATGGTGCTGGCGCCCGACGAGCTGCAGCGCGAGATCTACAACAACGAGATCGCCCCCAATATCCGTGACGGCGCGGCCCTGCTGTTCGCCCACGGCCTGAACGTGCATTTCAATCTGATCGAGCCCAAGGCCTCCATCGACGTGCTGATGGTGGCGCCCAAGGGTCCCGGCCACACCGTGCGCGGCGAGTACCAGAAGGGCGGCGGCGTCCCCTGCCTGATCGCCATCCACCAGAACCCGACCGGCAACGCCCTGGACTTCGGCCTGGCCTATGCCTCGGCCATCGGCGGCGGCCGCTCGGGCGTGATCGAGACCACCTTCCGCGAAGAGTGCGAGACCGACCTGTTCGGCGAACAGGCCGTGCTCTGCGGCGGCCTGGTGGAGCTGATCCGCGCGGGCTTCGAAACCCTGGTGGAAGCCGGCTACGCCCCGGAAATGGCCTATTTCGAGTGCCTGCACGAGGTGAAGCTGATCGTCGACCTCATCTATGAGGGCGGCATCGCCAACATGAACTACTCGATCTCCAACACCGCGGAGTACGGCGAGTACGTCACCGGCCCCCGCATCGTCACGCCGGAGACCAAGGCCGAGATGAAGCGCGTGCTGGACGACATCCAGTCGGGCAAGTTCGTTCGTGACTTCATGCTGGAAAACCAGTCGGGCCAGGCCTCCTTCAAGGCCACCCGCCGCCGCGGTTCAGAGCATCAGATCGAGGAAGTGGGTCAGCGCCTGCGCGCCATGATGCCCTGGATCACCAAGAACAAGCTGGTGGACCAAGCCCGCAACTAGGCCTCACAAGGCTCACCGCCGAACGACGAAGGCCCTCCGTTTCCGGAGGGCCTTTTTCTTTGTCCGCGACTTCCTGGCGCCCCTCAGTTCCGGGTCGGAATGATCACCGGCAGGGTCTCATAGCCGTGCACGAAGGCGGAATAGGTGCGCTGGGGCTCGGCCAGGACCTTGATCTCGGGGAAGCGCTTGAGGATCTCCTCCCAGATGATGGTCAGCTGCATCTCGGCCACCCGGTTGCCCACGCAGCGGTGGATGCCGAAGCCGAAGGACAGGTGCTCGCGGGGGCGTTCCCGGTCGATGATGTAGTCGTTGGGCCGCTCGATGCGGCTCTCATCCCGGTTGCCGGAGATGTACCACATGACCACCCGGTCGCCCTCGCGGATCATCTTGCCCCCCACCTCGATGTCCCGTGTCGCCACCCGGGCCATGTGGGCCAGCGGGGTCTGCCAGCGGATCGTCTCGGAGACCATCGACGAGATCAGCTCGGGATTGGCCCGCAGCTTGGCGTACTGGTCGGGGTTCTTGTTCAGGGCGTAGACGCTGCCGGAGATGGTGTTGCGGGTGGTGTCGTTGCCGCCGACGATCAGCAGGATGACATTGCCCTGGAACTCCTGCACCGGCATGTCCCGGGTTGCGGTGTTGTTGGCCATCATGGAGATCAGGTCGATCCCCGGCTCGGCCGCGTCCACCCGCTGGTCCCAGATCTGCTTGAACGTGCCGAAGCAGTCCATCATGTCCCGGGCCTTCTGCTCCCAGCTGGTCACCGGGCCGTGGCCCGGGGCGTTGGTGACCACGTCGGACCAGTAGGTCAGCTTGCGTCGGTCCTCGAAGGGGAAGTCGAAGAGCGTGGCCAGCGTCATCGCCGTCAGCTCCTTGGAGACCAGGTCCACCCAGTCGAACTCCTGGCCGATCGGTAGGGAGTCGAGGATTTCGCCCGCCCGCTGACGGACGATGGGGGACATCTTGGTGATGTTGCCCGGCGCCACCGTGGGGCTGACCGCCTTGCGCTGACGCCCGTGTTCGGGCTCGTCCATGGTGATGAAGCCGGCGCCGGCGCGCCGCGGGCGATCCTCGCCGAGCGCCTTGCGCTGGGCCTCCATGGCCTCAAGGTTGGGTAGGGTGATGCCGTCGGCCGAGGAGAAGGCCTCGTGATTGGTGTCGACGGCCAGGATGTCGTCCCACTTGGTCACCGACCAGTAGCGGCCGAACTCGCTCTCTTCGGTGAGATGGACGGGGTCCTCCCGGCGCAGGCGCTCAAACACCGGCCAGATGGTGTCGTCCTGGAATCGCGCCGCCCGGCCGGGATTGAGCTCCGCCAGCGGGGTCGCCTCGACGGCCTCGACGGAGTCCGCCTGCGGGTTCACTCTGATATTCATCGCATCCTCCCTGGGCGTTGACCGCCCTTGTCCGGCGCTTCGACCGGTGAGGGTCCGCGCTTCGTCCCGACCATTCCGACCTTCCGAACAGCATTCGGCAAGCGAAGAATGCGGGCGCGGCGGGAGCGTGCGCCGCGCAGGGGCTCAGTCGGCGGTCGTCTCGACGGCCACGTAGCGGGCGACGATGACCTCGGTAGCGTCAAAGCGGGCCTTGGACTTGGCCAGTTCGAGATGGACATGGTCGGTCATGCCGCCGGGATACTTGTCCTGCAGGCCCCGCGCGGTCCCGATGGGGGCGCCGAGGCGCACCGCCTGGCCCACCTTCACATCGGGCTCGACGTAGAAAACTCGGGCTTCGTAGCCGAGCGCTGGGTTGGAGATTTCCACGAACTGCAGGCTGGCGTCGCTGGAATAGGCGTGCCCGATCTTGGTCACATAGCCGGAGATGGGGGCGACCACGACCTGACCGGCGGTGGCGGCGTAGTCCACGCCCTCATGGGCCCGCACGCCTCCGTCGCGGGAGGCGCCATAGGCGCCGGAGCCATAGGCGTCATGGGTGCGCGGGGCCTGGCCGGTGGGATTGACGAAGTCGGGCTGGCCATCCCCGTCGATGTCCTGGCCTTCCCACTGAAGCTCGCGAACCACGGGTCCCGGGAGGGCCGGGGGCGCCTTGACGAGCGGGGCGAGGCTCACCTGGGAAAGGCGAGCCGCCAGACCCACACTGGCGTCTGCGACGGCGCTGGTGGCCATGGTGGCGGCCATGGCCGCGGCGGTGAGGGCGAACAGGCGAGGGGCCAGGAAACGCCCATCCATCCGGGGCGCCGACAGGTCAGACAAACTCAAAACGCAGGATCTCTTCGATACGGGCCGGGAACTCTCGGCGGGTTTCGTCGGTTTTCGTGTCAGAGCCGGGGCTGCGCAGAGCCGCCCCGCTGGCCAGCGCGTCTGGCCATTGGACCCTATAGGTCGGAAATGGGGCGCCCATGCGGCGCATTGTCCCGCAGAATCAACGGCTTCTGGTCAAGCTTTCTCAGAGCCACGCGAGATCCGCCTCGCCGCGCAGAATCGCCTCGGCCTCCGGCGTGTGCTTTTCGGTCCCCTCACGCCCATGCAGAATCAGCGGCGGCAGCAGCCGCAAGGGCGTCTTGCCGGTCTTGATCGCCCGCACCAGGACCCGCTTGGCGGGGGCATCCGCGAAGGGCTGAATCGCCCGTATCTGAAACGATCCCGCGCTGACTCCAAGCCCGCTGAGCAGATCGCCGAGCCGGTCGGCCCGGTGGATCAGGGTGATGCTGCCCCCCTCCCGAACGGCCTTCAGCAGGAAGCCGGTCCAGGCGGCCAGGCCCCCATCGGCCATCCAGGCGCCGGTCTTTTCCGGAGCCGGCGCGCGAAGGGCTCGGGGGTCATCGAAGAAGGGCGGATTGGCCAGGGCTGCGTCAAAGGGCGGCAGGTCCAGGGCGCGAAATCCCGCCGTCACGTCGCCGGAGAGGACGCTCACCTGCGCCGTCATCCCATTCAGCGCCACATTGCCCTGCGCCAGGGCCAGGGCGTCTGCATCCCGCTCAACCCCTGTGAAGACCGCGTCGCGTCGCCGCGCGGCGGCCGCCAGCAGGGCGCCGCCGGCCCCACAGCCAGCCTCGATCACCCGCTCCCCAGGACCTGAATCGCAGGCCGCCGCCAGCAGGGCCGCGTCCAGCCCGGCGCGGTAGCCCCGCGCCGGCTGGCGCAGGACAATGCGCCCCCCAAGAAGACGGTTCTCCGTCGGCGGCTCCACCGGGACGTGTGACGGCTCGGACATCAGCGGCTCCAGAAGCGCGGGCGCGCCTTGACCGCCCCCTATCGCGTGACCATTGTCCGGACGCAACGGCGGCCCCGCAAACGGCCGCCCCATCTGGAGTATTTCGTCGTGGACGCCGCCGCCGCAGACACCAGGGCCAAGCCGGTCAGCCTCGATCACCTGCTCAAGCTCGCCCGCTCGGACATGGCCGGCGTCGACAGCCTGATCCGCGACCGGATGCAGAGCCCGGTCTCGGTGATCCCGGCCCTGGCCGAACACCTGATCGGCGGCTCGGCCAAGCGCCTGCGCCCGCTGCTCACCGTCGCCGCCGCCCGCCTGGCCGGCGCCCAGGACGATGGCTGCCGCAAGCTGGCCGCAGCCGTGGAGTTCATCCACACCGCCACCCTGCTGCATGACGATGTGGTGGATTCCTCCGAGCTGCGCCGGGGCAAGGTGGCCGCCCATCTGATCTGGGGCGCGCCGTCCAGCGTGCTGGTGGGCGACTTCCTGTTCGCGCGGGCCTTCGAGCTGATGGTCGAGACCGGCTCCATGTCGGCTCTGGAGATCCTGGCCCGGGCCAGCCGGGTGATCGCCGAGGGCGAGGTGCTGCAACTCACCCGCGCCCACGACCTGGACCTGGACGAGGCGGTCTATCTGGAGATCATCAAGGCCAAGACCGCCGAGCTGTTCGCCGCCGCGGCCGAGGCGGGCGGCGTCGGCGCCGGCGCCAGCCCCGAGCAGTGCCGTGGCCTGCGCCGCTTCGGCCAGGACCTGGGCCTGGCCTTCCAGCTGGTGGACGACGCCCTGGACTATTCCGGGGCCAGCGAGACCCTCGGCAAGAATCCTGGCGATGACTTCCGCGAGGGCAAGGCGACCCTGCCGCTGATCCTGGCCATCAAGCACACGGGTGCGCAGGAGCGGGACTTCTGGATGCGCACCGTCGACGCCCGGGAGCAGACCGAGGCCGATTTCGAGCGGGCCCGCCAGCTGGTGGGCGACAGTGGCGCCCTGGACGCCACGCTCTCGGCGGCCGCCGGCTACGCCGCCAGCGCCAAGGCCGCTCTGGCCGTCTTCCCGGCCGGCGACTGGCGCGCCGCCCTGGAAGATCTGGCCGACTTCGCCGTCGCCCGTCTGGCTTAGACCCGTCGGGCCTGGAGTGATCTGGGCCTAGTTGGCCTCAGCCGCCCCGGCCATATCCAGCAGGTTCACCCGCATGCCCCCGGGCAGCTCCATGTCGCCTGGGCGGAAGCCCTCGGGGCAGGCGCCCTGCCACACGGCCTCGATATTGACGGCGCGGGTCCCGTTCATCTGCGGCGCCTCGGCGCCCTTGGTCGAGCTTTCGCCGGTGATCACATAGCGGGTGGCGAAGTCGCCGCTGGCCACGCCCGAGGTGGTGGTCTTGCCGCCGGTCCCCATGTCGCACACCGAGGAGAACTGCCAGCTCCCGTCCGTGCGGCGGGTGACCAGGTTCTTCTCGCAGGTTTCATCGGTGGCCTGCTGGCCCCACCAGCTCAGACGCTGGTCCAGAGTGTCGTCGATACAGATGCGGGTCACCTGCACGATGCCCTCGGTGGACAGCCGCTGCTCCCACAGGCCCGCCCGGCGGGTGGGGGCGGCGGGCGTGTCCGGCTGGCCGGGCAGGGGCGTCTGGACCCCGTCGGCCGCTGTCGCTGGCGCCTCGGCGCCGTCGCCGGCCTCATTGCGGTTACAGGCGCTCACGGCGAGCAGGCAGAGCCCGAGGGCGGCGGTCATGGAAAGCCTGCGCATCGTCGCGCTCCTTCATCCTAAGCCCTGGCCTGACGCCGCGGACGCGGCCATCATGTCCCAGCCTTGGCCGGGATCAAAACCCGCAATCCGTCCGCTGCGAAGGGCATGATGAGCGAACTTAGAAACAACAGCGCCGCGTCCCGCTATGAAATGGACGAACAGGGCCAGACCTCCTGGGCCGACTACCGGCTCCAGGGCGAGCGCCTCTATATCGATCATGTGGAGAGCCCCGTGGCCCTGCGCGGCACCGGCGCGGCCGGCCGGCTGATGAAGGCCCTGGCCCAGGACGCCAAGGACAGGGGCCTGAAGATCACCCCCATCTGCGGCTATGCCGCGGCTTGGCTGCGCCGCAGCCCCGACTACCGGGACCTGGTGACGTGACCGGCGAGCCGAAAGACAAGACGCCCGAACCGCCGCGGGAGCCGGGGGCCGATAGGGATCAGCGCCGCCGGGACATTGAGACCAATCCGGCGTTCAGCCCCGTGGGGCCGCAGGGCGGGGCGGCGATCGCCCCCCTGCGGCGCAAGGCGCCGCACGAGGACTGATCGGCTCTGCCCGCGCCGGCTCAGTTGCGGGCCATGATGGCTTCGAGGGCCTGGGCCTTGACCTCAGCGTCCTCGGTCAGCCGCCGGGCGATCTCCCGAATGCCGGGGGGATAGAGTTCGCCGCCGCCGGCGATCTCGGCGCTCAGCCGCTCCACCTCGCCCAGCGCCGCCTCGAGGGCGCGCACATGCTCGCCCACCAGACCGCGGGCCTCCGATTGCAGCCGGCGCACGCGCTCGGCCACGGCGGTTTCAGGTTTCGTTCGGTCCAGGGCGACGACCTTGCCATCGGCGCCCGCTACGCTGAAAGACGGTGTCATAATCACCCATCCTGATGTTGGCGGAGCTGCGGCAGGTCCGAATGAAACCTCGCCAAGACCAGCCCCTGATCTGACACATCTACGAATGGCGAAGCCGTAGGTTCCGCCCCCACCGTCACTGGACGGTCATGTGGGGCTTTTCGGCCACGGTTGGGGGGCGCGGGGCCGGGATGGTGACGACTGCTGCGACTGGGTGGCCGCAATCACCGAGTGGCCGCCAAGAGCCTCTGAGCCAGCTCTCTCGCCTCTTTGGCAAATACCTTTAGCTCAGCGGTAGCGATATGGGGCAGTACATACTTCCGGAATGACTCTTTAACATCAACTGTTGTTGACTTACTATTTAGTATCTGCTCGGCGAGTTCGCGCGCGGTTAAGGGGTCTAGGTGCCTGCCGATTCTTCCCTGTTCGTGAATCCAATGTATGTAGGCCCGCTGAGCCGTTTGGTGTTCTTTATTTTCAATTGCTATATCTATTGATTTCTTGTAGAATTTGTCCGCCTCATCAAATGAGCCTGATCGATATAGTATAAAACCTTCGGTGGCTAGCAGGCAGGGTTCTTCTGTCGAGCTGTCTTTTTGGTTTCGTGCTGCTTCTAGATCAGACATTGCCGCCAAGGTATCGCCTAGAGCCGCGTATGCATAGGCGCGATTATTTAGTAATATGACGTCGTTCGGGGCGGCTGTCAGGCCAATCGTGGCTAAATCAACGCTCTTGCGGTAGTCTTCGCGAAACTCAGCGTTTATGTAACACGCGCTTACCGCGGCTCTACTCGAAAAGGGTTCATCGGATAGCCATGATGAAGCGCTAAGGGCGGCTTCTTCCCATCTAGCCTCCCGTGAAAACTGTGCAGTTCTTGCCTCGAACGAGCGGCTAACATCGAGAAGTCGACTATCGAAAGGTGTACCCCCAGTTTCATTAGCCCATCTCAACTGGGCAACTGAATTCTCGGTCGGTTCCTCTGCGCTTTGGGAGAACAACTTTTTCGCCCTTTTGAAATTTCCGGCGCTAAGTTCAAGGGTGCCAATCGCTGCCGACAGCTCTGTAGACTGCGAAGGAGCCGTCCCTTCCAAAAGGTTGCTTAAAAAACGCCACGATGGAACGTCCGCACCAATAAGATCTGCGACTGCAACACGGGATGCCACCAGCCACGGATCAGTTCGATCCGTACCCTTGACAATGTTCCAAGCACTATCAAACTCACCTTCATGAACGAAAAATCTCGTCGCAGAGCGTATTACGTAGCGGTTGTTGGGAGCGAGCAGGTGGGCGCGCGCCAGCATTTCACGCGCCTTTGCTGTCTGACCTAGCGATGTATATGACCGAGCGGCCTCTACATAAGATATAGCACTCCTAGGATTTATAAATATCTGCCGCTTGGAACGCCTAACGCTCGATCTGTGGGACTCTACGCTCGGCGTGTCAACGTAGTCGCGAGTATCAGCAAAGTTTGAAGCAGAATAACGCCTTAGTATTAATTGAATTCCTGGCTGTAAATCGGCGGATAGTCGGTTCAAGAAATCCGCAGCGTCGTCGGTGTCGCGATTCCTGACCCCCATAGCGGTAATGGAAATTAGATCTGCCGCAGTCCAAGGGTTGGGGTTTTCTTTCCAAGACTGAACGATTTCGTCATGGTCGACGAGTGGCGGCTTGTCCCTGGTGCTTTTTGAGCTGCAAAGTTCATTTGTCGGCGTTTCGTATAGCTTTCGCCACCGAGGGATCATTTTTCTGTCTTTTGCTGCCGCATCACGCTGCATCAGTACGCTCCAGTCGCAACTCACAGGCATGGGCGATGCTAGCAAAAGTTGAGACAAACATACGCATATCGTAAGGATTGCTGTATTTCAGTCGCCTTTCATTCGGATGCCCTCTTAGTCTGGGGTCTGGATTAGTAAGATATCTGAATAAATTTATGAGTTTAGCGCCGACGTCAGGTATCTTAGCCTCCGAGAAAGCCTGTGAAGCTCGTGCCTCAAAATGGCGAGCGACTTCTTCATATGAAAACAACAGATATGGCAGCACGTCGTCATATGTGCCAGTCCAGCCACCGTCATTGACACTTAAGAAGCGGGGCTTATGGGCATCAGAAAGTCCGCTGGCGATCGATGGGGTCAACATAGTGCCCATAAAGAAGAAATAGATAATGCTTCCCATCAAGTACAAGTCTGAAGAAGATCTGGAATGTATATTGTCGGGCAGGGAGAATCCATAAAGCTGTTCGGGAGGCGCGTAACTTCTTGCGCCAGGGGCTATAAGGTGATCGTGCGGAGCGCCGATGCTAGAGCAGTGGGCGCGCCCGAGGTCGGCGAGCTTAGATATATCTCCATCGCCGAACACCAAAATATTAGAAGGCTTAAGGTCTTGATGGTATATTTCTTTGGAATGAAGTTGCATTACGCCAGTAGCTATGTGGTGCGTAGCTCTCATCGTCCATGTTAGATCAAATGCGTTGGACTCTACAGCTTTCTTTCTAACATCGCCATTTGCCAGCTCAAATATTAGATAGAACACCTTATCAAATGGAGCTCCATCCAGGTATATTTCGCCATCTGATATCGCGACAACGATCTTGCTGAGCCGAGTTTTCCGACAGAGCGCTAGGATATCTCGCTCAAAATTGTATGACTCAGTCATTACCTGAAGGGCGCGTATTGTGTCGCGTTGCTCAGCGGCACGGCTGAAGTCTAGTACCTTTGCAAATCCAAGGGCGCCACTATCATGTAATGCATGGTATCCAAGGGAAAAGGCGCCACCAGTCTGGAACGACTCCTTCTTTACCAGCTCAGTCAAGGTCCATCCGTCGTCAGTGCGAAGACCTGCAAGGTTTTCGAGAACCGATCTGAAATCAGCTGCAGCCATTTGGGAAAGCTCGAACGAATCCTACACCGCCGTGTGGGTGTCACGCGATTGAGGCGCGAATTCAATTGGGATTGCAACGTTCGGTGATCTATCGCCCCTTCCGGAACCGCTCCTGGGCTTCGGCTCTCGCCTCAGCCTTCACCCGCTTGACCGCTGAGCGGTCGACGGTTTCGCCTTCGCTGGTGAGGGCCTCGTTGGCGAATTCCAGGTCCATGAGCTTCAGGCGCTTGATCTCGTCGCGCAGGCGGGCGGCGGTCTCGAATTCCAGGTCGGCGGCGGCCTGGCGCATCCTGCCTTCCAGGTCGCGCAGGGTGGCCTTGAAGTTGTCGCCCATGAAGGGCTTGGCCTCCTCGGCCAGCTCGGTGCGGACCAGGGGGCGGTCCTTCTCATAGGCGCTGGCGAGGATTTCCTTGATCTGGCTCTTCACGCTCTCGGGCGTGATGCCGTGGGCGGTGTTGTATTCTTCCTGCCGCTCGCGCCGGCGCTGGGTCTCGGCCATGGCGCGTTCCATGGAGCCGGTGATGCGGTCGGCATAGAGGATCACCCGGCCGTCGATGTTCCGCGCCGCCCGGCCGATGGTCTGGATCAGGGAGGTCTCTGAGCGCAGGAAGCCTTCCTTGTCGGCGTCCAGGATGGCCACCAGCCCGACCTCGGGGATGTCCAGGCCCTCGCGCAGCAGGTTGATGCCCACCAGCACGTCGAAGACGCCTAAGCGCAGGTCACGGATGATCTCGATGCGCTCGATGGTGTCGATGTCGGAGTGCATGTAGCGGACCTTCAGGCCCTGCTCGTGCATGTACTCCGTCAGGTCCTCGGCCATCTTCTTGGTGAGCACCGTGATCAGGCCGCGATAGCCCTGGGCGATGGTCTGGCGGACCTCGTCGATGACGTCGTCCACCTGGGAGAAGCCGTCCTTGGAGACCGGGCGGACCTCCACCGGCGGATCGATCAGGCCAGTGGGGCGGATCACCTGCTCGACGAAGACGCCACCGGTCCGCTCCATCTCCCAGGAGCCGGGCGTGGCCGACACATGCACCGTGTCCGGGCGCATGGCGTCCCACTCCTCGAACTTCAGCGGTCGGTTATCCAGGCAGGAGGGCAGGCGGAAGCCGTATTCCGCCAGGGTGAACTTGCGCCGGTAGTCCCCGCGATACATGCCGCCGATCTGCGGCACGGCCTGGTGGCTCTCATCGACGAACAGCAGGGCGTTCTCGGGGATGTATTCGAAGAAGGTCGGCGGCGGCTCCCCCGGCCGGCGGCCCGACAGATAGCGGCTGTAATTCTCGATCCCGGCGCAGGAGCCGGTGGCCTGGATCATCTCGATGTCAAAGGTGGTGCGCTGCTCCAGCCGCTGGGCTTCCAGCAGCTTGCCATTGGCCACCATCCACTCCAGCCGCTCCTTGAGCTCGGCCTTGATCTGCAGGACCGCCTGGTTGAGCGTCGGGCGCGGCGTCACATGGTGGCTGTTGGCGTAGATCTTGATCCCCTCCAGGTCGGCGGTCTTCTTGCCGGTGAGGGGGTCGAACTCGACGATGGTCTCCACCTCGTCGCCGAACAGGCTGACCCGCCAGGCGCGATCCTCGTAGTGGGCGGGGAAGATCTCGATGGTGTCGCCTCGGCGGCGGAAGGTCCCGCGCTCGAAGGCCTGATCGTTGCGCTTGTACTGCAGGGCCACGAGGTCAGCCATCAGCTGCTTCTCATCGATCCGCTCACCCGGGGCTAGGGTGAAGGTCATGGCCGTATAGGTCTCCACCGACCCGATGCCATAGATGCAGGAGACCGAGGCCACGACGATGACGTCGTCCCGCTCCAGGATCGCCCGGGTCGCCGAATGCCGCATCCGGTCGATCTGCTCGTTAATCGAGGAGTCCTTCTCGATGTAGGTGTCCGTCCGCGGGACGTAGGCCTCCGGCTGGTAGTAGTCGTAGTAGGAGACGAAGAACTCGACCGCATTCTCCGGGAAGAACGCCTTGAACTCGGAATAGAGCTGGGCGGCGAGCGTCTTGTTGGGCGCCAGGATCAGGGCCGGGCGCTGGGTCTCGGCGATGACCTGGGCCATCGTATAGGTCTTGCCCGAGCCGGTGACGCCGAGCAGCACCTGGTCGTGCTCGCGGCCTTCCAGGCCGGCCACCAGTTCCTTGATCGCCTGCGGCTGGTCGCCGGCCGGCTGATAGTCCGACACGAGCTTGAAGCGCTTGCCCCCCTCCGACTTGGGCGGCCGGGCCGGGCGGTGGGGCTTCCACAGCATCGGCATGGTCGATTCGTCATAGTCGAAGGACGCCGACATGTCGGCGACGCCCTGCGGCGACGGGGGAGGGGCAGTCTTGGAACGCGGCATGGGACAGAAGGTAGGCGCGCCGAGGGCCGGGCGCCAGCGGCCCTGCTGACATCATGGTGTCAGCAGGGTGCGATGCGATCAGAACAGCCCTCCGGCGCTGTGAACGACGGCATAGACCATCGCCAGGACGCCGAGAGCCAGAATCAGGTGGCGCATGGTCCCATCTCCCCCGGTGATCGAGGGGGGATAGGCCCAGCTCAGGGGCGCGGCATGATCCAGACGGACTAGCCGCGCCTGGGACAGCCTATTTATCGACGCCCTTGCTCACCACCGTGCCCACGGCCGCGCCTGCGGCCGCACCCACGGGACCGCCGACCACGGCCCCGGCCACGGCGCCGGTCGCCGCCCTTTGCTCCACATTGTGGCCACAGGCGGCCAGTAGAAGCGCCGCCGAAATCGCACAGACGCCAAGGACCTTAGCCATGTTAGAATCTCCGAGAGTTGTTCGCTGCAAACGGCCGGCAACGGCCAAGGTTCCCAGAGTCGCCGTCGGTGGTCTCAAGGTGGAGCTACGGTGCGGCGCAATATCGCCTTGCGAATCCTTCATGGACCCGTCATAAGGCGGGCCACTTTGTCGTAAGACCCGTCCATTGAAGCAGTGCGGACGGGCTTCGTTTTCGAGATTTCACCCGCAGTGAGGCGGGACTTCTCTGAGCGATGATGTCGGGGGGCGATGCGCCCTCGCCGCACAGGACAGGACGTTTTGCAAAATGATAAATGGGTGCGCGCCGATTGGCGTGCCCTGACCGCTGCCGCCGTTCTCGGCTCCACGGTCGGACTGGCGCTGGGTGGCGCCTATATGGCCGGCGGCATGGCCGGCGCAGCTTCGGATCACGCAAGGGCCGCCCGTCTGGCGGCGGGCGCGGCCGATGGATATTCCGAACAGGCGCTGCAGGATGCTGCGGCGCGGATGGACCCTGGCGTGTTGCGCATCGCGCGCCGCCACGACCCCTTCACCGTGGCCGGCGCCGCCGAGCGTGACCGTCAGAGCGCGATCCTGGTCGCTCGCCTGGAGCGCGGGGCAGGGTCGTCCGGGCAGCCGCCGCTTCTGCGGGCCAGCCTCAATCCCACGCCCATTCCGGCCGCGCCGTTCCGCCTCGGCGGGGCGCTGGAGGCCTCCCGCGACATGGAGTGCCTGACCCAGGCCGTCTATTACGAGGCCCGCGGCGAGACGCCGTCTGGCCAGGCGGCCGTGGCTCAGGTGGTGCTCAACCGCGTGCGGCATCCGGCCTTCCCCAAGACGGTCTGCGGCGTCGTCTTCCAGGGCGCCAACAGCCGAGTCTGCCAGTTCAGCTTCGCCTGCAATGGCGCCATGCGCGCCCGGGTCGAGCCGGCCGCCTGGCGTCGCGCCGAGCGGGTCGCCCACAAGGCCCTGTCTGGCGAAGTGATGGCCGAGGTCGGCCGCGCGACCCACTTCCACACCACCGCCGTGGCGCCCGCCTGGGGCCCACGCCTCACCCGGGTCACCCAGGTGGGCGTGCATGTCTTCTATCGCTTCGGCCGCGATCCGGCGCCCAGCCGCATGCTGGCCAGCGCCCATGAGGTCACGCCGGAACAGACCCAGGCCCCGGTCTATGCCCGGGTCGGCGAGTCGTCTGACCCCCGTGACCGGATCGAGGGCGACAACGACATCCGCCTGACCTCGGCCACCCTGGTTCCCGTGCCGTCAGCCAGTCTCGCCATGGGCGGACCCGCCGAGCCCGGGCAGGAGCCGGCCTCAGCGCCGAAGACCCCCGAGCGTCCCGAGGGCGAGATCGTCAAGACGGGCGCCGCCAAACCGGCCGTCCGGCCTGCGGCGTCTTCGGCCAAGGCGCCGCCGCAGGACGAGAAGTCCGCCGAGGCCAAGTCGGCGACCGGCGAACGCAAGGCGACCTGAGCCAAGGCGCTCAGGCGCTCGCCCGGGCGTTGCGCCTGAGCGCCTGCGGTGTCTGGCCATAGGTCCGCAGCATGGCCCGTCGGAGCCGTTCAGGATCGCCGAAGCCCGAGTTCTGGGCGGCCTGGTCTACGCCGGCGCCCTGTTCAAGTTCGGCGCGGGCGGCCTCGACCCGCAGGTGCTCCACCGCCTTGGCCGGCGTCATGCCCACCTCGCGTACGAAGGCCCGGGCGAAGTTGCGCGGGCTCATGGCGCAGGCCTCCGCCAGATCCTCGACGCTCAGCCGGGCGGCCAGTCGCTGACGGGCCCAGCCCAGCAGGTCGGCGAACCGGCCGCTCGCCCCGCCCATCTCCACCAGGCCTGAGAACTGGGACTGCCCGCCGGCCCGCTGCCGCGGCGCCACCAGCTGCTGCGCGGTCGCCCGGGCGACCGCCTCGCCCAGATCCTCGGCGATCAGGGCCAGGGAGAGGTCGATCCCCGCGGTGATCCCCGCCGAGGTCCAGACCGGATCGTCCCGCACATAGATCCGGTCGGGCTCCAGCCGCGTCCTGGGAAACCGGCGGCGGAAGTCGGCAGTGCGGCTCCAGTGAGTCGTGGCGCGGCGCCCCTCCAGCAGCCCCGCCTCCGCCAGGATGAAGGCGCCGGAGCAGACGCTGACGATCCGCCGCGCCCGACCGGCGGCGGCCGCGACGGCGGTGATCACGGCGGGGTCCAGCCGCTCAGGCCGCGTCCCGTCCCCGCCGGACACCAGCAGGGTGTCGATGGGAGACTCATCAAGGGCCTTGGCCATCAGGCTCACGCCGGACGAGCTTCTCACCTCGCCAGGCGCCGCCGCGACGACCCGCAGATCATAGACGCCGGGCGCCAGGCGGCCGGCGATCTCGAAGGCGGCGACGGGGCCGGCGGCGTCCAGCAACTGAAAGTCCGGGAAGATCAGGACGTCGATGCGCCGGGGCGTCATGGCAGATTCCGTGGGAAAAATGTCATTTCAGCCAGGACAGGAACGGTCGATGCTGCCCCTGTCAACCCCGGAGCCTGTCCATGACCCAGACCTGCCGTATCGTCTTCCCGCTCTATCCCGGAGTAACCCAGCTGGACTTCACCGCGCCGCATCAGGTGTTCAACCGCCTGCCGGGCGCCCAGACCATCGTCGCCTCGGTGGGCGGCGCCGACATCGAAGGCGACGGCCTGGTCTTCGCCCGCCTGGAGGATCTGACCCAGATCGAGTCCTGCGACGTCCTCTGCGTGCCCGGCGGTTTCGGGACCACCGCGGCCATGCTGGATGAGGCCTATATGGAGGCCGTCCGCCGGCTTGGCGCCAGCGCCCGCTATGTCACCTCGGTCTGCACAGGCTCCCTGATCCTGGCGGCGGCGGGGCTGCTGAAGGGACGGCGCGCCGCCTGCCACTGGGCCTGGCGCGACCTCCTGCCCCTGTTCGATGTGGAGGTGGATGAGGGCCGGGTCTGCCGGGATGGAAACGTAATCACCGGCGGCGGGGTGACCGCCGGCCTCGACTTCGCCCTGGTGGCCGCCGCCGAGATTTTCGGCGAGGACGCCGCCCGCCGGGTGCAGCTGGGCCTGGAATATGCGCCGGAGCCGCCCTTCGAAGGCGGCCGGCCGGAGCTGGCGCCGCCGCACATCCGCGATCAGGTGCAGAAGATGATGGACGCCGCCCTGGCCGATCGCCGCGCCGGCGCCCTGGAGGCGGCTCGCCGGCTCAAGGCCCGCATCGGCTGACGCCTCACCGCCAGTCGAGCACGCCCATCTTGCACAGCCAGACGAGGCCATAGGTGGTGCGGGCCCGGGCGGGCGGCGGGATGGCGGCCAGCATGTCCCCTACCCGCCGCCAGCCGGCCCCCTGGAGTCCGTCCACCAGGGGCCGGAGGTCAGGTGCGCTCAACCGCCACGCCTCCCCATAGGTGTCGAGCATGATGCCCGAGGTCAGGGCCGGATCGGTGGCGGGATCGACCCCCGGTCGCAGGGCGATCTCGGTGTCGGCGGTCAGATGAACGGTGGCGAAGCTCCCGTGATCCCTGAACGGGTCGCCGTGGACCGGGTTCAGCCGCGGTCCGGCCGTGGCGGCCGGCGCCTGGCGGCGGTGTTCGGCGAGGCTGTCGAACAGGTCGCGATAGCCGGTCACTACCTGCTTCCAGTCGAAGGTCTCGCGCACTCGCGCCCGGCCGGCTGCGCCCATCCGCTGACGCAGCTCCGGGGACGCGGCCAGCTCGGCCAGGCCCCGGGCGGCCGCCCCGACATCCACCGCCGTATGCTGGGCCAGTTGTCCGGCATAGGCCTGATAGGTGTCGATGCGCTGCAGGTGCCGTTGCAGGAGCGCTATGCTGGGCGGGCCGGGTGAGGGGACCATCGTCGGAGCCAGGAACCCCTCCTGCCCATGTCGGATCGTGAACCGATAGCCGTCCCAGTCGCTGGCCACCACCGGCAGCCCCGCGGCCATGGCCTCCACCGGCGCCAGGCCGAAGGTCTCCTGGATGTTGTCCACCAGGGACAGGAAGATGTCGGCCGCGGCCCACATCTCGCTCAGCAGGACGGGATCATTGCCGTCGATCCAGTGCAGGGTCGAAGTCGGCGCATAGGCCCGCCCCGCCTCCTCGAAATAGCCCCGGTGGCTTTCCTGCGGAAACCAGCCGGCCAGGGCGAAATGCAGCGGCCGCCCGACGATCTGGCCGGCCTCCTCCACCGCCCGGAACATGGGCTGAGGCGAGGCCTTCTCGTAGAAGGACAGCCGCCCGACCCAGAGCGCCAGCACGTCGTCGTCCGCCAGGCCCAGCCGGGCCCGCGTCGCCTGGCGCACGTCGGGGCGATCGGCCTGGGCGGCGATCTCGTCCAGCTCAACCCCCAGCGGCAGGATGGGCAGTTGCGGCATCGGCCGCCTGGCCCCCCCGAACCGCTCGCCGAGATAGTCCGTCCAGCCCTCGAACATCGCGCTGATGGAGTCATGCACCGCCGGCGAGGTGCAGATGATCGCATCCCAGGGATGGGTCGGCGCAAGACTCGCCTGGGCGATCTCTTCCCGCGTGGTCGGCGGGGCGATGGTATGGATGAGCCCGACCAGGCTGTAGCTGTTGTCCAGGCCGGCGCCGCGTCTGGCCCAGGCCATCTCGGCCAAGTCGGCCTTGCCCCGAAACAGCGTGCCCGCCTGGCGCGCCCGACCGAGCTCCAGCAGGGAGGCGGTCTCGATCCGGGTGGTCAGGGGATCGGCGCCCTGAAGGGTGGCGGCGATATCGGCGGCGGAGGTTTCCAGGGCCGTCAGCATATGCAGACGATCAAAGCCGCCATAGCGGGCAAGCGCGCGATAGAGGGCGAGGTTGGCCACGTCGCGGCCGAAGGGGTTGGGACCTAGTCCCAGTCCGCCGCCCAGATGGTGGATCGCCAGTTCGCCCGACATGCCTGATTCCCGCCGCGCTCCGGGCGGCGGGTTGTTATCAGACGGCGTCGAGGCCGATGTCCAGAGCCGCGGCGGAGTGGGTCAGGGCGCCGACGCTGATGACATCCACGCCGGTGTCGGCGATGGCCCGGACGGTGTCCAGATTGACCCCGCCGGAGGCCTCCAGGGTCACTCGCCCCTTGGCGGCGGCGACCGCGGTCCGCAGGTCGGCCGGGCTGAAATTGTCCAGCATCACCACGTCCGGGCCGTGCCGCAGGGCGTCCTCCAGCTGGTCCAGCCCGTCGACCTCCACCTCCACCTTCATCAGATGGCCAGCGAAGGCCCGCGCTCGACGGACGGCCTCGGCCACCCCGCCGCAGGCGGCGATGTGGTTATCCTTGATCAGGATGGCGTCATCCAGGCCGAACCGGTGATTGACCCCGCCGCCGCAGCGCACGGCGTACTTTTCCAGATGGCGCAGGCCAGGCGTGGTCTTGCGGGTGTCGACAATGCGTACGCCCGTGCCCTCCACCGCGTCCACATAGGCCCGGGTCAGGGTGGCGACGCCGCACAGCCGGCCCAGCAGGTTCAGCCCCGTGCGCTCGGCCGACAGGATGGCGCGGGCGTTCCCCTGGGCGCGGGCCAGCACGGTGCCGGCCGCGAGCGGTTGGCCGTCGGCCACCAGGGTCTCGAACCGCGCCTCTGGGTCCAGGGCCGCCAGGGCAAGGCGTGCGCAGGCGACGCCTGCGGCCACGCCAGGCTTGCGGGCGGCGAAGGCCACCGAAAGCTGGGCGTCGGCCTCGATACAGGCCATGGCGGTGACATCGCCGGCCCGGCCCAGGTCCTCGGCCAGGGCGGCGCGCACCACGGGCTCGATCAGCAGATCGGGAAGGGGCGCGGTCATTCTGCGGCCATGCAGGCGGGCGCGCCCGAGGTCGCCCCCAGGGTCAGGAAGGTGCGCTTGGGCTCCGCCGGCGCCTCAGGGGCGTCGAGGCGGAAATGAGCGCCCAGGCTCTCCCGGCGGTTCAGGGCGCAGCAGGCGGTCAGACGCGCGGCGGTGAGGTCGGCGCAGAGGCCATAGGCGCCTTCCAGCTCCCCGATCAGGTCGATCAGCCGGGTCAGGCCCGGGGCGTCACGCACCACGCCGGCCTCGGCGCTCATGGCCATGCGCAGGCCCGACAGGGCGGCGTCGGGCAGAACCGGCGCGGCGACGCCCGGCTGGATGCGGGTGCGGACCTCGGCGGCCTCCCGAGCGGCGGCGCCGGCGCGGGTCCCGAAGACGGCGGCCTCCAGCAGGGAGTTGGACGCCAGGCGGTTGGCGCCGTGCACGCCGGTGGAGGCGCACTCGCCCGCCGCATAGAGGCCAGCCAGGGTGGTGGCGCCGTCGGCGTCGGTGACGATCCCGCCCATGTGGTAGTGGCAGGCCGGGGCCACGGGGATCGGCTGAACCCGCGGATCGACTCCGCCTGACAGGCAGGCGGCGAACACGGCGGGGAAGGCCTCTGGGAAATGCTCGCCCACGGCGGCGCGGGCGTCCAGATAGGCGCCGCGGCCGGCGGCGCGCTCGGCGTGGATGGCCCGGGCCACCACATCCCGGGGCGCCAGTTCGGCGGCCGGATGATAGTTGGCCATGAAGGCCTCGCCCGAGGCGTTGATCAGCAGGGCGCCTTCGCCCCGCAGGGCCTCTGTGGCCAGGGGCGCGGGGTCGCGGCCGATATCGATCGCCGTGGGGTGGAACTGCACGAATTCCGGATCGGCGATCAGGGCCCCGGCCCGGGCGGCCAGGCCCAGGCCTTCGCCCCGCAGCTCCGGCGGGGTGGTGGTGACGGCATAGAGGCCGCCGATGCCGCCGGTGGCCAGGATCACGGCCGGGGCGGTGATCTCGTGCAGCTGGCCGCCCTGTTCGACGATCACGCCGCGGACCTGGCCCTCGGCGTCCTGCAGCAGGCCGCGCAGGCGCAGGCCCGAGCGCACCTCGATATGGCGCTGCGCCAGGGCCGCGGCGGTGACTGCGGCCATGATGGCCCGACCGGCCTGGTCGCCCTTGACCCGCGCCACCCGGGCGCGGCTGTGGGCCGCCTCGAGGCTGAGCGAAAAGCCGCCGGCGGCGTCCCGGTCGAAGGGCGCGCCGAGCTCGGCCAGATGTCGCACCGCCGCCGCGCCCTCCCGGGCCAGCAGGGCGGCGCGCTCGGGATCCACCAGGCCAGCGCCGGCGGCCACGGTGTCGGCCGCATGCAGGGCCGCGTCGTCCTCATCGGACAGGGCCGCGGCCATGCCGCCCTGCGCCCAGGCCGACGAACAGCCCTTGTTCAGGGGGGCGCCGGTCAGGACCATGACCTTGCGCGGCGCGGCGGCCAGGGCGGCCGACAGCCCTGCCAGACCCGCACCGACGACCAGGACGCCGTCGTGCTGGGTGCGATGGGCCATCAGATCAGCTCCACATCCACATGATGGCGGGCCTTGACCAGGTCATAGCGGGCCGGAACCGCCGGGGGCGGCAGGTCGATCATCCGCTGCACCGCCAGGCGGGCGCGGTCGGCGATCACCGGATCGACGAACACCTCGTACTGCTCCTTGATCAGGGCCTCGTAGATGTTCTCCAGGCTGATCCGCTTCATGTGCGGGCAGAGGTTGCAGGGCCGCAGGAACTCGGTGTCCACCGCGTCCACCGCCACATTGTCGGCCATGGAGCATTCGGTGACGAGGATCACCTGCTTGGGCTTCTTGCTCAGCACATAGTCGTTCATCGCCGCGGTCGAGCCAGCGAAGTCGGAGACCTCCAGCACCTCGGCGGGGCATTCGGGGTGGGCCAGGACCTGGGCGCCCGGATAGGCGGCCTTCATCTCGAGGATGTCCTTGGCCTCGAAGCGCTCGTGCACCTCGCAACGGCCCTGCCAGGCGATGATCTTGATGTCGGTCTGGCGAGCCACATTGCGCGCCAGGAACTCGTCAGGGATCAGGATGACGCGATCAACGCCCCATTCCTTGGCCACATGTTCGACCACCTGCACGGCGTTGGCGCTGGTGCAGCAGACGTCGGTCTCGGCCTTCACATCGGCGGTGGTGTTCACATAGGTGACCACCGGAATGCCGGGATAACGAGCCTTGATCAGCCGCACGTCGTCGCCGGTGATCGAGGAGGCCAGGCTGCAGCCGGCGCGCAGGTCGGGGATCAGGACGCGCTTGTCCGGCGACAGGATCTTGGAGGTCTCGGCCATGAAGTGCACGCCGGCCTGGATGATGATGGCCGCGTCGGAGCGGGCCGCCTCCTTGGCGAGGCCCAGGCTGTCGCCCACATAGTCGCCAACCCCATGGAAAATCTCAGGGGTCATGTAGTTGTGGGCCAGGATGACCGCGTTCTTCTCCCGCTTGATTCGGTTGATCTCCGAGATCAAGGGGGCCTGGAGGCGCCACTCCATGGGCGTGACGTGCTTCTTCACCCGCTCCCAAAGCGCCTGGGTTTCGGCTTCCACCTGCGGGGTGAAGGCGAGGGGGGCAAATCCGTCGGCGGCCATGGCGTCCTCCTTATGCTCAAAGTGAGCATTTCTCTGGCCCAAAAAAGCGCGCCTGCAGGCTCTTGCGAGGCGCTCTGATATGCTCAAACAGAGCATAAGCTGTCGAAAGAGATATAGACCCTTGGCGGCGGGATGCAAGCGCCTGCTTTTTCGCCATGGTCTTGTCGCCTATAGCTGGGGTTCGCGGGCGCCCGCCCGATATCGCAGGACCGCCGCTTGACCGCCTTCGCTCGCTCCCTGGCCTTGCTGTTTGCGAGCCTCGCCCTGGCCGGGTGCCTGACCACCTATGACCGGCCGATCAATGCCGGCCGGGCCGAAGGCATGGCGACGGTGGCCCGCAGCCTGTCCGATCGGGGGCTTGAGCGCCTGACAGCCGATATGGACCAGGCCATGCTGGCCCTGGCGAGGCGGCATGACCCTGCGCCGCGCAAGGACTATTGGGGCCGCGTGCCGGGCTGGGAAACCTATGATCTGGCCACCCTGCCGACCCTGGGCTTTGGCACCGCCTTCGACATGGCCGCCCGGGAGATCAACGCCTTCAAGCCCTTCGCCGACCTGCCGATCAATCCCATGGAGCCCTTCATCCTGCGGGCCTCGCGCCAGGATCAGGCCCAGGCCCTGCGCTGCCTCAGCCAGGCCATCTATTACGAGGCCGCCCGCGAGCCACGGGAGGGCCAGCGGGCCGTGGCCCAGGTTGTACTGAACCGGGTCCGCCATCCGGCCTACCCCAATTCGGTCTGCGGCGTGGTCTTCCAGGGCTCGGCCCGCAGCACGGGCTGCCAGTTCAGCTTCACCTGCGACGGCTCGCTCACCTGGGCCCCGGAGCCGGGCCTCTGGCGTCAGGTGGAGTCGGTGGCCCGCGAGGCTCTGGAGGGCTTCGTGGAGACCGGCGTGGGCTCGGCGACGCACTATCACGCCGACTATGTGGCGCCCTACTGGGCCCCGACCCTGGTGAAGATGACCAAGGTCGGCGCGCACATCTTCTATCGCTGGACCGGTCCCATGGGTGAGCCGCCGGCCTTCACGAGCCGCTATGTCGGCGGGGAGGAGAACCTGTCAGTCGCCATCCTGGGGGGCGTGGACGCCCGCACCCAGGGCCTGTTCAACACCGGTCAGGCCCTGGCGCCCGGCCGCAAGGTGACCTTGGCCCTGGCCGGCGAGGTGCGCACCTACGAGGTGGCCGAGCCCGGCAGCGGGGAGGCGGCGACCCGGGTGGCCGGCGTGCTGCAGCCCAGCCGCCGCCAGCCGACTCCAGACGAGATCCGGGAAATCAATGAGCGTTTGGCCGAGGTGGAGGCCGAGCTGGATGCACCTGGGTCCGCCGTGGCGCCGGCGCCTAAAGCCCCGTGAAGGCGTCCGGATAGGCCAGGGTCAGGCGGGCGTCGAACGCGCCGTCCTCGAGAGCCAGAGCCATGAAGGCCGGCGATCCCGCATAGGGCGAGGCGACCCGCGCCGCGGTCTCGGCCGAGAAGCCGAAGCGGGGATAGTAGTCCACATGCCCCAGCACAACGACGCCGTGGGCCCCGCATTCCTTGCAGAACTCCAGCCCCGCCCGCACCAAGGCCGAACCCAGGCCTCGCTTCTGCTCGCCCGGGACCACCGCCATGGGGGCGAGCGCCAGATAGAGGTTCACGCTGTCGGCCCACAGCCGGCTGAACAGGATATGGCCGACCACCTCGCCGTCCGCCTCGGCCACCAGCTCAAACACGACGTCGCCATCGGCCCGAAGCCGCTCCACCAGATCAGCCTCCGCCGCCTCCGGAAACGCGGCCAGGTTCACCGCTCGGATGGCGGCATGGTCGGCGGCGCGGGCATGTCGGATCATGGTGTCGTTTCCCCATCGTTGGTCGGCAGGGTCAAACCTCCCACGACCACCGTCGAACTCCAGTGTTCATGAGTCCTCGGGTCAAGCCCGAGGACGACGGATTTGGGGGTGTGCTTTGCTGGAGGAGCGCCCCCGCACTCCCCTTGCCACCGTCATGCTCGGGCGAGTAGGCCCTCAGTCGCCCAGGACCCACTCCACGTCGGCGCCGAGCGCGTTGAGGTTCTCGACGAAGTTGGGGTGGGCGCGCTTGATCGGGGCGGCGTTGTAGATGGTCGATTTGCCCTCGATGCTGGCGGCCAGCATGAAGAGCGCGATGGCCACCCGGATGATGTAGGGGCTCTCCACCTCGGCGGGGAACAGAGGCTTGCCCCCATAGGTGATCACTCGGTGGGGGTCGCACAGCACCGCATGGCCGCCGAACTTGGCCAGTTCCGAGGTCCAGCCGAGCGCGCCCTCATAGACCTTGTTCCAGAACATCACCGAGCCCTCGGCCCGGACGCCGAGCGCGATGAAGATCGGCAGCAGGTCGGCCGGCACATAGGGCCAGGGCGCGGCCTCGACCTTCTGCAGGATGTGGCTCGTATAGGGCTGGCGCACCCGCAAGGGGCCATCCAGCCTGGCGCGGGACCAGCCGTCCTGGTGGGTCACCTCGACGCCGAACTTGGCGAAGGTGCGGTCGATCAGCGGGAAGGATTCCGAGGCGCCGTTGCGCACCGCCACGTCGCCGCCGGTGATCGCCCCCATGGCCAGGAAGGTGGCCACCTCGTGGAAGTCGTCCTGGAAGGTGAAGGTGGTGGCCCCCAGCTTCTCGACGCCCTCGATGGTCAGGGTCGAGGCCCCGACCCCCTGGACGCTGGCCCCCATCTGGATGAGGAAGCGGCAGAACTCCTGGACGTGGGGTTCGCAGGCGGCGTTGACCAGCTGCGAGGTCCCCTTGGCGGTGGCCGCACAGATGGCGAAGTTCTCGGTGGTGGTCACCGAGGCGTAGTCCAGCCAGTGGCGGGTGGCGTGGAAGCCCTCCGGCGTCGAGATCAGGATGGCGCCCTCGCGGGTCTCCACCCTGGCGCCGAAAGCCTCGAAGACCTCCAGGTGCGGATCGATCTCCCGGGCGCCCAGGGTGCAGCCCTTTGCCTCGTCCTCAAGGCTCGCCTGGCCGAACCGGTGCAGCAGGGCCGGGATCAGCATCACCGAGGAGCGCATGCCCAGCGGCAGGTGCGCCCCTTCGGCCCGGAGGTTCTCGCCGTGGTGCAGGCGCAGGGTTCCAGTGGCGTAGTCCATGTCCACCTGGCTGCCCAGGGACTGGAAGAACTCCAGGATCTTGCGCACGTCGGTGATGTCCGGCACCCGGTGCAGCACCAGGGGCGCATCGCTGAGCAGGGTCGCGCACAGCACCGGCAGGACGGCGTTCTTGTTGGCGGAGGGCGTGATTTCGCCCCGCAGGGGGCGGCCCCCGCGTACGATCAGATTGGTCATGGGCCCTCGTTAGTCGGTCACAGGGGCGCCTACCAGACGCCGATCTTCTCGGCCTCGGCGTGGCTGATCGGGTTATGCGCCTTGCGGTGGTCTTCTTCGGCCAGAAAGCGCACCGCCTCCAGGGCGGCCATGCAGCCCATGCCCGCCGCCGTCACCGCCTGACGATAGATGTCGTCGGTGACGTCGCCGGCGGCGTAGACGCCTTCGACTTCGGTCGAGGCCGTGCCGGGCTTCACGTCCAGATAGCCCGAGGCGTCCATGGACAGCTGGCCCTTGAACAGCTCCGAGGCCGGGGCGTGGCCGATGGCCACGAACACGCCGGCGCAGTCGATGGTCTGGGTGGCGCCGGTCTTCACGTTCTTCAGGCGCACGCCGGTGACGCCCAGGGGGTCAGTGTCGCCCAGCACCTCGTCGATGGCGCTGTCCCAGACCACCTCGACCTTGGGATGGGCGAACAGCCGTTCCTGCAGGATCTTCTCGGCCCGCAGCTCGCCCCGGCGATGGACCAGGGTGACCTTGGAGGCGAAATTGGTGAGGAACAGGGCCTCTTCCACCGCGGTGTTGCCGCCGCCGACCACCACGACATCCTTGCCGCGATAAAAGAAGCCGTCGCAGGTGGCGCAGGCCGAGACGCCGAAACCCTGGAACTTCTGCTCGCTGTCGAGGCCGAGCCACTTGGCCTGGGCGCCGGTGGCGATGATCAGGGTCTCGGCCAGCCACACCTGGCCGGAATCGCACTCCAGTCGGAACGGCCGCTTCGACAGGTCCACCTTCAGGACGATATCGTTGATGATCTCGGTCCCCACATGCTCGGCCTGGGCCTGCATCTGCTCCATCAGCCAGGGACCCTGGATCGCCTCGGCGAAGCCCGGATAGTTCTCCACATCGGTGGTGATGGTCAGCTGACCGCCCGGCTGCAGGCCGGCGATCAGGACGGGATTCAGAAGGGCCCGGGCCGCATAGACCGCGGCAGTATAGCCGGCGGGGCCGGACCCGATGATGAGGCAGCGTGTGGTGCGAGGCTCAGACATGGCTCCTATTTAGAGAAGATTCCGCGATGCGCGAGGGCGCGGGCGCAACAAGATGATCGCCCAGCCGTTCGATCCCCATGACTGAAGCTCCTTCCAACCCCCCGCCTGCCGCCGCCGAACCCGCCACGACGGCGCAGCCTGGAACCGCCAGCCGGGCGAGCCTGCGCACCACCGGGACCTGGCTGGGGGTCGGAACGGCCCTTGGCGCCGGGGCGGGCGCGGTCCTGGGCAGTGTGACCTTGGGCGTCGCTTTCGGCGTCGGATTGGGCGCCGTTTTCGGGGTATTTCGCGCGCGAAAAGGCCCGAAAAGGTCGATTTAACGCACTGTTCTGAGGTGGCCCGCTAGACTGGTTCCCATTCACGGGGACTGCGTTGTGTCTGACCTGACGAACATCGAGATCGCCGGCCGCAAGATCGGCCCGGGCCATGCGCCGTTCATGATCTGCGAGCTGTCGGGCAACCACAATGGCGACCTCGACCGGGCGCTCTCCATGATCGATGCGGCGGCGGCCACCGGCTGCGACGCCATCAAGATCCAGACCTACACCGCCGACACCATCACCATGGATGTGGACCGGCCGGAGTTCCGCATTGAGGGCGGGCTGTGGGATGGCCGCAGCCTCTATGAGCTCTATCAGGAAGCTCAGACCCCCTATGAGTGGCACCCGGCCCTGTTCGAACGCGCGAAGGCCCGGGGCGTGATCCTGTTCTCCAGCCCGTTCGATGAGAGCGCGGTGGACCTGTTGGCCGAGCTTGGGGCGCCGGCCTACAAGATCGCCTCCTTCGAGGCCGTCGACCTGCCGCTGATCGCCTATGCGGCGCGACATGGCAAACCGCTGATCATCTCCACGGGCATGGCCAATCTGGCCGAGATCGAGGCCGCCCGGGACGTAGCGCTCGCCGCCGGCGCGGCCGGGGTGGCGCTGCTGCACTGTGTGTCGAGCTATCCGGCCAGCTTCGCCGACGCCAATCTGCGCACCATCCCAGACATGGAGACCCGCTTCGGCTGCCCCATCGGCCTGTCGGACCATACGCCGGGCACGGCCGCGGCGGTGGCGGCCGTGGCGCTGGGCGCGTGCGTGATCGAGAAGCACTTCACCCTGGCGAGATCCGACGGCGGCCCGGACGCGGCGTTTTCCCTGGAGCCGGATGAGTTTTCGGCCCTGGTGCGCGATACGCGCTCAGCCTGGGAGTCCCTGGGGGCGGCGCAGTACGACCTATTGGGGTCTGAGCGGGCCAACGCTCAGTTCCGCCGCTCGCTCTATGTGGCGGCCGATGTGAAGGCCGGCGCCCGCCTCACGGCCGCCGATGTCCGGTCGATCCGTCCGGGTCTTGGCCTTCGGCCCGAACACCGCGACGCCGTGGTCGGGCGGGTGGCGACCCGCGATCTCCAGCGCGGCGAACCGCTGGCCTGGGACATGCTCAGCGACAGCTAGGTCAGGGCGTAACCCTTGGCGCGCAGGCGCTCACGGCTGGCCTCGCGCACCAAGGTCCAGTCTTCGGCCAGCAGGCCCAGACCCACCACATCGCGGGGCTCGCCATTCTTCCAGACATGCTGGCGCAGCAGGGCTTCGCGTCGGAAGCCGAAGGATTCATGCAGCTTCCAGACGGCCTCGTTCTCCACCAGCACCTCGCACCAGAGCCTGGAGAGGCCGAGCGGGCCGAACACGTGCTCGATCACCCAGTATTCCACATAGGCGCCGACGCCCTTGCCCCGCACCGAGGGCGAGGCGAGGTAGTAGGCCCAGGCGCAGCGGCGGTTGGCCTCCGAGATGTCGGCGAGGTTGGCCAGCCCTACGGGCTCGCCGTCCAGTTCGATGATCCAGTAACGGCGCGTGGGATCCGACAGCGCCGCGGCGAACCAGCGGGCATGGTCGGCCTCGCTGATCTGGGCGTCGGTATACATCCACTGAGCCACGTCGGGCTGGTTGCGCCAGACGCGCAGTCGGTCGCGGTCGGCAGGCGTGACGTCGCGCAGCTGAACCTGCGGACCAGCCATCAGGCGACCGCCGAAATCCTGGCCGCGGGCCCGAGACTACGCGCCATGCGGTCGGTAAGGCCTGAGATGCGGGCGCCGGCATCGGCGGACTCCCAGCCGGCCACGAGGAAGCGGCCCTGGAAGCGCTGGGCGAGTTCGACCTCAAGCCTGTCCAGCCGTTGCACCGCCTCGACCGAGGGACAGGCGAAGCGGGTGCGCATGTTGGTCAGGACGCAGGCGTCGAGGATCATCGGGCGCCGGGCGAAGGGGGCCAGCAGGCGGAGAACCTCGGCGCGCAGGGGCTCGTCGCCCACCTCGTCGACGCATTCGACGCTGACGAGGGTCTCGCCACGGCTCTGATAGACGCGCAGGGCGCTGACCTTGCCCTCGCCGGTATAGTTGCGGACGGTGAGTGGCAGGGGCGCCTCCAGCCGGGCGCGGAAGACGTAGCTCGCCACCCGCTCGCCGATCAGGCGGGGCTTGGGCGCCTTGTGCGAGGCCAGGTCGAACAGGGGCATGGGATCGGCGGCCCAGACCACCGTCTCGTCCTCGCCGCAGGCCTGAGCGACCTCGCGGGGCGAAACCAGGCTGTGCAGGCGGATCTCGACGCCCAGGCGGGCCAGCGCGCGGCTGGCCGAGGTGAAGAGGCCGTTCAGGCCGTCCCGGGGCACGGCGCCGCGCCGGGGGGAGGACACGTTGGGAGACGAGGCCTCGCCCACAGGCGCCAGGCGGACCTGATGCAGGCCAAGGGCCGGGGCGGCGCTGGCATGGACCTGATCGAGCCAAACGCCCAGGCGCCACTGGCAGTAGTGGGCGAGGGGGTCGGCGGCGGACCTGGGATAGGCGCGCAGTATGTCGTTGAGGGTTTCCGGCTGCGCCGCCGCCGAAGGGGTGGTCACGTCGGCGGACAGGACCGGCCCTTCCCCCCAACTGGCCCGGGGGCCGTTGGGGGAGGGGCTGATGGCGCCGTCGTGCAGGTCGACCTCGTCAAAGGCTACGCCGCGCCATTCCAGCGCCTGGCGGATGGGATCCTGGGCCGGCCCGAAGGCGAACTCGCCGTCGCGCAGCTCGACGCCGTGGGATACCCGGGGCAGGCTCCAACCGCCGAGCCGGTCGAGGGCGTCCTCCAGGACGATCTCGCGGGCGCCCAGCCGGTGGGCCTCAAAGGCGGCGAGGATGCCGGTCAGCCCCCCGCCGATAATACGAACTCTGGCCATTTCTCGGCCTCCCCACCCGCATGCGAAGGGGGAGGATGCAGGCCAAGGTCGGAAAACTCGGTTAAGGCGTCTGCGTCAGACGGTCGCGGCCTGGACGAGCAGGGGCCAGAAGGCGTCGGCGACGCGGGCCGCCCCTTCGCCGTCGCAGAGTTCGGCGCTCTTTTCGGCCAGGCCGGCGCGGAGGGCCTCGTCGATGAACAGGCGGGTCATGGCGCGGTCGAAGTCGACACCGAAGGTCTCCGACCGACCGTCGACCATCAGCACGGCCCCGGCCTTGGCCAGGGCGGTGGCCGCAGGGATCTGGTTGTCGGCGATGGTCACCACCACGCTGGGCAGGCCAAGGACGCAGCGCTCCCACATGGCCGACCCCGCCGCGCCTACGGCCAGGTCGGCGGCGGTGGCCAGTTCGGCCATGTCCGGGGTGTCCACATGCAGGGTCAGGCGCGGGTCGTGGGCGGCGATGCGGGTCAGGCCCTTGCGGCTGGGGGCGCCTGCGCCGACCACCACGTCGAGGGCGGTCTCGCCATAGCGACGGCGCAGCTGTTCGACCACCTTGCCGGTGATCCCGTCCAGGTCGGTCAGGCCCATGGAGACCAGCACCCGCCGGGGCGTCTCATGGCGCCTGGCCAGAGCGGTGTTGCGCAGGGCGGCGAAGGCCGGCCGCACCGGGGCGTATTTCGGCCCCAGCAGCAGGCGCGCCCCGCTGGCCAGGCCGCGATAGTCGGCCTCGACCCGGGCCGGGCCGGAATCCAGCACCAGGGCGCCGCCCAGGGGCCGGTCGGCCAGGTCATCGATCACCAGGGCCGGGCGGCCATCGGCGATCGCCTCATGTTCGGGGCGACTGAGGCCATAGTGGTCGAACACCACGGCCTCGAAGGCCTGGCGACCGGTGAGGTCGGTGAGCACGTCCGGCGCCATGGAGGCCACCGCGCGGCGGGGCAGGTCCGGGGCGTAGGCCGCCAGGATCGCCTCCACATGAGAGTCGGCCATGAACTCCACCCGGGCGCCGCGCTCGGCGAGCGCCGCGGCCAGGGTGAGGCTGCGCATGACATGGCCGCCGCCCACCTGAGGGCCGGCGTTGGCGATGAAGAGAACCCGCGGGGTCATAGGCGTGGCGCTCCGCCAAAGGTGGTCAGCTCCGGCCGGGCCCGCACGAAGGCGCGGACGTCGTCGGAGGAAAAGGCCGGATTGGCCGGGTAGAGCCCCTCATAGACCCTGCGGACGAACTCATAGTCGTCAGGGGTGTCGACGGTCCAGCGAACGTGACCCTCGTCCACCTGGGGATCCAGCCGGGCGATGCGATAGCGGTCCGGCGCGTTGCGCACCGCCCAGGTGACGTGCTCGCGCGCCTCTGGACTGTGATCCTGCGCCGCCGTGCGTCGCAGGGCTGCGGCGGAGATCACCTCTACGTCCTGGCCCTTCGGGTAGCCCGAGGGATCATAGCGGTTGTGAGTGTAGTCCGCACCTTCGCCCAGATGCAGGGCGATGGTGGCGTCGATCACCTCAGGGTCGATCAGGGGGCAGTCGCCGGTCAGCCTCACCACATGGTCGGCGGGCCAGACGTCGAGGGCGCCGACGAAGCGGGCCAGGACATCGGCGAGCGGGCCGCGATGGACGGCGAGGCCGGCCTCCTTCAGGACATCAACCAGGGGATCGTCGCTGGGCTCCAGGCTGGTGGCCACGACAATCTGGTCGATCCGCCGGGCGCGCCTGACCCGCTCGATCTGGCGCAGCAGCATGGGCGCGCCGGCCAGCGGCAGCAGAACCTTGCCGGGCAGGCGGGTGGAACTCAGGCGGGCCTGAAGAAGGGCGAGAATCACGGGCGGGCTCCTGTGCGCGCAGGTTAGCCCTCATTGCGGCGGCAAGGCGCCGCCCTGCGCGGCGAAGCCGCCTATTCCTTGACGAAAAAGCCGCCCGGGGCCGAGGCCCAGCCGAATTTCTCGATCCTGGGCGGCTTGCCGTCGAAGAACTCCTCCAGGGCCTCGCTTTCGCCGGGCCATTCGCGGATCGCGTATTCGTCCAGCAGGACCACGCCGCCAGTGAGGATGCGCGGCCAGAAGGCCTTCAGCGCCTCAAGAGTCGGCTCATAGAGGTCCATGTCCAGGTGCAGGAGCGCGATGCGCAGGCCGGGATGTTCGGCCACATAGGCATGCGCCGTCTGGCGCACATCCCCGTCGACCAGCTCGACCCGCGGCCGCTGGGGCACGAAGGAGTCGGCGTTGAAGGCGTCCACCAGGGAAAACAGGGTGTCGCGGAACTGGGCCGGGTTCCAGCCCTCGGCGGTGTTGCCGACCCGGGCGTCGAGGCCGTCCTTCTCTGAGCGATCGGCCAGACCCTTGAAGTGGTCGAAGCCCAGCACCTTTCGGGTGCGGTCGCCGGGGCTGAAGGTCTCAAGGAAGCGGGCGAAGGTCAGGAGCGAGGCGCCCTTGTAGACGCCGCACTCGACGATATCGCCGGGCATGTCCTCGATCAGCTTGAAGACCTCATAGTGGGCGAAGGCCTTCATGAAGTGCATCCGCCGGCCGAAGGAGGCCAGGTTGGCGATCAGGTCGTGATCGTCCAGATGGGCCTTGAGCAGGCTGCGCAGCGTTTCGTCAGCGGGAATCTTGGGGGCGGGGCTCATGGACGTTCCTCAGAAGCGATCAGGTCGGGATGCAGGGCGGCGAAGGCCTCGAACCCGTCGGCCCGGCGGTTGCGCCAGCCGCGCGCGATGACCTCGGGCGCCAGCAGGTCGCCGAAACGGACCTGGATGGAATAGCGGTGCCGCGGGCCGGGATTGCGTCCTGACCGGTGCGGCACAGTGTTGTGGAACATCAGCACGTCGCCGGGCTGAAGCTCGGGCTTGCGGCTCCGGGTCTCGAAATCACTGTGGAAAGCGGCGGCGATGAAGGCGTCGCGGCCCCCGAGCGGTCGGCCCTCGGCGTTGCGCTTGAGGCGGACATCGACCGGATAGAGGTGCGGCGTCTGCGTCTCGACCACATCGACCCCGCCATTGACCGCCCCGGACGGCGTCAGCGGCGTCCAGGCGGTGACCGAGCGGTTGCAGAGCATGTTGTAGGGATAGTCCTGGTGCCAGTCGAAGCCGCGCCAGGGCTCGCCGGCCAGATCCATGCGGAACACCGCGTGCTGGAACGGGCTGTGCAGGCGTTTGGCCCTGGTCATGGCCTGGGCGGCCTGCCGGAGCGGCTCAGCGGTGACGATGCGGCGAAAGACGTCGGTCTCGCGCATGGCGTCATAGACCTGGCCCAGGGCGGCGCGGTCCGTGGCCCGCAGCGCATCGACCAGGGCGTCCACGTCGGCGTCGGCGCCAGCATCAGCGCCGGCCGCCCGCAGCATGTCCATGAAGGTCTCCAGCGTCTCGGCCACGAGCGGGGCGGGCAGAAGACCCTTCAGCTCTCGGACAAGGGGCTGGGCGGTCACGGCAGGGCTCCGGGCAGGCACGATCCCGGCAGGCTAGGGCCGCGCCTCTAAGCAACTGTTAACCGTAATGGCCTGCGACGCCCGGTCGCCCCGGCGTCGGCTTCAGGACGCGTGATAGGCCCGCAGACGGGCGATCTCGGCGGCTGAGCCCAGCATGACCGAGGCCCGCTGGTGCAGGCTGGTCACCTTGGCGTCCAGGGTCTCGCCCTGGCCGTCGAACGACCCGCCGCCGGCCTGTTCCACCAGAAGCGCCATGGGATTGGCCTCGTACATCAGGCGCAGCTTGCCCGGCCGGTCAGGCTCGCGCTTGTCCCAGGGGTACATGAAGACGCCGCCGCGGCTCATCACCCGGTGGACGTCGGCCACCATGGAGGCGACCCACCGCATGTTGAAGTCCTTGCCCCGCGGCCCTTCGACCCCGGCCAGGCATTCCTCCACATAGCGGCTCACCGGCGCAGCCCAATGGCGGGTATTGGCTGTATTAATGGCGAATTCCTTCGTCTCCGCAGGAATGCGGATGTCGGCGGCGGTCATCACCCAATCGCCGCTGTCGGGATCGAGGGTGAAGGCGCTGACGCCGGCGCCCAGGGTCAGGACCATCTGGGTCTGAGGGCCGTAGACGACGTAGCCGGCGGCGACCTGCTGGCGGCCGGGTTGCAGGAAGTCGGCCTCGGCAGCCGCCCGGCCGTAGCTGTCCTTCGGGGTCGGCAGGATCGAGAAGATGGTGCCGATGGAGACGTTGACGGCGATGTTGCTGGAGCCGTCCAGGGGGTCGAACAGCAGCAGATAGCCGCCTTCAGCGCCCACCTCCCGCACGGGATGGATGGTGTCCATCTCCTCCGAGGCCATGGCGCAGAGGCCGGTGGCCTTGGCGCAGCCCTCCAGCAGGACGTCATTGGAGAGCACGTCGAGCTTCTGTTGGACCTCGCCCTGAACGTTTTCGCTGCCGAGGGCGCCCATGGCCTGCCCGAGCGCGCCGCGGCGGACATGGCCGTTGATCGCCACGCAGCCCTCGGCCACGGCGAGGACCAGCTCGCCCAGGCGCGGATCGACGGCGCCTTGGGACAGGAAGGCGGCCAGGTTGGTCGTGCTCACGTCACACCTCGGGATTGAATGGCCCCGGCGGGTATCGCGCCTGGACGGGGCTGTCTAGCGGTTCCCCGCCCGGGCGTCATAGCGGCGCAGCACCTCGGCTGCAGCCCGGGTGGTCTCGTTGAGGGGCTCGTAAGACCAGCTGTGGAAGGCGCCCCCGAAGGGACGCGCTGCGCCGAGCCGCTCCAGCTCCTCGTGATAGAGGCGGAACTTGAGGCTCTCACCTTCCAGCTTGAGGATGAACACCGGCTTGCCCGTGGAGGCCGCCTCGGTGGTCATGTTGGTGGATTCCTCGGTCACCAGCACATAGTCGGCCGCCGCCAGGAAGGCGAAGTAGGGATTATCGCCCTGGCCGTCCCAGATCATGCCCGGAACATGCCGCAGCCTGGCCGACAGCAGGGCCTTGGCGTCCTCGGGCGTGCGCCTTGAGAAGGTGACCATGACCGAGCCCCCCTCCTGAAGGATGGGCAGTTCGATCTCATGGGCCATGGCTGCGGCCCGCTCGGGAGACAGGCCAAAGGCCTTGGACTTACCCCCGATCAGCACCGCCACCCGCGGATGGGGCAGTGGCTCAAGCTGGTCGCGGAAGCGTTCGTAGTCGGCCGCCAGTCGCTCGGGCGTCACCCGATGGGGGGCGCCCACAATGGGCAGGACATTGTCCCCCTGCAGCCGGTCGTGCTTGGGGGGGATGACCAGATCGAAGGCGCCGACCGGCACCCGGGGATCCTGCAGCTGGACCACAAAGGTGGCGCCCTTGCTCCAACGGCGCAGACGCAGGGAGAGGGGCAGGGTCGCCCGGCCCGCCGCGATCCAGATGTCGGGCCAGGGTGGGGCGATGTCGCTGTCCGGTGAGAGCGAGCGCAGCGGGGCGAGGTTCAGCCACCAGGGCAAGGCCCCCAGGCCGCCCCGCCAGCCGATCCGCTTGACGCTCAACTCGATGGGGCGCAGGGCCGCCAGGGCCTCGGCGAGACCGATCCCCTGGTTCTCAATCCCTGTCCGGCCGTCAGAAACGACCCAGACCCGAAGCGGCGTATCGTCGGAGGTGGTCACAGGCCCGTCCATCCCAACGCCAGGGCGGCGCTGCGGTCATGGGAATGTCCGATCATTGCGGCGCCGGCGTGGCGCGCTCAGATCCAGTCGACCTTGAGAACCTCGTATGAGCGCACGCCGCCGGGCGCGTTCACCTCGACCACGTCGCCGATCTCCTTGCCGATGATGGCGCGGGCGATCGGGGAGGAGATCGAGATGCGGCCAGCCTTCACGTCGGCCTCATGCTCACCGACGATCTGGTAGCGGGACTCCTCCTCGGTGTCCTCGTCCACCAGGGAGACGGTGGCGCCGAACTTCACCTGCTTGCCAGACAGCTTCGAGACGTCGATAACCTGCGCGCGAGCGAGCTTGTCCTCGATCTCGGCGATCTGGCCTTCGATCCAGCCCTGCCGCTCCTTGGCGGCATGGTACTCAGCATTCTCCGACAGGTCGCCGTGCTCACGGGCCTCGGAGATCGCAGCGATTACGGACGGCCTTTCGACCGTCTTCAAACGCTTCAGTTCTTCGTCGAGAGCCTGATAGCCCCCGGCGGTCATCGGGACTTTTTCCATGGCGGATGAGGACTCGGGTAGTGCGCCTAAGGGAATTCTCCGGCCGCGGGCGCCAACGTCCGGGGGGGAGACGATATGAGTGTGCGCTGCGAAACGCAAGGGGCGGCGGCGGGTTCACGGCCCCGCTTGGTCCCGTCGGCCTGATCGGTCAGGCGCTCTCGCTGACGACGCAGCCGCGCAGTTCGACCTCGTCGGGCGCCTCATAGGCCTTTTCGGTGAAGTGGAACATCTCCGGCGTCACCAAGAGGCGGAAGCCCTCGCCGCTGACCTCCTGGCGCCCCAGGACCCGCTCGCGGCGGACCTCGGCCGGGGCGGTCACGAAGTGGAACTGCAGGGGGATCTCGACGGCCTCGGCGATCTGGGCCACCCGCTGGCGGTCGCTGCGCCGCATGAGGCCAAGGTCCATGACCACCGAGGTTCCCGCGGCCAGCACGCCGGCCGCGGTGGACCAGATCTGCGCCTCGCAGCGGTCGACCCGGTCCATCATCCACTGGAACTCCAGGGGCTCAGGCATGTCGGGACCGAACAGTCGGCCCATCCAGTCGTCGATGGCGAAGGCCACCGCCGGCAGGCGCCGGGCGAGGTCCCGGGCATAGGTGGACTTGCCGGCGCCCTGGGGCCCGAAGATCACATGCAGCGTGGCGGTCATGGCGCCGGCTTTAACGGACCGAGAGGCCGCCGTCGATCACCAGTTCGGCGCCGGTGACGTAGCGGCTCTCGCTGCTGGCCAGCCACAGGACGCCGTCGGCGATGTCGGCGGGGTCGCCCTTGAAGCCCAGCGGCGTGGCGACGCTGGCCATGGCGTCCAGGCTGGCCGCCCGCTGCGGTCCGGCGTTAGAGCCCGGCCCGCCGGTCCCGATGATGGTGTCCCAGATGGGGGTCTCGATGATGCCCGGATGGACGGAGTTCACCCGCACCTTGTCACCGGCCGCGGCGCATTCCAGGGCCACGGCCTTGGTGAACAGGCGCACCGCGCCCTTGCTGGCGCAGTAGCCGGCCAGGGAGGCGGCGCCCTTCAGCCCGGCGACGGAGGACATGTTGATGATGCTGCCGCCCTCGCCGCTGTGGCGCATCAGGGGCAGGGCGTGCTTCACGCCCAGGAAGACGCCTTCAACATTGACCGCCATCTGTTTGCGGAAGTCGGCCAGGCTCATGTCGAGCACCGAGCCGCCCAGGCCGATGCCGGCGTTGTTGACCAGGATGTCGAGGCGTCCGTGCGTCTCGCGCACCGAAGTGATGACCTGGACCCACTCGCCCTCGTCGGTGACGTCCTGATGGAGATAGCTGGCCTGACCGCCGCGCTGGACGATCTCGGCCGCCGCAGCCGCTCCAGCCGCGTCGGTGAGGTCAGTAAGGACCACCTTGGCGCCTTCAGCCGCCAGTCGCTCGGCGCAGGCGCGCCCAATACCGCTGGCCGCCCCGGTCACCAGGGCCACCTTGCCGTCCACCCGTCCCGCCATGATATGTCTCCGTCCCTGTGCGTCTGATTGCGCTTTGGAAACGGGGTTAGCCCAGGGGGAGGGGCGTGGGAAGCCTCACCGCGCGACACTCAAACGGCTGCGCGCCAGCTGGAGCCCCATCCTCGGGGGCAGGGCTCCGCTGGAGGCGCCCGTCAGGTCAGCGCATATAGGTCGGGCTGCCGCCGGCCGTGAGCAGGCCAAACAGCATGGCCCCCCCGAGCAGGACGATGAGCGCGACGACCATCAGGTCGGTGGCCCCTTCGAACCTTTGCAGCAGATGCCGGCGCCTCGGGGGATGGGCGGTTTCGTGGCCTTCATCCAGATGCATGGCGAGCTCCCTAAACAGTCTTCTGGTTGCGGGCCTTGGCTTGAACGCCAGGGCTCGATGCCGGACTGCGACAGACGTCACGGGAGACGCTGCATTGCGGGCGACCGCATAGTCTGAACTGGGCCGCCCGTAAGCGCCCGTGCCTGTCTAAGCCAGGCGACAGACAAAAGCCTGCGCCTGACTCGGGCCTGCGTCAACGCTAACCGAACGCTGTTTTTGCCAAATGAGGCAAAAAGAGGTGATTTCTGACGATATTGTCAAAATCACCTCTTTTCCTAGCCGTGGGCGTAGCTCTGCAGGGGGCGGACATCCAGGGTGTCGGTGGCGGTGGCGACGATGGCCTGGGCCGCGGCCAGGGCGCCGGCCGCGGTGGTGAAGTAGGGGGTCTTCATCATCAGGGCCGTGCGACGGATCTCGAAGGAGTCCGACAGGGACTGCTTGCCCTCGGTGGTGTTGAAGACGAGCTTCACCTCGCCGTTCTTCATGGCGTCGACGATATGCGGACGTCCCTCCAGGACCTTCTTGACCAAATGCACCTTGAGTCCCTGGGCGGCCAGGTAATCACAGGTGCCGCTGGTGGCCAGGATGGTGAAGCCCTGCTCGATCAGCAGGCGGACCGGGGTGATGATCCAGGGCTTGTCGCTGTCCTTGACCGAGACGAAGACCGCGCCGGACTTGGGCAAGACCACGCCGCCGCCCAGCTGGCTCTTGGCGAAGGCCCGGGCGAAGGCGGCCGAGGAGTCCGGCTCGCCCTCGCGGCGCCAGTCCAGGCCCATCACCTCGCCGGTGGAGCGCATCTCTGGCCCCAGCACCGTATCGACCCCGGCGAACCGGGCGAACGGGAAGACCGCCTCCTTGACGGCCACATGATCGTAGGGCGCGTCGACCAGATTGAACTCGGCGAGCTTGCGCCCGGCCATGACCTTGGCGGCGATGGCGGCCAGGGGCCGGCCGATGGTCTTGGCCACGAAGGGCACCGTGCGGCTGGCCCGGGGATTGACCTCCAGCACAAAGATGCGCGGCGCGTCGCTGTGCGGCTCTTCGATGGCGAACTGGACGTTCATCAGGCCGCGCACCTGCAGGGCGTGGGCCATGGCCTCGGTCTGGCGCTTCAGCTCGGCGATGGTCTCGGGCTTCAGCGAGAAGGGGGGCATGGAGCAGGCGCTGTCGCCCGAATGGACCCCGGCCTCCTCGATATGCTCCATCACGCCGGCCACGAAGACGGCCTCGCCGTCGCACAGGGCGTCGACATCCACCTCGGTGGCGCGGGACAGGTACTGGTCGAGCAGGACCGGGCTGTCGCCGGAGACCTGCACGGCGTCGCGGACGTAGCGGGCCAGCTGTTCGTCGTCGCGGATGATCTCCATGGCCCGGCCGCCCAGCACGTAGGAGGGACGGATGACCACCGGATAGCCGACCTGATGGGCGGCCTTGAAAGCCTCCTCATCGGAGCGGGCGATGGCGTTGATCGGCTGGGCGATCTTCAGGCGGTGCAGCAGCTGCTGGAAGCGCTCGCGGTCCTCGGCCAGATCGATGGCGTCAGGGCTGGTGCCCAGGATCGGAATGCCGGCGTCTTCCAGGGGCTTGGCGAGCTTGAGCGGCGTCTGGCCGCCGAACTGGACGATGACGCCCAGCAGGGTTCCCCGCGTGCGCTCGACCTCGATCAGCTCCAGCACGTCCTCGGCGGTCAGGGGCTCGAAGTACAGCCGATCGGAGGTGTCATAGTCGGTCGACACGGTCTCGGGGTTGCAGTTGACCATGATCGACTCCACGCCGATGTCGGCCAGCGCAAAGGCGGCGTGGCAGCAGCAGTAGTCGAACTCGATTCCCTGGCCGATCCGGTTGGGGCCGCCGCCGAGGATGATCGCCTTCTTGGCGTCGGTGGGCTCGCTCTCGCACTCGGGGATCTGGCCGAGCGCGCCGGTCTCATAGGTGGAATACATGTAGGGCGTCTCGGCGCGGAACTCGCCGGCGCAGGTGTCGATGCGCTTGAACACCGGACGCACGCCCAGGCCCCGGCGCTGCTCGCGCACCTCGGCCTCGGTGGTGTGGGTCAGGGCCGCCAGGCGGGCGTCAGAGAAGCCCTGAGCCTTGAGCGTCCGGAAGGCCTCGGCGCTGCCCGGCAGGCCCTCGCGGGCGACGCGGGCCTCCTCGGCCACCAGATGCTGGATCTGGCGCAGGAACCACGGCTCGTAGGAACAGGCGGCGTTCACCTCTTCGACGCTCAGGCCGTGGCGGAAGGCCTGGGCGATGACCAGCAGGCGGTCAGGGGTCGGCTGGCCGAGCGCCCGGATGATGGCGGCATGGCCCATCTCCGGATCAGAGGCGTTTTCGATGGCGATCTCGTTGAGACCGGTCAGGCCGGTCTCCAGGCCGCGCAGGGCCTTCTGCAGGCTCTCGGCGAAGGTCCGGCCAATGGCCATGACCTCGCCCACCGACTTCATGGAGGTCGACAGGGTCGCCTCTGCGCCCGGATACTTCTCGAAGGCGAAGCGGGGGATCTTGGTGACCACATAGTCGATGGACGGCTCGAAGGAGGCCGGCGTGGCCCCTGTGATGTCGTTCATCAGCTCATCGAGGGTGTAGCCGACCGCCAGGCGGGCGGCGACCTTGGCGATGGGGAAGCCCGTGGCCTTGGACGCCAGCGCCGAGGAGCGCGACACCCGCGGGTTCATCTCGATGACCACCATGCGGCCGTCGGCCGGATTCACGGCGAACTGCACGTTGGAGCCGCCGGTCTCCACGCCGATCTCCCGCAGCACGGCGATCGAGGCGCGGCGCATCCACTGATATTCCTTGTCGGTCAGCGTCAGGGCCGGGGCGACGGTGATGGAGTCGCCGGTGTGAACGCCCATCGGGTCGATGTTCTCGATGGAGCAGACGATGATGCAGTTGTCCGCCTTGTCGCGGACGACCTCCATCTCATACTCCTTCCAGCCCAGGACGCTCTCCTCGATGAGCACCTCGGTGGTGGGCGACAGGTCGAGGCCGCGTTCGACGATCTCGCGGAACTCCTCGACATTGTAGGCGATGCCGCCGCCGGTGCCGGCCAGGGTGAAGGAGGGCCGGATGATGGCGGGCAGGCCGACGAAGTCCAGGCCCTCCAGCGCCTCGTCCATGGTGTGGGCGGCCTTGGATTTCGGGCTTTCCAGCCCGATGGCGTCCATGGCGTCGCGGAATTTCTGGCGGTCTTCAGCCTTGTCGATGACCTCGGCCCGGGCCCCGATCATCTCCACATTGTAGCGCGCCAGGGCGCCGGAGGCTTCGAGGGCGAGTGCAGTATTCAGGGCCGTCTGGCCGCCCATGGTGGGCAGGAGCGCGTCGGGGCGCTCCTTGGCGATGATCTTCTCGACCATCTCCGGGGTGATCGGCTCAATATAGGTCGCGTCGGCCACGTCGGGGTCGGTCATGATCGTGGCCGGGTTCGAATTGACCAGGATGATCCGGTAGCCTTCGGCCCGCAGGGCCTTGCAGGCCTGGACGCCGGAATAGTCGAACTCGCAGGCCTGGCCGATAACGATCGGGCCGGCGCCGATGATGAGGATCGAAGAGATGTCGGAGCGTTTGGGCATGTTTTTTCCGCGCGCAAGGACGGCCGCGCACATCAGCGCGCCCGACACCGGTCAGAATGCAGGTTAAGTCGCCCGTTTAGAGAGGGAGTCGGGACCGTGCAAGCGCCGCCTTCACCGCAGGGGTTAACAAGCGTCCCTTGCGGAACAGGACGGTCCTGAAACCAAAGAAGGCCGGCGCTCGCGCGCCGGCCTTCCGGAAGGTTCTTGCATTAGGCCTTCGGGCCTGCGGGATCAGACCTGCAGGTTGGAAGCCGCCATCTTGCCGCTGCGGCGGTCACGTTCCAACTCGAAGGTGATCTTGTCGCCTTCATTGAGCGTGCGCAGGCCGGCGCGCTCAACGGCGGAAATGTGAACGAAAACGTCGGGACCGCCTTCATCGGGGGTGATGAAGCCGAAGCCCTTTTGGCCGTTGAACCACTTTACGGTGCCGGTAGACATGGAGAGTATCAGTCCTTGGAGAGATCAGCCGCCCGCAAACCGTTCATTATGCGGGGGATCAAGATCGACAGGGCCGGGGCAGAGGTGTCCGGGCCGGGAAAATAGGCTGGAAAAGATCGACCGCGCCCTAACGAGATTGACTTTAAAAATCTGGCCGAATTTCCGCCGAACCGCAAGTTGAATCACCGGGTTTTGCGCCGTCCGAATCGT
>NZ_JAUYAW010000067.1 GCF_030693405.1 Phenylobacterium sp.
GACCGGCCAAGACCCCGCCAGCACATGTCCTTCGGCTTCGGCATCCACCGTTGCGTGGGCAACCGCCTGGCGGAGCTGCAGCTGACCATCATCTGGGAGGAGATCATGAAGCGCTTCCCCGACATCCAGGTCCTGGCCGAGCCCAAGCGCAGCTATTCGATCTTCGTGAAGGGCTATGAGGACATGCGCGTGGTGCTGCCCACCCGCCTGTAAGCCCTGTCACTCATCGGCCACAGTCAGGGGCCGAGTGAAGCTTGGCCGCAGGGAAAGGGCGCCCCTGCGGCATCGGCGAGCGCGCCGACGCGTTGTCTGCGGTCCGAGGCCTGAGGGGGCTTCACGCAGTACGACGAGGATTACAGTATGAAGACCATGCTTTGCGCAGCCGCCGCCATCGGCGCCCTGACGGCCGCGTCCGCCGCCCAGGCCCAGACCGCAGGCGACTGGACCGGCGCCTATATCGGCGGCGTCGCCGGCTATGGCTGGCAGGCCGAGAATGATGGCGATGAATCCATCGTCTTCGACACCAATCTCGACGGGACCTATGGCGACACAGTGCGCACCGGGACCGGCGCCGACGCCTTCGCCGCCGGATTCTGCTACGGCCAGAACTTCAATCCCACCCGCGCCGGCGGCTGCGGCGGCGATGAGGGCGGCCCGGAATTCGGCGTCCGCATGGGCTATGACTGGCAGTTCGGCAATATCGTCGCCGGCGTGCTGGGCGAAGCCGTGCGCACCGACGTGAAGGACAGCGTGACGGCGTTTTCCGGCACGCCCGCGGCCTACACCATGCGCCGTGACCTGAACGGCCTGCTCGCCGCCCGCGCCCGGGTCGGCTATGCGGTCGGCAACACCCTGCCCTATGTCACCGGCGGCTACGCCTGGGCCGACCTGGACCGCAGCTTCTCCACCACCAACACCGCCAACACCTTCACCGAGGTGTCGGAGAGCAGCAAGTGGACCGACGGCTGGCAGCTGGGCGGCGGCGTCGAGCACAAGTTCACCGAGAATGTGAGCCTGGGCCTTGAGTACCTGTACACCCGCCTGGATGACGACGGTTACACCGTCCGCGCCTCGGGCGGCCCGGCTGGCGGTCCCTTCACCTCGGTGAACGGCGCCGGCACGGACTTCAACCGCACCAGCGACGAGTTCAACATCCACTCGGTGCGGATGGCGGCCACCTACCGCTTCTAAGCCGTTTGCGCTGATCTGAAGGACGGCCCGGACCTGTGAAGGCCCGGGCCGTTTTTCGTTGGCCTCTCAACCCGTCATGGCCCGGCTTTACCGGGCCATCCATGAACACCTTCATCCGGCCGTGTGCATGGGCCGTCGGATCAAGTCCGAGGGCGACGGCCGGAGGGGCGAGAGCGTAGGCTCGCCCACACCAGGACGGAGGGCGTGATGAAGCTGATCTTTCTCTATGGGCCGGCGGCCTGCGGCAAGCTGACGGTGGCCAAGGCCTTGGCCGCCCTGACCAACTATCCCCTGTTCCACAATCACCTGGCGCTGGATGCGGTGACCTCGGTCTTTCCGTTCGGCAGCGAACCCTTCGTGCGGCTGCGCAGCCTCTATTGGCTGTCCATGTTCGAAGAGGCCGCCCGCCAGGACCGGCCGCTGATCTTCACCTTCGCGCCGGAACGCACCGTGCCAGACAGCTTCATCGAGGAGACCCGCGCGGCGGTGGAGGGCCATGGCGGCGAGGTCTGTTTCGTCGAACTCCAGGTCTCGCCTGAGGGGCAGATGCAGCGGGTGGAGAATCCCGACCGAAAGGCCTCGAAGAAGATCCACTCCCGCGAGGTGCTGCAGAAGTTCCGCGACGGCGGCGGCGCGGCCTACCGGCCCATCCCCGCGGATCTGGTCATCGACACCGAGGCCCTGGCGCCGGAGGCCGCGGCGCAGGCGATCATGCAGGGGCTCTCCCTGGAGCCCCTGGCCCAGCCGCATGTCATGTATCCCGATCCGGATTAACCGGCGCGACTGCTGCCACACAGCTGTCAGCAGCCCCAGGCTATGGATGCCCCGTCGCCATCAATTGGAGCCAGCCATGTCCGATCTCGTCTTCTACACAAACCCCATGTCGCGCGGCCGCATCATCCGCTGGATGCTGGAAGAGGTCGCTCAGCCCTATGAGACCAAGGTCCTGAGCTGGGAGACCGGCGAGACCAAGTCGGCCGAATATCTGGCCATCAATCCCATGGGCAAGGTGCCGGCCATCGTCCATGACGGGGTGGTGGTGACCGAATGCGGCGCCATCTGCGCCTATCTGGCCGACGCCTTCCCGCAGGCCGGTCTCGCGCCCTCGGTCACGAGCTCGCTGCGCGGCCCCTACTATCGCTGGCTGTTCTTCGGCGCCGGCCCCATCGAACAGGCCGTGGGCGCCAAGGCGGTGGGCTTCGAACCCAGCGTCGAACAGCGCGCCTCCCTCGGCTTTGGCAGCATGGAAGACGTCCAGAACCTCCTCGAAGGGGCGGTCAGGGACCGGGCCCATCTTGTGGGCGAGAGCTTCACGGCCGCCGACCTCTACCTGGCCGCCCACCTCTCCTGGGGCATGAACTTCGGCACGATCGAGAAGCGTCCGGCCTTCGAAACCTATACGGCCCGCCACCTCGCCCGCCCCGCCGCCGTGCGCGCCGACGAGATCGACAACGCCCTCATCGCCCAGGCGCAGGCGGCCGGCTGAGGCGGGGCGGTCGTCGCCTCAGGCCTTCTTGAGCCCGGGACACGGGCGACTCTAGCGGCCCGCGATAGGCAGGTTGGCAAAGTCGTCCGCGTCCTAGTCGATCGCTCGCACAACCTTGGCCATTGCTCCATTGGCTCGGCAACGACAGGATGAGCCGGCTATGGGGAACCGCCGGACATTCACGCTTGGACTGGGCGCCGCGCTTGCGGCGTCGCGGTCCCTGGCCAAGGAGCTGGACATTGGTGGCCAGTTTATCCGTCCCGAGGACATCACCATTGGTGAGGAGATTATCAGCGACTTCGAGCGCGTCCGCCGCAAGGAAGGGCGCCTGTGGGCGGAGGGTTACACGCAGTCGGAACTCGACGATGCGCAAGACAGATACGATCTCGTCTTCCCGCCTGATCTCGTAGCCCTGTTCAGAGATCGCCGCCCGGTGCTCGGCTACGACTGGCGGTCAGATCACGAGGAAATCCGCGCCATGTTGAGCTGGCCCTTGGAGGGCCTCCTGTACGACTCGGAGCACAATGCGCTTTGGTGGCCGGAATGGGGCCAGCGGCCCGAGACGCCCGAGGGGCGGGCCGAATTGCTCACACAAGTGGTGAAGGCTGCTCCCAAGTTGATACCATTGGTCGGACACCGCTATCTGCCAGAAGAGCCGCATGAAGCCGGAAACCCGGTGTTCTCCGTCTACCAATCCGACACAATCTACTTCGGCGCCGATCTCGCGCACTTTTTCGAGCGACAATTTGGAGTTTCAAGCCGCCCTTGGCCAGAGCAGATAAAACACATCCGGTTTTGGTCTGATCTGGTGGAGCGAAACCCTGTGGTAGGCTCAGCTTTCTGATGCGTTCGAGACGCCATTCGCCTGGAAGAACGCCGTGACCTGTGGCGCTATGCCGGTCATGTCGCGACCAGTTCTCTGGCACATGATGCGCCTTTAGCTTGTCAGGTTCAGCGGATCAGCCCGATGCATCCTCGCGTCCTACTTGTCCTGACCGCCACGATTTCCTTGGGAGGTTGCTTCCCCTGGGATGAGGACGCAGGCCGGTGGTCAGCCACCGACCAGATCAGGGCAGCGGCTGCACGTTGTGGACTAAGCGACTTTGAACCGACGAAGGCGGGCGGTGCATGGGCTGCCTATGTCGATGACGGCGTGCCAGATCACGCAGCCAAAGAGGACTGCATCTATGCGGACCTAGCAAGCGAAGGGCGTCTAACGACCCGGTAGTAGATGCCCGCTTCCGACCGAGGCCGTGTGAAAACGCTGTGCCGTAAGTTCTGACCCTTAGCACGCGGTTTAGCGATCAGGCTTGGATGGCCCGGATCAGTTGTTTGGCGCCGAGGATCTGGATCATCCTCTTCAGATTGTAGGCCAGGACGTGGAGGC
>NZ_JAUYAW010000001.1 GCF_030693405.1 Phenylobacterium sp.
ACTGGCCGCCGCGCCCTTGACGCCACCCTCAGCGACTGACTCCATAGCCGCCGTCGGTCAGCCTCCAGACCGCCCACGATCACGTGGAACTGGCGCCCACCATCGCGTGGAATAGGCGCCCACGATCACTGGAATGCGCACCCTGCTGTCGTCGGCTCCAAGCCTGTACCGCACGGGTAGAGAGATGGACCGCATTGCGATCCAACTCGCCTTTCAGGAGATCACGTCCCACCCCGACGTAGTTCATGTCGCGGGAACCAAGGTCGATGATTTAACGGCCGTTATCGAGTTTGATATCGACCTTGGCTTCGGAGATCGATGGAAGATCGACGGCGCGAGCCCGACAGGCGTCTTGCCTGTAGAGCGAGTACGTTTCGACTTCACGTCAAAATTCCCGTCTTCAGCGCCGCTGCCGTCGCTACGGCACGACTTCAGCTTCCAGCACGCGCACTTCCAGCCGCAACGAACTTCCGACAGTCGACCGGTGCCGTGCATCGTCTTCGGCGATCTGGACGAATTCGTCGCCTCGCGAGGCCTCATTGGGATGGTGGATCAGCTCAAGCTTTGGCTTGGACGAGCTGCGTCTGATGCCCTGAGCCTGGGATCGACGTGGGAGCCGATGCGCCGCGACTTGGTTCGGGACTTCGTGAACTGCGATGCCGATGAGGTCCGGACGTTCGTGCGTGCCAAGGCGGGCTACAATTTCATGTCGACGGTCTACCGCCGCACCTTCAACGATAGGAAGACAGGCAATACCGCAGCGTATTACGGGCGCCTGTGCCAGCGAGTGAGCATCGAGTCAGGCGCCAGGCAGTTTATAGGTCGGTGCCCGACACGTGAGGGTGTGGAGTTCGGGCTCGCCCTCGTTCTTCACGCCGATGCTGCGGTCGAAGGTAGTGATCGCATCCACGATGTGTTCCGCCCCGATGACGTGATCGATTTGCCGAGCTTCCAGGTTCAAGCAGAAAGGTTTGGCGTCGATGAGCAGTTCAAGCGGGCGATGATTGCGCTGGCTGAAGCCGCAGATCCGGAGCTGACCGGCATAGCGCCGCTGCCGACAATCATCCTTGTAAGGCGCCCCAGGCCGATGCCGGACAGCGAGAGTCCGATTGAGCTGGTCTCATACTTCCTGCAGATTCATATTGAGGTGGCGCCGGAAATTCGGACAGTTGGCTAAGGTAGGTTCGACCTCGATGAAGGACGGACTTTATGACTGGGAAGCGGAAGCGGTACACGGCTGATTTTAAGGCCAAGGTGGCGCTGGAGGCGTTGAAGGGTGAGCTGACCCTGTCGCAGTTGGCGACGAAACACGGCGTCCATCAGACGATGATCGCGGCGTGGCGGAAGCAGGCGATCGAGGGTCTTTCCGGGGTGTTCTCCGGCAGGGCCGAGGCGAGCGAGGGCGCCCGGGAGGGCGAGATCGATAAGCTGCACGCCAAGATCGGGCAGCTGGTGGTGGAGCGGGATTTTTTAGCCAAGGCCTTCGGTCGTTGAGCCTGGACCGGAGGCGGCAGATGATCGAGCCCGAGCATCCCCGGCTGTCGATCCAGCGCCAGTGCGCCCTGGTGTCGATCAGCCGGTCGGCCTTCTACTACCAGCCGGCGGGTGAGACCCCGCTGAACCTGGCGCTGATGCGGCTGATCGACGAGGCGTTCCTGGAGACGCCCTGGTACGGCTCGCGCCAGATGGCCCGGCATCTGCGCCGCCAGGGTTATGAGGTGGGCCGGATGCGGGTGCGTCGGCTGATGGCCAAGATGGGCCTGGCGCCGATTTATCAGAAGCCGCGCACAACGATCCCGCACCCCGAGCACCGGGCCTACAAGTACCTGCTGCGCGGCCTGACCATCGACCGGCCGAACCAGGTCTGGTGCGCCGACATCACCTACATCCCGATGCGGCGGGGCTTCCTGTACCTGGTGGCGGTGATGGACTGGGCGACCAGGAAGGTCTTGTCTTGGCGGCTCTCCAACAGCATGGACGCAGAGTTTTGCATCCAGGCCCTGGAGGAGGCCCTGGCCCGCTACGGGACGCCGGAGATCTTCAACACCGACCAGGGCAGCCAGTTTACCAGCCCCCGCTTCGTCGACGTGCTGAAGGACGCCGGCGTGCGGGTCTCCATGGACGGCCGCGGCCGCTGGATGGACAATGTCTTCATCGAGCGGCTCTGGCGAAGCCTCAAATATGAGTGCGTCTATATCCACGCCTTCGAGACCGGATCGGAGCTGCGGACCGGGCTCACCAAGTGGATCGGCTACTACAACACCAACCGGCCCCACTCGGCCCTTGCCGGGGCCACCCCCGACGAGGCCTATGGACAAATCCAGGCGCCGCCCTATCCGGGGCTCGCCCCGGATAGGGCCAACCCTGAGCACAAACTGGCGGCGTAATCTGAACCCGAACCAACCTTAGCCAAGCCGCCAAACTGTACGGAGAACCGGCGCCACCTCA
>NZ_JAUYAW010000004.1 GCF_030693405.1 Phenylobacterium sp.
CGAGGCCGTGTGAAAACGCTGTGCCGTAAGTTCTGACCCTTAGCACGCGGTTTAGCGATCAGGCTTGGATGGCCCGGATCAGTTGTTTGGCGCCGAGGATCTGGATCATCCTCTTCAGATTGTAGGCCAGGACGTGGAGGCTCATCTCCGTTCGGACCTTTTCGAGGGTCTTTGTCAGGAAGTGGGTGCTTCCCATCCAGGATTTGAGGGTCCCGAAGGGGTGCTCAACGGTCTGCCGGCGGATGCCCATGGCGTTGGGCATGCGGTTGAGCCGCGCCTGCATCTGGTCCATGACGCCCTCGTGCTTCCAGCGCTTGAGCCGCTTCAACTTGTCGGGCGTGCACCTCGGCTTGAGCGGACAGGTGAAACAGGCCGTCAGGTGGCGGTAGTGGTCGATGTCGTCCTTGCGATCTGATCGCGTCGCGCCCTTGGTCAGCTGTTGTCCCGCCGGGCAGGTGTAATGATCGTTTCCAGAGTCGTAGACGAAGTCGCTTCGGGTGAAGAGGCCGCGCTCGCTGGGCCACACGGTCTTGGGGACGCAGGGCAGCACGCCGGTTCCCTCGCAGGCCAGCACCTGCTCGCCATTGAAGTAGCCCCGATCTGCCAGGGCAGTGAGCTGTTCGCATCCGGTTGCGGCCAGGGCCTTCAGCGCCATCGGCTCCAGCTGGGTCCTGTCGTGGCCTAGGTTGGTGACCTCATGCGCCACGATCAGGTGGTGCTCGGCATCGACCGCGGTCTGCACGTTGTAGCCGACGATGCCTGTTCCTCGGCCGCTGGTCGCCATTGAGCGGGCGTCTCGATCAGTGAGGGAGATCTGCTTGTCCGGAGCGGCCTGGACCTGCTCCTGCATCGCCTTCAAGTCCTGCATCTGGCGGCGGAGACCTGCAATCTTCTCACCGATGCGGTCGGTCCTGGCTTCGGCGATGTCCCCGTCTTCGCCATCGGCCCGGTCCAGGGCGGCGAGATAGCGGGCGATGCTGGCGTCGACCTGCTCCATGCGCTTGGCGACCTTGGTCGCCGTGAAGTTCTTGTCGCGATTGTTCACCGCTTTGAACTTGCTGCCGTCGATCGCCACCACGGCCTTGGTGAACAGCTCCAGGCGGCGGCAAAGCTCGATGAACTGCCCACAGGCCGCCCGGATCGCCACACCGTTGTCCCGGCGGAAATCGGCAATGGTCTTGAAGTCCGGAGCCAGCCGTCCCGTCAGCCACATCAGCTCGATGTTGCGCTGAGCTTCGCGCTCGAGCCGCCGGCTCGACTGGACGCGGTTGAGGTAGCCGTAGAGGTAGATCTTCAGCAGGGTCGCGGGATGATAGGCGGGACGCCCCGTCGCCGCCGGCCGCACGCCGTCAAAACCAAGCGCCGCCAGGTCCAACTCGTCGATGAAGGCCTCGACCACCCGGACCGGGTTGTCCTCGGCCACGTAATCGTCCAGCGAAGCCGGCAACAGGAACGACTGGCGCCGATCCTCACCCTCAACGAAACGCCCCATGACCAGCCCTCCGAACGATGGCCGATTCTAGCTAAATTCGCGGCGTTTTCACACAGCCTGGGTCGTTTGCGGTCATTATCTTAGACGCCCAAAGCGGACCTTCGAGCTCCCCGGCAGTTTTTCCCCTCTCCCGGTTTTGCCCCACCGCGAGACCAGCTAGCTTCGCGCCATGAGCGACGCCGCGCCTGACTCCAACGCCCAGCCCTATTCGGTCTCCGAGCTCGCCTTTGCGCTCAAGCGCACGCTGGAGGACCGGTATGGCTTCGTGCGCCTGCGCGGGGAGCTGTCTAAGGTCACCCATCATGGCAATGGCCACGTCTATCTGACCCTGAAGGATGAGCGCGCCGCCATTGACGGGGTGGTCTGGAAGGGCTCGGTGCGCGGCCTGTCCATCCGGCCCGAACAGGGGCTGGAGGTGATCGTCACCGGCAAGATCACCACCTTCCCGGCCGGCTCGCGCTATCAGATCGTCATCGAGACCATGGAGGCCGCCGGCGTCGGCGCCCTTTTGGCCCAGCTAGAGCGGCTGAAAGCGAAGCTCGCGGCCGAGGGGCTGTTCGAGCCCTCCCGCAAACGTCCCCTGCCCGGCATGCCCGCCGTCATCGGCGTAGTGACCAGCCCGACCGGGGCTGTGATCCGCGACATCCTGCACCGCATCCGCGACCGCTGGCCCTGCCGGGTCATCGTCTGGCCGGTGGTGGTCCAGGGGGAGCAGGCGGCGTCACAGGTCAGCGCGGCCATTCGCGGCTTCTGTGATCTGCCGGCCCATGGCGACCTGCCCCGCCCTGACATCATCATCGTCGCCCGGGGCGGCGGGTCGGTGGAGGACCTGTGGGCCTTCAATGACGAGGCCCTGGTGCGCGCCGTGGCGGCCGCCGACATTCCGATCATCTCGGCGGTGGGGCACGAAACCGACACCACCCTGATCGACTTCGTCTCCGACCGTCGGGCGCCGACGCCCACGGCGGCCGCCGAGATGGCCACACCGGTGCTGGCCGAGTTGCGGGCGGGCCTGAGCGACCTGCACGCCCGCCTGCACCGCTGTGGCGGTCGCGTGGTGGAGGACCGCCAGGGCCGGGTGCAGAGCGCCGGCCGCAGCCTGGCGCGGGTTCCTGACCTGGTGGAGATGGCCGCCCAGCGCTTCAACCTGGCCGCCGGCCGGCTGACCGCCGCCCTGCAGCGGAACGCCGCGGCCCATGAGCGCGATCTGGTCCGGGTGGCCTCGCGCCTGTCGGCCGGCCTGCTGCTGCGCCCCCAGGAAGCGCAAGCCCAGAAGGTTCAACTACTCAGCGGGCGGCTGACGAGTGGCCTGCAGCGCAACGCCGCCGACCATGGCCGCGACCTCGCCCGCATCTCCGCCCGCCTGACGCCGGCCCTGCTGGCCAGGCCCCAGGCGACCCAGCGCCAGCAGCTGGACGCGCTCTCCGCCCGGCTGGACCCGGCGCTGGCGCGGACCACCGAGCGACTGGCCGAACGGCTGGCGGCGGTGGAAAAGCTGCGCCAGTCCCTGAACCCCGACCGCCCCCTCTCCCGGGGCTTTGCGCGGGTCCACCGTGCCGATGGCAGTCTGGCGCGGGAGGGCGCGGCTCTCTTGCCCGGAGAGGCTGTCTCCCTGGTCTTCGCCGATACGAGCCGCCACGCGGTGATCGACGGGGACGCGGCTGCGGCCCGCCCGATCCCTGAGGCCCGGCCCAAACCCCGCAAGCCTTCGCCACCGGCCTCAACCGCGCAGGGCGATCTCTTCTAGGGCGTGGCGCGCCCCGGGGTCTGTTCGAGGCCGCGCCCCCGCGCTACATTGGCGCGATGAACGCCCATGACCGAGACCTCTCCGGCAAGCCCGCCGAGCTTGCCGTGCTGCACTATGGCGACGGCGAGTTCGTCGTCCTCAAGCCCGGCCGCCATGTGGTGTGCGCCGTCTCCGGCGTGAAGATCCCCCTCCAGGCCCTGCGCTACTGGAGCCCGGCCCTCCAGGAGGCCTATGCCGGTCCGGCCGAGGCCTATGCCCGCTGGAAGGAAACCAGCAGCTGAGCTACGCCCCGCATCGTCGCGCCGCACTCCTGAGCGGGCTGGCCGCCCTGGCCGCGCCGAGCCTGGCCAGGTCCCAGGGTCCCGGGCCATCGCTGCGACTGGCCGGACGGTTCATGCAGGGCGGCGTGGCGGTGGGTGAGACCGCCCCGGGCGCGGCCCTCTATCTCGACGACGCAGCCGTGGGCGCCGCCGGCCCGGACGGCTGGTTCATCATCGGCTTTGATCGCGACGCCCCGTCCACACAGGTCCTTCGCGTGGTCGCCGAAGGCGGCGAGACCGCCCGTCCCGTGACCCTGCAACCCGGCGACTTCGACATTCAGCGGATCAACGGCCTGCCAGCCAACCAGGTCTCGCCCACCGATCCCGACCTGTTGGCCCGCATCCGCGCCGAGGCCGAGCGCAAGCAGGCGGGCTTCGCCAGCCAGGCGGCGCGCACCGACTTCCGCGGCGGCTTCATCCCGCCGCTCGCGAGCTACCGCCTGTCGGGGCGGTTCGGCGGCCAGCGGATCCTGAACGGCGTGCCGGCAAGGCCGCACTATGGCGTCGACATGGCTGCGCCGCGGGGAACGCCGATCCTGGCCCCGGCCGGCGCCCTGGTGTCCTTCGCCGAGACCGGCCTGCACTATGAGGGCGGGCTGGTCATGCTCGACCATGGCCAGGGGCTGGTCACCGCCTATCTGCACATGTCGCGCCTGGACGTGACCGCGGGCCAGTCGGTGGTCCAGGGTCAGGTGATCGGCGCGGTGGGCGCCGAGGGCCGGGCCACCGGGCCGCACCTGTGCTGGCGGATGAAGTGGCGCGACCGCAACCTCAATCCCATGAGCCTGGTGGGCTTCAGCGCCGCCTGAAGGGCGCTTTAGCGTCGCTTGCGGGCGTAGGTTTCGGCCGGCCAGCGCTTGTGGACCCAGAACCATTCGGCCGGCCGCTCGGCGATCCGCTCTTCCATGAAGGTGTTGATCCGCTCCACCGAGCGGGCGATGTCGGCGGCCCGGTCGCCGGTGACCAGCGGCTTGATCGGCGGATGGACGATAACCCGGAAGCGGGCCTTGCCCAGGCGCTGGACCGACATGGGCTGCAAGACGGTGTCGAACCGCAGGGCCAGGCGCGAGGGCCCCGGCGCCGTATGGGCCAGCCGGCCAAAGAAGGGCGCGGCCACCCCGCCATTGAACTTCTGATCGTTCATCAGGGCCACCGACTCCCCGCGCCCCAGGGCGTCGAGCAGCTCCCGGGCTCCGTCGCCGCCCTTGGGCGCAAACAGCCGCACCCCGTAGCGGAAGCGGTTGTCGCGGATGCGCTTGTCGAAATAGGGGTTGTTCGCCGCCCGGTAGGTCATGTGGCAGACCACGCCCGAATGGGCGATGACCGCAGGCATGATCTCCCAGTTGGACAGGTGGCCGGAGACGAAGACCACCGGCTCGGCGGTGCGGGCGATCTCGGCCAGGCGCTCGGCGTTGACGATCTCGATCCGGTCGCCGGCCGCCACGATGCGGTCGATGATGGGAAATTCCGCAAAGGTCCGTCCGACCTGGCGCCACTGCTCGGCCGCCAGGGCGTCGATCTCCGAAGGCGGCAGATCCGGAAAGGCGATCTGAAGATTGCGCACCGCCACCCGGTGGGCGCTGGTCATCGGCCCCAGGCGGCCCAGGGCCGCGGCCCCGAAATCCGAGACCGCGTCGATGGGAAACAGCCGCGCCAGAGCGGTGATGGCGTCATAGGCGGCCACCTCCAGGCGCCAGGCAAGCCGCCGGGCGAAGGTCTGGACCAGGGAGGATCGGGCGCGGGCCATGCCCTCTACTAGTCTCGCCCTGCGGCTATGTGCAACGCGAACCGCAGTCGCTTGGCGCGCGACTTGCCAAGTTTGGCCCACACCGTCCCCCTTCGGGACGGCTCAGCTTCTTAACCACAAGGGGGCAAGAGACATGGGCAATGAGATTGACGTCCACCTGGGTAAGCGTCTCCGTCGTCGGCGCCGTCTGCTCGGCCTGACACAACAGCAGCTGGCTGGCGCCTGCGGGGTCCGCTTCCAGCAGATCCAGAAGTACGAGTGCGGCGCCAACCGGATTTCGGCCGCCCGCCTGTGGCAGCTGTCCGAAGCCCTCGAAGTCCCCGTGGCCTACTTCTACGACGGCCTCTCGGCCGCGGCCCAGGCGCGCGACGCGGCCTGCGACAGCGGCGGCGAGGTGCTGGCGAGCAAGGAGACCATGGACCTGATCCGGGCCTATTATCAGCTGGGTGAACGGCCCCGCCGACGGCTCCTGGACCTGGCCAAATCCCTCAACGGCGACAGCGAGCACGGCTGAACCGGCGGTCCCGTCCGATCATTCGGGCTCAGGCGGGATTTGACCGGGCGGCCGGGCGGGCTAAACGGGGGCCATGCTGACCCCTGACCGTCTGACCGCCCTCGAGGACGTGATCCTCGAGTTCAACCAGGCCGCCGCCGATGTGGCCCTGCCCCTGTTCCGCGCCGACCATGGCCTGGAGAACAAGGGCGGCGCCCCCGGCCTGAACGCCTTTGACCCGGTCACCGCCGCCGACCGCGGCGCAGAGGCGGCGATCCGGCGACTGATCGCTCAGCGCTTCCCCGACCACGGGGTGATCGGCGAGGAATATGGCGAGGACCGGCCCGACGCCGAGTTCGTCTGGGTTCTCGACCCCATCGACGGCACCCGCGCCTTTGTATCTGGCCTGCCGCTCTGGTGCGTTCTGATCGGCCTGCGGCATCAGGGCCGTCCCGTTCTGGGATCGATCGGCCAGCCCTATCTGGATGAGGTCTATCTGGGTCATGCCGGCGGCTCGCGGCTGGTGTCCCGCGGCGCCTCGCGGCCCCTGAAGGTGCGGGCCTGTCCCAAGCTCACCGACGCCACCATCTCCTCCACCGACCCTGAGGCCTGCTTCAACGGCGCCGAGCTGGGCGCCTGGACCCAGGTCCGGGCGGCCACGCGCCTGACGAGGCTCGGCCTCGACGCCTACGCCTACGCCATGGTGGCGGCCGGAACGATGGACATCGTCGTCGAGGCCGGCCTCAAGTCCTGGGACATCGAAGCGGCCATTCCGGTGATCGAAGGCGCCGGCGGCCTGGTCACCGACTGGCGCGGCGCGCCAGTGGGTCAGGCCGGCGGCCAGGTGGTCATCGTCGGCGATCAGGCCTGCCTGGACGAGGCCCTGGTGGCCCTCAGGCGCTCGGCGACGACCCGCTAGCCACTCTGCCCGCCAGGGCGTCGAGCTCGGCGAAGAAGACCGCGCGCTTGTCGTCGGTCTCCATCAGGATCTCGTGCAGGGCGCCCTTGACCACCACCAGCCGGCCGTCGGGCAGGCTGCGGGCCACCTGATCCTGGGCGGCGTTGTCCACCAGCTTCTCCTGCTCGGCCTGACAGATGATCACCGGGATCGTCACTGAGGCCAGGTTTGAGGGCCTGGCGAAAAAGTCCCCGGCGCGCAGGGCGAAATCCAGCCAGCCCCAGGTGGGCGCCCCCAGCGCCAGATCCCGATGGGCGGCGACCTGGGCCCGGGCCCGGGAAAACCGCACCCGGTCATGGGTCAGGACATTGTCCTCGAAAGTGTCGTCAAAGGGCTTGCCGGGATCGCCCATGACATAGGCCCCGCTCCGCCCCGTCAGCCGGTTCCAGGCCGCCAGCAACTTCACCGCCTTGGGATAGCGGCCGACCCGCACGCCGAGCATGGGCGCCGACAGCACCGCGCCGACGAACCGCCGGGCCTGCCCCTTGGCCAGCGCCAGCAGGGTCAGGCAGCCGCCCATGGAGTGGCCAATGGCGATCCAGGGCGCTGGCAGACGGGTTTCGAAATGCGCCAAAAGGGCGTCAAAATCCGCCAAAAAGAGCTCAAAACCGACCGCATGGCCCTTCAGCCGGTCGTCTTCCAGGTCCCGGTGCGACAGGCCCTGGCCCCGCCAGTCATGGGCCAGCACGACGTAGCCGCGCAGGGTCAGGTCCTCGATGACTTCGTAGTACTTCTCGATCGGTTCGGTGCGCCCCCCGCTCAGCACCACCGAGCCGCGCACCGCCCCTCTGGCGGGGAACAGGGCGGCCCGCAGCCGCGCGCCTCCTTCGCCCACATACCATTCCCCCGCCCCGCCGGCGGGGACCGGGGCGGCCGGGATGTCGATGAGCGGCGCCGTTTGAGTCATGGCGGGGTCCTTCAGGCGGCCTGGGAAAAGAGGGTCTGGATCTGCGACTGCATGGACATGGCCAGACCCATGTTCGACATGCGCATGCGACGGCTCATCAGGGCGGTCATCGGATCGAGCCGGCGGCGGCCAAGGGCCACGACATCGTCCAGGCTGATCGTCACCACCAGGTCGGCAGGCGCGTCGCGGTTGGTGACCAAGGCCCCATCGATATGGATGAAGCCTGCCCCCTTTAGGTCGATCTTGACCACATGCGGCAGGGGTTCCCCGGTCCGGAGCGTGTCGGCGATGCGGGTGGTGAGCTGTTCAATCGTGGCCATCGGTACTCCCAAGGCCGCGGAGCTTGGCCCGCCGCCCCGGCGAAGTAAACAAAGCCGAAGCTTGGCCCGTGACACGGGGTCCAACTTGGGTCATGATTTGCGAATAATTCGCAAGACCAGGAGGACACCCCCATGCGTCAGCTCGCCCTGGAGGATCTCGACCAGCTCTATCGCGCGCCCGGCAAGCTGGTGCTAGACAAGGTGCTGGACCATGTGGAGCGTCATGGCCGCGCCTTCATCGCCCACTCACCGTTCTGCGTGGTGAGTTCGGCCGGCCCCGATGGCGCGGTGGATGTGTCGCCCCGGGGCGGTGAACCCGGCTTCGTCCATGTGAGCGAGGACGGCAGGACCCTCTTCCTGCCCGACCGTCCGGGGAACAATCGCCTCGACACCCTGCGCAACCTGCTGGCCGGGACCGGCAAGGTCGGGCTGATGTTCATGATCCCCGGCTTTGACGACGTCTATCGCGTCAATGGTCAGGCCAGCGCCACCGACGACGAGGCCCTGCTGGCCCAGTTCGAAGAGTTCGGGCGCCTGCCCCGCCTGGTGATGATGATCGCCGTGGAGCAGACCTTCGTCCACTGCCCGAAGGCCATCATGCGCGGCCGGCTCTGGGACCCCGAGGTGCGCCTGGACCGCAGCGTCCTGCCCAGCGGGGCGGAGATGATCTCCGACCAGCTGAACCTCGGCAGACTGCCTGTGACCAATGAGCAGATCATCGACAGCTACCGCCAGCAGCTGTGAGCCGCCTCAGGTAGGCTTGATGAACCGCAGGGTCATTCGGTCGCTCTCGCCGATGGCCTCATAGGGACTGCTGTCGAAGGTTGGATCGGCCGGCTGGCCCCTGGCGGACGTGCGGCGCACCGGCGGCAGGGTCCAGACCCCGAACGGGTGGTCCTTGGTGTCGCGCGGGTTGGCGTTGATCTCGCTGGCCTGGTCGAGGATGAACCCGGCCTCCTGGGCCAAACGGATCACATAGGCCTGTTCCACATAGCCGTTGGCGGCGGTCGGGTCCTGCACCCCGCCGGGATTGGCCCGATGCTCCACCACACCGAACACGCCCCCGGGCTTCAGGGCGGCGAAGGCGTCGGCGAAGGCCTTGTCGACAATGCCCGCCGCCATCCAGTTGTGGACATTGCGGGCGGTCAGCACCAGGTCGGCCGAGCCCGCCGGCGCCATGGGCCCGCTGGTGGCGCCAAAAGCGGTGATCTCCACATCGCCATAGAGCCGGGGCTTGGCCCGCAGCTTCTGGCGATAGGCCTCCACCACCTCGATGGCGATGGGGTCGTTCGGCTGCAGGTTGGCCGCGTAAAGCTTGCCGCCCGAGGCGGCCAGGAAGGGCGCGAGGATGTCGGTGTACCAGCCGGCGCCCGGCCAGATCTCCACCACGGTCATCCCGGGCTTGAGACCGAAGAAGCCCAGGGTCTCCACCGGATGGCGCCAGACGTCACGGGCCTTGTCCTGCGCCTCCCGCCAGTCGCCGGCCACCGCCTCTTCCAGGGTCATGGCCGAGGCCGGGGCCGCCGGAGCGGCCTCATCCGCGCGATTGCAGCCGGTCAGGGCCGCCGCCCCGCCGGCCGCAAGGCCGGAGAGCAGCAGGCCCCGCCGGGTCAGTCTCGACAGTCCCACGGATCAGGACGGCTTGACGAAGCGCAGGGTCATGCGATCGCTTTCGCCGATCGCATCATACTTGGCCCGGTCGAAGTCGGGGCTGGCGGTTTCGCCACGGGCCGCGCTCTGACGGACCGGCGGCAGGGTCCAGACGCCGAAGGGGTGATCCTTGGTGTCTTTGGGATTGGCGTTGATCTCGCTGGCCTCGGCCAGCTTGAAGCCGGCCTTCTCGGCCGCGGCGACCACGACGTCAGTGGCCATGTAGCCGTCCCGGGCGCCTTCGACTTGGGGCCTGGGGTCGGAGCGATGCTCTTCCACCGCCAGGACGCCGCCCGGCTTCAGGACCGTGAAGAAGTCGCCCAGCGCCTTGTCGAGCATCCCGTCGCGCCAGTACCAGTTGTGGAGATTCCGGGCTGTCAGGACCATGTCGGCGGAGCCCGGCTCGCCCAGGGGGCCTGAGACGGCGCCGAAGCCCACATAGGTGATATCCCCGAACACGGCGGTGTCGGCATATTTGGCGGCGAAGGCTTCGCGGCCCCTGCGGCCGGCCTCGGTAACGGCCGGATCGTTCAGATCGGTGACGCCGGCCACATAGGCCCCGTCAGTGGCCTTGGCGTAGGGCGCCAGGATTTCGGTCCAGTAGCCGCTGCCCGGCGAAATCTCGATCACCGTCTGGCCAGGCTTGAGGCCCCAGAAGGTGAGGCTGTCATAGGGGTTGCGCGCAGCGTCGCGGGCCTGATGGGCTTCGCTCCGTTGGGGGCCGGCGACGGCGTCGCGCAGGGCGGCGTCTTCGGCCTGGGCCGCCGTACCAAGAATCAGCGCGCCCAGGGCGCCGGCGATAAGGGCAGGAAACTTGTCGTGAAACATGGTCTGGAGCTCCGGCAAGTCGTTGAGGCGGTGACCCTAGAGCCTGATGCGATCAGACGGAACCGTCTGATCGTTGAATCACGCCCCACCCCGTCAAGTCTTGCGCGCAGGCGCCGAGGGTTGGCGGCGAACAAGGTCTTGAAACCCGTGGTCTCAACCCTAAATCCTGATCGAAGGCGCTGGATGTCCGGGCCTTCCGACCGCTGACGAGGCCACAATGGCTCGCCTCAGGTCGACAACCGCAACCTTGCTTAGACAAGAAGGATGTGACGCACATGCGTACCCTCGACTTTTCTCCCCTGTACCGCTCCGTCGTCGGTTTCGACCGTCTGGCTGGCCTGCTTGAGACCGCTGCGGCCGACGCCGCTTCTGGCTATCCCCCCTACAATATCGAACGCACGGGCGAGAACGCCTACCGGATCGAGATCGCCGTCGCCGGCTTCCGCGCCGACGAGCTGGCCATCGAGGTCAAGGAGAACCTCCTCACCGTGCAGGGTCGCAAGGCCGCCAATGAAGAGGCCCGCAGCTTCCTGCACCGCGGCCTGGCCGAGCGCGATTTCGAGCGCCGGTTCCAGCTGGCCGATTATGTGGTGGTGAGCGAGGCGGCCCTGGCTGACGGCCTGCTGTCGATCTCGCTGCGCCGTGAACTGCCGGAGGCGCTGAAGCCGCGCCAGATCCAGATCACCACCGGGGCCTCTGGCGCCAACCTGATCGAAGGCCAACAAGCCGCCTAAGGCTTAGGGCCTTATCCAAGCTGTCGGGGGCGGTGCGGTGACGCGCCGCCCCCTTTTCGTGGGTGTCTTCAGCTTCCGGGAGGTTCAAGGCCGAGGGCGAGCGTCATGTCGGCGCCGCGCAGGCTCGCCCCGCGCATCATGGCCCCGGCGAAATTGCAGCCGCGCACGTCGGCTTCGTCGAGGATGGCGCCCGTCAGGTCGGCGCCCTGGGCCTTCACATAGCGCAGCTTGGCATGGTGCAGGTCGCCGCGATTGACCCGATCGGCGCTGAGCGGCAGCGGGCCAAGGATGGCTTCGCGCAGGTCAGCCTTGGTCAGCTTGGCGCCGGCGAGCTTGGCGCCGCGCAGGTCCGCGCCGCGCAGGCAGATGCCGCGCATGTCGGCGTTTTCCAGATTGGCGCCCTGGAGGTGCACCCCTGACAGGTCCATGCCCACCAGGATCGCCCCGCGGGCGCTCATCACCGACAGGCGAAGGCCGCGAAGCCGTTGGTCGAGGGGACGAAGGTCGAGGCCATCGAGGTTGGCGGGCTTGCCCTCCTTGCCGCCGGTCTTGCACCAGGTCTGGTTGGCCATGGCCCGGCCGTGGAGCTCTTCAGCCATGTCGATGGCCGCCTGGTCGGGGGCCGAAAGACAGCCGTCCATATTGGCGCCTGAGATGCGGGCGGTGCGGATTTCGACGCCGGTCAGAACCGCATCCACCAGACGCGCGCCCTCCAGATTGGCGCCGGAGACATCGGCCCAGTCCATGATGGCGCCTTCAAGATTGGCGTCCTTCAGATTGGCCCGGTTCAGCTTGGCGCCGCGCATGGAGCAGTCGGTGAAGTCGGTGGCGAAGGCCGAGACGTCCTCCATCTGGGAGCCGTCCAGATTGGCGCCGCTGAGCTTGGCGTGATCGAGTTCGCCGCTGCGCTGGTGGTGAATGAGGGAGGTGAGCCCCTTGGACGGATGGGGCATGGCCACCTGACCGACCCGGAAGTCGGCCTGGGTGAGGTCAGCCTCGCTGAGATCGGCCCCGCGAAGGCAGGCGCCGCGGAGATCGGCCCGGGTGAGGTTGGCGCGCCGCAGGTCGGCCTTGCGCAGGTCGCAGCCGAACAGATTGGCCCGCGACAGGTCGGCGCCCACCAGATTGGCGCTGTCGAAGATGGAGGACGAGAGGTCTGCGTCCTGAAGATTGCGGCCGGCCAGATTCACGCCAGTGAAGTCGATGAACCGCATCGCCGCCAGCTTGCCCCCCGGGCGACCGCTGACGAAGCGCTCGTGGGCTGTGAGGATCATCTCGATCTCGCCGCGGGAGAGTTTCCGGCGGCCTGAAAGAGCGATGGCGGCTGACACGGGGACGCTCCTGGCTGTTCTGCGACCCGCGACTCTTAGACGCAGAACAGAGACTCAAGGGTTAAGAGACCGACGATATCTAAATGATGTCCGACAGGCCTCGGGCGCCGGTGCGGCGGGCCCCGCTGATATCCACCTGCTTGAGCTGAGCGCCTGTAAAATTGGCCCGGGACAGGTCGGCGTCCTGCAGGATGGCCTGACGCAGATCGGCCCGGGCGCAGTCTGTATTCTTTAGCTTGGCGCCGGTCAGGTTGCAGGGCAGCAGACGATTGGACCCGATCAGCAGGGGTCCCATCTGGGCGTCCCGCAGATCGGCGCCCGACAGCTTAGCGTTAATCAGCCGCGCGCCGCGCAGATCGGCCCGGCGCAGATTGCAGGCCCGCAGGTCCGCCCCGTCGAGCTGCGCCCCCTGGAGCTGCACCCCCTCCATGTCGAGGCCGTAGAAGACCGCGCCCTTGGCCGACAGGGCGGTCAGGTTGAAGCCACGGATCGTCTCCAGCGCCCGCAGGTCGGCGCCGTCGAACACCGAGGGACTGCCCTCGCCGCCGCCGGTCTCGCACCAGCGGGCGTGCTCGCGGATCATGGTCTTGTAGGGCAGGTCAGACACCGCGAGACCGGAGGGCGCATCGGTGAGCACGCCTTCCATCTCAGCCTTGCTGACGTTCCAGGAATAGGTCTTGGCGCCCACCAGGATGGCGTCGCGCAGGTCCGCGCCGGCGAGGTCGGCGCCCGAAAGGTCGGCGCCCTGCATGTTGGCGCCGGACAGGTTGGCCTGTTTCAGGTTGGCCCGGACAAGCTTGGCGTCCTTGAGGATGGCGTCGGAGAAGTCGGCGCGGGCGGCCATGACGCCCGAGAGGCGCGAGCGCTCCAGATTGGCGCCGGCCAGGACCGCGCCCTGCACTTCGCCGGGACGAGCCAGGTGTTCAAGGATCCGCAGGCCCTTGTCCCGGTCGGCCGCGGCGATGGAGCCTTCGCGCAGGTCGGCTTCGAACAGATCGGCGGCGGTGAGGTTGGCGCCCCGCAGGCAGGCGCCGCGGAGGTCGGCCCGGCGCAGGGAGGCCTCGGTGAGGTTGGCGTTCTGCATGTCGCAGCCGAACAGATTGGCGTTGTCCAGCTTGACGCCCTGCATCTGGCATTCGTTCAGGCAGGCGCCGGTGAAGTCGGCGTCGGACAGGTTGCGCCCCCGCAGGTCGAGGCCCGTGAGATCCTTCCAGGCGAAGACCGCCCGGGCGCCGCCGGGACGGGAGGTCCACAAGCGGTCATGCCGAGCGCACACCGCATCGACCTCGGCCTGGGTCAGGCGCCGGAGTTCGGGGATCGAGGCGGGTCGGGGGGACAACATCAGGCGCCACTAGGAAGGGGAGCCCTCACGCTAACGAGGCAAGATTAACGAGGCCCTTCCGACGCTTAATCCCCGGAGGGGCGGGCGGGCGGCGGCGTGTAGGCGTGATAGAGGGCCTGAGCCTCCTCGGCGAGGAGGCCAAGGCGGACCGTCAGGCCCGCCGCGGCGAGACGGGCCAGACCCTGGCCGTCGGCATAGGGGGAGGCGTCCTGGCAGGCGACGACCACCTCGGCCACACCGGCCTGCGCCAGCCGGGTCGCACAGGCGGGCGCGCCGGAGGACCGGGCGCCGCAGGGCTCGAGCGTCACATAGGCCACGGCCCCCTGGGCGGCAGGCCCGGCGGCGAGAAGCGCGATCTCCTCTGCATGGGGACGGCCGCCGATCCCGGTCGCCCCCTCCCCCACCACCGCGCCGTCCCGGACGATGACGCAACCCACCGAGGGGTTCTCCGCCGTCCGGCCAAGGTTGGGGCGCGCCAGGGCGATGGCCCGGCGCATGTGGGTCTGGTCGGCTTCGGTCACGGAACCTGCGGCAGGGCCTGGGCGCGGCCCTCGTCGAGATAGCGGGCCGCCACCGGAGTCAGGCTGTCGGAGAGCTGGATCAGCAGCGGATTGCCGGTGGGGATCTCCACATCGATGATCGACTCGTCGTCGAGCTGGAACAGCAGCTTGACGATGGCCCGCAGGGAATTGCCGTGGGCGGCCACCAGCAGGGTCTCGCCGGCCTTCAGCCGAGGCGCGATCTCGCCCTCCCAATAGGGCTGCACCCGATCGAGGGTGGTCTTGAGGCTTTCGGTGTCGGGCAGGACCGCGCCGGCATAGCGGCGGTCGCCGGCGAAATCGAATTCACTGTCATGGCTGAGCGGCGGCGGCGGCACGTCATAGGACCGGCGCCAGACCTTCACCTGGTCATCCCCATGCTTGGCGGCGGTCTCGGCCTTGTTGAGACCGGTCAGGCCGCCATAGTGGCGCTCGTTGAGCCGCCAGTCCTTGACCTCCGGGACAAAGGCCTGGCCCGCGGCGGCGAGCGCCAGCCAGCTGGTGCGGATCGCCCGGGTGAGCACCGAGGTATAGACCCGGTCGAACTGCACGCCGGCGGCCTTGATCAGCTCCCCGCCCTTGGTCGCCTGGGCCTCGCCCTCTGCGGTCAGGTCGACATCCACCCAGCCCGTGAAGCGGTTTTCCAGGTTCCAGCGGCTCTGGCCGTGGCGAAGCAGGACAAGGGTCGGCATGGGGCATCTCCGGGGCGGCGGGGGTCGCCCGTTCGGCTAGGGCGCGGCCGCACCTCCGTCAAGGCGCGATAGCCGCCTTGGACGTGGCCGAGCGCGCGCGGAGCGGCTATATCGAACCGCAATGCTCGATCGATTTTTCTTTCCGCTGATGGCCTTGGCCGCAGCGATGGTCATCGCCCTGGCCCTGGTCTGGCCCCAGGGCATCGGCGCCCGCTCGCCCGGCCCCTTTGGTCACACGCCCATCCAGCAGACGCCGGAGATGCAGGCGGCCATGAAGCGGCAGACCGAGGCCTCGCAGAAGCGGATCAATCAGGCCCGCGAGACCATGCGCGGCCTGCAGGCTGAAGCCGTCGCGGCCCAGCCATGAGGCCCGATTTCGACGCCGTGGCCGTGGGCCGCCGGGTGCTGGCAGCCGAATCCGCCGCCCTGAGCCTGCAGGCCGAGGGCCTGGATCAGGCGTTCGCTCAGGCAGTGGATATCCTGTTCGCCGCCAAGGGGCGGATCGCCTGCACCGGTATCGGCAAGTCCGGCCATGTGGCGCGCAAGATCGCCGCCACCTTCGCCTCCACAGGATCGGCCGCCTTCTTCGTGCACGCCTCTGAGGCCAGCCACGGGGACCTGGGCATGATCGGCCAGGAGGACGCTGTCCTGGCGCTCTCCAAATCGGGCGAGGTGCGCGAGCTGTCCGACATCCTGGCCTACGCCAAGCGCTTCCGGATCCCGCTGATCGCCCTGACGGCCGCCCCGGGCAGCGCGCTCGGCCAGGCCGCCGACGTGGTGCTTCGCCTGGCCGATGCGCCAGAAGCCACCGCCGAGGTCAGCGCGCCGACCACCTCGACCACCCTGCAGATCGCCCTCGGTGACGCGCTGGCCGTGGCGCTGCTGGAGCGCCGGGGCTTCACGGCCAAGGACTTCAAGACCTTCCATCCCGGCGGCAAGCTGGGCGCCATGCTGCGCACGGTCGGCGACCTGATGCACGGGGCCGGCGAGCTGCCCCTGGTGGCCCACGACACCCCGATGCCCGAGGCCCTGCTGGTGATGACCGAGAAGCGGTGGGGCATTGTGGGCGTCACCGATGAGGCGGGCCGGCTGGTGGGCGCGATCACCGACGGCGACCTGCGCCGCCATATCGAGGGCCTGCTCGGCCAGACCGCGGGCCAGGTGATGACGCCTGGACCGAAGAAAACCGCGCCGCCGGCCATGATGGCCTCGGAGGCGCTGGCCCTGATGACCGATCCCGCGCCGTCCGTGACCGTACTCTTCGTTGTGGAGAACGACCGTCCGGTGGGCATATTGCACGTGCATGACCTGCTTCGGGCAGGTGTGATGTAGCAACCGTCGTGAACGCCCCTTAGGGAGTTCGCGTTAAGCTGGCCCGAGGGCCTGTCGTGTACTGAGCTGTCGACCACCCACCTGCGGAGTCCAGATGCTTCTCGCCCCCAGCGCCGATCTCGTCCCCAATACGCTCGCCTATGAGAACCAGCCGCTGGTGAAGGCCACGGGCTTCCGGGAATATGATGCGCGGTGGCTGTTCGGGCCAGACATCAACCTGCTCGGCGTCGAGGCGCTGGGCATGGGGCTGGGCACCCTGATCCAGCAGATGGGCCAGACCAAGATCGTCGTCGGCCACGACTTCCGGTCCTATTCGCTCTCGATCAAGCAGGCCCTGACGCTCGGCCTCATCCAGGCGGGCTGCGAAGTGCTGGATATCGGCCTGGCCCTGTCGCCCATCGCCTATTTCGCCCAGTTCGACCTCGACGCGCCCTGCGTGGCCATGGTCACCGCCAGCCACAATGAGAACGGCTGGACGGGGGTGAAGATGGGCGCCCAGCGGCCCCTGACCTTCGGCCCCGACGAGATGGGCCGGCTCAAGGACATCGTGCTCGGCGGCGCCTGGGAGCTTAAGCCCGGCGGAAGCCTCACCCATGTGGCCGGCGTCGCCGAGCGCTACGTCGCCGACGTGGCGGCCGGGGTCAGCCTGAAGCGGCCGCTTAAGGTGGTCTGCGCCTGTGGCAACGGCACGGCCGGCGCCTTCGCCGCCGAGGCCCTGCGCAAGATGGGCGTGGCTGTGGTCTATGAGATGGACTGCGATCTGGACTGGACCTTCCCGCGCTACAATCCGAACCCAGAAGACCAGGAAATGCTCCACGAGATGGCTGCGGCCGTGCGCCAGTATGGCGCCGACTGCGCGCTCGGCTTCGACGGCGACGGCGACCGCTGCGGGGTGGTGGACGACGAGGGCGAGGAGATCTTCGCCGACAAGATCGGCCTGATGCTGGCCCGGGACCTGTCGGTCCTGCACAAGGACGCCACCTTCGTGGTCGATGTGAAGTCGACCGGCCTCTACGCCACCGACGAGGTTCTGGCCGCCAACGGCGCCAAGACCGTCTACTGGAAGACCGGCCATTCCTACATCAAGCGCAAGACCGCCGAGCTGAAGGCCCTGGCCGGGTTCGAGAAGAGCGGCCACTTCTTCTTCAACGACCCTATCGGCCGGGGCTATGACGACGGCTTGGTGGCCGCCGCCGCCATCCTGGCCATGCTGGACCGCAACCCGGACAAGAAGCTGTCGGACCTGAAGAAGGCCCTGCCGGTCGCCTACACCTCCTTGACCATGTCCCCCCACTGCCCGGACGAGGAAAAGTACGGCGTGGTCGAAAAGATCGTCGCCGAGTACGAGGCCCTGCGGGCCGAGGGCGGTACGATCCTGGGTCGGAAGATCGCCGATCTGATCACCGTCAACGGCGTCCGCGTGGCCCTGGAGGACGGCTCCTGGGTGCTGGTGCGGGCCTCGTCCAACAAGCCCGAGATCGTTGTGGTGGTGGAAAGCACCAGCTCGGCCGACGACATGCGCGCCCTGTTCCACAAGGAAGTGAAGCCCCGGCTGGGCAAGCATCCGCAGGTGGGCGGCTACAACCAGGAAATCTAGCCGCCTCAGGCCGGTCTGGCGGGGCCAGCCTGGTTTCGGCTAGATCACCGCGTGGACAGGCCCCCTCGCGGCGGCCTGAGCGATTCCAGACCTAGGACCAGCGCATGCAAGTGGCGATGATCGGGACAGGCTATGTGGGCCTGGTGAGCGGGGCGTGCTTCGCCGACTTCGGTCATGAGGTGACCTGCATCGACAAGGATGCGGCCAAGATCGAGCGCCTGCGGGAGGGCGGCATCCCGATCTTCGAGCCCGGCCTTGAGGGGCTGGTGGCGCGCAATGTGGCGGCCGGCCGGCTGTTCTTCGAGACGGAAGCCGCCGCGGCGGTGGCCAAGGCCGATGCGGTGTTCATCGCCGTAGGCACGCCCTCGCGCCGGGGCGACGGCCATGCGGACCTGTCCTACGTCTATGCCGCAGCCGAAGAGATCGCTGACCTCATGGACGGCTTCACCGTGGTGGTGACCAAGTCCACCGTGCCGGTGGGCACGGGCGATGAGATCGAGAGGATCATCCGCGCCAAGCGCCCCGACGCCCAGTTCGCCGTGGTGTCCAACCCGGAGTTCCTGCGGGAAGGCGCGGCCATCGAGGACTTCAAGCGCCCCGACCGGGTGGTGGTGGGTCTGGAGGATGAGCGGGCGCGGCCTGTGATGAGCGAGCTTTACCGGCCGCTGTTCCTCAACGAGACGCCGATCGTCTTCACGGGCCGGCGGACCAGCGAGCTGATCAAGTATGCGGCCAACGCCTTCCTGGCCGTGAAGATCACCTTCATCAACGAGATGGCCGACCTGTGCGAGGCCGTCGGCGCCGACGTGCAGCAGGTGGCCAAGGGGATCGGCCTGGACAACCGCATCGGCGGCAAGTTCCTCAACGCCGGGCCGGGCTATGGGGGCTCCTGCTTCCCGAAGGACACGCTGGCCCTGGTGCGTACCGCCACCGACTTCGGCGCGCCGGTGCAGCTGATCGAGACCACGGTGCGGGTCAATGACCAGCGCAAGAAGGCCATGGCCGACAAGGTGGTCCAGGCCATGGGCGGGGATGTGAAGGGCAAGCGGATCGGGGTGCTGGGCCTGACCTTCAAGCCCAATACCGACGACATGCGCGATGCGCCGAGCCTGGACATCATCCCGACCCTGCAGGCGCTCGGGGCCACGATCACGGCCTACGACCCCGAGGGCGAGCGCGAGGCGCGCCATCTGCTGAAGGATGTGGACTTCGCGGCCGAGCCCTATGCCGTCGCCAAGGACGCCGAGGCGGTGGTGATCATCACCGAATGGGATCAGTTCCGGGCGCTGGATCTCGACCGCCTGAAGGCGGCGATGAAGACCCCGGTCCTGGTCGATCTGCGCAATATCTACCGGCCTGACGACGTGCGTCGCCAGGGGTTCGACTATGTGAGCATCGGGCGGGCCTGAGGCGACGCCCAGAGCCGGGCTCTAGCCTAGCGGCATCAGGCTGAGCAGGTGTTGCACGATCCAGGCGGCGCCGGCCCAGAAGGCCAGGCTGAGGACGGCTACAAAGGCAAGACAGGCGATCGAGGCGGGGCCCCGATTGACATTCCCCTGCCCGCGACCCGCCATGGCGGTGTTGCGAGACATGCGTTTCTCCCAGTCGATCTTGTGTCATCGCGCCGGTCGAGCGGTGCGAACATTACGAGACTGACACAATAGCTGGGCCGTGGATAGGGTTTCCGAAAACCTGCGGGAAGTCGTTCAAATCCCTGTCAGGCCGCGGCCTGGCGCACCACGCCGGCGAGCTCGTGAACGATCTCGAAGATCAGTTTTTCGTCGTCGCCTTCGGCCATGATTCGAATCAGCGGCTCTGTGCCGGACGCCCGGACCAGAAGCCGCCCCGAGCCGTTGAGTCGCTGCTCGGCCTGGGCGATGGCGCCCTTGACGCTTTCGCTGTCGAGCGGGCGGCCGCCGCCGCCGAAGCGGACGTTTTCCAGAAGCTGGGGCACGGGCTCGAACTGCCGGGCGAGCGCGCTCATGGGCTTGTCGGCCTGCTTGAGCACCGCCAGCACCTGCAGGGCGGCCAGGAGGCCGTCGCCGGTGGTGGAGAAGTCCGACAGAATCACATGGCCGGACTGTTCCCCGCCCAGGTTGAAACCGCCCTCGCGCATCCGCTTCATCACCGCGCGGTCGCCCACGGCGGTCCGCTCCAGGATCAGGCCGCGCTCGCTGAGGAACCGCTCGAGACCGAGGTTCGACATGACGGTGGCCACCACGCCCCCACCGGTCAGCTGGTCCCGGGCGGCCCAATGGCCGGCGATCAGGGCCATGATCTGGTCGCCATCGACCACATGGCCGGTCTCGTCGCAGATCACCAGGCGGTCGGCGTCGCCGTCGAGCGCAATGCCGATGTCGGCGCGGTATTCCCGCACCATCTTGGCCATGGCCTCGGGATGGGTGGAGCCGCAGTCATTGTTGATGTTGAAGCCGTTGGGCTCGACGCCCAGACGGATCACCTCGGCGCCGAGCTCATACAGGGCGGTGGGGGCGACCTTGTAGGCCGCGCCATTGGCGCAATCGATGACGATGCGCAGGCCGTTCAGGCTGAGCCGGCGGGGGAAGGCGGCCTTGGCGATCTCCACATAGCGGGCCTGGGAATCATCGATGCGCGCCACCCGGCCCAGGGCGTCGGGCGCGGCCAGACGTTCCTGAAGCCCCTCGTCCATCAGGGCCTCGATCTCCAGCTCCCGGGCGTCGGAGAGCTTGTAGCCATCGGGGCCGAACAGCTTGATGCCATTGTCGGAATAGGCGTTGTGCGAGGCGCTGATCATCACGCCGAGGTCGGCGCGCATCGAGCGGGTCATCATGGCCACCCCGGGCGTCGGCATGGGCCCCAGCAGGCGGACATCCATGCCGACGCTGGTGAATCCCGCCACCAGGGCCGGCTCGATCATATAGCCCGACAGGCGGGTGTCCTTGCCGATCACCACCAGATGGCGCCGGGCGTCCTGGGACATGAACACCTTGCCAGCCGCCATGCCGACCCGCAGGGCGACCTCGGCGGTCATAGGGTGGCGGTTAGCCTCCCCCCGGATGCCGTCGGTTCCAAAATAGGCGCGGTTGGTCATGGTCGGACTCGCGAAACGATCGGAAACCCAGATTTAGTCGACGCCGCGTTTGCGAATGCTAAAGGCGGCGCGGGGCGAGAGATTAGGCGCGTCGGAGGCATCCGGCAAAACGGTGAGGTAAGGCCATGTGCGGCATCATAGGCATCGTCGGCAAGAGCGACGTCCAGAACCGGCTGGTGGAGAGCCTGCTGCGCCTGGAGTACCGCGGCTATGACTCCGCCGGCGTGGCGGGCGTGACCGCCCCTGGTCACGTGGAGCGCCGCCGGGCGCAGGGCAAGATCCGCGCCCTGCAGGACGTCCTGGCGGCCCAGCCGCTGGTGGCCAAGGTCGGCATCGGCCACACCCGCTGGGCGACCCACGGGGCGCCGTCCGAGCGCAACGCCCACCCGCACACCGCCGGCCGCGTCACCCTGGTCCACAACGGGATCATCGAGAACTTCGCCGAGCTGCGCCGGGAGCTGGAAGCTCACGGCCGGGTGTTTTCCAGCGACACCGACACTGAGGTGATCGCCCAACTGATGGACGCCCAGCTGGATACTGGCCTGTCGCCGCTCCTGGCTCTGAAGGCGACCCTGGACCGGCTGACCGGCGCCTTCGCCCTGGCCGTCCTGGTGGCCGGCGAGGACGAGGCCATCCTGGGCGCCCGGCGGGGCAGCCCCCTGGTGGTGGGCTATGGCGAGGGCGAGATGTTCCTGGGCTCCGACGCCCTGGCTGTGGGCCCGTTCACCAACAGGGTCGCCTACCTGGAAGAGGGCGACTTCGTCCGCATCGACCATGGCAAGGCCGAGATCTTCGACGCCGCCGGCGAAAGCGTGGTCAGGGAGGTTAAGCAGCTGGCCCGCGCCGCGGCCCTGGTGGAGCGGGGCAACTACCGCCACTTCATGGAGAAGGAGATCCACGACCAGCCCGAGGGGTGCCAGCGCACCATCGCGGCCTATGTGGACACCCTGACCAGCCAGGCGGCCATCCCCGGCGCCGTGGATTTCGCCAGCCTGGAGCGCATCCAGATCGTCGCCTGCGGCACCTCCTATATCGCCGGCATGATCGGCCGCTATTTGATCGAGCAGCTGGCCGACCTGCCGGTGGACGTCGAGATCGCCTCGGAGTTCCGCTACCGACAGCCGGCCCTGCGGCCCGGCGCCCTGGTCATCGCCATGTCGCAGTCCGGCGAGACCGCCGACACCCTGGCGGCCCTTCGCTACTGCAAGGCGCGCGGCATGCGCAGCGCCGCGATCGTCAACGCTACGGAATCCACCATCGCCCGTGAGGTCGACGTGGTCTGGCCGATCCACTGCGGACCCGAGATCGGTGTCGCCTCGACCAAGGCCTTTACCGCCCAGGTGAGCGTGCTGATCGCCCTGGCCATCGCCGCGGCCAAGGCCCGGAACAGGATCGACGGCGCGGAGGAGGCCCGGCTGGTCAAGGTGTTGCTGGGCGCACCGCGTCTGATGGCCGAGGCCATCGGCCTGGAGGACGCCATCAGCGCCATCGCAGCCGAGATCGCCAAGGCCAAGGACGTGCTCTATCTGGGCCGCGGGCCGATGTCGGCGCTGGCCCTGGAAGGCGCGCTGAAGCTCAAGGAAATCAGCTATATCCACGCCGAGGGCTATGCCGCCGGCGAGCTCAAGCACGGGCCGATCGCCCTTGTGGACGACCAGACCCCGATCATCATCCTGGCGCCCTATGACGCCTGGTTTGAGAAGTCGGCCTCGAACATGAGCGAGGTCATGGCCCGGGGCGGCCAGGTGGTGTTCATCACCGACACCGAAGGCGCCAAGCACGCGCCGGCCGGCGCCAAGGTGGTGGTCACCGCGCCGTCCTCGGACCCTCTGGTCTCGACCCTGGTGATGTCGGCGCCGATCCAGCTGCTGGCCTACCACGTAGCCGTACAGAAGGGCGCCGACGTGGATCAGCCACGCAATCTGGCCAAGTCCGTCACCGTGGAGTGAGGCCGCCCGGCCCTTAGGGCGCGGGCGGGGTCTCGGTGGCCGGCGACGTAGCCGCCGGATCCATGGCGGCGGGATCATTGACCGGCGGCGGCGTCATCCCATCGGCGGGCATGGCCGGGTCGGCCATGGCCGGACCGGTGGGCGCCATCGGATCGGCCGGGGTCATCGCGCCCATGGCGCCGGTTTCGGCGGGCATGGGTTCGGTGGTCTCGACCTCGTTGTCGCCACAGGCGGCGAGGGTGACGGCGGCGAGCGCGCCGATCGACAGGGTGGTCAGGTTGCGCCTTTTCACGAGTTTGGCTCCCGTCTGGATGAATTCCCGAAATTCTCGAACGTCGAGCCCGCGGCCGGCGTTCCCGCTTTCGTGATCAGTCCCCGGGCCGGGCGCCCAGAACCGGCGGCGTTCATCTGATGGTGGTGGATTTCCCGTAAGGCCTCGTCTAGCGGTTTTGCGGCTCGATGGAGGACGGACATGAACAGGCGCGTTCGCAAGGCGGTGCTGCCGGTGGCGGGACTGGGGACGCGGGTTCTGCCCGGCGCCAAGACCACTCCGAAGAACATGCTCAATGTCTTCGACCGCCCCATCCTGTCCTATGTGATCGAAGAGGGCCGCGCGGCCGGCATCGAGCACTTCGTCTTCATCGTCGGTCGCGGCCAGGGCGCCATCGAGGACTATTTCGACGCCGCGCCAGAAATCGAGAACGCCCTGGAGGCCAAGGGCAAGGCCGACATCCTGGCCGAGGTGCGCCGGGACCTGCCCAAGCCCGGCCAGATGAGCTTCGTGCGCCAGATGGCGCCCCTGGGGCTTGGCCATGCGGTCTGGTGCGCCCGGGACATCATCGGCGATGAGCCCTTCGCCGTCATGCTGCCGGACATGCTGATGGCCGCCGAACCCGCAGCCCTGGCCCAGGCGGTCAGCGCCCATGACCAGGTGGGCGGGAACATCATCGTCGTCGAGCCGGCGCCGGAGGGCGAGGCCCACAAGTACGGCATTGTCGATCTGGAGAGCCAGACGGGCCGCCTGAACCGCATGCGTGGCATGGTCGAGAAGCCGGCGCCCGGGACCGAGCCGTCCAACCTGTTCATCAGCGGCCGCTATGTCCTGCAGCCCGAGATCTTCCCCTTGCTGGAAAAGCAGGGAAAGGGGGCCGGCGGCGAGATCCAGCTGACCGACGCCATGGCCGAGCTGATGAAGGTCCAGCCCTTTCACGCCCTGGAATATGAGGGCGTGACCTATGACTGCGGCGACAAGATCGGCCTGCTGCGGGCCAATGTGGCCTTTGCCCTGCGCCATCCGAGCCTGGGCGCCGATGCGCGCGCAGCGATCAGCGGCCTGCTCTGAAGCCCAGGAAACCCGCCGGTCCTCCAGGCATTCCCTCGCTCAGCGCTTTCACAACGCCCCGCCGTTTGTTAGCCCTGGCGAAGGTGAAACCCTGCACGGATCGGAGCGGCGATGCGCGTACTCATTCTCGGCGGAGATGGCTTCTGCGGGTGGCCGACGGCCCTCCACCTCTCCGCCCGCGGCCACGAGGTGGCCATCGTCGACAATCTGTCCCGGCGTCGGATCGACGGTGAGTTGGGGGTTCAGTCCCTCACGCCGGTCCAGGACATCCACGGGCGGATCGCCGCCTGGAAAGAGGTGTCCGGCCACGAGATCGGCTTTCACGACATTACCGTGGGCAAGGACTATGACGCCCTGCTCGACCTGCTGAAGACGTGGCGGCCGGACTCCATCGTCCACTTCGCCGAACAGCGGGCCGCGCCCTATTCGATGAAGTCGGCCAAGCACAAGCGCTACACGGTCGACAATAATCTCAACGCCACCAACGACGTCCTCGCGGCCATCGTCGATTCGGGTCTCGACATCCATCTGGCGCATCTCGGCACCATGGGCGTCTATGGCTACGGCACGGCCGGCGCGGCCATCCCCGAGGGCTATCTGACGGTCAAGATCGAGACGCCGGATGGCTGGGTCGAGCGGGAGATCCTCTACCCGGCCAATCCGGGATCGATCTATCACATGACCAAGACGCAGGACGCCCTGCTGTTCCAGTTCTACGCCAAGAACGACCACCTGCGGATCACCGACCTGCACCAGGGCATCGTCTGGGGCACCCAGACCGAAGAGACCCGCAAGGACGAGCGGCTGATCAACCGGTTCGACTATGACGGGGACTACGGCACGGTGCTGAACCGGTTCCTGATGCAGTCGGCGGTGGGCTATCCGCTGACCGTGCACGGGGCCGGCGGGCAGACCCGCGCCTTCATCCACATCCAGGACACGGTGCGCTGTGTCGAGCTGGCCCTGGCCCATCCGCCGGAGCGCGGCGAGCGGGTCAAGGTCATGAACCAGATGACTGAGACCTGGCGGGTGCGGGATCTGGCCCAGATGATCGCCCGCCTCACCGACGCCGAGGTCACCCACCTGCCCAATCCCCGAGCCGAGGCCGACGAAAACGACCTGGTGGTCGAGAACAAATGCCTGCTGGACTATGGGCTGAACCCGATCCGGCTGGAGGACGGCCTGTTGATGGAGGTCGCCGAGATCGCCCGGGCCTATGCTGACCGCGCCGACCTGAGCAAGATCCCCTGCGTGTCCCACTGGAACGCCGAGCGGGCGGCTGCGGCCACTGCGCCGGGCAAGGCGGTGGCGGCCGAGTAGGGAAAGGGCCGTGCGGCTCTTCACCTTTGGCTACGGGTTTTCGGCCGCAGCCCTTGGGGCGCGGCTGAAGGGCGAGGGCTGGAGTCTGGCCGCCTCCTACCGACGCTCTGAGGACAGCGCGCGGCTATCGGCCCTGGGGGTTGAGCCGGTGTCAATCCATGACCAGGAGGGTCTGGCCGCGCAGCTGAAGGCGGCCGATGCGGTGCTGGTGACCGCCGCCCCCGATGCAGAGGGCTGTCCTGGCCTGCGGACCCTGGTCCCGTGCATGGCTCGGGGCGGGGCCTTTCCCGACTGGCTGGGCTATCTCTCCACCACCGGCGTCTATGGGGACCGGCAAGGGGGTTGGGCGTTTGAGTCCAGTCGCCTGGCCGCCCAGTCGATGGAGGGGGCGCGCCGGGTCGCCGCCGAGCGGGACTGGCTGGACGTGGGCAAGGGCATGGGCCTGACCACCACCATCTTCCGCCTGCCGGGCATCTATGGGCCAGGCCGCTCGACCTTTGATCGGCTGCGCTCTGGCCGGGCCAAGCGGATCACCGCGCCGGGCCAGGTCTTTTCCCGCATCCATGTGGACGACCTGGCTGCAGGGCTGGCCGCCTCCATCGCCCGGCCCCGGGCCGGCGGGATCTATAATCTGTGCGATGACGCGCCGGCCCCCAACAGCGAGGTGGTGGCCTATGCCGCGGGCCTGCTTGGCCTGCCTGTTCCGCCGGAAATCCCGGTGGAAGACGCCAATCTGGCCGGACCGGCGCAGCGCTTCTATGCCGAGAGCAAGCGGGTCTCCAACGCGCGCGCCAAGGCCGAGCTCGGCTGGCGTCCGGCCTATCCGACCTATCGCGAGGGCCTGGCGGCCATTCTTCAGGCGGGCGGCTGACCCAGCTCCCCGACCGCCGCGATCAGGCGGGCGAGATCCTCGGGTCGCGACAGGCGGTGATCCCCGTCCTTGATCAGCTGGAACACCACATCGGGGCTGTTGATCGCCTGGGCGAGTTCCAGGGCGTGGCGCCAGGGGACATCAGCGTCCTCGCCGCCCTGCAGGATACGCACCGGGGCGGTGATGGGCACGGGTCCCGGCAGGATCGACCAGTGGTCGCCGTCCTCCAGCAGGGTGCGGGTGATCGGATAGGGCTCCCCATAGTCGGACGGGCGCATCCAGATGCCGGTCTCGTCCAGGGACCGGCGGGCGGCGGCGTCAATTTCCGGCCCCATCAGCTTTTCGGTGAAGTCCGGCGCCGGCGCGACCAGGACCAGCCCCCGCACCTGCTCTGGCCGCACCATGGCCGCCAGACAGGCGATCCAGCCGCCCATGGAAGATCCGACCGGAACGACCGGGCCCGGCGCCAGCTCGTCGAGAACGGCGAGCGCATCCTCCCGCCAGCGGGTGATCGTGCCCTGGGCGAAATCGCCCTCGGAGTCCCCATGGCCGAAATAGTCGAAGCGCACATAGGCCTGGCCCGTCTCCAACGCCCAGTCGGCCAGGGCCTGGGCCTTGGTTCCGGCCATATCGGAGCGAAAGCCGCCCATCCAGACGACGGCCGGCCCGCGGCCGGCGATCCGCCGCCAGGCCAGCGACGTCCCGTCGGGGCGGCGCAGATATCCCGTTTCTTCATGCATGGAGCCTTATAGCCGGCTCCCCGGCCCCATCCCAGGTCGTGCGGGGTTTACCGAAGCGTGTTCTGCGGTATGCAAGGCGCCGTGACATTGCCCCCGGACTTTACGCTTCTGCAGGTCGTGCCCGAACTGGACACAGGCGGGGCCGAGCAGACCACGATCGACATCGCCCATGCGGTGGTGCGCAGCGGCGGCAAGGCCCTGGTGGCCACCCGCGGCGGACGGATGGCCGCGCGCCTTGAGTCCGACGGCGGACGACTGGCCCAGATGCCGGTCCAGACCAAGAACCCTCTGGTGATGCTGGGCAACGCCGCCCGCCTGGTGGATCTGATCCGCCGCGAGAAGGTCAGCCTGGTCCATGCCCGCTCCCGGGCCCCGGCCTTCTCGGCCCTGTGGGCGGCCCAGGTCACCGGGACGCCATTCGTCGCCACCTATCACGGGGTCTACAACGCCCGCAGCCGCCTGAAGCGGTGGTACAATGCGGTGATGACCCGTGGAGACCTGGTGATCGCCAATTCCGACTTCACCCGCGACCATGTGCTGCGCGAGCACAGCCTGGACGCCGACCGTATCGTCTCCATCCCCCGGGGCGTCGACCTGGAGCGGTTCAATCCCAACTGGGTGGCGCCCGAGCGGATCGCGGCCTTGCGGCAGGCCTGGAACGTCCCGGCCGATCCCACGGTCACCACCTTCCTGCTGGCCGCCCGCCTGACGCGGATCAAGGGGCATGGCACGCTCATCGCCGCCGCCGCCCGGCTGAAGGCTGCGGGACGTGGCGCCTTCCGGATCCTGCTGGTCGGCGATGACCAGGGCCGCAGCGCCTATCGGGCCGAGCTGGCCGCCCAGATCGCCGCCGAGGGGCTTGAGGATCGGGTCTTCATGGTCGGACATTGCGACGACATGCCGGCGGCCTATCTGCTGGCAGACGTGGCCCTCCTGCCGTCCATCGTCCCGGAGTCCTTTGGCCGCACCGCGGTCGAGCCCCAGGTGATGGGCCGACCGGTGGTGGCCTCGCAACTGGGCGGCATGACCGAGACCGTGATCCAGGGCGAGACCGGCTGGCTGGCGGCGCCGGGGGATGTGGACGCGTGGACCCAGGCGCTCGGCCGGGCGATGGAGGTGGGTCCCGCCCGCCTGGCCGAAATGGGCCGGACAGCGGCCAACCGGTCCCGCCGGCTCTATTCGGTCGACGCCATGTGCGCGGCCACCCTTGAGGCTTACGAACGGGTCCTGGAGGCGAGGAGCTGATGGCGCCCCCCCGCGAGATCAAGAAGATCCTGGTGATCAAGCTGTCGGCCATGGGGGATTTCATCCTCGCCCTGGCCGCGGCCAAGCAGATCCGTCAGGCCCACCCCAAGGCGCGGATCACGCTGCTGACCACCCCGCCCTTCGAGGGGCTGGCCAAGCTGTGTCCCTATTTCAACACGGTCGAGACGGACGGGCGACCGGAGGGCGTCAGCGACTGGCTGGCTCTGGTCGGGCGTCTGCGCAAGGCCAAGTATGACCGGGTCTATGACCTGCAGACCTCGTCGCGGTCGAACCTGATCTTCCATGGCTTGCGCCCTTTCCCGCCGGAGTGGTCGGGGGTGGCGGCCGGCTGCGCCCTGCCCCACCGCAATTCCCGCCGGGACAAGATGCACACCCTGGAGCGCCATGCGGACCAGTTGAAGGACGCCGGCATCTGGCCCAACGCGCCCACCGAGCCTGGCACGGCGCCTGGGCCAGACGTGGCTTGGATCCTGCGCAAGGCCGAGGCGCCCCGGCCGGTGGCCGGCGGGATCGAGGCAAGGCCCTATGTGCTTATGGCGCCGGGGGGATCAGCTCACCGGCCCGAGAAGCGCTGGCCGGTGGAGCACTACAGTGAGCTTGCCCGCATTCTCTATGCCGCCGGCTTCGACATCGTGGTGATTGGCGGCCCTCAGGAAAGCGCCATGGCCCGCACCATCCAGCGCAGCGTCGGCAAGGCCCGCGACCTGACCGGGCGCACGGACCTCGCCCGAATCGCCATGCTGGGCGCCCGCGCCGCCCTGGTGGTCGGCAATGACACCGGCCCGGTGCATCTGGCGGCTGCGGCCGGTCCGCCGACCATCGTGCTGTTTTCCAAGGCCTCGGACCCGATCTTGTCCGCCCCCCGGGGCCATGTGGCCGTCCTGCAGGCCGACAATCTGGCCCAGATGCCGGTGGCCCAGGTGCTGCAGGCGGCCCGGGCGCTCACCCGGTTTCCCGACGGGTCGAATGCTTGATCGCCTACGGGCGCTTCGTCATATAGTCTAGGGACCGGCCGGCGCGTCTGCGCGCCTGCGACATTCATTGAAACAGACTCAGGAGCTTTGCCTATTCGCCGCCCCATGCAGGCGCCGCCCCAGAAGGAAGGGCCGCGCATCAACGAGGACATCCGCGTTCCGCGCGTCCTGCTGATCGATCAGCAGGGCGAGAAGCAGGGCGTCATGCCCACGTCGTCGGCTCTGGAAGCCGCCGCGGAAGCCGGCCTCGATCTGGTCGAGATCGTGCCCAACGCGGATCCGCCCGTTTGCAAGATCCTGGACTATGGCAAGTTCAAGTTCCAGGAACAGAAGAAGAAGAACGAGGCGCGCAAGCGGCAGAAGGTGGTGGAGATCAAGGAGATCAAGCTCCGCCCCAACATCGACACCCACGACTACGAGGTGAAGTCCCGCTCGATGCACCGCTTCTTCGAAGAGGGCGACAAGGTGAAGGTCACCCTGCGCTTCCGCGGTCGCGAGCTGGCGCACCCGGAACTCGGCATGAAGCTTCTGCAGAAGGTCAAGGCTGACTTCGAAGAGGTCGCCAAGGTCGAGTATGAGCCCCGCATGGAGGGCCGCCAGATGATCATGATCCTGGCGCCCCGCTAAGCTCGGTCACCGACGCAAGACAGGAGGGGCCGGCGGCGACGCCGGCCCTTTTTTGACGCCCGCGCCAGGAGCGCAGAGCCGGACTGACGCGGGGCTCAGAAATTCTGGTTATGAGGGGTCTTGCCGGACTCCCGGGTGACGCCTAACACCGCCTCATGTCGAACCCAGCGCCGGGCGCGGCGACTCCGTCCCCTATGGCTGCGCCGTCGCTGATCGCCGTTATCTTCATCAATATGCTCGGCTTCGGGATCATTGTTCCGTTGCTGCCCTTCTACGCCAAGTCGTTCGACGCGCCGGCCTGGCAGATCGCGCTGATCTTCTCGGCCTATTCGGCCGGCGCCTTCTTCGGCGAGCCCTTCTGGGGCCGGCTGTCGGACCGCTATGGCCGCAAGCCGATCCTGATCAGCACCATCGCCGGCAACTGCCTCTGCTATCTGGCGCTGGCCTTCGCCCCCAATGTGTGGATCGCCCTGCTGGTGCGCTTCCTGGGGGGCCTGGCCAGTGGAAACGGCTCGGTGATTCAGGGCTACATCGCCGACGTCACACCCCCGGAAAAGCGTGCGCGCCGCATGTCGCACATGGGCGCGGCCTGGAATGTCGGCCTGATCGTCGGCCCGTCCGTGGGCGGCATCTTTGCCCATCCCGAGGCCGGCCCGCTGGGCTTCCGCCTGCCGCTGCTGATCGCCTCGGGCCTGGCGGCGGCCTCGGCCCTGTCCATCCTGGTGTTTATCCGTGAGAGCCGCGCCCGCCAGGAGGTGTTCGAGCACCAGCCGAGCCGCTGGTCGGCCATCGGCGAGGCGGTGCGTCATCCGGTGGTCGGACGGCTTATGCTGCTGACCTTCATGGTGGGCTTCGCCTTCACGGGCGTTGAGTCCATCTTCGGCCTCTGGACCCAGGCCAGGTTCGACTGGGGTCCGCGGGAAATCGGCGTCTGTTTCGCCTTTGTGGGCGTGTGCGCGGCGACAACCCAGATGTTCATCACCGGCCGTCTGTCCGAGCGGTATGGCGAGGGGCCGATGCTGGCCGTCGGCATGGCGCTCACCCTGGTCAGCGCGCTGGCCCAGCCCTTCGCCCCCAACGGCGCGGTGGTCATCGCCCTGATGTGCACCATGGCGGTGGGCCAGTCGGTGGCCTTCCCCAATGTCAGCGCGCTGATCTCCCGCACCGCCGACCCGCACCGGACCGGCCAGATCCTGGGCCTCAACAACGCCATGGGCGCCCTGGCGCGGGTGGTTGGTCCCTTCTGCGCGGGTCTGGCCTTCGCCGGCATCTCGATCAGCGGCCCGTTCTTCATCGCCGCCCTGATGCTGGCGCCGGCCATATGGCTGGCCCTGGCCGCCAGTCGGCGGGCGCCGGCCCTGGAGGCCCAGGTCGAGACGGCGGCCGAAGTCGAGGCCAAACGGCCGTGACAGCCGAGGCGCCCAGGGAGGATCCACGGGCGCTGATCGTCCTTCTGTCGGTCATCTTTCTGAACATGGCCGGCTTTGGCCTGGTCATTCCCCTGCTGCCGTTTTTTGGCCAGGCCTTCGACGCCCCGGCCTGGCAGATCACCTTGATGTTCTCGGCCTTCTCGGTGGGCCAGTTCCTGGGCGAGCCCTTCTGGGGGAAGCTGTCGGACAGGATTGGGCGCCGCCCCGTCCTGATCCTCACCACCGCAGGCGGGGCGCTCGCCTATGTGGCCCTGGCGCTGGCGCCCGGCATCTGGACGGCGCTGGCGGTGCGCCTGGTGAGCGGCTTCCTGTCGGGCAATATCTCGACCCTGCAGGGCTATCTGGCCGACATCACCCCGCCGCAGCAGCGCGCCGGCCGCATGGGGATCATGGGCTCGGCCTTCTCCCTGGGCTTCATGGTGGGCCCGGCCCTGGGGGGTCTGCTGGCCCGGCCAGAACTGGGTCCAACGGGTTTCCAGATCCCGCTCTATGTGGCCGCCGCCTTCGGCCTAGCCTCGGCGCTGGGCGTCGTCCTGTTCATGCGCGAGACGATTGTCCCTCAGACCAAGGGGATGGTCCGCCCCCCCGCTCCGCCCAGGGGGGTTGTCCTGCGGGAAGCCCTGGCCGATCCGGTCATCCTGCGGGTCTTCCTGATCAGCTTCGTGACCATTTCGGGCTTCGCCGGGATTGAGGCGACCTATGGCCTCTGGACCGAGGCCCGGTTTGGCTGGGGGCCTCGGGAGATCGGCCTGGCCTTCATGCTGGCCGGGATCATCGGCGTGGTGGCGCAAGGTTCGCTGACCGGTCTGCTGGTGCGCCGGTATGGGGAAGGCAGGGTCCTGCTGGCGGGTCTGTGCCTGATGTTCGTGGGCATGGTGACCCAGTTCACCGCCATCGGCTGGCCCATGGCGGTCGTGGGCCTGGCCATCGTGGTCTTCGGGCAGTCGATCACCTTCCCCAACCTCGTGGCCCTGATCTCCATGGCCACGCCGTCCGAACGTCAGGGGGAGGTGCTGGGGCTGAACATGTCCAACAGCGCCCTAGCCCGCATCGGCGGCCCAATCCTGGCGGGGCAGCTCTTCTCGCTGGTGGCCCCGGGCGCGCCCTTCGCCCTGACCGCCATCCTGATCCTGCCGGCCATCTGGCTGTGCCTGCAGATCATGGCCAGGGTCACCGATCGCCGGGCCTGACCGGCGCCGCCCAGAGGGGGCGCGGACTTGCCTTTTGTCCGGGGTTGGCGTAAGCACCCGCCCCTTCGGAGCCGTCTGGCCAACAGGCATGCCAGGACGGCTCATCAATACGCCAGAGGACGGGGCGCCTGGCGCTCCGCAAGTGAAATGCCGAAACTGAAGACGAAGTCAGGCGCCAAAAAGCGCTTCAAACTGACGGCGACGGGCAAGATCAAGGCCGGCGTCGCGGGCAAGCGCCACCGGCTCATCAGCCATAACAGCAAGTACATCCGCCAGAACCGCGGCACCAAGGTCATGAGCGCGGCCGATACCCGCATCATCAAGACCTTCCTGCCCTACGGCCTGTGATCGGGAGCACATAAGATATGGCACGCGTTAAACGCGGTGTGGTCGCCCACGCCCGACACAAAAAAGTTCTCGAGCAGGCCAAGGGTTTCTACGGCCGCCGCAAGAACACCATCCGGACCGCCAAGGCCGCCGTCGACAAGGCCGGCCAGTACGCCTATCGCGACCGCAAGGTGCGCAAGCGTAACTTCCGCTCGCTGTGGATCCAGCGGATCAACGCGGCGGCGCGTCTGGAAGGCATGACCTATTCGACCTTTATCTTCGGCCTCGACAAGGCCG
>NZ_JAUYAW010000007.1 GCF_030693405.1 Phenylobacterium sp.
AAGGCGCCGAAGGCCTGATGGGCAAGACCGTCGCCATGCTGGGCGGCGCCATGTACGCCCAGTACCGCACGGTCCGGGCGGCTGACGCGCTTTTGCTGCCCGACGACGTGACCCCGGCCGAAGGCGCCTCCTGCTTCGTCAATCCGCTGACCGCGCTCGGCATGGTCGAGACCATGCGCCGGGAAGGCCACACCGCCCTGGTCCACACCGCGGCGGCGTCCAATCTCGGCCAGATGCTCAACCGCCTCTGCCTGAAGGACGGCGTGGCCCTGGTGAACATCGTCCGCAGCGCCGAGCAGGCAGCCCTGCTGAAGGGCCAAGGGGCGGTCCATGTTTTGGACAGCACCTCGCCGAACTTCACTGAGGAGCTGACCGAGGCCCTCGTCACCACCGGCGCGACGCTCGCCTTCGACGCCATCGGCGGCGGCCGCCTGGTGGGCCAGATCCTGACCGCCATGGAAGTGGCGGCCAATCGCAAGGCCACCGAATACAGCCGCTATGGCTCCTCCACCTACAAGCAGGCCTATATCTATGGCGGCCTCGACACCCGGCCCACCGAGCTGAACCGGGGCTTTGGCATGTCCTGGGGCGTGGGCGGCTGGCTGCTGACGCCCTTCCTCATGAAGATCGGCGCCGACGCCGCCCAGGCCCTGCGCCAGCGGGTGGCTTCGGAGCTGAAGACCACCTTCGCCAGCCACTACACCGCCGAGATCTCCCTGGCCGAGGCCCTGCAGCCGGACATTCTGGCGGCCTATAACCGCCGCGCCACGGGCGAAAAGTATCTGATCAATCCCAACAAGGGCGTCTAGGCCCCACTTCGCGAAGTGTTCAGCGTCCCCTGAGGCCTGGCTTCAGGGGACGCCGACTCGCGTCTGGCGATTCGTTTCAGGGCCAGGGCGGCGCTGCGTGGGGGGAGGTTTGGAGGCCTGGCCCGGAATCGAACCGGGGTGCACGGATTTGCAGTCCGCTGCGTAACCACTCCGCCACCAGGCCATCCGGCGCCCGACGCGCCCTTTCGGGCCCGTCGTCTTCAGCGGAGGCGGATCGCTAACAGAACCGCCCGCCCGCGGCAATCTCTCTTGCAGGGGGTGATTGCGCTCCGGTCCGGGCCGGACCTATAAGCGCGCTTCACCTGCACGCTCCCGAGGTCACATGGTCGACTTCTCCGCCGCCCGCCTGAACATGGTCGACAGTCAGGTCCGCACCAATGACGTGACCGATCTCCGGGTTCAGGACGCCATGCGGGTCATTCCCCGGGAAGCCCTGCTGCCGCCGGGCAAGGCCTTCCTGGCCTATGCCGACGCAGAGGTCCCCTATGGTCCCGGCCGCGCCCTGCTGGCGCCGCGGGACGTGGCCAAGCTGCTGCACGCCCTGGCCATAGCGCCGGGCCAGAAGGCCCTGGCCATCGCCGCCCCCTATGGCGCGGCTGTGCTCGAGCACGCGGGCCTGAGCGTCGAACGTCTGGACGGGGACGACCTGGCCTCGCCCAAGGCCGGGACCTATGACGTCATCATCTGCGAGGGGGCGGTGGCCCGCACCCCCGACGCCTGGACCGGGGCGCTGGCGCCTGGCGGACGGCTGGCGGTGATCGAGCGTATCGGCCCGGTGGGCAAGGCGGTGGTCTACACCCAGAGCCCCACGGGCCTCGCCCGGCGGGAAATCTTCGATGCGACCCCCAGCTACCTCGGTGGTTTTGAGCCTGAGCAAGGATTTGCTTTCTGAGGCGTGCTGAAACACGTGCGAAAGCCACGCGTGAAAAAAGCTTAAGGTTGCGACCCCTGGCCGAGTTGAAAACCGCGGGCCATATAGGTCGCAGAGACACACTGCCTTAATCGGGGTCCCATCGGGGCCTGAGTCGGGGACTACGCATGTTCATCAGCCGTCGCGGAGCCTTGCTGGCCGCCGTATTCACTGCGGGCCTGTCGTTTGGAGGACCTGCGTCCGCCGAGTCCCTGGCCGATGCTATTGCGCTGGCCTACGAAACCAACCCGACCTTGCAGGCCCAGCGGGCCTCCCTGCGGGCGCTCGACGAGAGCATCGTCCAGGCCAGGTCAGGATGGCGCCCGTCGCTCAGCGCCTCGGCCTCAGGCCAGTACACCGAAACCCGCACCCCCCGTCAGCTGGTCGATCTGAATGGCGACGGCATCCCCGACACCTCCGTCGGCGGGATCGATGAGGGTAATTCCGGGACCGCCGGGCTCAACCTGACCCAGCCGGTCTGGACCGGCGGCCGGGTCGGTGCGGCGGTCTCCGCAGCGCAGGCCGATGTCTTCGCCGGCCAGGAAAATTTGCGACGGATCGAGGCCGAGGTCCTGGGCGGCGTGATCGTCGCCTATGTGGACGTTCGCCGTGACCAGGAAGCCCTGCGAATCCGCCAGGACAATGTTCAGGTCCTGACCCGGCAGCTGGAAGAGACCGACGCGCGCTTCGAGGTCGGCGAAATCACCCGCACAGACGTCGCTCAGGCGCAGGCCCGTCTGGCGGCGGCCGAGGCGCAGATGCGCTCGGCCGAAGCCCAGCTGGCGATCAGCCGGGCGGGCTACGCCGCCATCGTTGGTCAGAACCCCGGCGACCTTGCGCCCGAGCCGCCGCTCACCGCGGTGCTGCCCGCCACGGTAGATCAGGCCTATGAGGCGGCGGAACGCAACAATCCCCAGCTCCGCCAGGCCCGCTACAACGCCCAGGCCGCCGGCGCCCGCGTCGCCGCCGCCCGGGCCGAGCGCATGCCGAACCTGTCGCTGACCGGCAGCGTCGGCTGGAGCGGCCTGGCCGATCCCTTCGAGCCTTCGGACTATTCGCGCAACGTGACGGGGCGCGCGACCCTGACCGTGCCGATCTTTACCGGCGGCCTGAACAACTCCCGTGTGCGGGCGGCCCGCGAACGCGAGAACGCCAGCGAGCTCACCGTCGAGCAGGCGCGCCGCAGCGCCTTGCAGAATGTCACCCAGGCCTGGAGCCAGCTTCTGGCCGCCCGGGCCAATATCGGCTCCACCGACGTCCAGGTCCGCGCCGCGCGCATCGCCGCCGAGGGGGTGCGTCAAGAGCAGCAGGTCGGCCTGCGCACCACGATCGATGTGCTGAACGCCGAACAGGAACTCCGCGCCGCTGAGCTGGCCCAGATCTCGGCCCGGCGGGACGAGTATGTCGCCGCCGCTTCGGTCCTGTCGGCGGTGGGACGCCTGGACGCCGCCAATCTCGCGCCTCAGCTCGACATCTACGACGCCACGGCCAATTCCCGGGGCCTGCGCTACGCCTGGGGCTGGACGCCGTGGGAGGAGCCGATCGCCCTCGTCGACTCCGTCTTCACGCCGCAACCTGAGCAACTGGCGCGGGACGCGCCCATGAGCACGGCCGGCGCGCCGCAATAGGCGCCCCCGGCGGTCTTATCGGTCTTGCGTCGCAAAGCTGAAATTGCAGGATCGCTCCATCGCGCCTAGGCTGGCGCACGGATTCCCTACCGCATTCAAAACGGCGCGCCCCATGTCCGATCAAACCTCCCAAGAACCGACGATGGAGGAGATTCTCGCCTCCATTCGCCGCATCATTTCGGAGGACGACGCGCCTGCGGACGAGGCGAAGGCCGAGGAGGCGCCGGCGGAGGCCGCCGCGCCCGAGCCCGAGTCGACCTACGAGCCTGAGCCTGAGCCGGAACCTGCGCCGGCCTATGAGGCGTCCGCGCCTGAGCCCGAGCCGGAAGACGACGCCCTCGAACTCACCGAGCGGGTCGATCAGGTCGGCGACCTGGACGTCTACAGCCCCACCTCTGCGCCGGCTTCGTCGGAGCCTGAGTCGGCCGTCTATTCGCCGCCGTCCAGCTACGAGCCGGTCAGCCGTGGTGATGATGAGGGGCTGCTCAGCCAGACGGCGGCCACGGCTGCGGCCTCGGCCTTCGGTCAACTGTCGGCGGCGATCGGCATGCCGCACTCCGACCGCACCCTTGAGGACGTGGTCCGCGAAATGCTCCGCCCGCTACTCAAGCAGTGGCTGGACGACAACCTGCCGCAGATCGTCGAGGCCTCGGTCCGCGAAGAGGTCGAGCGCATCGCCCGCGGTCGCGTACGCTAATCTATCTGTCTCTCACGCCCCACGGGCGTGCGAGTCGCCGAACCCGCCCCGTCAGGGCGGGTTCGTTCGTTTCGGCGCAGCATCCGGCTTTCGCGCAAATGCGCGGGCCTGTATGGACCCCCTGATCCGCCATGCTTGAAAAGACCTTCGATCCCAAGACCGCCGAGCCCCGCCTCTATGAGGCCTGGGAGCAGTCGGGCGCGTTCGCCCCCACCGACGATCCGAACGCCGAGCCGTTCTCCATCGTCATCCCGCCGCCGAACGTCACCGGCTCCCTGCACATCGGCCATGCGCTGAACAATACGCTGCAGGACGTGCTGATCCGGTTCGAGCGGATGCGGGGCAAGGCCGCGCTGTGGCTGCCCGGCACCGACCATGCGGGCATCGCCACCCAGAACATCGTCGAGCGCCAGCTGGCCGAGGCCGGGAACATCAGCCGCCGCGACATGGGCCGCGAGGCCTTCGTCGAGAAGATCTGGGAGTGGAAGGCCAAGTCTGGCGGGACCATCGTCAACCAGCTGCGCCGCCTGGGCGCCTCGTGTGACTGGAGCCGCGAGCGGTTCACCCTGGACGAAGGTCTGTCGGCCGCCGTCCGTAAGGTGTTCGTCCAGCTCCACAAGGAAGGCCTGATCTATCGCGACAAGCGGCTCGTGAACTGGGACCCCCATTTCCAGACCGCCATCTCCGACATCGAGGTCGAGCAGCGCGAGGTCGACGGCCACTACTGGCACTTCGCCTATCCGCTGGAGGATGGCTCCGGCGAGATCGTCGTCGCCACAACCCGGCCCGAAACCATGCTTGGTGACACCGCCGTGGCAGTCCATCCCGATGATGAGCGCTACAAGCACCTCGTGGGCAAGGCTGTTCGGCTGCCGATCGTTAACCGGCCGATCCCGATCATCGCCGACGAATACCCCGACCCGGAAAAGGGCTCCGGCGCGGTGAAGATAACGCCTGCCCACGACTTCAACGACTTCCAGGTGGGCAAGCGCCACAACCTGCCCGTTATCAACGTCTTCGACGACTTCGCGAAGATCAACGACAACGCGCCGGAAGACTACCGCGGCTTGGACCGGTTCGCCGCCCGCAAGAAGGTGGTCGAAGCGTTCGAAGCGCTCGGCCTGCTGCGCGAGATCGAGAAGACCCGCCATGTGGTCCCGCACGGGGACCGCTCCGGCGCCGTGGTCGAGCCCTATCTGACCGACCAATGGTACGTCGACGCCAAGACCCTAGCTGGCCCCGCCATCAAGGCAGTGGAGGAGGGGCGGACGGTTTTCGAGCCCCGCAACTGGGACAAGACCTATTTCGAATGGATGCGGAACATCCAGCCCTGGTGCATCTCCCGCCAGCTCTGGTGGGGCCATCGCATCCCGGCCTGGTATGGTCCGGACGGCAAGCCCTTCGTCGCCGAGACCGAGGAGGAGGCGCGCGCCGCCGCCCGGGAGCACTATGGCCGCGACGAGACCCTGAAGCAGGACGAGGACGTCCTCGACACCTGGTTCTCCTCAGGCCTGTGGCCGTTCTCCACCATGGGCTGGCCGGACAAGACCAGCGACCTGGCGCGGTTCTATCCGACCCACACCCTGATCACCGGCTTCGACATCATCTTCTTCTGGGTCGCCCGGATGATGATGCAGGCCATCCACTTCACCGGCGAAGTTCCCTTCAAGCGGGTCTTCATCAACGCTCTGGTCCGCGACGCCGAGGGCAAGAAGATGTCCAAGTCCAAGGGCAATGTCCTGGACCCGCTGGAGCTGGTGGACGAGTTCGGCGCCGACGCCCTGCGTTTCACCCTGACCGCCATGTCGGGCCAGGCCCGGGACATCAAGCTCTCGCGCCAGCGCATTGAAGGCTATCGGAATTTCGGCACCAAGCTGTGGAACGCCACGCGCTTCTGCCAGATGAATGGCTGCGCCCGGGCCGAGGGCTTCGACCCTGCCGCCCTGCAGGTTCCGCTCAACCGCTGGATCGTCGGCGAGGCTGCGCGCACCAGCCAGGCGGTGACCAAAGCCCTGGACGGCTGCGGCTTCGATGAGGCCGCGGGCCTGCTCTACCGCTTCATCTGGAACGTCTATTGCGACTGGTATGTCGAGCTCGCCAAGCCGCTGCTGAACGGCGAGGACGCCGCCGCCAAGGCCGAGACCCAGGCCACCGCCGCCTGGGCTCTGGACGTCATCCTGACCCTGCTGCACCCGATCATGCCCTTCCTGACCGAAGAGCTCTGGGTGCAGACGGCGGGCGAGGGGGCGGCGCGCAACCATCAGGGCTTCCTGATGACCGCGCCCTGGCCCAAGCTCGGCGAGGACCTGATCGACAAGGCGGCCGAGGCCGAGATCGGCCTGATCATCGCCGCCGTCAGCGAAGGCCGCTCGGTGCGGGCCGAACTGAATGTCCCCCCCGGCGCCCGGCCCGACCTGCTGGTCATCGAGGCCAGCCCCGCCCAGCGGGACGTCCTGGAGCGCTCGGCCCCGGTGATCTGTCAGACCCTGCGGGTGGCCAGCGTCCAGATGGCGGAGCGCGCCCCGGACGGCGCCATCCCGTTTGTGGTGGAGGGCGCGACGCTCGCCCTGCCGGTCGCGGCCTTCATCGACCTGGCCGCCGAGCGCGCGCGCCTGACGAAGGAGATCGCCACGCTCGCCTCGGACGTGGAGCGGACGGCCAAGAAGCTGGGCAATGCCGACTTCGTCGCCCGCGCGCCTGAGGAGGTGGTCGAGGAGAACCGCGAGCGTCTGGCCGAGGCGGAGGCCGCCAAGGCCAAGCTTGAGGCCGCCCTGCAGCGTCTGTCCGGCGTCGGCTGATCGCGTCTAGGCCGCGGCGTCCCGGGCGTCTTGGCCGCCCGGCGTCATCGCCTGGGCCGCGAGGGCCAGCAGGTCACGCTGGGCGATCGGCTTGGCGAGCACCGCGTCCATGCCGGCGTCGAAGCACTTCTGCTCGATCTCGGCCCCCGTCTGGGCGGTCAGGGCGACAATAGGCGTGTCGGCGTTCAACGGGCAGCTGGTGCGGATGGCGCTGGCGGCCGCCAGGCCGTCCATCACCGGCATGTTCACGTCCATCAGGATCAGGTCGAAATGTTCGACACTGGCTCGCTCGATAGCCGCCCGCCCATTGTCGGCCTCCGCGGTGACCACCCCGGGACTGGACAGGAAGAGGCGCACCAGTTCGCGATTGATGGGGTGGTCATCCACGATGAGCACCCGGCCTGTCAGCTGGAGCGCCTCGCCGTCGCGGCCCCCGTCAGCGATCTTCGCCTGGGCTGGGCACACGGCCGGAGCCGGGATTTCCACCCAGAAGCAGGCCCCGGGCTGATCCCGACTCTCTGCGCCGATCTGTCCACCCATGAGCTCCACCAGCTCGCGGCAGATCGCCAGGCCGAGCCCTGAGCCGCCGTGCCGGCGGGTCACGCTGGAATCCCCCTGGACGAACCGCTGGAAGAGGCGTTTGCGATGGGCTTCAGACAGGCCAGGACCGCTGTCGATGACTTCGATCCGAAGGCGGTCGCCCGACGCGCCGGCCTCCGTGAGATGCACCCGGACCGCGCCGCGATCGGTAAATTTCACAGCATTGCCCACCAGATTCAGCAGGATCTGGCGAAGCCTCAGACTGTCGACCTGACGTCTGGGGCGGGGCAGGTCATCGATGACCTGCAGACTGACCCCCTTCACGAACGCCTGGACGGACAGGATTTCCCGCACATCTTCCACCAGGGCCGGTACCTCGGCGGCGTTCAGCTCCAGTTCGATCTGGCCGGCCTCCAGCTTGGAGACGTCAAGGATATCGTTGATCAGGGCCAGCAGGGCGTCGCCGGCGATGGCGATGCGGCGGACATGGCTTTCGGCCGGCGCCGGCAGGCTGGTCTGCTGCAGCAGCGCGGTGAAGCCGAGAATGCTGGTCAGGGGCGTCCTCAGCTCGTGGCTCATATTGGCCAGGAAGGCGGCCTTGGCCTCCACGGCCGCCTCCAGCCTCTGCTGAAGCGCGCGCTGGGCGGTCACATCGCGGTAGACGCTGATCAGCTCGGATGGCTGGCCTGCGGCGTCCCGCACCACCGTGGACGCGCCTTCCAGCCAGATCGTTTCTCCTGTGCGGGTCTGAGCGGGGTAGGGCCGCTGCATCACCTCCCGCGGGGAGGCGGGATCAAAGCCGGGTGCGGTGGGGTCAAACAGCTTCGCCAAGCCGGAGACAACCGCCTCGTGGTGGTCGCTTGAGACGAAATCGACCAAGTTTCGACCGAGGACTTCGTCTGGCGAATAGCCCAGGATCTGGGTCGAGGGCGACGCGTAGGAGATCGTCCCGTGGCGATCGGTGCGCACCAGGATGTCGTGGCAATGGTTGGCCAGCATCCGGTAGCTCGCCTCCGACTGGATCAGCCGGGCCTCGGTCTCCCGTTGCAGATTGAGTTGGACCCGCAGTCGGAGCGCATCTTCGATCGCGTCAGCCAGACTTCTCATCTGGCTGCGTCCCAAGGCGTTCATCGGTGCGCGCGGAACGGTGTCCAGGACACACAGGGTCCCGACGGGCTCGCCTGAAGGGCATCGGATCAGGGCGCCCGCATAGTAGCGCAGGCGCGTCTCACCCCAGACCAGCGGATTGCCGTCGAAGCGGGGGTCGGCGGCGGCGTCGAGGATCTCATAGACCGGTGCGCCAGAGGCGAGGGCATGGGTGCAGAAGGAGATGTCGATCGGCGTGTCAGTGGGAATGATCCCCACACGGGCCTTGAACCACTGGCGATCGCCGTCCAGGAGCGAGAAGGCGCTGTAGGGCGCAGCGAAGATCTGCGCCGCCAGGCTGACGAGCGAATCGAAGGACGCCTCCGGCTCGGTCTCCACGATGTTCAGCCGCCGCAGGGCTGTAAGGCGTGCGGCGATGGGAGAGTCCATGGGGCGCGCTCCTAGGTTGGCCTCGTACCTGAGCGATTGGTCATTAACGACATCCTTCGAGGCCCTGCGGCCCGCCGCCGCAGGTTGAGTGCGATCGTGACGAACACATGTTTGCCACCGGTCTCAGGTTATGCTTGTTCACCCAGGAAGATGCGGGGGCTGTCTGACCCCTGCGCAGCATTAGGAGAACGCTCATGACCGAGGCCGCTCTGCCTCCCGGCTGGCCTGCCATGTCCATCGCCGACGCCCACGCCCTGCTGACCGCACCCGGCGTTCCGTTCGAGATGGAAGAGGTCACCGTCCGCGGGGTGACCATGAAGTCCTGGAAGAACTCGCCGCCGTCGCTGCGTTCGGTGGTCGAGGCTGGCCGCGCCCACGGGGAGCGAATCTTCCTGGTCTACGAGGATGAGCGCGTCTCGTTCGAGGCCTTTCACCGGGCGGTGGCCAATCTCGCCAAGGAATTCGCCGCCCGCGGCGTGACCAAGGGTGACCGCGTCGCCATCGTTATGCGCAATTTGCCCGAATGGGTTGTGGCCTTCTATGCCGGCGCCTCGTTGGGCGCGATCGTCACGCCGCTCAACGCCTGGTGGACCGGGCCCGAGCTGGAATACGGCCTCACCGATTCCGGCGCCAAGATCGTCGTCCTGGACGCCGAGCGCTATGAACGCCTCACCGAGCACCTGCCCAACTGCCCTGACCTGGTGCGGGTCTATGTCTCGCGGGAGTCCGACGAGATCGCCCACCCCGATGTCACCAAGCTTGAGGACATCTTGGGCGAGGCCAACAGCTGGAGCGGCCTGCCCGACATCGCGCTGCCCGACGTGGTCATCGACCAGGACGATGACGCGACCATCTTCTACACCTCGGGCACCACGGGTAAGCCCAAGGGCGCGCTCGGCACCCACCGTGGCGTCAACTCCAACATTCTCACCGCCGCCTGCGCCGGCGCGCGGCGGTTCCTGCGTCGCGGTGAAATGCCGCCGGCGCCGGATCCGGACGGTCCGCAGCGCTCGTCCCTGATCTCGGTGCCCTTCTTCCATGTGACGGGCTGCTTCGCGGTCCTGAACCCCAGCCTGTTCGCCGGAGCCAAGCTGGTGATGATGCACAAGTGGGACGCGGTCCGGGCCTTCGAGCTGATCGAGCGCGAGAAGATCCAGTCGGCCGGCGGCGTGCCGACCATCGCCTGGCAGCTGATCGAGCACCCGGCCCGGGCCAATTACGATCTGTCGTCCCTGGAATCCGTGGCCTATGGCGGCGCGCCCTCGGCGCCCGAACTGGTCCGCCGGCTCAGCGAGACCTTCCCCAAGTCGCAGCCCGGTCAGGGCTGGGGCATGACCGAGACCTGCGCCACCGTCACCAGCAATGGCGCTGAGGACTACACCCACCGTCCCGATAGCTGCGGTCCGGCCGCCCCGGTGGCCGAGTTGAAAATCGTCGATCCGGCTGATGGCGTGACCGAGCTTCCCATCGGCGCGGTGGGTGAGCTGTGGGCCAAGGGGCCGATGGTGGTGAAGGGCTATTGGAACAAGCCCGAGGCCACCGCCCAGACCTTCGTCGATGGCTGGGTCCGCACCGGCGACCTGGCGCGGCTGGATGAGGAAGGCTTCTGCTTCATCATCGACCGGGCCAAGGACATGCTCATCCGTGGCGGCGAGAACATCTACTGCGTCGAGGTCGAGAACGTCCTCTATGACCATCCGGCCATTATGGACGCCGCCATTGTCGGCGTGCCTCATCGCACGCTCGGGGAAGAGCCGGCCGCAGTGGTCACCCTGAAGCCCGGCGCCGAAGTGACGGAGCAGGAGCTGCGGGCCCATGTGGCCGAGCACCTGGCGGCCTTCAAGGTGCCGATCGCGGTCAAGTTCTGGCACGAGACCCTGCCGCGCAACGCCAACGGCAAGATCCTCAAGAACGAGCTCAAGAAGCTGTTCGAGGACAAGGCCGACGCCTGATCCATGGGCCGCAAGCGCGCCGACCTGCTGCTGGTCGAGCGCGGCCTGTTCGACAGCCGCGCCAAGGCCCGGGCCGCCATCGAGGCGGGCCGGGTCCTGGCCGGCGGGGCGGCGGTCGCTCGGCCGTCCGATCTTCTCGATGAACAAGCTGAGATCATCGCCGAGCCGGCCCATCCCTGGGTCGGTCGCGCGGCGCTGAAGCTCGCCCATGCTCTGGAGCTCTGGCCGATCGCCGTCGAGGGGCGGTTAGTGCTCGATGTGGGGGCGTCTACCGGGGGGTTCACGCAGGTGTGCCTCAGCCGGGGCGCCGCCCGCGTCTGCGCCGTCGATGTGGGGCGGGGGCAACTCCATCCCAAGGTCGCCGGTGACCCGCGGATTCACAGTCTGGAGGCGACCGACGCCCGGGACCTGGACGAGCCTCGCCTGGGGTTCGTCCCTGACCTCGTCGTCTGCGATGTCAGCTTCATCAGCCTCTCCAAAGCGCTGCCCAGGGCGCTGGACCTGGCGGCGCCGGGCGCGGATCTTGTGGTCCTGGTCAAGCCGCAGTTCGAGGTCGGTCCGGCCCTGGTCGGCAAGGGCGGCGTGGTCAAGGATGAGGCCGCCCGCGCCCGCGCCCTTTCGGAGGCTCAGACCTTCCTGACGGCCTCAGGCTGGGAGGTGCAGGCGACCGCCCTCAGTCCCATCACCGGCGGCGACGGCAATATCGAGTTTCTCGTCTGGGCGACGAAACCCGCCTGATCGGCCATGAAAAAGGCCGCCCACCCGAAGGCAGACGGCCCATCCCGTAGCAGGGATCAGGTCTAGTCGACGACCTGATAGCGTCCCGAATTATCGCGGCAGACGCGGACGAACCGCTTCTGAGTCGTGCCATCGGGCATGTAGATCGGGCTCTCGGCGATGCTGCAGCCATCGGCGCCGGGGCGCTGAGCCACCGAATAGGTGCGGCCATGGCGGTCATAGGCCTGACCGTAGGACGAACTCGAGGCCGAGTAGCCATAACGGTTGCTGTCATAGGACGAGCCGTAATAGCCGGGGGCCGCGCCGCTCTGATAGTAGCCGCCCTGGTACTGCGGCTGGCCATAGGATTGGCCGTAGCCCTGGCCATAGCGGTTCTGGTCGTAATAGCCGCCGTTCCCGTAGTGGCTGTTCTGCGTCGTGCGGTTGTCATAGCCCGGCGCACAGGCCGCAGCCCGGTTGCCGACCGCCGCGCCGGCCGCCGCGCCGAGCGCCCCACCCAGCAGAGCGCCTTCGGTGCGCACGCCGCCGGCCGCGGCGTTGGAGCCGATCACCGCGCCCAGCGCGCCGCCGATGAGGGCGCCGGCCGTGCTGCGGTTGGTCTGGTCGCGGCGGCAGGGGTCGTAATAGGTATTGCCCTGGGTCTGGCCGTAATAGCCGTAGGACTGGGCCGAAGCCGCGGTCGGGGCGACGGCGGCGGCGGCGAGAGTGGCGACGCCCGCAACCGCGGCGACGGCGCCCTTGGCGATGGTGGAACGGGTGGACATCGAAGCTCTCCCTTGAGCGGAAATCGTGGACGGGGCCGGGCCTCGTCCTTGTCGATCGTCAATATGGCGGCGCTTATCTGAACGGCCGTTGAGCGGGTCGTTCATCTTCGTTCATCTTGCCCTGCGACGCCCCAGTCGTGGCGTCCGGCGTCGAAATGTGGAATGGCCCTGGGGATGCGAAGTTCCAAACCGATCCGCCGCACCTCGACCCGCCCTCCTGCCGGCCCCGCCCCGGAGTCTGAGGTCACCATCACCGAGATGGGCGGGGAGGGCGACGGCATGGCGCCTGGGCCCATCTTCGCCAGCTTCACCCTGCCGGGCGAGCGGGTTCGTGTCGCCGGGACGGGCGAGCGTCGGAAGACCCTGGAAATCCTTTCAGCCAGCCCCGAGCGGGTCGAGCCGCCCTGTCCGCACTTTGGCCAGTGCGGCGGGTGCGCCCTGCAGCATTGGGGCATGCAGCCCTATCTGGCCTGGAAGCGCGACCGGATGATCGGCACGCTGGCCCGCCAGCATATCGAAACCGAGGTGCTGCCGATCTTCGCCTCGCCCCCGTACAGCCGCCGCCGGGCGGCCCTGCACGCCCGCCAGGGGCGCAAGGACGAGGCGCGGCTGGGGTATAAGATCCGGAATTCCTGGGACCTGGTGGACATCAGCGTCTGTCCGATCTCCGATCCCAAGATCACCGCCGCCCTGCCGGCCATGCGCCGCCTGGCCGCGCCGCTTTTCGAGCATCCCAAGTCTGCGCCGACCCTGCACGTCACCCTGACCGATGACGGGCTCGACATCGACATCACCGGTGTCGAGCGCAAGAGCGGCGGTCTGTCCGCCGACGCCCGCATGCGCCTGGCCGAGCAGGCCGCCGCCGGCGGCTTCGCCCGGGTCTCCATGGACGGCGAGATCGCCTATATGGACCAGGCCGTCCCTGGAGTGCGGCTGAGCGGCGTGCGCGTCGACCTGCCGCCCGGCGCCTTCCTGCAGGCGGTGCCTGCAGCCGAGAGCGCCATGGTCGACTTCGTGGTGGAGGCCGCGGCCGGCGCCGATCGGATCGCCGACCTGTTCTGTGGGGTCGGCACCTTCACCTTCGCCCTGGCTGGCGTCGCGCCCGTCTATGCCGCCGATGGCGCCGCACCGGCGATCACGGCGTTAAACGCGGCTGTCGCCAATGCGCCGGGCCTGAAGGGCGTCACGGCCGAGGCCCGTGATCTGGTGCGCCGTCCCCTGCTGGCCCAGGAAATGAAGAAGCTCGACCTGGTGCTGTTCGACCCGCCCCGGGCCGGCGCCGCCGAACAGGCCGGAGAGATCGCGCGTTCCAAGGTCAGCCGGGTGATCGGCGTCTCCTGCGCCCCGGCCACCTTCGCCCGGGATGCGCGGACCCTGATCGACGCCGGCTTCCGGCTGGAGCGGGTTCTGCCCGTCGACCAGTTCCTGTGGTCGCCGCATGTGGAGCTGGTCGGCGTCTTCTCCCGCTAGCCGAAGAGATCGACCTGGTCGCCGGGCTTCGGTGGAACCTTGAAGGCCGTCAGGTCCAGATCGGGGAGGGGGCGGTCAAGGCCGTAACGCCGCCGCGCGGCCCGGAACCTCTGGCCCATCATCTGGGCCACGGGACCCTGGCCCTTCATCCGGGCGCCAAACGTGGCGTCATAGTTTTTGCCGCCGCGCATCTGCCGGACCAGGGACATGACGCGGCTGGCCCGGTCGGGATGGTCGGTGGCCAACCACTCCTGGAAGAGGTCGCTGATCTCCAGGGGCAGGCGGAGCGCCACATAGCCCGAACCCACCGCGCCCGCCGCGGCGCTGCGCTCCAGAACCGCCTCCATCTCATGGTCGTTCAGGCCCGGAATGGCCGGGGCGAACATCACCACCACCGGGACGCCGGCCTTGGCCAGGCCCTCGACCGCCGACAGCCGTCGCTCCGGCGTGGCCGCGCGGGGCTCCATGCTGCGAGCGAGCTTGCGCTCGAGGCTGGTGATCGAGATGGCGACGCGGGTCAGGCCGCGGGCGGCCATGTCCCCCAAGATGTCGGCGTCCCGCAGGATCAGGGCTGACTTGGTGATGATGGTGAAGGGATGGCCAAAGCGCTGCAGCACCTCCAGCACCTGCCGGGTCACCCGCTGTTGGCGCTCGATAGGCTGATAGGGATCGGTGTCGCCGCCGATGTGGATCACCCGAGGAACATACCGCGGCGCAGACAGCTCCTTCTCCAAAAGGGCCGCGGCGTCAGGCTTGAAAAACAGCCGGCTCTCGAAATCGAGGCCGGGCGACAGACCGAGGAAGGCGTGGGCGGGCCGGGCGTAGCAATAGATGCAGCCATGCTCGCAGCCGCGATAGGGATTGATCGAGCGGTCGAAACCGACATCGGGGCTGGTGTTGCGCGCGATGATGGTCTTGGCCCTGTCCGGCAGGACATGGGTCTGCAGCTGGGCGGGCGCCTCGTCGTCCAGGGTCCAGCCGTCGTCGAACGCCTCCAGCTTACGGCTCTCAAACCGGCTGCTGGCGTTGGTGCGCGCGCCTCGGCCGCGGATCTGCTGGGTGAAGGTGACCACCAGCCCAGTCTAGGGCGAGGAGTGGAACATAACAAGAACGATCTTGACCCGGCGCCAGAACCGTCCCCTTTGGCGCCATGATCACCGTCATCGTGCCTGCCCATGATTCCGCCGAGCCCCTGGCGGGCCTGCTCGCCGCGTTGGTGCCGGCCGCCGTCGACGGACTGGTGCGGGACGTCATCGTCGCCGATGGAGACGCTGACCCGGCCACGGTCGCCCTCTGCGAGGACGCGGGCGCCACGCTGCTCCGGGGCTCCATTGCCGCGGCCGCCGCCGTCGCCAAGGGCAACTGGCTGCTGATCGTCGCCCCGGAGATGCGCTTTCCCAGCCGCTGGATCGAGATCGTCGCCGATCACAGTTCGCGGGCGACCCGCCCGGCCCTGGTGCTGCCGCCGCTGAAGACGGGCTGGTTCGCCGGCCGACGGCAGGCTCGCAATGCAGGCCTGCTGATCCGGACCCGGGACTTCGGCGGGACCCAGGGGGACCTGAAGGTCCTGCTGGCTCAGTTCGGGCGCAACGCGGTCCGGCTGGCCTAGAACTTCATCGCGCCGTTGAAATCCAGCCTCGCGTCGATGATGCGCGCGCCGCGGGCCGCAGCATCCAGGGTGCGCGAGGTTTCGCCGAAGTGGTCGCGATAGGCCCAATAGGCGGCCACGACCTTTTCCACATAGTTGCGGGTCTCGACCGACGGCAGGCACTCGATGACCAGCAGGCTGTCGGCCTGCTCGCCGACCATGGCCACGGTCTTTTGAAGCGTGCCGGGGCCGCCATTATAGGCAGCGACGACCTGCAGCAGATCATAGCCAACGCCGCGCTCCATCAGCCAGGTCAGATAGTCCTGGCCGACCCGCAGGTTGAAGGCGGGGTCGAACAGCGGGGTCATGTCACTGCGCAGCTTGTCGTCGCCGGCCGCGCGGGCGGCGGCTTCGGGCATCAGTTGCATCAGGCCGACGGCGCCGGCGGGGGACACCGCCGCAGGATTGAACCGGCTCTCCTGATGGACGATGGCGTAGACCAGGGCCCGGTCGATGGTGAAGCCCCACTTGGGCTCCAGCGTCGGGGTCGGATAGGCGAAGGTCGCCCGCATCCGGCCGCGGGAGGTGTCGGCCTGCGACGTCAGGGGCGCATTGAGAGCCAGGGCGAGCGTGGTCCAGCGGCTGCGCTCGGCCTCGGTCTTGGCCAGCATCAGGCCGGCGCGAAGTTCCAGGCCGGCCTCCAGGGACAGGCCCAGTTGGGAAAGCGCCACGGCGCGGTGGGCGCGGGGCTCAGTCTTGGCGAAGCGGACGATGTCGATGCTGTCGGCGCCTCTGCCGCTGGCGCGGAACAGCTGCGCCCGGGACGTGTCCTGCGACAGGCGAAGGGGGGCGGAATCGTCGCCAGAGAGGGCTAGGCGACGATCGGCGATCATGCCGTAGAAGGTCTGGGGATGGCGGGCGGCCACCCGAAGGTGGGCTGAGGCCCGATCGGCGTCTTCGTCCCGGCCGGCGGCGCGGGCGGCCCAGAAGCCGGCGCCGGCCTGCAGCCACTCGCCTTCTTCGGGATCACGGGCGACGGCGCTGAAGAAGCCCTCGGCCTCCTCGAAGCGGCCCATGCGGTAGGCGGCCATGCCGGCGATCCACCGCTCGCCGGACTCGCCGGCGAGATCGAAGGCGCGGGTGACGTCGCCGCCATAGAAGGCCTGGCGGGCGGCGCGGCCCTTGTCGGAATTCAGCCGCCCGCCGACCCGCTGGGCGGCGCTCTCCACCCGGCCCCAGTCAAGCCCGTTGACCACGGGGGCCGGGGGCGCCGGCGCGCCGGGCGGACGGCGCTTGATCGCCAGGGCGTAGACCCGCTCGGCGCCGGGCAGGTCAGAATAGGCGGCCAGCCAGCCGCTGAGTTCCTGGTAGGACGATGTGTGGGCGGTGGGGTGCATCAGCTGGCGCAGGGCGATGTGGCCAGCCAAGCTGCGGTCCTTCAGCTCCACCAGGTGCATCTGGGCGTCGATGAAATCGCCCCGGTCGACGGCGGCGAAGGCGGCGCGATAACGGGCGAGATCCCAGGGGTTAAGCACCTGGGGCGCGGCCCAGGCGGGGGTCGCCGCGCCCGCGGCCATAGCCGCGCCCATGGCGCCCAGACCCAGGCCGAAGACCTGCCTTCGCGTCGATGTCGTCATGCGACCTTCCACGTCCGCCGACATGCCGCAGCGGTTCCGTGGCCCTTTTCTCGAAGCTCAGCCTCCGGTCTAGTGGGGACGCTCCGGGCGATCAAGCCTCTGCACCAGAGACACGAGATCGCTCCACGCTTTCTTCTTGGCTGCCGGCTGACGAAGCAGAAACGCCGGGTGAAGCGTCGGCATGGCAGGCAGTTCGAGGCTTTCGTCTTCGGCCCGCCACTCGAACCAGCGCCCGCGCATGGCCAGAATGCCTTCGTCGCGCTTCAGCATGGTCTTGGCTGACGCGCCCCCCACCAGCAGCAGCATCTTCGGCTGAACCAGGGCGATCGCCCGCTCGACAAAGGGCGCACACACCGCCTGTTCGGCGGCCGACGGCGTGCGGTTGCCCGGCGGGCGCCAGAAGACGGTATTGGTGATGAACACCCGGTCGGTGAGGCCGGCCGCGGCCAGCATCCGGTCCAGCAACTGGCCGGCGCGGCCGACGAAGGGCTCGCCCCGTGCGTCCTCGTCGCCGCCCGGACCCTCGCCGATGATCATGACCGGGGCGTCTGCCGGGCCGCGGCTGAACACCGAGCGCGTGGCCGCGCCCTCATAGCGCAGTGGGCAGCCCTCGAAACCGGCGATCGCCTGAGCCAGGGCTTCGAGGTCCTGGGCCTGGGACGCCAGCTGGCGGGCCTCGGTGACGGCGTCGGCGGCGGGTCCGCCCTGCGCCCCAGGGGCCCGCAGCGGCGTCGGGGCCGGCTCCACCCGCCTTGGCGGCGGGCTCAACCCCGCGGCGATGCGGTCGGTCGGCTCGTCCTGATAGAGGCAGTCCACACCCGCATCGGCCCAGAAGGCGAGCAGGCTATGGGCCAGGATTTCGGGGGCGGGCGGGACGGACTGGTCCATACTGGCGGGTCGAAATCCTTGAGTTTCGCGGGGTTTGTCCTTGACCGCGTAGGGGCGACCTTCCGATAAGACGGCCAAAGGATCAACGCTGTCGGCGAGGGTGAGGGGCCCTGACCGTCACATAATGGAGTTCCGAGGGGATCATGAGCGAAGACGTCGAACGCGAAGCCATGGAATACGACGTCGTCATCGTGGGCGCCGGACCCGCGGGACTGTCGGCCGCCATCCGTCTGAAGCAACTCGCCGCCGAGGCCGGGACCGAGATCAGCGTTGCGGTCCTGGAAAAGGGCTCCGAGGTCGGCGCCCACATCCTGTCGGGCGCGGTCATCGATCCCAGCGGCATCAATGAACTGCTGCCGGACTGGAAGGCGCTGGGCGTTCCGCTGGAGACCAAGGTCACCCGCGACAAGTTCGTGATGCTCGGCCCGCAGGGGGAGCTGGACATCAGCTTCCTGCCCTTCCCCAAGTGGATGCTGAACCACGGCAACTACATCGCCTCCCTCGGGAATGTCTGCCGCTGGCTAGGTCAGCACGCTGAGAGCCTGGGCGTCGAGATCTATCCCGGCATGGCCGCCTCTGAGGTGGTCTACAGCGAGGATGGCTCGGTCAAGGGCGTCGTGGCCGGCGTGTTCGGCATCGGCAAGGACGGCGAGCCCACCGGCGACTTTCAGCCCGGCATCGAGCTGCACGCCAAGTACACCTTTATCAGCGAGGGCGTTCGTGGCTCGCTCGCCAAGCAGATCCAGGCCAAGTTCGGCCTTACCGAGGGCCGTGAGCCCCAAAAGTTCGGCATCGGCATCAAGGAGCTGTGGCAGGTCCCTGACGCCGTGTTCGAGCCCGGCCTGACCCAGCACACTTTCGGCTGGCCCCTGGATAACGCCACCGGCGGCGGCTCCTTCATGTACCACTTCGGGGACAACTACGTGGCCATCGGCTTCGTGCTGCACCTCAACTACAAGAACCCGTGGCTTTCGCCCTTCGACGAGTTCCAGCGCTTCAAGACCCACCCCACGATCCGCGGTTATCTGGAGGGCGGCAAGCGCATCTCCTACGGCGCCCGCGCCATTACCGAAGGGGGCTCCCAGTCCCTGCCGCAGCTCTATTTCCCCGGTGGCGCGCTGCTCGGCTGCTCGGCGGGCATGGTCAATGTTCCGCGGATCAAGGGCAGCCATAACGCGGTCAAAAGCGGCATCCTCGCCGCCGAGGCCGCTTTCGCCGCCATTTCCGAGGGCCGGTCGGGCGACGCGCTCACCAGCTACGAGGACGCCTACAAGAAATCCTCGATCCATAAGGAGCTGTGGAACGTCCGCAACTTCAAGCCGCTCTGGTCCAAGTTCGGCACCATCCCGGGCCTGGTCCTGGGGGGTATGGACGCGATGATCGCCACCCTGTTCGGTGGCTGGTCGCCCTGGGGCACCCTGAAGCACGGCAAGACCGACGCGGAATCCACGGGCCTGGCCAAGGACTACAAGCCGATCGTCTATCCGAAGCCCGACAACGAGATCAGCTTCGACAAGCTGTCCTCGGTCTTCCTGTCGGCCACCAACCACGACGAGAACCAGCCCGCCCACCTGCGGCTGAAGGACCCGGCGATCCCGATCTCGGTCAATCTGCCCCGGTTCGGCGAGCCGGCCCGGCTCTATTGCCCGGCGGGTGTGTATGAGGTCCTCTACGACGAGGCCGGACAGAACCCGAAGTTCCAGATCAACTTCCAGAACTGCGTCCACTGCAAGACCTGCGACATCAAGGATCCGTCGCAGAACATCGTCTGGACGACGCCTCAGGGTGGGGACGGGCCGAACTATCCCAATATGTGAGCCGTCGTCGCGCTTGCGGCGGGGGCCGGAAAAGGAAACCCTGCGGGGATGCGCCTTCGTTCTCTGACCGTGACGGTCCCTGTTCTGTTCCTGGCGGCCTGCGCCAGTCCCTCGGCTCCGGCCGGGGGGGCTGAGGCCCGTTCGCCCTATGGCCTGTTCCTGGCGGGGCAGGCGGCGCTCAATGACGGCGAGAGCCGGCAGGCCGCCGACTACTTCGAGCGCGCCACCCGCAGCGACGAGACCCCCGGTCTTATCTCCGAGCGGGCCTTCACCGCCGCGGTGCTGAGCGGGGAGATCGAAAAAGCCGCTGCCATGGCGCCGGTGGGCGATGAGGCTTCTGAAGGCGCCAAGCGCCTGGGCCGGCTGGTCCTGGCCGTGGACGCCCTGGCCGCCGGTCGAGGCGACGCCGCCTACAGGCTCCTGACCTCCGAGGAGATCGGCTTCCCCCACCGGACGGCTGCAGCCCTGCTGACCCCCTGGGCGGCCGCCCAGGCCGGTGACATGGATCTGGCCACCCGGCGTCCCGACGTGCCCGGCGACAAGCTCGTGGAGTATTTCGGCATGCTCGGCCAGGCGCACCAGTATGAGCGGGTGCGCCGCTATGACGAGGCCGAGACGGACTTCAAGGCCCTGACCGAGGGGCCTGACGCCCCGCCCATGCTGGTCCTGGCCTATGGCGAGTTCCTGGAGCGTCGCGGTCGCCGCACCGATGCGGTGGCGCTTTACGACCGGGCGTTGGCGACCTATCGCCGGGACGTAGCGCTGTCTCTGGCCCGGGAGCGGGCCCTGGCCCGCCGCGCCGCGCCGCCCGCGCCGAGCGTGCGCCAGGGGGCGGCCCAGGCCATTCTGACGCCGGCCGCGGCCATGCTGGCCGCCCGCCAGAGCCAGTTCGCCCTGGCCTATGTGCGCCTGGCCCTGCGTCTGGATCCGGAGCGCATGGACGCCTGGATGATGGTCGGTGACCTGATGGGGGCCGCCGGCGACGTAGAGGCCGCCCGTTCCGCCTATGGTCGCGTGCCGAAGGACCACCCCGACTACGCCGCCGCTCAGAGCAAGCTGGCCTGGAGCCTCCAGGGCGCCGGTGACATCGACGCGGCCCTCGACACCGCCGCCCGGGCCGCGGAGGGGGGCGATCCCACGGCGCTGCTGACCCTCGCCGATCTGCTGCGCAGCAATGAGCGCTATGAGGCCGCCATCGCGCCGCTGAACCAGCTGGTGGAGTCCAGCCCCGAACCGGACTGGCGGCTGCTGTTCGCCCGTGGCGCGGCCTATGAGCGCATGGGCGACTGGCCCCGCGCCGAGGCCGACCTGCAGGCGGCTCTGGCGCTCAATCCCGACGAGCCCGACATACTGAACTATCTCGCCTATGGCTGGATCGATCGGGGAGAGCGGCTGGAAGAGGCCCTGGCCATGGTCCAGGCGGCCGTGGACGCCAATCCCCGCTCAGGCGCCATGATCGACAGCCTGGGCTGGGGCTACTATCGCCTCGGCCAGTACGAGAAGGCCGTGGAGATCCTGGAGGAGGCGGTCGGCCTGGAGGCTGGCGATCCGGAGATCAACAATCACCTGGGCGACGCCTACTGGCAGGTGGGCCGCCGGGACGAGGCGGTGTTCCAGTGGCGTAGGGTGCTGACCCTTGAGCCTGATGCAAAGATCCGGGCGGATGCTGAGGCCAAGCTGGCCTCGGGCGTCGGGCCTGGGGCCGCCGGGGCGGCCGCCCAGGCCGCGGCCGAGCCTGCGCCTAGCACCATCGCTCGCTAGGCGATCCGATGTTCGGTCAGGCCTTCGCCCCCGCCAAGGTGAATCTGTTCTTGCACGTCGGGCCGCCCGGGGCGGAGGGCTACCATCCCCTATGCTCCCTGATGGTGTTCGCCGATGTGGGCGACCGCGTCTCCCTGGCGCCGGCTGAGGCCATGGACTTCGCCCTGACCGGGACCTTCGCCCGGGACCTCGCGGCCGATGGCGACAACCTTGTCCAGAGGGCCGCCTTGGCCATGCTCCAGGCGGTGCGGGCGCCGCGGTCTCCCGTCATGCTGGCCCTGGACAAGCAGCTGCCGGTGGCGGCCGGGCTGGGCGGTGGCTCCAGCGACGCGGGGGCGGCGTTGCGCCTTTTGCGGGCGGCCTGGGCGCCGGACATGTCTGATGCGCGTCTGCAAGACCTCGCCGCAAGCCTGGGCGCGGACGGCGCGGCCTGCCTCTGGGGCGCGCCCGTCCTGGCTGAGGGGCGGGGAGAGCGCCTGAGCCCGGCGCCGGACCTGCCGGTGATGCCCGCAGTTCTGGTCAATCCTCGGGTCGCCTCGCCGACCGGCGCCGTCTATGGCCGGTTCGACGCCCTGGGCGCGTTCGGCGATGTGACCCCGCCGCCGACGCCCGAAGCCTTTGAGACGGTGGAAGAGGTCGCCGGCTGGGTCAGCCTGCTGCGCAATGATCTTGAAGCCGCCGCCGTCCAGATCGCACCTGAGATCGGGGATGTGCTGAACGCCCTGCGTGGCGAGCCTGAGACCCTGGTCGCCCAGATGTCGGGCTCTGGAGCCACCTGCTTCGCCCTGTGCGCCAGCGACATCGAGGCCGAACAACTGGCCGAAGGGCTGGAGCGCCTGCGGCCTGACTGGTGGGTGCGTCGCTGCCGCCTGGGCGGCCCCTGGCCCGATCCGGCCTGACTCCCTTGCCATCGATCTGAACGCTGTGCGCCTTGCGGGGCGCCGCGGCTGTCCATGTCTCGCCCCAAACGAGAACGGGGGCCCCGAAGGACCCCCGTTCCGTGATCAGGCCAGAAGGCCCTATCAGCTGTGGATGGCTTCTCCGTGTTGGGAGAGGTCCAGACCTTCGACTTCCTCTTCCTCCGACGCCCGCAGTCCGACCGTGAACTTGCAGATCATCAGGATGATGAAGGTGACGACTGCCGACCAGGCGATGGTGGCGATGATGCCATAGCCCTGGGTAATGACGCTGGCGCCTTCGCCGGCCCCATTGATGGCCGGGTCGGCCAGGGCGCCGGTGAGCAGGGCGCCGGCGATGCCCGCGATCCCGTGCACGCCGAAGGCGTCGAGGCTGTCGTCGTACTTCAGCAGCTTCTTCAGCCACACCGCGCCCACATAGGCCGCCGCGCCGCCGACGATGCCGATGATCAGCGCGCCCTGCGGGTTGACGAAGCCGGCGGCCGGGGTGACGGCCACGAGGCCGGCGATGGCGCCCGAGGCCAGACCCAGCATGCCGGGCTTCTTGCGCTCGACCCACTCGATGATCATCCAGGTCAGGGCCGCGCCCGCGGCGGCGACCTGGGTGTTCATCATGGCTGCGGCGGCAAGGCCGTCAGCAGCCCATTCCGAGCCGGCGTTGAAGCCGAACCAGCCCACCCACAGAAGGCTCGCGCCGATCATGGTGTAGACGAGGTTGTTGGGGGCCATGTTGTCGACGCCGTAGCCCTTGCGCTTGCCAAGGACGATGGCGCAGACCAGACCGGCGACGCCGGCGTTGATGTGCACCACGGTGCCGCCGGCGAAGTCGAGCACGCCCGCGCCGCCGAGGAAGCCGCCGCCCCAGACCCAATGACAGACCGGGGCGTAGACGAAGATCGACCACAGACCCATGAACAGCAGCATGGCCGAGAACTTCATCCGCTCGGCGAAGGCGCCGGCGATCAGGGCCGGGGTGATGATGGCGAAGGTCAGCTGGAACATGATCCAGAGGAACTCCGGCAGGCCCGAGGTCAGGGAGTGGGCCGTCTCAACCGTCACGCCGCCGAGGAACACGGCGTCGAAGCTGCCGATATAGGCGTTGAGGCCTTCATCGGCGTTGGTGCCGAAGGCGAGGCTGTAGCCGACCGCCATCCAGAGCACCGTCACCAGGGCGGTGATGGCGAAGCTGGTCGCCACGGTGTTGATGACGTTCTTGTGCCGAACCATGCCGCCATAGAAGAGGGCGAGACCAGGAATGGTCATCAGCAGAACCAGACAGGTGGAGACCAGGATCCAGCCGGTGGAAGCTTCGTTCAGCTCCAGGGGCACCTGGTGGGCGTAGAGCGTGCTCGGCGCAGCTTCTTCCGCAGCCTCCTCAACCGGAGGCGCCTCGGCGGAGGCGGTGTCGACGACGGGCGCGGCCTCTTCGACCGGGGCCTCCACGGCGGCCTCGGCCGGCGGCGGCGCTTCTTGCGCCCAGGCCGAGGCGACGGGCGCCCCGACAATTGCGGCGGCGAGCATCAGGCCCGCCAGCCCCTTGAATTTCAACGACATCATTGTGGCTATCCCCTTGTCCCGTTCAGTTGCGCCCTTAAAGGGCGGCGGCCCCGGTCTCACCGGTGCGGATACGCACCGCGTCCTCGACGTTGACGACGAAGATCTTCCCGTCGCCGATCTTGCCGGTGGCCGCTGCGGCCTTGATGGCCTCGACGGCCTTGGCGGCGGCCGCGTCATCGACGACGGCCTCCAGCTTGACCTTGGGCACGAAGTTCACCTGGTACTCCGCCCCCCGGTAGATTTCGGTCTGTCCCTTCTGCCGGCCGTAGCCTTTGACTTCGGAGACCGTCAGGCCTTCAACACCGGCCGAAACGAGCGCTTCGCGCACGTCGTCCAGCTTGAAGGGTTTGACGATCGCAATGATCAGTTTCATCCGCTCGCTACCGCACGGGCTTTACGCCGCGCGTCCCCTTTTTGGTTCGAGCCGTCACCAAGCCCCATGGCCCCATTCCGACGGTGTCGGTCGACGGCGACTGTGACGCTATCGGCGGGGAGGGGAGGGCGGGCGGCTCCGGAGACCCGCGGTTAAGGAAAGCCTCCCGGCGCCTAGAATGCAGGCGCCGAGAGGAAGCGTCTGCGCGGTTGCTGGGCATTCCGCGCCGCGGTGGGGACTGACCTGTGCCCACGCCGGGCAGGGGGCGATGACGATCACGAGCCCGTGAACGTCGGCAACCGATGCCGCGCCCCCGCGTAGTTCTCCCGACCGTGACCCACGCTTCCGGGCCGCGACCCACAGTCGAGAGGATGATCATGCGTCTGACCCGCCTTATGTCCGCCACCGCCATCGCCGCCCTCGTGTCCGGCGCCGCCCACGCACAGACCGTCGATCCCGCGCCCTCTACGCCGTCGGCCGGGATGCCCGCCGCTCAGGCGGGCGCCGAGGCGCGCGCAGGCGGTCAGGTGTCGCCGGCTGGGGACATCGTCGAGACGGTCCAGGCGTCAGGCCAGTTCACGACCCTTATCAAGGCGCTCGAGGCGACCAACCTGGTTCAGCTTCTGAAGACCACCCCGAACCTCACCGTGTTCGCCCCCACGGACGCCGCCTTCTCGGCACTGCCGGCCGGTGAGCTGGACCGCCTGATGGCTGAGGAGAACCGCGCCGAATTGCAGAAGCTGCTCACCTACCACGTGGTCAACGCCCGCCTCGATGGCGCGAAGATCGAGAACTCCCGGGGCCCGGTCCCCACCGTGGCTGGAGAGGCCATCCAGGTTGATGGCGTCGAAGAGACCTGGATGATTGGTGAAGCCCGGATCACCCAGGCCGACATCAACGCCGACAACGGCGTGATCCACGTGGTCGACAAGGTGCTCATGCCGGGCGCCATACCGGCGGCCGGCGCTGCAGCCGCGTCTGGCTCTGACGCCTCGGCGATGATGGAAGCTCCGGCTCAGGGCGTCTCCGGCGCGATGTCGGAGCCGTCGCCGGAAATGGCCCCGATGGGCGCTGCCAGCGACACCTCGGCCAGCGTCTCGGCCACTCAGATGCAACCCATTCCGGACACTCCGGAAAATCGCGCCGCTTATGGCGCACCGCTTTCCAACGCCGGTAAACGCACCGCCGCTGAGAGCAACTAAGCCGATGGCAGGGCGCTGGGGGGACCTGCGGTACGACCAAACCCAAGGAATCCAGCAATGAACCTCAAGCTTGTTCTTTCGACCTCGGCGGCCGCCCTACTCGTGGCGTCCGCCGCCCACGCCCAGACCGCCTCAGGCGGCATGACCGGCGACATGTCCGGCCAGGCCGCAGGCGCCGTCAGCGGCCCTGCCGATCACACCCGGTCCAGCACCGGTCTGCCATCGGTTGATTCGACCCGTCCCACGGGCGCCGACGCCGGTCGCACCAACATGCCGGGGGGCCAGATCACAGGCGCCACCGCCATGGAGGATGACGCGGTCAATGCGCAGGGCGCCATGCGGGGCGCGACGCAGAACAGCGCCTCCATGAACAGCGGCGGCATGTCGGCGGACACCGGCATGACCGCGAGCGGTCAGGGCCAGATGAACACCCAGGCCCAGTCGGCCGGCTCCATGGGGGCTATGGCCTCCAGCACCACCGGCGCCCAGGTGACGACCAATGGTCCGATCCCGGACACGGAGGAAAACCGGGCCAAGTATGGCGAGCCCCAGTCCCGGGCCGGCAAGATGACCGAACCCAGCGGCAACTGATCTTCGCCGCGCGCTTGATGCACAGGTCGGCGGGCCCTATGGTCCGCCGACTTTTTTTGCGCCTGCAAATCAGCCCAGATGTCCTCAGAAAAACCGCTCTCGTTTCAGGGCCTGATCCTGAAACTCCATGACTATTGGAGCCGCCAGGGTTGCGTGATCCTGCAGCCGCACGACGTCGAGGTAGGAGCAGGCACGCTTCACCCGGCCACGGTGCTGCGCGCGCTCGGTCCAAAGCCGTGGCGGGCGGCCTATGTGCAGCCCTCCCGCAGGCCTGCAGACGGCCGCTATGGGGAGAACCCCAACCGGCTGCAGCACTATTACCAGTACCAGGTGATCCTGAAGCCAAACCCCGACGACCTGCAGGATCTCTATCTGGGCAGCCTCGAGGCCATCGGCCTCGACACCCGCCTGCACGACATCCGCTTCGTCGAGGACGACTGGGAGAACCCCACCGTGGGCGCCTGGGGCCTGGGCTGGGAGGTCTGGTGCGATGGTATGGAAGTGACTCAGTACACCTACTTCCAGCAGGTGGGGGGCGTGGACGTCTGGCCGGTGGCCGGCGAGCTCACCTACGGGCTGGAGCGGTTGGCCATGTATCTGCAGGGCGTCGACCATTTCACCGACCTGGCCTTCAACGATCCGGACGGGCCTGCGCCCATGACCTATGGCGAGGTGTTCCTGGAGAACGAGCGCCAGCAGTCGACGGCCAATTTCGACGGCTATGACGTGGCCACGCTCAAGCGCCAGTTCGAGGACATGGAGATTCAGGTCCCGCGCCTGCTTGCGATGAAGGGGCCGCAGGGCCAGGCCATCGTCCTGCCTGCCTATGACCACGTGCTGAAGGCCAGCCACCTGTTCAATCTGATGGACGCCCGCGGCGCCATCGCGGTGGCCGAGCGCCAGAGCTATATCGGCCGTATCCGCGACCTGACCAAGATGTGCGCCGAGGCCTGGGTGACCAATGAAGGGGGCAACGCCTAAGTCATGCCCCAACTGCTTCTTGAGCTCTTTTCCGAAGAGATTCCTGCGCGCATGCAGGTTCAGGCCGCCCGTGACCTGGAGCGCATGGCCCGTGAGCGCCTGGCCGAGCAGGGCTTCCTGCCCGAGGCCATGACCGCCTTCGCCGGCCCCCGTCGCCTGACCCTGGTGATCGAGGGCCTGCCCGAGGCCCAGGCCGACCGGACCGAAGAGCGCAAAGGCCCCCGGGTCGGCTCGCCGGAAAAGGCCATGGAAGGCTTTCTGCGCTCCACCGGCCTGACGATGGACCAACTGGTCGATCAGGACGGGGTCTGGTTTGCGAAGATTGAACGCAAGGGCCGGCCGACGCCGGAGATCATCGCCGAGATGGTCGAGGCCATTGTGCGGAACTTCCCCTGGCCCAAGTCGATGACCTGGGGGCGGGGGACCCTGCGCTGGGTCCGGCCGCTGAAGCGGATCGTCTGCCTGTTCGACGGGACGGTCGTGCCGGTCTCCATCGATGGGATCGTGAGCGGCGACGTCACCGAGGGCCATCGCTTCATGGGCAAGGCCCAGCCCTTCCGCGTGAAGGACTTCGACACCTATCGCGACGGCTTGGCCGCCCATTTCGTTGTGCTGGACGTGGAAGAGCGCAAGGCGCGCATCCTCGACGCCGCCCGCACCCTCTGCTTCGCCCGCAATCTGGAGCTGGTGGAGGACGAGGGCCTGCTGAACGAGGTCGCGGGCCTCGCCGAATGGCCGACGCCGGTCCTCGGCGACATGGACCCCGACTTCCTGGACCTGCCGCCCGAGGTGATCCGCACCTCCATGCGCACGCACCAGAAGTATTTCGCCGTGCGTGACCCGGCGACCGGGGGGCTCGCGCCCCACTTCATCACGGTGGCCAATATACAGGCGGCGGACGGCGGGGCGGCCATCGCCGCGGGCAACGCCAAGGTGCTGTCGGCCCGCCTGTCGGACGCCCGCTTCTTCTGGGACGAGGACCGCAAGCTGCGGCTGGAAGACCGGCTGGATAAGCTGAAGGGCGTTACCTTCCACGCCAAGTTGGGCGCCATGTCCGACCGTGTGGCCCGCATCACCGACCTCGCCCGCAGCCTGGCCCCCCGGGTCGGCGCCGATCCAGACGCCGCGGCCCAGGCCGCCCGCCTGGCCAAGGCGGACCTGGTCACCGGCATGGTCGGGGAGTTTCCTGAGCTGCAGGGCCTGATGGGTGGCTACTACGCCCAGGCCGAGGGTCTGCCGGCCGAGGTGGCCGCCGCCATTCGCGATCACTACAAGCCGCAGGGACCAAGCGACGCCCTGCCGGCCGGCCCCGTGGGCGCGGCGCTCGCCCTGGCCGACAAGCTCGACAGCCTGACCGGCTTCTTCGGCATCGATGAAAAGCCCACGGGCTCGCGCGACCCCTACGCCCTGCGCCGCTCGGCGCTCGGCGTGATCCGCATCGTGCTTGAGGGCGGCATCCGACTGCCCCTGCGCGAGCTGGCCGGCGACGATCTGGTGGCCTTCTTCGCGGACCGCCTGAAGGTCCTGCTGCGCGACCAGGGCAGGCGGCATGATCTGGTGGACGCCGTCTTCGCCCTCGGCGACGACGACCTCGTGCGGATCGTGGCCAGGGTCGAGGCCCTCGACGGCTTCCTGACCACCGAGGACGGGGTCAACCTGCTGGCCGGCTATAAGCGGGCGACCAATATCCTCAAGGCCGAGGAAAAGAAGGGCGCCATGCCCTCGGGGCCTGCGGTCGCCATGGGCGGCGCGCCCGAGGCCGAGCTCGCCCTGGTGGCGGCCCTGGCCGGGGTGGAGCCGCGGGTGGCCCAGGCCCTGGCCGCTGAAGACTTTGTGGCCGCCATGCAGGCCCTGTCGGGTCTGCGCGGTCCTGTGGACGCCTTTTTCGAGCAAGTGCTGGTGAATGCTGAAGACCCCGCAGAACGGGACAACCGCCTGCGGCTTCTGAGCCAGGTCCGCGACGCCATGGGGCGCGTGGCGGATTTCAGCCAAGTGACGGGATGAGTGGGACGATGACGAGCCTGACCAAGACGCGCTGGGTCTACGCCTTCGGTGGCGGCGCGGCCGACGGGGACTCCTCGATGAAGAACCTGCTGGGGGGCAAGGGCGCCAACCTGGCCGAGATGTCGTCCCTGGGCCTGCCGGTGCCGCCGGGCTTCACCATCACCACTGAGTGCTGCACGCACTATTACGCCAATGAGCAGCGCTATCCCGACGACATGAAGGCGCAAGTGACCGAGGCCTTGGGCCGGGTCGAGCAACTGACTGGCAAGCGCTTTGGCGACGCCGCCAACCCTCTGCTGGTCTCCGTCCGCTCGGGCGCCCGGGCCTCCATGCCCGGCATGATGGACACGGTGCTGAACCTGGGTCTCAACGACCAGACGGTCGAGGGCCTGGCCAAGCTGTCGGGGGACCGCCGGTTCGCCTTCGATTCCTATCGCCGCTTCATCCAGATGTATTCGAACGTGGTCCTCGACCTGGATCACCACATGTTCGAGGAGATTCTCGACGAGCATAAGGAACGTCTCGACGTCACCGTCGACACGGCGCTCAGCGCCGAGGACTGGGAGAAGGTGGTCGCCGACTACAAGAAGGCCGTCGCCGCCGATCTCGGTTCGGAGTTCCCGCAGGACCCACAGGAACAGCTGTGGGGCGCAGTCGGCGCGGTGTTCGCCAGCTGGATGAACGACCGGGCCAAGTTCTATCGCCGCATGCACGACATCCCCGAGAGCTGGGGCACGGCGGTCAACATCCAGTCGATGGTCTTCGGCAATATGGGCGAAACCTCGGCCACCGGCGTGGCCTTCACCCGTAACCCCTCCACCGGCGAGGCCCGCCTCTATGGCGAGTTCCTGATCAACGCCCAGGGCGAGGACGTGGTGGCCGGCATCCGCACCCCCCAGGCCCTGACCAAGATCGCCCGCGAGGAGATGGGGGACAAGCAGCCCTCCATGGAGGAAGCCCTCCCGGCGGTGTTCGAACAGTTCAAGGCCGCCGTCGAGCGGCTGGAGAGCCACTATCGCGACATGCAGGACATTGAGTTCACGGTCGAACAGGGCCGGCTCTATATGCTGCAGACGCGCAACGGCAAGCGCACCGCCAAGGCCGCCCTCAAGATCGCCGTCGATCTGGCCGCCCAGGGCGTGATCACCCAGGAAGAGGCGATCATGCGGGTCGAGCCGGCCTCCCTCGACCAGTTGCTGCATCCGACCATCGACCCCACCAGCGAGCGCGACGTGATCGCCCAGGGCCTGCCGGCGTCGCCCGGTGCGGCGACAGGCAAGATCGTCTTCGACGCTGACGAGGCCGAGCGTCTGGCCGCCATCCATGAGTCGGTGATCCTGGTCCGCGACGAGACCAGCCCCGAAGACATTCACGGCATGCATGCGGCCAAGGCGATCCTGACCGCCCGTGGCGGCATGACCAGCCACGCCGCCGTGGTCGCCCGCGGCATGGGCCGCCCCTGCGTCTCCGGCGCCGGGGAGGTTCAGATCCACGCCAAGGCCGGCGAATTCCGCGTCCGCGGCCGGACCTTCAAGGCCGGCGAGATCATCACCGTCGACGGCTCCACCGGCGAGGTGCTGGCCGGTGCGGTGAAGATGATCGAGCCCGAGCTCACCGGCGACTTCGCCACCCTGATGGTCTGGGCTGACGCCCTGCGCCGCCTGAAGGTCCGGGCCAACGCCGAAACCCCGCTGGACGCGCGCACCGCCCGCCAGTTCGGGGCCGAGGGCATCGGCCTGTGCCGCACCGAGCACATGTTCTTCGAGGAAGACCGCATCGCCGCTGTGCGCGAGATGATCCTGGCGTCTGACGAAAAGGGCCGCCGCACGGCCCTGGCCAAGATCCTGCCCATGCAGCGGGCCGACTTCGTCGAGCTCTTCACCATCATGGAGGGCCTGCCGGTCACCATCCGCCTGCTGGACCCGCCCCTGCACGAGTTCCTGCCCCACACCGAGGAAGACCTGAAGGCTCTGGCCAACAGCGCGGGCCTTGAGCTGGCCGTGTTGGAGCGGCGGGTGAAGGAGCTGCATGAGACCAACCCCATGCTCGGCCATCGCGGCTGCCGCCTGGGCGTTTCATACCCGGAGATCTACGAGATGCAGGTCCGGGCCATCTTCGAGGCCGCCTGCGAGATCGCCGAGAGCGGCAAGACCCCGCCGTGTCCGGAGATCATGCATCCGCTGGTGGCCAAGGGCGAGGAGATGAAGTTCCTGCGCCAACTCACCGACCGGGTGGCCAAGCAGGTGCTGGCTGAGCGCAAGCTCGACTTCCCCTATCTGGTGGGCACCATGGTCGAGCTGCCGCGCGCCGCGATCCGCGCCGCCGACCTGGCGGAGAACGCCGAGTTCTTCTCCTTCGGCACCAACGACCTGACCCAGACCACCTTCGGCATCAGCCGCGATGACTCTGGGCGTTTCCTGGCCGCCTATATGGACAAGGGCATCTTCGAAAAGGACCCCTTCGTCAGCCTCGACCAGGAGGGCGTCGGCGACCTGATCCGCATCGCCACCGAGCGTGGCCGCGCCCAGCGGCCGGAGATCAAGCTCGGCATCTGCGGCGAGCATGGGGGCGACCCGGCCTCCATCGACTTCTGCGAGCGGGTCGGCCTCGACTATGTGAGCTGCTCGCCCTACCGGGTGCCCATCGCCCGGCTGGCTGCGGCCCAGTCGGCCATCGGCGAGCGCGAGAAGGATCGATAGACAGACAAAAGGGCCCCGCCAGTCACCCGGCGGGGCCCTTCTTGTTTGTGGCTGACCTTGCGGCTTAGCGCTTGCGGACGAACACCGTGCCGGCCGAATAGCCCGCGCCGAACGAGCAGATCAGGCCCATCTCGCCTGCGGCGAACCCGTCATTGGCCTTGTGGAAGGCGATGATCGAACCGGCCGACGAGGTGTTGGCGTACTCGTCCAGAATGATGACGTTCTCCTCCGGCGAAGGATCGCGGCCCAGCACCTTGCGGCCGATCATGTCGTTCATGTTGATATTGGCCTGATGCAGCCACATGCGCTTCAGCGCCGTGGGGTCCAGGCCCAGGTCGCCGGCGTGATCGACGATCATTTCCGAGACCATGGGCACCACCTCGCGGAACACCTTGCGGCCCTCCTGAACGAAGAGCTTGTCCTTCGCGCTGGCCCCTTCCGGGGCGGCCCGGTTCAGGAAGCCGAAATTGTTGCGGATATTGTTGGAGAAGACCGTCTTAAGTCGCGTGCCGATGATGTCCCAGCCCTGGCCCGGCGCGGCGTCTTCAGCGGCTTCGACGATCACGGCGGTGGCCACGTCGCCGAAGATGAAGTGGCTGTCGCGGTCGCAGAAGTTCAGGTGGCCCGAGGTGATCTCCGGATTGACCATCAGCACCGCCTTGGCCGAACCGGTGGCGATATAATCGGCGGCGGTCTTGATGCCGAAGGTGGCCGAGGAGCAGGCGACATTCATGTCGAAGGCGAAGCCGTCGATGCCCAGCGCCTGCTGCACTTCGATGGCCATGGCCGGATAGGCCCGCTGCATGTTCGACGCCGCGCAGATCACCGCGCCGATCTCGCTCACCGGCTTGCCCCAAGCCTCGATGGCCTGGCGGGCCGCGGCCACGGCGATCTCGGCCAGGACTGAGATTTCTTCGTTGGGCCGCTCGGGGATCACTGGACGCATGACGTCGGGATCGATCAGGCCGGACTTATCGATCACGTAGCGCGACTTGATGCCCGACGCCTTCTCGATGAAGGGCTCCGAAGAGGGGGTCAGGGCCTCGACCTCGCCCGCGGCGATGGCCTCGGCGTTGCGGGCGTTGAAGCGCTCCACGTAGGCGTTGAACGTGGCCACCAGCTCCGCATTGGTAAGCGTATGAGGCGGGGTGTAGAGGCCGGTGGCGGCGATGACGGCGTGACGCAAGTTCGCTTCTCCGATGGCAGCCTCTTCCGGGCTTGCGGCCCTTAGATAGCACAGCGCCGGAAAATTGCAGGGGAGGGGAGTCGTGGCGGAATTGTCACAGGTTGTGGCCGCCCTGCAATTGTCTGCCCGCGGACAAGAAGCCGCCCTGATTGGCGGCGATTGAGGCCCGGTTCGAGGACACAGATCCTCAAGTCGGAGTACCTATTATGAAGTCTCTCATCACCGCCGCCGCCGCTGTCGCCGTGCTGGCCGCTGTCCCCGCCGCCGTTCAGGCCCAGTCCATGTCGGCGCCGGAAATCTACGGCTCGGTGGGTTACGCCCATGCCGACGCCGGCGACTTCGACCTGGGCGCCATCCAGGGCCGCCTGGGCGCCAAGCTCACCCCCTATTTCGGCGTTGAAGGCGAGCTCGCCTTTGGCGTGAAGGACGACACCTATCGTCCGCCGGTCAGCATCGGGGGTTCGCCGATCAAGGTGGAGCTCAACCACAGCGCGGCCATCTACGGTGTCGGCTTCCTGCCCATCAACCCCAATGCCGACCTGTTCGCGCGGGTGGGTTATGGCACCACCGAAGTCGAAGCCTCCGCCGCGGGCATCAGCAGCAAGGCCGATGGCGAAAGCTGGAACTATGGCGTCGGCGGCCGCTACTTCATCGACGCCAACAACGGCTTCCGGGCGGACTACACCCGCCAGGAGTTCCAGGACGACGGCGGTTCGGCTGACGTCTGGGCCGTGGGTTACGTCCGGAAGTTCTAAGCTTCCGCGATCCATCTGATGGATCTGGTGCGACGGCGCGTCCCGCGAGGGGCGCGCCGTTTTGCTTGACCAGGCCGCCTCGCCGGGGGACCGTGCCCTCAAGGGGAGGAAAGCGCTGTGGACAAGGCGTTCCTGATACAATTCACGGGCTCAATGGCCGCGGTCGCCGTGCTTGTGGGTCTGGCGGCGTGGGCGCGGATTGGCCGTCCGTCGCCGGGTCTCGACGAGGTCCGCGCCCGCGACCTGCTGGCTGAGGATTTTCCGGACCGGCAGGTCGACCAGTTGTGGATCGCTCGGGAGGGCCGCGGCGCCCTGGCCCGTTCAGGCGCCTGCGCCCTGGTGCTGATCCAGGTCGGTGACGGCTATGCAGCCCGTCGGCTCTCCTGGTGCCAGGCCTCTTCGGCCATGTTCCGCAACGGCCTGCTCGATATCCACCTGGACGAGGTGGCGGCGCCCCGGGCCGTCCTCGCCTTCGACAACTGGCCGCCCAAGGACCTGGCCGCCTGATGGACGACATCGATCCGGTCGGCCTGGCCGTTCCCTTCTTCATCCTGGCCATCGTGCTGGAGTTGCTGCTCGGTCGCCTGGGCTGGGCGCGAGCCCGCTACGAGCCCAAGGACACCTTCACCTCGCTGGCCATGGGCCTGGGCAGCTCGGTGGCGGGTCTCGCCACGGCCGGGGTTATTTTCGCCGCCAGTCTCTGGGTCTATCAGCACCGGCTGTTCGACATCCCCATGATCGCCGTCTGGGCCTGGGTGCTGATCTTCCTGCTGGAGGACAAGACCTACTACTGGTTCCATCGCCTCTCGCACGAGCGACGGTTCTGGTGGGCCAGCCACGTCAATCACCACACCTCGCAGCACTACAACCTCTCCACCGCCTTGCGGCAGACCTGGACAGGCGGGGTGGCCGGCACGTGGCTTCTGTGGCTGCCCCTGTCCCTGATCGGGTTCCCACCGGCCATGGTGGCGATCCAGAAGGGGATCAGCCTCGTCTATCAGTTCTGGATCCACACCGAGGCGATCGGCCGTATGCCGCGGTGGTTCGAGGCGGTGTTCAACACCCCGTCCCATCACCGGGTCCACCACGCGCGCAATCCCCGCTATCTGGACCGCAATTATGCGGGGATCCTGATTATCTGGGACCGCATGTTCGGCACCTTCCAGAGCGAGTTGGAGACCGAGGCCTGCCGCTATGGGGTGGTCAAGAACCTGGCGACCTTCAATCCCATCCGCGTCGCCTTCCATGAGTGGGCGGCCATCGGGCGGGACCTGTTGCGGGCGAAGTCCCTGCGGGAGGCGGCCCTCTACGTGTTTGGCGCCCCGGGCTGGAGCCCGGACGGCTCGCGGGAAACCTCGCAGCAGATCCGCGCCCGCTGGGCCGCGGGGCAGGGGCCAGCGCAGGTCAGTCCCGCAGCAGCGGAAGCGACAGCCCCGACACCGGACGCGCGTTCAGGCTCTCCCGCCTGAAGCGGAAGAGCTCGGCCGGCCGCCCGCCCGTATCGGCGTCGATTCGACCAAGGCCCTCAACCAGGCCGCCCCGCTCCAGGGCGCGGCGGAAGTTCTGCTTGTGCAGGGGCGCGCCGGCTATGGCCTCCACCGCCCGCTGCAGGGCCAGCAGGGTGAAGGCCTCGGGCATCAGCTCGAACACCACCGGCCGATACTTGATCTTCCCCCGCAACCGGCTGAGCGCGGTGGCCAGGATGCGGCGGTGGTCGGAGATCATCGGCGCCCCCAGGGCTGCCTTGAGCGCGTCTGAGCGCTCCCCCGAGGCCTCGCCCCGGTCACGGGCCGCCTCGGGCGCAAGACCGGCCCCATAGAGCAGCTCATAGCGCTCCAGGACACGCTCCTCGTTCCAGGGCGCGCCGTCCAGGGCGAAGGCTAGCCGGGCCCGGGCCATGCGCAGGTCCCGCTGGGCCGGCGGCGCCCGGTCGGCCCAGCGACGCAGGGCGTCCTCGATCAGGACGGCGGCGGCGGGCCGCCCCTGCCGCCAGTCCTCCCACGGGAAGAACCGCGTCCATGGGGCCCAGGCGGTGTCGGGCGCCTCGGTATCGACGGCTTGTGGTGTGAGGGCTAGATAGCCCACGGAAATGACCCTGCTGGGTGGCGCGCCTGGGGCGCTTTCGGCGCCCGCGCCCATATCGGCCAGCGGCGCGTCGCGGCCGCGGTCACCGAAGGTATAGAGCTGCTCCACATAGCCGAGGTCGAACCGGGTCTGGGCCGTCACAAAGGCGCGCAGGGCCAGCTCAAAGGTCCGGTGGCCGTCCGGGTCGAAGGGGCCGAAGGGCAGGCCCGCGGGTTCGGCGGCGGCCTCCTGGGCGCCTCGGGGCTGGACCGTAAGGACCATGGCCTCGGCGTCGCGCACGGCCACGACCACCGCCGACAGGCCGATGACGACCGGCGTTGGGGTCGGGCCCTTGGCCATCAGTGGCGGGCGGCGAAGTCGAAGGGCGCGCCGAGGCTCACATAGCTGTTGCCCCCGATCGCGGTGATGGCGTCGACCATGCGTCCGCCGCGGCCCAGCATGTCGTCGGCCAGGGCGACGATCCGCCGATTGGGATAGGCGTGCGGGGCGAGGCTGCGCAGGGTCCAGGCGATCTGCGCCTCGTCAGCCTCCGGGCTGCGGGCGCAGGCCAGGGTGAAGGCGCTGGCGGTGGAGCGGCTGACGCCGGCCCAGCAGTGCACCACCATCGGCGCGGATTCGTCCCAGGAGTGGGCGAAATCCAGCAGGCGGGTGACCAGATCCTCCTGCGGGGCCGTCATGCCCTCCATGGGCTGGGCGATGTCATTGACCCCCAGTTGCAGGTGCCGCTCCGGAGAAATGCCGGCCGGTGTGGGGATCAGGGTCGTGGGGTCCAGAAGGGTGACCACGTGGGAAGGGCGCCGGGCCGATATCACCCCAGGCAGATCGGCCAGGCCGCAGACGATCATCGTCATGTCTGGCTACTCCGTGTCGAAGGCCGCGTCGGCCGGGGCGAATCCCGCGGCCTCTGAAAGCACATGATAGCGCTGAACATAGCGCGCCTGCGCGACAGACGCTGTCTGCGGTTCGATGCGCAGATCGTAGCCCTTCGGCGGCGCGCCGAAGAATTCCAGGGCCTCGTGGGCCTCGAAGCCCGCCAGCTGGGTCGCCTCGAAATAGGCGCAGGCGTGGTCGGCCCGCTTGATCAGCGTCTTGACCCAGGCCGGGGACTTGGCCGGCAGGCCGAAGCGAACATGGATGGCGGTTTCCAGACGCTCCTCAAAGACCTTGTAGTCGAGGCCCAGGGCGGACTTGAACGGCGAGATCATGTCGCCGATCACATATTCGGCCGCATCATGCAGCAGGGCCGCCAGGCGCCAGCGCGGTTCGATGTCGGGCTGCAGATGCGCGACGATCTCCTCGACGATGATGGAGTGTTGCGCGACGGAAAAGGCGTGCTCGCCCACCGTCTGGCCGTTCCAGCGGGCGACCCGCGCCAGACCGTGGGCGATATCCTCGACCTCGATATCCATGGGGGAGGGGTCGAGCAGGTCGAGGCGGCGCCCCGACAGCATCCGCTGCCAGGCCCGCGGTTCCAGGGGCTTTCGACGCAGCCCTTTCCTCATCAAGGCGTTCCTTCCACAGTGCTACGGTCAAGGCGTCGGACCGCCGCGAGATTGGCAAAGATCAATGCACGGTTCGAACGCAGGACGCATCATCGGCGCTAGAGGAAAAGGGACGCAAATGAGCTGGGCGAAAATCATGGCGCCGCTGTCAGGCGGCGAGGGAGACCAGGTCGTGCTCGAGGCCGGCGCCCACGTGGCCGCAGCCTTCGGCGCGGAACTGGCGGGCGTCTACACGCCGGCGGATGTGGCCGATGTCATGCCGTGGATGGGCGAGGGCTTCATGGGCGGGGTTCAGGCCACCGCACTGGAATCCCTGAAAGAAGCCGCCGCCGTTGGTGAGAAGAAGGCCCGCGCCTCTGTCGCGGCCCTGGCCTATGAGGCTAAGAGCTTTCTCGCCTTGCAAACACCGGTCTGGGCGAACCTGTCGGCTGAGAGCCGCCTGTCGGACGTGGTGATCTTCTCCGACGAGCCAGGGCGTGGCCGTGGCCCCCTGGCCGAAGCCTTTCAGGAGGTTCTGGCCGACGAACAACGACCCGTCATCATCGCTCGTCCGGGCTTGAAGATCGGCGGCGTCGTCGCTGTGGCCTGGGATGGCGGCAAGGAGGCCTCGCGCGCGGCGCGGCAGGCGGTCCCCCTTCTGCAGAAGGCCAGCAAGGTGGTGATCCTCACGGCGCCGCGGGCGACCACTCGCGCGCTCGATCCGGCGCGCCTGCAAGCCTACTACGCCGCCCGCGGGGTGAGCGCAGAGTTTGAGATGCTGCCGGATTCCGGGGAGGCGGCGCCCATGCTGCTCTACGCCGCCCAGAAGGCGGGCGCCGACATTCTGGTGGCCGGCGCCTTTGGCCATCCGCGCCTGCAAGAATTCATCTTCGGCGGCACCACCCGTTCGCTCCTGGCGGCGGACTCGCCGTCCCTGTTCCTGTCCCACTGAGTACGAGGTCGATCATGACCCTTTCACGCATCGTCATGCGTCTCGCCCGCAATCCCGGCACGGAGTTCGCCGGCGGCGACGATCATCGCGGCTACGCGCTCACTGCGCCGCTGACCGCCGATGGCTTCCTGGATGAAGCCGCCTATGCCGAGAAGAAGGCGCAATGTGTCGTTCGCCGCTTTGCGCCCGACGAGCCGCCGGCCGATGGCCGGCTGGCCAGGCGGGGCAAGCACTGGTTCTTCGACTATGACTCCGCCGATACCGATGACGATGAGCCGGTGCACCGCCTGGGCGAGCATCGCTTTGCGCTGGGCGAGTATGTCACGGTCACCGATGATGACGGCCGGCCGCTGACCTACAAGGTGATGGAAGTCGTCGCCGCCTGAGGCCTGCGCGGCGGGGTCCCTCAGACCCCGCCGTTCTCGCGCACGAGATCCTGGATGTCGTCGAGGATTTCGGCCTCTTCGCCTTCCGTAGCCGCCGAGACGATGGCCACCACCAGCGGACCGGTCTTGGGGCCGCCAGCCTCAAGGCCTACATAGGTCGCCCCGCTGGCTTGCCGGCCGTCAGCCAGAATGTAGGTGGCCCGAACGCCGCGACGCTCCCGCGACAGGGACTCGCCCCGTAGACGGACCTCGCGGTAAATCCGCACGGTGGCCCCGTCCTCTGAGGCGTCAATGTTGATAGGGCCGATCTTGACCTGCGCCTGGTCCTCGCTGGCGTCGATCTTCAGGCCAGGCAGGGTGATGTTGACCGATTCAGGTCCTGAATCGATCTTGGTCCCGGGCGCGCGGACACTGGTTGTGCCCTCGCCCGCCACATCGGCCTCTGCCTGAGCCAAGGTGCTGGCGGCCAGGGCGGCGGTCTCGCTGCTCTCCGCCGTGTTCGAGGCTTCGGTCGCAGGGGCCGGCTGAGTCGCCGCCAGACTGGCGAGTTGGGCTTCTAGCCGCTCCAGCGTGGCCTTCGGCCCACCCTCGACGGGCACCAGCCGCAGCTCCATATCGGCGCCGTCGGCGGTGCGATAGCGGCAGGATTGTCCGTCCTCCGCGGCGCTGACCCGGGTCAGCTGACCCTTGGTCTCAGGGCAATCAAGACGGCCGGTGGTGATGGCGGACACCGGCGGCTGAGCGCAGCCCGACAGAGTGAGCAGGGCGCCCGCCGCGCCGGCCATGAGAAAAGTTTTCATCCGGAAGCTCCCGTACGCCATGGTCGTGACGGTGTACGGGAGCGACCGGCAGGTCGAGTGAAATCGCGGTAAGCTTGAGCCTACTGTCCCGGACGGGAGCCCGCGCCCTCGCGCCGCGCCAGGAAGGCCAGGCGCTCGAACAGATGCACGTCCTGCTCGTTCTTCAGCAGGGCGCCATGCAGCGGCGGGATCAGCTTGGTGGGGTCGCGTTCCTTGAGCGCTTCAGCGTCGATGTCTTCGACCATCAGCAGCTTAAGCCAGTCGAGCAGCTCAGAGGTCGACGGCTTCTTCTTCAGGCCCGGCACCTTGCGCATGTCGTAGAAGATGCGCAGGGCCTCGGCGACCAACTTCTGCTTGATCCCGGGATAGTGGACCTCGACGATCTGGTTCATCGTGTCGGCGTCGGGGAAGCGGATGTAGTGGAAGAAGCAGCGGCGCAGGAAGGCGTCGGGCAGTTCCTTCTCGTTGTTCGAGGTGATGATCACGATGGGGCGGATCGCCGCCTTGATCGTCTCATTGGTCTCGTAGACGTAGAATTCCATCCGATCGAGCTCCTGCAGGAGGTCGTTGGGGAATTCGATGTCGGCCTTGTCGATCTCGTCGATCAGCAGCACGGGGCGCTTGGGGGCGTCGAAGGCTTCCCAGAGCTTGCCCTTCTTGATGTAGTTCTTGACGTCCTTGACCCGCTCATCGCCCAGCTGGCTGTCGCGCAGACGGGTGACGGCGTCGTATTCATAAAGCCCCTGGTGGGCCTTGGTCGTCGACTTGATGTGCCAGGTGATCAGTTCGGCGTCGAGCGCCTTGGCGATCTCGTAGGCCAGCACGGTCTTGCCGGTGCCGGGCTCGCCCTTGATCAGAAGGGGACGTTCCAGCGCGACGGCCGCGTTGACGGCGACCTTCAGATCCTCGGTGGCGACGTAATCGTCTGTGCCTTCGAAACGCTCGGCCATATGAGCTCCCAATGTCCGCGGGTTCAATGCGGCCCGCGTTCGAACAAATGTTTCAACTGACGCCAACCTAAAGGGCGGCGCGGGACATTCAAGCGGCTTGAGCATCTGAAGGGCCGGCAAGGCGCGCCCGCCGCCGGAATAGGCCTCCCCGGTGGTTAGACGCGGCGCAGGTCGGGGCCGCCCGACTGGCCCAGGGCCATAGCCATCTCGGACAGCATCGGCGCCCAGTCGCCCAGGGCGCTGGCGGTGAAGACGCGCATCTGCGGGTACCAGGGGTAGTGGTCGCTCCCCAGCCTGGGCCAGGCACCAGGCGCCGAGGTGATCCAGGCGCTGGCGCCGCAGGCGCCGGCCAGGTTCACAGTCGCATTGGGGAACCCGACCACCAGATCCAGGGCGCAGGTGAGGGCGGCGATGTCGTCCAGGTCCTGCTTCAGATCGATCCCGGGGGGCGTCCAGATTTCCACCCCCATCTCCCGCCGGGCCTGGTCGAGCTCAGCGGCGCAATCGCCATACTGCAGGTTGACGAAGCTGACGCCCGGAACCGCGAGCACCTCAGCCCAGGCCTCGAAGGGGGAGAAGTAGCGTCGGCGGGCCCCGTTCATCAGGCCGCTCTTCCAGAGAAGCCCCACCTTCAGGCCGGCCGGCGCCTGCTTCAACGCCTCGCGCCAATGGGCCACCCGATCGGGGGCCGGCGTCAGAAAGCCAGGGCGAGGCGGAAACGAGTCCACCGTGGGTCGGAAGCGTCGCAGCAGGGACCCCATAGGCGCCCAGTAATCCAGCGCCTCGTCTTCGGCCAGGAAGGGCGCCACCCGCACGGTCCGTCCCCCCACGGCATAGGTCGCGTGGCCGCCCACCCGGGCGCTGGGGAAGCTGCGTTGGAACAGGGGGATCAGGCGGGGCTCCACCGCCAGGGTCAGACGCCCCTTGGGGCCCAGGGCCTCGATGACCTCAGGGATGAGGTTTGCGAACATCACCTCATCGCCCAGGCCCTGCTCGCCGAAGACCAGCAGCGAGCGGCCGTTCAGGTCGGTCTCCGGGGTCCACGGCGCGCCGGGCGACTGAAACTGCGTGCGGTCGGCGAACTGCGGGTGCAGGCGCGCCTCATAGTCCGCCCAGCCTTCGGCGGTGCGGCCCAGCTCCATCAGGATGGTGGACCGCGACAGACGCATCATCTGGCGTTCATCCTGGGCTATGGTTCCCGCCAGGGCGATGTCGCAGTCGGCGAGGGCCTCCTCCGGCCGGCCCAGGGACAGGCGAACATTGCCCCTGTTGTACTGAGCCTTGGGGAAGTTGGGCTGCAGCCGCAGCGCCTCATCAAAGAAGGTGTGCGCCGCCTCCAAATCCCCTTGTTCGGTGACGATGGTCCCCAAGGTGTTCCATGGCATGGCCGCGGTGGGATTGGCCTCGATGGCCGGCCGGAGGATCTCAATGGCTTCCTCGGCGCGGTCCTGATCCCGGATGGCGCAGGCCAGGTTGTTGGCCCCCTCCGGATGGTTCGGCTTGGCGGCGAGGAAGTGGCGGAAGAGCTTCTCGGCCTCGACCTTCATGCCCATGCGAAAAGCCAGGCGGCCGAGGTCATTGGCGACGTCGGCCTGGTTGGGCAGCAGGGCCAGAGCCGATTCATAGCAGGTGATGGAGCTGGTGAAGTCGCCCGCCCGTTCCCGGGCGATGGCCAGCAGGTACCAGGCGAAGCCATTCCGCTCGTCCTGCTCCAGGGCCTGGATGGCCAGGCGACCGCCTGTCTCGTGGTCTTCAGCCTCCAGGGCGGTCACCGCCCGGTTGAGCAGGGGCTCCACGGACAGGGCCTTCAGTTCGCTGATGGCGGCGTTCAGCCGTCGCAGGGCGTCCTGGGACCCGGCCGTTCCCATGGCGTCGGCCGCGCGGCCGGGAGAGGTCGGTCCAGCCTGGGCGGCCGAGAGGGCGATGGCCGAGGTTTCGCTGGTCCGGCTGGGGCGCGTCATCCCGACTCCATTTCCTGGGTGAACAAAGCGATGCTTCGGTCCATTATGGTTACCTCTTGCTTAAGCGCGGCCTTCCGTCGCAGGGCCAGCAAGGGCTCGTTAACAGTCCCCGCCTAGCTTGGGCCTGTCCGCTGCGCCGCCTTGATGACGGCCAGTCTGGGCTCAACGCGTCGGGGCGCGTAATTGGGGGTCGAGCATTGCCGCTCAAGCTGTCGCTGAAACCGGGCGAGAAGTTCGTTCTTAACGGCGCTGTCGTTCAGAATGGCGATCGTCGCGGGACCCTGGTGCTCCAGAACAAGGCGTCTGTTCTTCGTGAGAAGGACATCATGCAGCAGGACGAGGTGACGACGCCGGCGCGGCGCGTGTATTTCCCTGTCATGATGATGTATCTCGATGAGGCGGGCGCCGAGCGTTACTACGATGAATTTGTCCGGCGGCTTTCGGAGTTCATGAGCGCCGTCCGGAACCCTGCGGTGCTCGCAGAGTGCGTCTCCATCTCCAAGCACGCCATGACCCGAGAATACTATAAGGCGCTCATGCTGTGCCGGAAACTTATCGACTACGAGGACGAGGTGTTCGGTAATGTCCCTACGAGCCTACCAACAGGCGGCGCAGAGAGCTGAATCCCCGCGCGAGGCGGAATACCGCCTTTTCGCCCAGGTGACTCGTGCGCTCATCGAGGCGTCCAAGGCCGATCCCTTCGACTTCGGGACCCGCGCCGACGCCCTGGATTGGAACCGGCGGCTATGGATCGCGCTGGGGGACGACTGTGCCCATACCGACAATGGCCTGCCTGAGGCCCTGCGGGCGCAGATCATTTCGCTCAGCATCTGGGTCCAGAAGCACACCAGCGCCGTGATCCGTCGCGAGGATGACTTCGAGGCCCTGATCGATGTGAACCGAATCATCATGCAGGGGCTATCGCCCTCGGCGGCCGAGGCCGCCTGACCAGGCTCCAGTCCTACTGAACCGATTGAAGGCCCGGCCCCGCTCCGGGCCTTTTTCGTATGCGCCGCCGTTCCTGCCGCCCCGGCAGATTTGACTGGGCGATTCCTGCCCAGAACGGTTGGGGCGTGGTTTCCCGCCCATGAAAAGTCTAGGTGAATCAGGCGTTTACTGAGCGCTCGGACCTGGGCGCCCTTGGCGCGCCAATTGCGACGCCTCACGCGAGCCAACAAAGGCTCTCCGGTGAAAAATCGCCGGGTACCCGACCAGAATGGAAGGACAAGGCCATGCCGATGAATTCGGTCAACACCAATGTCGGCGCCATGGTGGCGCTTCAGAACCTTAACAAGACGAATACGGACCTCAACACCACTCAGAACCGGATCAACACCGGCCTGAAGGTCGGCAGCGCCAAGGACAACGGGGCCATCTGGGCGATCGCTCAGAACCAGCGGTCCAACTCCGGCGCGCTGAACGCCGTCAAGGAATCGCTTTCCCGGTCGATCTCGACCGTGGACGTGGCCCTGTCGGCGGGGGAGAGCGTCTCCGATCTGCTCCTGCAGATGAAGGAGAAGTCTCTCGCGGCCTCCGACACCACCCTGGATGCGGCCAGCCGCACGGCCCTGAATGATGACTTCAAGGCCCTGCGCGACCAGATCACCAAGGTGGTCACCAACGCCGTGTTCAACGGCGCCAACATGATCACGGCGACCACCCCGACCACGGTCGCGGCGCTCGCCAGCTCCGATGGGGTGAACAAGATCACGGTGGCGGCGCAGAACCTGGCGCTTGGCGGCGGCAATGTGACGATTGCGGCGACGGCCTCCATCGGAACCCAGACGACGGCTGCGGCGATGATCGCGACGATCAACACCTCAATCGCCAACGTCTCGGCCGCACTGTCCAAGCTCGGCACCGGATCCAAGGCGCTGAGCTCGCACATGGAGTTCGTCGGCAAGCTGCAAGACTCCATCGACGCCGGGGTCGGCAACCTGGTCGATGCGGACCTGGCCAAGGAGAGCGCCAAGCTCCAGTCGCTGCAGACGAAGCAGCAGCTGGGCATCCAGGCCCTGTCCATCGCCAACCAGTCGTCGGGTACGATCCTGTCGCTGTTCCGTTAACGTCTTGAGGCCGGGCGGCGCGCTCGCGTCGCCCGGCAGACTTTTCACCGGGCAGGTCGCGCCCGGCGATTTTTGCCGGGTTGCGCTCGGCAGAAATTACCGGGCATTTTGGCGGTCGGCAGAAACTGCCGGGCCAAAACGTGCCTAACGCCCCTATAACGCAATGATTCCAGATATTTGAGAGCGGCCTTCCCGCCAAGGCGACTTGGCGCGTCCGTTGCTGCCCTATGGTCCGGGCAAAACGCCCACGGCGGTCAAAACGACGGCCGGCTTCCTTAAGAACAAGGACCTAGGCGCATGAATAGCGTTAACACCAACATCGGGGCGATGGTCGCCCTGCAGAACCTCAACAAGACCAGCGGCCAGCTCGGTGAAGTTCAGAACCGTATCAATACGGGCCTGAAGGTCGCCAGCGCCAAGGACAACGGCGCCGTTTGGGCCATCGCCCAGAACCAGCGTTCGAACTCCGGCGCCCTGAATGCGGTCAAGGACTCCCTCCAGCGCTCGATCTCGACGGTGGACGTGGCCCTTTCGGCCGGCGAGAGCATCTCCGACACCCTGCTCCAGATGAAGGAAAAGGCCCTGGCCGCTTCCGACACCACTCTGGACGCCGCCAGCCGCACGGCCCTGAACGATGACTTCAAGGCCCTGCGCGACCAGCTGGCGAAGGTCGTGAACAACGCCGAGTTCAACGGCGCCAACATGATCAAGGCCACCACCCCGACCACCGTCGCGGCCCTCGCTTCGGCCGATGGCGTGAACAAGATCACTGTGGCGGCCCAGAGCCTTGCGCTCGGCGGCGCCAACGTGACCGTTTCGGCCACGGCCTCGATCGGCACCCAGACCACGGCCGCGGCCATGATCGCCACGGTCAACACCTCGATCGCCAACGTGTCCTCGGCCCTGTCCAAGCTCGGCACCGGGTCCAAGGCTCTGTCCTCGCACTTCTCCTTCGTGAGCAAGCTGCAGGACACGATCGACGCCGGCGTGGGCAACCTCGTCGACGCCGACCTGGCCAAGGAAAGCGCCCGTCTCCAGTCGCTGCAGACCAAGCAGCAGCTGGGCATTCAGGCCCTGTCCATCGCCAACAGCTCCAGCTCCTCGCTGCTGGGCCTGTTCCGTTAATCCGCTTACCAGCCCCGGGCGCCTGGCGTCCGGGGCTGGCCGAGGCCGGCGGGGAGGGCGACCTCTCCGTCGGCGTCGGTCCTCTAGCAGGGAGGCCGGCGACAGAAAGGTCCCGGTCACGACAGTATGGAAAACAGAGTGGCGGCTGTGGCGGCCACGAACAGAGCCAGCTTCGAGCGGCCCACGCCCCAGGCGACCAGGACCGCACCGGAAGTCGCTCCGCGACCCGCCCCCAAGTCCGAACAGGCCGATCTCAGATTGATCATCGAGGAAGACGCCGCCGTCGGCGCCTATGTCTACAAGACCGTTGATCGACACACCGGCGAGGTGATCTCGCAGATCCCCCGGGAAGAGGTCCTCAAGATGCGCGACCGGCCTGAGTACGAAGTCGGCGACGTGGTGAGCACCCAGGTCTGACCCGCAGGTCCGGCGCGCCGGGTCTGAAGAAGATGAGTCGTTTCAACCGTCTCGGTCCGCCGAGGCGGCCGCAGGCGTTTGCGCGTTAACCATCTAGACACCATGATTCCATAGCTTGCCCTTCGAACAGCAACCCGCGACTCGTCCCATGAGGCGAGGCGGGCGGCGGACGATGAAGGAGGTCCGGGCCATGGCGATCAGTGTTCACACCAACAAGTCTGCGTTGGTCGCACTGCAGAATCTGAACCGCACGAACGACGAGCTGTCGGGAGTTCAGAACCGCATCAGCACCGGCCTCAAGATCGGCAACGCCAAGGATAACGCTTCGGTCTGGTCCATCGCTCAGGGGCAGCGGGCCGACATCGGCGCTCTCGGCGCGGTGAAGATGAGCCTGAACCGGGCTCAGTCGATTTCCGAGGTCTCCATGGCCGCCGGCGAGTCGGTGTCCGACCTGCTGGTGCAGTTGAAGGAAAAGGTCGTCGCGGCGATGGACACATCGCTGGACGCGTCCTCGCGCACGGCGCTCAACTCCGACTTCAAGTCGATCCTCCGCCAGATCACTCAGGTGGTTGAAAACTCGGAGTTTGACGGCGCCAACATCCTGGACGGCTCCGTGGCAGGCTCGATCCGCTTCCTCGCCAACGCCGACGCCAACGCCTACATCACGCTCTCGACCCAGAACATGTCTCTGGGCGGGGCCATCATCACCATGGCTGCGACGGCCTCGATCACCACTTCTACGTTGGCGGCGGGCATCCTGACACAGCTGGACGCCTCGATCGCCAATGTGAACCAGTCGCTGGGCAGCCTCGGCGCCCAGGCCAAGCAGATCGAGGCGCACAACAAGTTCGTCTCCAAGCTGACCGACGTGCTGACGTCTGGCGTCGGCAATCTGGTGGACGCCGACCTGGCCAAGGAGAGCGCGCGCCTGCAGGCCCTTCAGGTCCAGCAGCAGCTGGGCGCCCAGGCCCTGTCCATCGCCAATGAGGCGCCGCAGGTCATCCTGTCGCTCTTCCGCTAACACCCATTCAGAGTTCTACACGGGGCGTCGAAATGAGCCCGGACCACAGGCCTGGTCCGGGCTCACTTCGTCTGTAGGCCTTAACCCCCTGTAAGCTCCGCAGGCCTGATCATAGGCGCGCAGGCGCCTGCCTGTGAGGGGGACCCCTTGATCGGCTTCGATTCCAACCTGCTGGTGAACTACTACCAGTCCAAGCTCACCGGGCTCGGCGGCGCGTCGAGCAGCGGGGGGACTGGAGTCGCGACCAAGTATGCGCCGACGGCGCCCTGGTCACCCCAGGCGAAGCCCGCCGACACCTCAGCCCTGCTGAAGACGGCTCTTCAGGGCGGCAAGCTCATCGATGAGGGCGCCGCGAGCCTTGATCTCTCCGGAGCGAGCTCAGACTACAAGAAACTCTTCGCCCTCTATCAGGGGCTGGGAACGCTGACCGCCCTGGCTGAGCGCGCCAACGCCAAGAACCTGACCAGCTTTGATTCGTCGCGCATCCTCGCAGCCTTCAACAAGGGCATGGCCGAGGTGGCCGGCTATGTGGACACCGCCGCCTTCGAAAAGGTCCGGCTCGGCTTCGCCGAAGTGTCCGACACCTCCCGCGCAGCGATCGGCATCGCCCGGGCCAAGACCGAGTATGTCACCGCGCCCCTGGTCACGGGCGTCGCCGACAGCGCCGTGCCCGCCTTCGCAGGCGACGTCCGCTTCAACATCGCTGTCCAGCAGATCAATTCGAGCCAGACGGTCCAGATCGATCTGGCGGAGATGGGCGCCCAGACCCGCACCCTCCCCAATGTGATCAATCACATCAACGCCAAGCTCGAAGCCGCTGGCGTCACGACGCGATTCGCCCAGGAGCGGATTCCTGGCGCCGAGCGCTCCTATCAGTCGGGCGGCAAGACCATCAAACTGGCTCCGGCCCCCGATCAGTGGGCCATGAAGATCAAGACCGACATCACCGAGAAGGTCACCTTCCAGGCGGTGGACACGGCGCCAGCCGTCTATCTGACGCAGAAGGTCGGTGACCCCGATCCGGACGGCAAGCCCGAAACCAAGGACGGCGTCCTGGTCAATCAGCTCCTCAAGTTCCAGACCGAGGCCGGCGTGGTGCCGGCGCCGTTGCAGCCCACCGGCGAGGCCAACTGGGTCGAGGGGCGCATCTTCGCCAAACCTCTTGAGGGCGCCATCGAGACCGTCCGCGCCACCCAGGTAGGCAGCGATGGCTCCGTCTATGTGCTGGCCGATATCACCGGCCCGGCGGGTGGTCAGGCGATCAAGGGCGCGCGCGACGTCGCCCTGATGAAGTACGATTCCGCCGGCAATCTGCTCTACACCCGCGTTCTGGGCGCGGCCGACGACGCCAAAGGTCTGGCTCTGGCCGTTTCCGCCGATGGTCAGGTGGCGGTGGCGGGTTCGGTGACCGGCGGACTGAACGGCGCCGTGGACGGCCCGCTGAACTCCAGCACCTCGGCGGCCCTGGCCGACAAGAGCGACAGCTTCGTCACGGTGTTCAACGCCAAGGGCGAGGAGCTCTGGACCGCCCGTCGCGGCGCGCGCATGGAGGACGAGGCCAGCCAGATCACCTTCGGACCCGACGGCAAGGTCTATGTGGCCGGCCGGTCCAAATCGACCATGCCGGGAACTACTGCGCTCGGCGGTTGGGACTCCTATGTGGAAGGCTTCAGCGTCAACGCCAAGGGCGAACCCCAGGCCCTGTTCACCCAGAGCTTCGGCACGGCGGCGGACGACCGGCCTGCGGGTCTCGTCCTTGATGGAAACGCCCTGGTCACCGCCAGCGTCGAGGATGGCCGCGCCGTGGTGCGCCGTTTCGACATCTCCAGCGGCGCGCCGGTTCAGACCGCCATGCGCGATCTGGGCGATCTCCAGGGTGGCTCCATCACGGGACTGGCGCTGGACGGGGGCCAACTGGTGATCGCGGGTTCGACCCGCAATGCGGCGCTGGACGCCGGGACCGTGACGCGGGCCCATGCGGGGGGCGTCGACGCCTTCGCCGCCCAGATTTCGGCCGACCTCTCGACGACCCCCGGCGACGCCGTGGCCTATTATGGCGGGGCAGGGGACGACAGGGCCGCCGGCCTCGCCGTCTCCAATGGCCAGGTCTGGATAACCGGTCAGGCGGGCGGAGCCCTGCCGGACCTCGCGGCCATGGGCAAGGCCGATGGTTTCCTGGCGCGCCTGGATGTGGCCGCTGGCGCAGTGGCCTGGTCTCAACAGTTCACCGGCAAGGACGGACACGCCGTCCCCGGCTCCATCGCCATCGCCCAGCAGGGCGCCAGCGTCCTCGATCGGCTGGGTCTGCCCACCGGCGAGCTCAGCTTCAGCGGCTCCTCCAAGCTGACCGCGGTCAGCGCGCTTCGGGCTGGCGACCAGTTCAACATCGCGGTCAATGGCGGCCGGCCAAAGGCCATCTCTATCGCCGTGGATGAGACGCTTGAGAGCCTGATGCTCAAGATCCGCCGGGCGACCGGCTTTCAGGTCAAGGTGGACACCGCCGTCACCGACGGCGTGCGTCGCCTGCAGATCAAGCCTCTGAACGACCGCTCGGTGATCGAGCTGACGCCGGCGGCGGCGGGCCAGGACGCCCTGTCGATCCTGGGGCTCAAGGAAGGCGTGATCCGGGCCAGCAAGATCGAGGATGGCAAGACAGTTGCGGCCGATGGCAAGGCCAACTTCTACGGCCTGGGACTTCACTCGAAGATCAATCTGAGCAGTCCCGAGCAGGTCAGGCACGCCATCTCCGAGCTGACCCAGGCCCAGGGCGTGATCCGCAAGATCTATACCGACCTGCGCGACGCGGCCACGCCCAAGAGCGTGCTGGCCCAGCGGCAGGCCGCCAGCACCGGCCAGGCGCCGGCCTATATGACCGCCAGGATCGCCAACTATCAGGCGGCGCTGGATCGGCTTACCGGCGGCGGGTAGGGGCCTTCTTGAAACCTTCGCACGGTCGGTCTAGAGCCGCCCGTGATCGTGCAGGCCGGTCCTGCGCGGGCCAGGATCGCAATTTTATCGGGGCGTTTGGGTCCCCGATGTGGTCTTTGGCAGGAATCCCCGCGTGCGAGGCCCCATGGACTTCCTGAACGACCGTCGCGTTGTGCTGTCCCTCGTTGGCGGGGCGCTGGCCCTGCTGGCGGGCATGGGCATCGCCGTAGGCCTGCTGGCGCGCGGCGGTGATGAGCCGGCTGAGGATCCGCCAGCCTCCAAGGCGGGCCTTGTGGTCGAGACCACCGAGATGGACGACGGCCGCCTTGATCCCGCCAGACCGCTGCGTTGCTTCGTTGGCGGTCAGTTCGTGGGCGAGGTGACGCTGAGCGAATGCGCACAGCGCAATGGCGTCGCCACCGGCGCCCTCGATGTCGGGGTCGATGAGACCGGCGCCCTGGCCGCGGCCGATGCAGCGGGCACCGTGCTAACCCCGCTGCCGCCGCCGGTGGAGACGGTGACGCCCGCCGCTACGGCGCCTCGCGAGGCGGCCGCGCCGTCGGCCACTGAAACCGCCGCTCAGGCCGCCCCGGCCGGCGCCTGCTGGCGCTATACCGACGCCGAATGGCGTCGCCTGCCTGGCGACCTGACCCTCAACGCCTGCGTCCAGGCCCTGTTCGCCGGGCGCTGCGAATCCCCTGGCGGGGCCACCTATGGCCGCTGGATGCAGCAGACCCTGCGTCTGGTGCCAGGTCGGGTGGAGGTCTCGGCCGACAACCGGCGCTTCCGCACCCTGGCGGAGCAGGGCGCGGGCTGCGCTATCGCGCCGATCGGTTGAGGCTTCGCCCCGGCGGCGATCTGCGTGTAGGATTTGGTCATGCTGAGAACCGCCATCCTTCTGGGCGCCTGCGCCCTCGCGCTCGCCGCCTGTCAGAAGCGCACCTACCCCCCTGGAGACCCTGGGGTCTGCTACCAGGTGGTCCGCACGCCTGAAGGCGCGCTCAAGTACAACAAGATCCCCGGGACCCAGCCAGACCTCGAGCATTGCGCCGCAGCCCTTGAGGCCATCCGGATCCGGTTCCTGCAGATGGGCGGCTCCACCCGGACCCTTGTGGGCGCCTATCAGGGGAATTTCATCTTCGTCCAGCGCGAGGGTATCTTCACCTCTCGCGCCTGGGAGCAGAATCGATATCTGGCCCTCGTGCGCACGGGCGACGGGCGCCTGGCCATCCCGGGCGCCATGCCGCAGCAGCCGGCGCAATGAGAACGTATGTGGAACATTGGCGTTGATCGCGCCGATCTGCGGCGCTAGCCTTAGGGCTCGCTGCGGTTTTAATTTTTCGAGAGCTTCAAGGACATCGACATGGCGGGCAGCGTCAACAAGGTCATTCTGGTCGGCAATCTGGGCGCTGACCCGGAAATCCGCGCCCTGTCGTCCGGCGACCGGGTGGCCAATCTTCGCATCGCGACCTCGGAAACCTGGCGCGACCGGTCCTCGGGCGAGCGCAAGGAGCGCACCGAGTGGCACCGGGTGGTGATCTTCAACGAGAACCTGGTGAAGGTGGCCGAGAGCTATCTGCGCAAGGGCTCCAAGGTCTATATCGAGGGCGCCATCCAGACCCGCAAATGGACCGACCAGAGCGGCGTGGAGAAGTACTCCACCGAGATCGTGCTCCAGAAGTTCCGCGGCGAGCTGACCATGCTCGATGGCCGTGGCGGCGATGGCGACGAGGGTGGCGGCTCCGGTGGCGGCTTCTCCTCGAGCGGCCCGCGCAGCCAGCCGTCTGGCCCCCGGGAGGACTTCTCCGCCGACCTGGACGACGAAATCCCCTTCTGATCCTGGCTCTCAGCCAGCAGACGCCAATGCGGCCGGTCCCCTACGGGGCCGGCCGTTTCTGTTGGATGACGGCGGGCTGGCCATGGTCAAGCCTACGCAGCCCTACCTAGGGGGAGGGCCCGAATGTCGGAGGCGCTCGCCAGGGCCTATCAACATCCTCAGTAACTTACGCCCTGGCGACAGGGCCGCAGCTTGAGGACCGCTTCCATGACCGCCCCGCTCGTTGACCTCTCCATCCATCACGCGCCCAAAGGTGTGTCTGACGCCGTCGCCCTGGGTTTCACCAAGCTGCTGCGCTTCACCGCCGACACCTTCTTCGCCAAGCGCTATGGCCACCGGGCCGTGGTGCTGGAAACCGTCGCGGCCGTGCCGGGCATGGTCGGCGCCACCATCAATCACCTGACCTGCCTGCGGCGCATGTGCGACGACAAGGGCTGGATCAAGACGCTGATGGACGAGGCCGAGAATGAGCGCATGCACCTGATGACCTTCATCGAGGTCGCCAAGCCCACCGCCTTCGAACGGTTCGTCATCGTCGCCGTGCAGTGGGTCTTCTACCTGTTCTTCTTCGCCCTTTATCTGGTCTCCGCCAAGACCGCCCACCGGGTGGTGGGCTATTTCGAGGAAGAGGCGGTGATCAGCTACACCCACTATCTCGCCGAACTGGATGAGGGCCGCTCGCCCAACGTCCCGGCGCCTGAGATCGCCAAGCGCTACTGGAACCTGCCGGCGGACGCGACCTTGCGCGACGTGGTCATGGTGGTCCGCGCCGACGAGGCCCACCATCGCGACGTCAACCACAGCTTCGCCAATGAGATCGCAGGCCTGCCCACCGGCGAGATCGCGCCTTGCCCGCCGCACGTGGAATTGCAGCCGACCTGGAAGACCGCAGCCTGAGCGCAGCGCACCCAAACCGGACCATCAACTATGAAAAAAGGGCGGGGCCTCGCGGTCCCGCCCGTCTTTTTTGCGCCGGCTGAAGGTGCGCCTAGAGCATTTTCCGATAAGTGTGACGCGGTTATCGGATCAAAAATGCTCTAACTTTATGATTTGGAGCCCGTTTCATTCGGTCTGATTGAAGCAATCAGACCGGAAAGGGCTCTAGTCTGCGGCGTCCTTCGGGGGACACACGTCGCTGATCCGCCGGGCCTCGGTGCTGGCGCGACCCGAGACGGGGATGCCAGCGAAGGTGGTGGCGATGTTGGCGGTCAGCTTGAATGTCGTCGGGGTGAAGTTCCCTTCGCCGGACACGGCCACTTGGCGGCCCTTCTTGCTGACGCAGGTGCCCTTTAGCAGGATCTGGCCGCCCGCGAACGACCGGGTGGGGTAGGTGCAGGTGTAGTGCCGGTTGCTGGGACCCATCATGAACTTCTCGACGTCAGCCTTTGTCAGGCAACGCTTTTCCACATCCGTCGTGCGGATCGGAGAGAGCATCCGGTTGGTGCTCTCCCAATAGCCGGGCAGGATGGTGTCGGCAGCCGCCGCGGGGCCGGCCAGGGCCACTAGGGCCAGTGCGAGGGGCGCAAGGCGTGTCATCGTCATGTCCTGGATAATTTAGGAGGCCGGTCTAGCGCCTTCAACCTGAACCAATCCTGCACGCCCGATACGGGCGCAGGGCCAGGTGAGACGGGGAGGGGCCGCAAAGTTGGCGCAACCGCCTGGGAATGCTAACAACCCAATTCCGTAATTTTGTCCGATTCTGACGGCTTTTCCCTGCTTTGACAGACGATCTCCATAACCCACCGGAAGATGGCCGGCGCGGGGGCATCGCCCCTATCGCCATTGAGGACGAGCTGAAGCGCTCGTATCTCGACTACGCCATGAGCGTCATCGTCAGTCGGGCCCTGCCCGACGCCCGTGACGGCCTCAAGCCGGTCCACCGCCGCATCCTCTTCTCCATGAGCGAGCAGGGTCACACCCCTGACCGGTCCTATGTGAAGTCGGCCCGGGTGGTCGGTGACGTGATGGGTAAGTATCACCCGCACGGGGACTCGGCGATCTACATGACCCTGGTCCGGCTGGCTCAGCCCTTCTCCATGGGTCTGCTGCTGATCGATGGTCAGGGCAATTTCGGCTCGGTGGATAACGATCCGCCGGCCGCCATGCGCTATACCGAGTGCCGCCTGACCAAGGCGTCCATGTCGGTCTTGGCCGACCTCGACAAGAACACCGTCGACTTCAAGCCCAACTATGACGGCTCCGAGCACGAGCCCTCGGTGCTGCCGTCGCGCATTCCCAACCTGCTGGTCAACGGGGCCGGCGGCATCGCCGTCGGCATGGCGACCAATATTCCGCCGCACAATCTGGGCGAAGTGATCGACGCCTGCCTGGCCTATGTGGATAATCCCGAGATCGGGCTTGAGGAACTGGCCGACATCGTGCCGGGACCAGACTTCCCCACTGGCGGCGAGATCATGGGCCGGGCGGCGTCGCGCCAGGCCATGCTCACCGGCCGCGCCTCCGTGGTCACCCGCGGCAAGGCTGCGGTGGAGGAGATCCGCAAGGATCGCGAGGCCATCATCATCACCGCCTTGCCCTATCAGGTGAACAAGGCGGGCCTGGTGGAGCGGATCGCCGAACTGGTCCGCGAAAAGCGTATTGAGGGCGTCGCCGACCTCCGGGACGAGAGCGACCGCGACGGCATGCGCGTGGTCGTGGAGATCAAGCGCGACGCCTCGGCCGAGGTGCTGCTGAACCAGCTCTACCGGTTCACCCCGCTGCAGTCCTCCTTCGCCGTGAACATGCTGGCGCTCGACCGCGGGCGTCCGCGGGAGATGAACCTCCGCGACCTGATCGTGGCCTTCATCGAGTTCCGCGAAGAGGTGGTGGTCCGCCGCACCAAGTTCGAGCTGTCCAAGGCGCGCGACCGGGGCCACGTCCTGGTGGGCCTGGCCATCGCCGTGGCCAACATCGACGAAGTCATCCACATCATCCGCTCGTCCAAGGACCCGGCCGAGGCCCGCGAGCGGCTGACCGACCGATCCTGGCCGGCGGGCGACATGATGCCCCTGGTCGACCTGATCGCCGATCCGCGCACCGTGCTGCTCGAGGGCTATCAGATCCGCCTGACCGAGGAACAATCCCGGGCCATCCTGGCGCTGACCCTGTCGCGTCTTACCGGCCTGGGCCGGGAGGAGATCTTCGGCGAGGCCAATGAGCTGGCCACCGCCATCCAGGGCTATCTGGCGATCCTGGCGTCCCGCGAGCGGGTCATGGGCATCGTCCGTGACGAGCTGATCGAGGTGAAGACCGCGTTCGCCGTGCCGCGCCGCACGGAGATTCTCGAAGGCGGCGGGGATATGGACGATGAGGATCTCATCGCCCGCGAAGACATGGTCATCGCCGTCACCCATTCCGGCTATGTGAAGCGGACGCCGCTGGCCACCTACCGGACCCAGCATCGCGGCGGCAAGGGCCGCTCGGGGATGTCCATGAAGGAAGAGGACGTGGTCACACGCGTCTTCTCCGCCAACACCCACACCCCGGTGCTGTTCTTCTCTTCCGGCGGCAAGGTCTACAAGCTGAAGGTCTGGCGTCTGCCTGTGGGCGCGCCGAACTCTCGCGGCAAGGCCTTCGTCAACCTTCTGCCCATCGAGCCCGGCGAGGCGATCACCTCGATCCTGCCGCTGCCCGAGGACGAGGCCAGCTGGGATCAGTACGACGTCATGTTCGCCACGCGCTCGGGCAATGTCCGGCGCAACAAGCTGTCGGACTTCGTGCAGATCAACCGCAACGGCAAGATCGCCATGAAGCTGGACGAGGGTGACGCCATCATCGGCGTTGCCGTCTGTCAGTCTGACCAGGACGTCCTGCTGACCACCTCGACGGGCCGCTGCATCCGCTTCTCGGTGGAAGACGTCCGCGTCTTCGCCAGCCGCGACTCCACGGGCGTTCGCGGCGTGCGTCTGGCCGAGGGCGACAGCGTCATTTCCATGGCCATCCTGCGCTCGGTGGACGCTACGCCTGCCGAACGCGCAGCCTATCTGAAGCACGCCACGGCCACCCGCGCGGCCGAGTCCGGCGAGGCCGAGGAACCGACCGCGCCGGAGACCGGCGAGGACGAGGACGTCGAGGCCGCTGATCAGGCCCTGTCCCTGGAGCGGATCGCCGCCCTGGGCGCGGCCGAGGAGTTCATCCTCACCGTCTCGTCCGAGGGTTTTGGCAAGCGCAGCTCGGCCTACGACTTCCGGCGCACCGGCCGCGGCGGCCAGGGCCTGATCGCCCAGGACCTCACCAAGCGCGGCGGCAAGCTCACCGCCTCCTTCCCGGTGGAGGAGGGCGACGAGATCCTGCTGGTCACCGACCAGGGTCAGCTGATCCGCACGCCGGTGGCCCAGGTCCGTATCGCCGGGCGCAACACCCAGGGCGTGACCATCTTCCGCACCGCCGCCGACGAGCATGTGGTGTCGGTGGAGCGCCTGGCTGAGGGCTCGGACGGCGCTGTCGCCGATGGCGAGGTCGGTGGCGAGGCGCCCAGTGATGACGGTCCTGGGGCGCCGAGCGAGGATTAGGTCTTGCTTTCGTCGTGTCGTGCGGCGAAAGCCGGACGAACGGGAACACGGGGAAACGTCGCATGACCCGCATCGGGCTCTATCCGGGCACCTTCGATCCAATCACCAACGGCCATTCCGATATCATGGGTCGGGCGGTGAAGCTGGTGGACAAGCTGGTGATCGGCGTCGCCATCAACGCCGGCAAGGGGCCGATGTTCTCCCTCGAGGAGCGCGTCGAGATCATCAAGGCCGAGACCGCCCCCCTGGCCACCCACATCGAGATCGACGTCCAGCCCTATGAGGGCCTGACCCTGCAGTTTGCGCGGCAGATCGGGGCGACCATGATTATCCGCGGCCTGCGGGCCGTGGCGGACTTCGAGTACGAATTCCAGATGACGGCCATGAACCAGCAGCTCGATCGCGAGATCGAGACCGTGTTCTTGATGGCCGACCCCCGCCACCAGGCCATCGCCTCGCGCCTGGTCAAAGAGATCGCCACCCTGGGCGGCGAAGTGGGCAAGTTCGTCAGCCCGCGGGTCAAGGAGGCCTTGCTGGCCAAGGTCCGCGGCTGATGGTTGACGGCGAGGCTTTCGCCGACGCCTGGATCGCCGCCTGGAACCAGCACGATCTGCCGGCCATCCTGTCCCACTACCGCGAGGATATCGTCTTCGTCAGCCCGGCGGCCGCCCGGATCACCGGCGAGGCGTCAGGCCGGGTGGTGGGCAAGACGGCCCTGGCCGCCTATTGGGGCGAGGCCTTGCGCCGGGTCCCTGATCTCACCTTCACCCTGCGCAGCGTTCTGAAGGGCGTGGACTCTGTCGCCCTGCGCTATCACAGCTCGCGCACGGACGCCGAGGTGGTCGAGGTGCTTCGTTTCGGACCCGACGGTCTGGCGGTCGAGGCCGCCGCCTATTACGAGTGATCCCATGATCCGCATGACCCTGATCGCCGCCCTCGCATTTGCGACGGCGGCCGCGCCCGCCGCGGCCCAGCCAATGGCCCAGGCCGAACCCGCCGCGCCGACCGCTGCGGATTGGCGCTCGCCCGACGCCGAGAACGTCATGGTGATCGACACCAACAAGGGGCGGGTCTTCGTCGAACTTGCCCCCCGTCTGGCGCCGACCCATGTGGAGCGGATCAGGACGCTCACCCGCCAGGGCTTCTATGACGGGCGCAGCTTCTTCCGCGTCATCGACGTCTTCATGGCCCAGACGGGCGACCCGCTGGACTCTGGCGCCGGCGGCTCGGATCTGCCTGACATGAGCGCCGAATTCACCTTTCGCCGGGGGGCGGCCGATCCCTTCGTGCCGGTGGCCGACACCGGCGGCAGCCAGACGGGCTTTGTCGGCGTCGTGCCGGTCATGACCCAGAGCCCGATGCTGATGGCCATGACCGCCGACCAGAAGGTCACCGGGTGGGCCCTGTTCTGTCCAGGCGTCGCCGGCATGGCCCGCGGCTCGGAGGAGAATTCAGCCAACAGCCAGTTCTTCCTGATGCGCCAGGCCTATCCGTCGCTGGAGAAGCGCTACACCGCCTTCGGGCGGGTGGTGGCGGGCCTTGAGGTGGTCCGCGCCATCAAGACCGGCGAGCCGGTGGCCGCGCCGCAGGACCAGATGACCAAGGTGCGCATGCTCGCCGATATTCCGGCGGCCGAGCGCCCGACCTTGCGCGTTGTCGATACGGCGGGCCCCTGGTTCGCCGCCCAGGTTGCGCAACAGCGCGCCGAAGACGGGGCCGATTTCTCGGCCTGCAATCTCAAAATCCCTTCCGAGGTAAAGTGATGGATTCCGAAAACACCCTGATCATGACGCTGGAGTCCGGTCCGGTGACCATTCGCCTGCGGCCCGACCTGGCGCCTGGCCACGTGGCCCGCATCAAGGAACTGGCCCGCGAGGGCTTCTATGACGGTGTCGTCTTCCACCGGGTCATTCCGGGGTTCATGGCCCAGGGCGGCGACCCCACGGGCACCGGCTCGGGCGGCTCGAACAAGCCGAACCTGAAGGCCGAGTTCAACGCCGAGCCCCATGTGCGCGGCGTCTGCTCCATGGCCCGCACCGCCGTCCCGGACTCTGCCAACAGCCAGTTCTTCATCTGCTTCGACGACGCCCGCTTCCTGGATGGCCAGTACACGGTCTGGGGCGAGGTTTCCGAGGGCATGGAACTCATCGACGCCCTGCCCAAGGGCGAGCCGCCGCGCAGCCCGGGCAAGATTGTCTCCATGAAGGTCGCCGCCGACGCTTGAGGCCTCGGCAATCCCCCGGCCGGCGTTCAGTCGGCCGGGGATAGCGCCAGGGTCACGATCACCGGGAAGTGGTCAGATCCCAAAGATGGCCCGCGCTCCACGTTCACCGTCTTCCAGTCGGCCCCCGCATAGACGTGGTCGATGGCCAGGAAGGGCAGGGGCATGTGGATGTTCCAGCGCGAAAACGCCATGGCCGGCCAGGTCAGCATCGACCGGTTCCGCCGGGTCAGGCCCAGCGCCTTGTCCTGTCGACGCAGGGTGAAGGACCAGGGCGTCGAGTTGAAATCGCCGGTGATGATGAGCCGGTCGCGGTCATAGAGCTCGGCGATCTTGGTCAGGCGCAGGCTCTGTTGCTGCTGCGGCCCGGCCGGAATCGGCCACGTGTAATGGGCCCCAATGACCGTGAAATCCCCCCCTGGCGCATCAAAAGTGGCCCTTGTGGCGGGGAAATAGGACCCTTCGCTGACCCGTGGCAGGCCGCCGGAGACCGGGGCGACCTTGCTGTAGATGATCACTTCGCAGCGATCGTCGGGATCGCAGGTGCGGTGGTAGTCGCCCCGAGCCTCAAGGGCGCGCTGGAAACGGCGGCTGGATTCTTCGACGACGATGATGTCCGGATCCTGGGCGACCAGCCAGTCGGCGGTCTCGTCCATGGTCTGGTTGCGACCGCTCCAGGTGTTCATCTGGATAATCTTCAGCTGGGCGAGTTCGGCGCCCTCGGCGTCTGACGCCCGGTGGGTGTCGCGCACCATTTCCGGGAGGATCAAAACGCCGGCGAGCGCCACGGCCAGGGCTGCGGAGCCCAGAGTGACGCGTCGCAGCAGGCTCTTCGGCGTCAGGGCCGCCATCAGGGCCGCGGCCATGGCCAGGACCAGGAAAACCAGGGCGAAATGCGTGGCGATGTCGAGGCGGTCGCTGAACCGACCCCCCTGGGCGGCCAGCATAGCCAGGGCCGAACCCACCGCCAGGGCAGCGGCGATGTCTTCCAGGATCCGGGTGATGACGACTCGCACGAGGCCCATGGATCGCCTCTAGCATGAGCCTGCGCTTGACGCGCGGGGTCTCGCATGGCCTGAGGCGGGTCACATGAAGACCGCCGATTTTGACTTCGATCTGCCTGACAGCGCCATCGCCCTGCGGCCAGCCCAGCCCAGGGACGCCGCGCGCATGTTGCGGGTCATCCCAGGCCAACCGCTGGCTGACCTGCAGGTGCGCGACCTGCCTGGCGAGCTACGGGCGGGCGACATCCTGGTGCTGAACGACACCCGGGTGATCCCGGCCAGGCTCAGCGGCCGACGGACCCGGGGCGAAAGCGTCGTCGCCGTGGAGGCCACCCTGCACAAGCGGGTCTCGTCCTCCCGCTGGAGCGCCTTCATGCGGCCTGGCAAGCGCCTGGCGCCCGGCGACCGGGTAGGCTTCGGCGAGACCGAGGACCGCGCCTGCCTGCTGGGGACGCTCGACGCCACCGTGGTCGAGAAGGGGGAGGGCGGCGAAATCCTGCTGGCGTTCGATCTGTCGGGTCCGGCCCTGGACGAGGCGATCAAGGCCCGCGGGGCCATGCCCCTGCCGCCCTATATCGCCGCCAAGCGCCCCGAGGACGATCAGGACCAGACCGACTATCAGACGGTCTACGCCCAGGCCGACGGCTCGGTGGCCGCGCCCACGGCGGGTCTGCACTTCACCCCTGAACTCCTGGCGCGGCTGGGCGAGGCCGGCGTCGAGACCTGCTTCGTCACCCTGCATGTGGGGGCCGGCACCTTCCTGCCGGTCAAGGTGGACGACATCTCAGGCCACCGCATGCATGCCGAGTTCGGCGAGGTGAGCCCGGAAACCGCCGATCGACTCAACCGCGCCCGGGCCGCAGGCGGCCGGATCATCTGCGTCGGCACCACCTCCCTGCGGCTTGTGGAGAGCGCGGCGGGGGAGGATGGCGTCGTGCGCCCATTCGCTGACGACACCGCCATCTTCATCACTCCGGGCTACCGGTTCCGGGCGGCCGACGGGCTGATGACCAATTTCCATCTGCCGCGCTCGACCCTGTTCATGCTGGTCAGCGCGTTTTCGGGCCTGGAGACAATGCGGGCGGCCTACGCCCATGCCATCGAGTCCGGCTACCGCTTCTATTCCTATGGCGACGCCAGCCTGCTCTGGAGGGCCGACTGATGGCCGCCTTTCCTTTCGAGATCGCCGCCACGGACGGCGCCGCACGCACCGGCGTGCTCAAGACCGCCCGCGGCGATATCCGCACGCCCGCCTTCATGCCGGTAGGGACAGCCGCCACGGTAAAGGCCCTGACCGTGGACCAGGTGGCCTCCACCGGCGCCGACATCATCCTCGGCAACACCTATCACCTGATGCTGCGGCCGGGCGCCGAGCGGGTGTCGCGCCTGGGCGGGCTGCATCGCTTCATGCGCTGGGAGAAGCCGATCCTCACCGATTCCGGCGGCTTCCAGGTGATGTCGCTCTCCAACATCGCCAAGGTGACCGAAGAGGCCGTGACCTTCGCCAGCCACATTGATGGCTCGCGTCACGTGCTGTCGCCCGAGCGCTCGGTCGAGATCCAGGCCGACCTGCTGGGCTCCGACATCGTCATGCAGTTGGACGAATGCGTCGCCTGGCCGGCCGAGGAAACCCGCGCGGCTGAGGCCCTGCGGCTATCGGCCCGCTGGGGCGCGCGCTGCAAGGCGGCGTTCGGCGAGCGGGAGCATCAGGCCCTGTTCGGCATCCAGCAGGGCTCGACGATCGAGGCCCTGCGCCGGGAATCGGCCGAGCGGTTGATCGAGATCGGCTTCGACGGCTACGCCATCGGCGGCCTGGCCGTGGGCGAGGGCCATGAGGCCATGTGCGAGGTGCTGGACTATGCGCCAGGCCTGCTGCCGGCTGATCGGCCGCGCTATTTGATGGGGGTGGGCAAGCCCATCGACCTGGTGGAGGCCGTGGCCCGCGGGGTGGATATGTTCGACTGCGTCCTGCCGACCAGGTCAGGCCGCCATGGCCAGGCCTGGACCTGGAACGGTCCTATCAATCTGAAGAACGCCCGCTTCGCCGAGGACGACACGCCGCTGGACGAGACCTCGGACTGCCCGGCCAGCCGGGATTATTCCAAGGCCTATCTGCACCACCTGGTGAAGGCCGAGGAGATCCTCGGGCAGGTGCTGCTCTCCTGGCACAATATCGCCCATTTCCAGGCCCTGACGGCGGCCATGCGTGCGGCTATCGCCGAGGGGCGGTTCGAGGCCTTCCGCCGGGACTTCCGCAGCGCTCAGCGGACGGGATAGCGGGGACGCAGCTCCTGCTGGATCACCTCGGGCTTTTCCCGCCCGTGGTTAGGGGTGGCCGGCGGGTTGCAGCCGCGCGCCTCGCCCAGACCCTTCAGATAGGCCCGCCGCACGCCGCCGGCGATGATGGCGTCGCGGACCAGATTGTCATGCTGCTCGGCGCCGCTCAGCTTGCGCACCCAGCCGCGGAACGGGATCACGTCCTGGGTGAAGCCGGCTACTGCCCCGAAGGCGGTGCTCCGCCCCTGGGACATCAGGTCGTCCTCATCGACCGCCGCCTCATCGAGATCGGCACCCAGGGCCTGGTTCAGGGGGGTGATCAGGGCGATCAGCTGGGCGCAGGTCGCCGGCTGCGGCCGCTGATAGGGATCAGCCTGAGCCTCCAGCAATACGGTCGGAATCTTCGTCCGCAGCAGGTTCACATCCCGCAGCGGCGCCGAGACCGCGCCTTCGAAGCTCTCGCGGGTGGCTTGGGAAGATGTCTGCACCTGAGGTGAGCCATCGGCGCGGGTGGTGGTGCAGCCGGCGAGCGCCAGGGCCAGAAGGGCGAGGGCGGGGGTAAGCGCGATACGGGTCATGGTCCAAGTTTATCCCCGAGCGATCCGAACAGGAAACACCCAAGCCTCACTTGCCCGAGTCGGACCTGCGCCCTATGGTCCGCCCCCTTCGACCGGCGCCCATTCCGCGCCATGTCGTGGGCCGGTAGCTCAGTGGTAGAGCATTCGACTTTTAATCGAATGGTCGTGGGTTCGACCCCCACCCGGCCTACCAATCCTTCCCAGGATTGCCGCGTCTCCATCGGACGTGAGGGCGGCTCTAATATTCCGCAATTCTGGAAATGTGATAGACGGAGCGCTTCGCGGCGCGGGCGCCGTGCCGGTGAGGAACGATCATGTCGGTTTTTGAGCGCTATCTGACGCTTTGGGTGGGTCTGGCCATCGTGGCCGGCATCGGGCTTGGGCAGGTGTTCCCGGACATCTTCCAAGCGGTGGCCGCCCTGGAGGTGGCCAGCGTCAACCTGCCGGTGGCCGTGCTGATCTGGGCCATGATCATCCCCATGCTGGTGAAGATCGACTTCCGCGCCCTGGGCGGGGTGGCGGCGCATTGGCGGGGTATCAGCGTCACCCTGTTCGCAAACTGGGCGGTCAAGCCCTTCACCATGGCCGCGCTGGGCTGGCTGTTCATCGGCTGGCTGTTCCGACCCCTGCTGCCCGAGGCGCAGATCGAATCCTATATCGCCGGCCTGATCCTGCTGGGCGCTGCGCCGTGCACGGCCATGGTCTTCGTCTGGAGCCATCTGACCAGGGGGGACGCGCCGTTCACCCTCAGCCAGGTCGCCCTGAACGACACGGTGATGGTGGTGGCCTTTGCGCCCATCGTCGCCCTGCTGCTGGGCCTGTCGGCGATCATCGTGCCCTGGGCGACCCTGCTGCTGTCGGTGGTGCTCTATATCCTGACGCCGGTGGCGATCTCACAGGTGCTGCGGGCCTGGCTGATCCGGTCCGGGCGGCTGGAGGCGTTTCTGAGCGCGGTGCAGCCCGTGGCCATCGCCGCCCTACTGGGCACCGTGGTGCTGCTGTTCGCCTTCCAGGGGGAGCAGATCCTGGCCCAGCCGGTGGTGATCGCCCTGCTGGCCGTGCCCATCATCATCCAGACCTATTTCATCTTCGGCCTGGCCTATCTGCTGAACCGCGCCACGGGCGAGATTCACGGTGTGGCCGGGCCCTCCGCGCTGATCGGGGCCAGCAACTTCTTCGAACTGGCCGTGGCTGCGGCCATCAGCCTGTTTGGCCTGCAGTCGGGCGCGGCGCTCGCCACCGTGGTCGGGGTGCTGATCGAGGTGCCGGTCATGCTGACCCTGGTGGCGCTGGTGAACCGCTCGCGCCCCTGGTACGAGGCCGGCCGCCGGGTCCGCCAGCGGCTGCAAGGGACCGACCCCGCGGGAGGCTGACCACGGGCCGCCTCACCGGTCCGGACCTAGGCCCGGACCGGGGGCGCTGGGGTTCAGTGGGCCATGCCGTGCGGCGCGGAGCGGATCTGCGCGGTGACGGTCTGGGCCGGAGCCTTTTCGAAGGTCAGGGTGAGCTCGACCTCGCCGCCTTCGTCCAGGGCGCCGGTGGGCGCCATCAACATCAGGTGTTCGGCGCCAGGCTTCAGGGCGACGCTCTCGCCGGCCGGCAGGGCCAGGCCATCGGGCAGCTGCCGCATGCGCATGACGCCGTCATCCATCGACATGGTGTGGATTTCGCCCCGGGCGGCAGCCGGCGTCGCCACAGCGACAAGACGATCATCGACGCTGGCCTGCAGGCCGACATAGCAGCCGACGGCGCCAGCGCCCGCCGTGGCGGGGCGGCACCAGGGATCGGTGACCGTGACGACGGCCTCGGCGGCCGGCTGCGGGCTGCAGGCGGCCAGAAGGGCGAGGGGGGCGAGGAGGAGAAGCGATCTCATGGCGGGCTCCGTGAGGGCGGGCCGGTGAAGGCGCCGCGGGGGCAGGAAAACTCGGCGGCCCCACGATGGGGGAGCCGCCGAGCCGTGGGAAGTCTGTGGCGCGACCTCAGAAGTCGAGGACGACGCCGGCGAAGATCGAGCGACGGTCGCCAGGCCAGTAGGCCGCCGTGGTGGGCGCCGCCAGGATCACCGGCTGGACGTTGGAGACATAGGCCTCGTCGGTGAGGTTGCGCAGGTCGAGGAACAGGCTGATCCCGTTTGGCGCCGTCCAACCGAGGTTGAGATTGGCGATGGCGTAGCTCGGCGACTTCAGCGTGTTGCGGAAGTCGACCCAGGCGCCCTGCGGCGACCACTCCACCGATGGCGCGACGAACCAGCCGGCGGGCGCGTCGTAGCGCAGCTCGGCGCGGTAGAAATGCTCCGGGGCGACGGGCAGGCGGTTGTCGCCGTACTGAGCGTCATCCCGGAACCGGAAGTCCGACCAGGTGTAGCTCTGGCGCAGGCGCCAGGCTTCGGCCAAGCGCCAGTCGAGGGCGGCCTCGATCCCCCGGTGATAGGTCTCATCGGCGTTGAAGGTGGTGGCCGGCCGGTCGGGGCTGACGCTGAACTGGAGCATCTCCTTCTCCAGCTCGGCATGGTAGAAGGTCAGGTCCCAGGTCAACGCCCCGCGGCGGCCCCGCGTGCCGATCTCGAAGGTCACCGCCTCCTGGGCCTCCACCGGCGCGAAGCCGACGCCGGTGGGCGACAGCGAGCCGAAGTTCGGCGGCTCGGCTGAGCGCGTCACATTGGCGAAGACCTGCACCCCGTCCGGCGCCTCCCAGAGCAGACCAATCCGCGGCGCCAGCCAGTCGAAGTCTTTGGAGTCGTCCAGATTGAAGGTCCCGGTGACGCCAGGAACCGCCACGCTGCGATAGTCACGCTCGGCCTGGCCATAGGTCGCCCCGGCGACGAGCGCCACACGATCGCTGACGAACAGCCGACCTTCGGCGAAGAGGTCGAGGGCCGTGGCGTTCTGATACGAAATCGACCGCAGGGCTCCGCGGGCCCCGTGATTGTTCACATAGAAGTGGGAATCGAGGTCGCCGCTGCGGCCCCACAGACCGGCATAGGCGTCGGCCCGGCGGCCGGCGACCTCGCCGTCCCAGTCGAGGCGGGCGAAGGCGCCGTAGTTGCGGCTTTCCTGGTCGATGACCTGGAAGATGGGATGGTCCAGCTCCTTCCAGACGGCGTAGACGCCGGCCGAGACGGAGAGGGTGTCGCTGAGGGGCTGCTGGAGGCTGACCACCCCGCGCAGGCCCCGCAGGTCGCGGGCATAGTCATTGGTCACATTGCCCGCCGCCGGCTGGTCGGGGTCGGCGGCGAACTGGGCGGCGGTCAGCGCCCCGTTGATCTCCTGCTTGATGTGAGCGCCGCTCAGGGTGAAGCGGATCTCGCCCTCTCCCAGTTCGCGGCCGAGGTTCAGGCTGCCGAACTGGATATTCTGCTGGCTCTGGGAACGAGGCCCCTGGCCTGTCTGATTGGTGGCGGCGACGAAGCCGTCCCAGGGGCCCATGGTGCGGGCGAGGGCCGCATGCTGGCGCAAGAGGCCGAACGACCCGCCGTCGATGCGGACGCGGTTGTCGTAGGGCGCGGTCTTGCCGGTGGGGGTCACCATATTTACCGCCCCGCCGAGGGTCGCGCCGCCGAATCGCAGGGCGTTGCCGCCGCGATAGACCTCCACATGGCGGGTCAGCAGCGGATCGGCGATCTGGCTGTCGCCATAGCCGTCGGCCTCGTTCAGGGGCAGGCCGTCCTGGGCGATTAGCAGGCCGCGATTGTGGTTGGCGTTGCCGATTCCCGATCCGCGGATCGAGAGCCGGGTGTCGCCGCCCCACTTCTTCTGGGCGAACACCCCGGGCGCGTCCCGGAGCATGTCATCCAGGGCCAGGGCGAAGCGGTCTTCGAAGGACTCTGCGGCGATGACCGACACCGCGCCTGGGGTTTCCGACAGGCGCCGTCGGGCGTCGGCCACCACGGCGGGATCTTCGGAGTCGGGGCGGGCGGTGACAATGACGGAATCGACGGTGGTCTGGGCGGCCGCGGCGAAGGGCAGGGCCAGGACGAACAGGGCGCTACAGGCGCCAAGCGTGGTTTTCATTGGGAGTCCCCCGGCCGCGCAGAGGCGGCCGCATATGCAGTGCAGGAAGGCGCGCGCCGTCGATGGACCTCGGGCGCCGGTTGCGTCGCGGAACCGGTGGCCGGTTCCTAGGCCTGCAGGGGAGGGGGGCCTCGGGCGGGGGGCGGAGGCGCCGCGAGGCCGCGGCCAGGGACGACCTGACGGGGGGCCGCCTCAGAGCGGTCGACATGGGGCGCAAAGGCGACGAGCTCGCCAGTCAGCATGACCGGCGGTGGAGCGTTCACCCCATGGCCGGAGAAGGCGCAGGGGCTGTGGCGGGCGCCGTCTTCGTCGGTGGGATCAGGGGCGCCGTGTTCGCCCCGGGCCGCAGCATCCAGGGTCACCATGCCCTGGGGCGTACAGAGCACCAGAGCGAAGGCCGGAGCCTCGGCCCTGACCGGCGCGGCCATATAGCCGGGCGGGATCAGGATCTTCAGGAACAGGGCCAGACCCGCCAGCACCAGCATCAGGCTGTGGCGGGAAGCAGGAGAAGGGGAGGCCCGGCGGTTCACAGCCTCGCCATAGTCCAGCCCGTTCCGGTTTGAAAGTCCCCATTCGCTGAGGAATGGAGGGCTCTTTGGTCCCCTATTGCTGCTGCTGCTGTTGCTGCTGCTGGTCGTGCATCACCGCATTCGGGGCCGGACGGCGCCGGGCGTTGCGGCTGAAGGTCGGCGGCGAGATGCGCAGGAACTCCGGCTCGGTGATCGCCGCCCGGGCCCGGCGAACCGAGACGCCGACGGCCAACTGGCTTTCGGCGTCGCCCTTATAGACCCCGCGGGACGGCGGCACATCGCTGTAGTCGCGGCCCACGGCGGCGGCCACATGCCGTTCGCCGGCCATCACATTGTTGGTCGGGTCGAGACCAATCCAGCGCAGGCTCGGCAGGAAGACCTCCACCCAGGCGTGGGTCGCATCGGGATCGGAGCGGTCGCCGCCCTCCCGGTCGGTGAACAGATAGCCTGACACGTAGCGGGCCGGGATGCCCCAGGCCCGGCAGAGCGCGATCATGATGTGGCTGAAGTCCTGGCAGACGCCCCGCCGCTCTCGCAGCGCCTCGTCGATGGGACTGTCGGCCTCGGTGACGCCCGTCTCATAGGCGAAGGACTCATAGATGATCTTCGACAGGGTGGTGACGGCGCTCAAGGGATCGCGCTGGCGCAGGCGCTCGATCTCATGCTCGGCGGCGAAGGCCCGCAACAGCTCAGTCTGTACGGCGAAGCCGTGCTCGCGCAGAAAGTCGAACTGGTCCCCGAGCACGAAGTCGCTGCGCAGGCGGTCCCATTCTCCCATGTCGAGCGCCTCGGGCAGGGGCGCCTCGGTCTGGGTCTCCACAGCCGATCGAGCGACAATGGTCAGGCGGTCGTGGGGGTGGGGGACATCGAAGTGGTAGACGGCGTTGCCGAAGGTGTCGGCGTAGGAAAACAGCTGTGCGCCCGGATCGATCTCCAGGTCGAAGCTCACCAGCCGCTGGCGCGCGCCCTTCTGGGGCTGCATCCAGACCTCCATGAGGCTTTCGCGGACCGGCGCGGCGTAGTGGTACTGGGTGACGTGGCGGATTTCGAGCAGCACTGGAATTCCTCAGGCCGGCAGGCGCATTTCGAGGGGATAGGCCACGAAGGCGTCATAGACGCCGCTGTGGATCGCGCCGCACTCGGCCAGCACGCCTTCCAGGAAGACGTGGGAGCCCTCACGTTCGATCTCGGCCATGTCGGCATATTGCAGCCGCGCCTTCAGCCGCCCGGCCAGACGGCCGGGACCGGCATGCACCGCCTCGGTATGGCGGCTGAGCACGGACAGATGGGCCTCGATCTCGTCGGTGGAGAAGCGGATCGACCGCGGGAACTCGGCGTTCAGGAGCAGGAATTCCAGAATCGGCCGGGCCCGGACGTCGGCGGTATAGACGCGCAGATAGGGCTCGAGCGCGCAGCTCATCCGCAGGACGGCCGTCAGCGTGGGGTGGTCCAGCCGCTCGACCCCCCGGCCAAAGCAGACCTCCAGCAGGCGACCGATCAGTTGGGCGCGCTCCAGATGGGCCCCCAGCAACAGGAAACGCCAGCCCTCGCCGTGACTCATGGTGGCGTCGGCGGCGCCCTTGAACAGGTGCAGGTCGGCGATGATGTCGTGCAGGAAGGCCGAGGAGCCGTCGTTGAACGACTTGGCCGCCGTGGCGCCCGACAGACGCAGATGGACAAGGTTCAGCCGCTCCCAGGTCTCGCTGGTGATCTGGTCGCGGACCTGGCGGGCGTTCTCGCGGGCCAGCGCCAGGGAGGAGACCACCGAGCTGCCGTCCATCCGGTCCAGGGCCAGGCCCCGGGCCGATTCAAAGGGGGTGGCGATCTTCTCCGGCGTGGCCTCGCCCACGGCCGACAGGGCGATCCGCGCCACCTGGGCGGCGGTCTCGGCCCGGTCGAGGGTGGCGGTGAGCATGATGTCGGCCAGACGGGCCACATGTTCGGCCCGCTCCACATAGCGACCGATCCAGTAGAGACTGTCCGCAACGCGGGCGAGCATCATGACAGGTCATCTCCCGGCCCGGCCAGGACCCAGGTGTCCTTCGACCCTCCGCCCTGGCTGGAATTGACCACCAGGGAGCCCTTGCGCAGGGCCACTCGGGTGAGGGCTCCCGGTGTCACGGTGATCTTCTCCCCGGACAGGATGAAGGGCCGCAGGTCCACATGGCGGGCGTCCACCTCACCATCGATCAGGCAGGGCGCGGTGGAGAGCTGGATGGTCGGCTGGGCGATGTAGTTCTCAGGGTCGGCCTTGATGGCCTGGGCGAACTCTTCGCGCTGGGCGGCGCTGGCGTGGGGGCCGATCAACATGCCGTAGCCGCCGGAGGCGCCGACCGCCTTGACCACCAGCTTGTCGAGATTGGCCAGCACATGGCTCATCTGCGCCGGCTCGCGGCAAATGAAGGTCTCGATATTGGGCAGGATCGGCTCTTCGCCCAGATTGTAGCGGATGATCTCCGGGACATAGGCATAGACCGCCTTGTCATCGGCCACGCCGGTGCCTGGGGCGTTGCACATCACCACGGTGCCGGCGCGATAGGCGTTGAACAGGCCTGGCACGCCCAGGGAGGAATCCCGCCGGAAGGTGAGGGGGTCGATGAAGTCATCGTCCACCCGGCGATAGATCACATCGATCCGCCGCAGGCCGGTGGTGGTCCGCATGTAGACCATGTTGTCGTGGACCACGAGGTCGCGGCCCTCGACCAGGGGGGCGCCCATCAGCCGCGCCAGATAGGCGTGTTCGTAATAGGCCGAGTTGTAGACGCCCGGGGTCAGCACCACGACCTGAGGGTTGGGCCGCCACTCGGCCATGCTCCGCAGGGTGGTGAGGAGCAGATCCGGATAACGGTCGATCTGGCGCACCCCGGCCAGGCGGAACGTGCCGGGGAAGGTGCGCTTGGAGGCCTCACGGTTGGCCAGCATGTAGGACACGCCAGACGGCACCCGCAGATTGTCCTCCAGGACGGCGTACTCCCCATCCTCCTGCCGGATCAGGTCGCTGCCGCAGACATTGGCGTAGGCCTGGTGGGGGACATACAGCCCCTGCATTTCCCGACGATATGAGGGCGCGCCCAGCACAAGCTCACGCGGGACCACCCCATCCTTGAGGATCATCCGCTCGCCATAGATGTCAGCGAGAAACAGGTTCAGGGCCTGCAGGCGCTGAACAAGGCCGGTCTCGATCCGCGCCCATTCGTCTGCGGGGATGATCCGCGGCAGGAGGTCGGTGGGGATGATCCGCTCGGTGGAGCTTTCGGCCCCATAAACGGTGAAGGTGATCCCTTGCAGCAGGAAGAACCGCTCCAGCGTTCGTTGCCGCTCGTCCAGCTCTCCAGGTCCCAGGGCCGCAAGCCGCCGCGCCATGATGGCGAAATGCGGTCTGACCGAGCCGTCAGGGGCGTGCATTTCGTCATAGGGCGGCTTCACGTCCGCCTTGGCCGCCGTTTCGGCGGCCTCCTGGGCCAAGGCCCGGTCGATCTCTTCGGATCTCTGCGCTGTCGCCACGCCCTACTCCACCCGCTCACGTCCTCGAAACCGCAAGCCGCAGGCTGAGCCTAGAGACTGCGAGCGTGATCGTCGCCCTGTAACGTCGGCGGCGCAAAAACAGGCGCCGGGCGCCAAATAAATGGGCGAAGACGGCGGGGTGACAGGGGGGCGTCCCCTCGTTACAGGGGGTGCGTCGGGGGCTTAAAGGTGATTGCGTGGGACGACTTGCCTTCGCAGCCGTCGCCACGGCTGCCCTCTGTGTCTATGGCGCGGGTTCCGCGCGGGCCGAGCCACGCGCCGACGTGGCCGGAGAGCTCGGCTCAGATCTGCGCGAGCGCATCGTCCGAGCGATCGGCGAGGCGGACCGGCCGGTCGAGAATCGCTTCCAGGCGCGCCGTCGGGCGCGCGATGCGGCCGAGGATGCGGTCGCCGTGCTCCGCTCAGAGGGCTACTACGCCTACGCCGTCGAGGCCGAGGTTAGCGAGGACGAGCCGCCACGCCCCGTCGTCGCGATCGTCCCCGGCCCGCGGTTCGTCTTCGCTGATCTTCAAGTCGCCTGGACAGGCGCCGCTCCGGATGGGGAGGCCCGCCTTGAGGCCGAGGAGGCGATGGGGCTGAACTTGGGCGATCCGGGCCGATCGGCGGAGGTCGTGGCCGCCGAGGGCCGGATCGTCGCCACGGTGCGCCAGTCCGGCTATGCCGACGCCACCCCCGATCCCCGCGAGGTGATTGTCGATCATGCCGACAACACGGTGCGGCCGACCTTCCGCATTTCCGCCGGAGATCTGGTTCGCCTCGATGGCCTCGTCCTCGACACCGATGGTCGCACCAACCCCGCCTGGCTGGACCAGCTGCGCCCCTGGCGGGAGGGAGACGTCTATGATCCGGAGGACGTGGCCGAGCTTGAGCGGCGGCTGCTGGACACCGGCGTCTACGACACCGTCACGGTCGCCCTGTCGGCAAAGGACGATGTGGACGAACAAGGCCGGCGCCGTGTTCTCGTCGGGCTGGCTGACCGTCCCCGCCGCACCCTCGAACTGGGCGCCAGCTATTCGACCCTCGAGGGCTTCGGCGTTGATTCCCGGTGGAGCCGCTACAACGTCCTGGGCCGGGCCGACACCCTGGCCCTGGTGGCGAGGCTCTCGGAGCTTGATAGCCGGATCGGCGGCGACCTGACCCTGCCGCACTGGCGTCGCGCCGCCCAGACCCTGCATCTGAACGCCGGCGCCTACCGCAATGAAACCGACGCCTATGAGGAGACGGGCGTTGGCGTCGGAGCGGACTTGCGCCGTCGCTATGGCGCCAATTCCTTTGTCACCGTCGGCGCATCCCTCGATTTCTCGCGAAACGACGAGAAGGAGGCGCGCACGCTCTCGCCGCTGGGTCGTGACCTGATCACCGCGGCGGTGTTCGGCGCAGTCTCCCTCGACCGCTCCAATGACCGGCTCGATCCGACCCAGGGTTGGCGCGTCGACACGCGGCTGGAGCCGACCTACATCGCCGGGGACGAGGCCTTGCCCTATCTGGAGGTCTCCGCCCAGGGCGCGGCCTATCTGCCCCTGGACGATCAGGCCCGGACCGTCATAGCCGGCCGCCTGCGGGTGGGCAGCCTCGTGGGCGGCGAACTGCCGGACGTGCCGGCCTCTCGCAGGTTCTACGCTGGCGGCGGCGGCTCGGTCCGCGGCTACGCCTATCAGGCGGTGGGCCCACGCCTGTCCGACAACACCCCGCGGGGTGGTCTGTCGCTGGTGGAGGTGAGCCTGGAAGCCCGTCGCAAGCTCACCGATCGCTGGGGCGTGGTGGCCTTTGTGGATGCGGGCTCGGTGGGCGACGAGATGACGCCCAATGGGGACAATCTCAGCGTCGGCATAGGGGTCGGCGTCCGCTACGACCTGGGCTTTGGGCCGATCCGCGCCGATATCGCCATCCCCCTTGACGCCGACAAGCGGGATGGCGCCTTCCAGATCTATCTCAGTATCGGACAAAGCTTTTGAGTCTCGAGCTTGAGCCCCAGGATGAGGCGGTGACGCCCGCCCGCCCGCGCCTGAAGCGCCGGCTGGCCGTCGCCGCTGTGGCCCTGGTCGCCCTGATCGGCATCCTCTTCGCCGCCGTACGGTTCGGCGCCATGGCGCCGCCGACCATGGGGCTGATCGAGGCGCGCACCGACGGGCTGGCCATCGGCCGCTTCGGCAATCTGAAGATCGAAGGGCTCGAGGGTGACCTGTTCCGCGATATCCGCATCCGCCGGTTGACCATCACCGACGAGGACGGGGTCTGGCTCGAGGCCGACAACATCGCCTTGCAGTGGAACTATCTGGAGCTGCTGCGCCGGCGCTTTCATGCCGAACGGCTGACCGCCGAGGAGGTGAGGCTGCTGCGCAGGCCGACCCTGACGCCCAAGAAGGATGAAACCAGCGGGCTGCCGGTCCGTATCGTCGTCGACCAGGCCCGCCTGCGGCTGGCCGCTTCGCCGGAGTTCAGCTACGAGCGCGGCCTTTTCGACGTCACCGCCCAGCTCGACGTGCGTCGGAAGGGGCGGGGCCAGTCCGGGGAGATCAGCGCCCGCAGCCTGCTGCGGTCTGGGGATCACCTAGACGTCGCCTTCGATCTCGGCCCCCGGCGGCCGCTGCTGGTCGATGTTTCGGCGCTGGAGGCGCAAGGGGGCGCGATCGCCGGCGCCCTGGGCCTGCCCGCGGACCAGCCGTTCCGGCTTCGTATCGACGCCGCGGGCGAGGGGCCGGACGGGCGTTTCGAGGCCCTCGCCCAGTCCGGCGCCACGACCCCGCTGCGGGCCAATGGCGGCTGGAATGAGCTCGGCGGCCGGGCTGTCGGGCGGGTGTCGCTGGGCGCCTCAAGCCTCACGGCGCCCCTGGCGGCGCGCCTCGGCGACGAGGTCACCTTCGATATCCAGGGCCAAGGGGTTGAGGACGGCCTCTACGCCATGACCGCGCGCCTGGGGGCCGACAACCTGACGGCCCGGGCGGTCGGCCAGGTTCATCCCGGCGAGCGGCGGACAGGTCCCCAGGGCCTGAGCCTGGTGCTGCAGACACCGCAGCTCTCGCAGCTTACTGGCGGCCCCGAGATGGGCGCTACGCGACTGTCCGGCGTGCTGTCCGGAACGCCGCAGGAGCTCACCTTCGCGGGTGATGTGTCGGCCAGCGACCTTGCGACAGGCGGTTACAGTCTGGGGTCGGTGGCTGGTCCGGTGAGCCTGGAGCGCAATCGACGGGGGATCGCCATCGAGACCGACCTGCGGGGCGCGGGCGGGGCAGGCGAGGGATATCTGAACGCCTTGCTGGGCCCCCAACCGCGGGTCTTTCTGGACGCCGAGCGCCTGAATGACGGGCGTCTGCTGGTTCGTGAGCTGAACGCCACCGGTGACGGCCTTGCGGTTGAAGCCCGGGGCGGCCGTGGGCTGCTGGGCGGTTTGAACGCCCGGGGAACCGCACGTCTGTCGAATCTCGCTGCCGCGCGGGCCGGCGCGGCGGGGCTGGTGAACCTGACCTGGTCAGCCGAGCGCGGTCGCCGGGAAGGCCCCTGGAGCCTGCGTCTGGAAGGCCGCGGCGCCGACCTGGGCACAGGTTATGCCCAGCTTGACCGTCTCCTCGGGCCGACCCCGCACTTGCGGGCCCAGGCCGACTATGGCGGCGGTCGTCTCGCCCTGCAGGAGGCCAGGCTCAATGGCCGCGCCCTCGAGGCGCAGGCGGCAGGGGTCTATGGTCCCGAGGGTGACCTGCGGTTCAAGGTCGACTGGTCGGCTCAAGGCCCCCTGCAGGCTGGTCCCGCCGAGTTCGATGGATCGGCTGACGGCAGCGGCGCCCTGACCGGGACCGTCTCGGCGCCGAAACTCGACCTGACCGCCCGGTTTGACGAGGTCGATCTGCCCCGTATGCCGCTGAGGCAGGCGGTCCTCACCCTGAGTTTCGGCCGCAGCCAGACCGCGGGCTCGGCAGGCCAGGTCACCCTGGCGGCTGAGAGCCAGTATGGCCCGGCCCGGGGCCGCGCCGACTTCGCCCTGCCCACCTCGGGCGTGGATCTTCGCCGTATCGATGTGGATGCGGGAGGGGTGACCTTACAGGGCGACCTCAGCCTGCGTCGCGCGACGCCGTCGCGGGCCGACCTGCGTCTGACCATCGGACCTGGCGCAATCCTGGCCCGCGGCGCGGTGACAGGCGAGGTTCAGATCGTCGATGGCGTGGATGCGCCCATGGCCGATCTCGATCTGCGGATACGTGACGCCGTCCCGGTGGGCAGCGAACTGGCCATCGTCGCCGGCCGGCTGAGCGCCCAGGGTCCGATGGACCAGCTGGCCTATGAGCTGTCGGCCAGCGGCGGCCATGGGGGCGAGCGCTGGGACGTGGCGGGCGGCGGCGCCCTGGCTGAGGCCGAGCGCGCCCGCACCCTGACCTTCATGGGGCGGGGCGCCTATGGGGGACGCGAAGTGTCCACCATCCAGCCGGCCATCCTCCGCCTGGGGGGAGATGTCCGTACGGCGCGTATCCTCCTGGGGACCGAGGATGGCGGACGGGTGGACATCGACGGCCGACTGGCCGGGGCCATCGCCGATGTGGAAGCCGAGATCACCAATCTGGGTCTCGATGTCATCAACCCCGATCTGGCCGGACGGGTGAACGCCAACCTCACCCTGTCGGGCCGGGACGGCGAGCTGGTCGGCTCCCTTGGGGCCCGTCTGGCGGACGCCCGCGGGCGTGGGAGCCCCCGGATCCAGGGGCTGGATGGGGTGCTTGAGGTCGAGCTGAATGACGAGACCATGACCGTGAAGGCCGAGGTCAGCAATGAACAGGGGCTGCGCGCCGAGGCCGACCTGAACCTGCCCACGGAAGCCTCTGCCCGCCCGTTCCGGCTTGCGCTCGACCGGCGACGTCCCGTCAGCGGCCGCGTGTTCGCCGATGGGGATGTGGAGCCGCTCTGGGCCCTGCTGGTGGACGGCGACCGCACCCTGGCCGGCCGGGTCCAGATCAATGGCCAGATCGCTGGCACACTGGCCGATCCCAGCCTGTCGGGCCGGGCCAGCCTGGAGAACGGGCGGTTCGACGATGCGCCGACCGGGCTGAGCCTTCGAGAGATGAGCGTCGCCGCCGTGCTGTCGGAACGGGTCATCGATGTCAGCCGAGCCCGCGGTGTGGACGGCTCCGGCGGGCGCGTTGACGGCGCGGGCCAGATCAGCCTCTACCGGGGCGGGGTCTCGGGCTTCCGCCTTCGTCTCGACGGCTTCCGACTGATCGACAACGACATCGCCCAGGCCGACGCCAGCGGCGAAGTGACCATCAACCGCAACGCCGAGGGCAAGGTCCGCCTTTCGGGCGATCTGCGGGTGGACAATGCGGAGGTCGCCGCAGATCCGCCGACCCCTTCAGGCGTGGTCAGCATCGAGGTGGTGGAGCGCAATCGGCCGCTGGAGCTGGACCTGCGCCAGAACCTTCGCCTCCAGCCGCAACGGCAGGGCGAAGGCTGGGCCCTGGATGTCAGCCTAAATGCGCCGCGCGGCGTCTTCCTGCGGGGCCGGGGCCTCGACATGGAGATGTCGCTGGACGCCCGGGTGACCGGGTCGACCGCCCGACCGATCCTGTCAGGACAGGCGCGGGTGGTGCGCGGCGACTACGAGTTCGCCGGCAAGCGGTTCGAGTTCGATTCCCGTGGCGTGGTCTATCTGTCCACCTCGCCGGCCAATATCCGCCTGGACCTGACGGCGACCCGGGACGATCCGTCTCTGACCGCCGTGATCCGTGTCAGCGGGACTGCCGCCAAGCCGAGCATCCGCCTGACCTCAACGCCTGTGCTGCCGGACGACGAGGTGCTGTCGCAGGTGCTGTTCGGACGCTCGGCCTCGCAACTGTCCACCATCGAGGCGGCCCAGCTGGCCGCGGCCCTGTCGTCCCTCGCTGGCGGCGGCGGGTTCGACATCGTGGGCAACCTGCGGGAGTTCGCCGGCCTCGACCGCCTGAGCCTGGGCGGTGACGAGACGTCCGGGGTGACGGTGGCTGGGGGCAAGTACCTGACCGACGACGTCTATCTGGAGATCATCGGCGGGGGCCGTGGCGGCGCTACGGCTCAGGTCGAGTGGCAGGTGAGGCGCAACCTCTCCATCGTGTCGCGCCTGACGGGCGAGGGGGACAGCCGCCTCGCTGTCCGCTGGCGCCGGGACTACTGAGGATCCGAGCGACTCAGATGGTAGGTCTGGCTTCCGCGATGAATGATCCCATCGGCTCGGGCCACCTCGCCGATCGGGATGTCATCTAGGCTCTCCAGCGCCTCATAGATGGGTCCGAAATCCTGCAGACTGGCGGCCAGCAGCTCCTCCAGCGAGGGGATGACGAAGTAGGTCGGCTGGAAGTCGTCGATCCGGTAGGGCGTGCGCATCACCCGGACGAGGTCGAAGTCCAGGCGATGGGGCGATGGATCGTCCAGGCAGAACACCGACTCCGCCCGGGACGAGACGATTCCGGCGCCATAGATGCGCAGCCCAGCGTCGGTGCGCATCAGGCCGAACTCCACCGTGTGCCAGTAGAGGCGGGCGAGGTGGGCCAGATGACCCTTGCTGAGCGCCCGCATGCCGCCGCGGCCATAGGCGGCCATATAGTCGGCGAACACGGGATCGGTGAGCATCGGCACATGGCCGAACACGTCGTGAAAGACGTCAGGCTCCTGCAGATAGTCCAGCTGGTCACGGGTGCGGATGAACCGCCCCGCGGGAAAGCGGCGATTGGCCAGGTGCTCGAAGAAGACGGCGTCCGGGACCAGACCTGGGACCGCGACCACCTGCCAACCGGTCAGGCCCATCAGCTGGGCGTTGATCTGGCGAAAGTCAGGAATGCCGTCGCCATGCAGGTCCAGGGCTTCGAGTCCCCTGAGGAAGGGCTCGCATGCGCGGTCCTGAAGGAGCGCCGTCTGGCGCTCATAGAGGGTGGTCCAGACCTGGTGTTCGGCGCGGGAATAGGTGTCCCAGCCCTGATCGATGGTCCAGTCGGCGCCGGCGCCGGATGGTGGCTCAGATGAAGTGTGGCTCCCGTCCATAGGGAGAGAATGCGCTGGGTGCGCGGAAATATCCGTTCGAATTTGACGTGAAAACGTCAATCGACGGATTAAAAATTGCGCCTAGTGGCTGATCCGGGGGCGCAGCGTGTAGTGGTCGCCGTGGAAGGAATCGAACAGCAGGGCGGCCTGAGGGTGAGCGACCGGCTCGCCTGTCTCATCGGGCAGAAGGTTCTGCTCGGAGACATAGGCCACGTAGGCGCTTTCCTGGTTCTCGGCCAGCAGGTGGTAGAAGGGCTGATCCTTGTGCGGGCGCACGTCCACGGGAATCGACAGCCACCAGTCTTCGCTGTTGGCGAACTCGGGATCGACATCGAAGATCACGCCCCGGAAGGGGAAGATCCTGTGCCGGACCACCTGACCAATGGCGTACTTGGCGCGACGAGGTTCCATGACAGGGGTTTGTACACCACGTTTTCTGACCGGGAGGTGAACGTAATCATCCTGTCATGTGGCGCAAGGCGACGCCTTTCGGCGGGCGAGTACGCTTGCTACAGTCGCCTCTGAAACGAGCCGGCGGTCTTTTCTGACCGGCTGCAAAGGGACAGGTGGCGGTCCATGTCAGAGGCGCCGAGAGCGCCCGACACCAGGTTGCGTGCGCGGGACAAGACGACCAGGGACGGGCCCTGCTATGCGGCCCTCGACCTTGGGACCAACAATTGCCGGCTGCTGATCGCCACCCCGTCGGCTGGCGGGTTCCGGGTGGTCGAGGCCTATTCGCGAATCGTGCGGCTGGGGGAGGGACTTTCCCAGACGGGCCGCCTGTCGGATGCGGCCATGGACCGCGCCCTGGCCGCCCTGGCGGTCAGCGCCGAGAAGGTGCGCCGCCGGCGCGTTGTCAAGCTGCGCGCCGTGGCTACCCAGGCCTGCCGTTCGGCGACGAATGGCGAGGCCTTTGTGGCCCGCGTCGCCCAGGAGACGGGCCTGAATCTGCAGGTCATCACCCCGCACGAGGAGGCCCGCCTGTCGGTGGCCGGCTGCCTCGGCCTGCTCGACCGGGAGGCGCAGGCCGCCCTGGTGGTGGATGTGGGCGGCGGCTCCACCGAAATGTCCTGGGTCGATCTTAGCGGCGCGCCCCAGGCGGCCGACAAGACTCCCCCGATCAAGGCCTGGCTCTCCATTCCGATCGGGGTCGTGACCCTGGCCGAGCGCTTTCCTGAGGGCGACGCCCCAACCCAACAGTGGTTCCGGGCCATGGTCGAGGCGGTCAAGGCCGAGATCAGCGCCTTCCGCCGGGCTGAGTCCCTGCGGCCGGTCTTTGAGGCCGATGGAGCCCATCTGGTGGGAACCTCGGGCGCCATCACCAGCCTGGCGGGCCTGCATCTGGGGCTGGAGCGCTATGACCGCTCGCGGGTGGATGGCATCTGGATGACCCGCGCCGATTGCGACCGGGCCGCCGACAGGCTGCTGGCCCTGACCCCGGCCGAGCGGGCTCAGCAGCCCTGCATCGGGCCGGACCGCGCCGATCTGGTCCTGGCCGGCGCCGCCATCCTTCAGGCAGTGCAGGAGCTCTGGCCGTGCTCGCGGGTTCGGGTGGCGGACCGTGGATTGCGCGAAGGCGTGCTAATCTCGCTGATGTCCGATAAGGGCGGGCGACGACGTCGCCGTCGCGGCCCCCGCCGCCGCCGGGCGGGCGACAGCAGCAAGGCGCCAGCATGACCGAGCCCCCTCGCAAACGGATGGTCCGCCTGCCCACCGGCGGCAGCGATGAAGGCCGCTCCAAGCCCGCGCGCCTGAAAACGGCCAAGCAGCGGACGCCCTCGTCCCAGGCCTGGCTGGAGCGCCAGATCAACGACCCCTTCGCCGCCAAGGCCCGCGCCCATGGCTATCGGTCGCGGGCGGCCTACAAGCTGATCGAGATCGACGACAAGTTTCACTTCCTGAAGCCGGGCGTTCGGGTCATCGACCTGGGGGTCGCGCCTGGCGGCTGGACGCAGGTGGCCATCGAGCGGGGCGTGACCCACATCGCCGCCGTCGACCTGTTGCCGGTCGACCCCATGCCGCCGGCTCACATCCTGCAGATGGACTTCACCGATCCCGAGTGCGGCCCGATGCTGATCGACCTGCTGGGCGGCCCGCCGGACCTGGTGCTGTCGGACATGGCGCCTAATACGGTGGGCCACCGCCAGACCGACCACCTGCGCATCGTTGGCCTGATCGAGGTGGCAACGGCCTTCGCCATCAGCGTGCTGAAGCCCGGCGGCGCCTTCGCCATCAAGGCCTTCCAGGGCGGCGAGGTCGGCGACCTGATCCAGAAGCTGCGCCTGGACTTTGCGACCGTGCGTAACGTCAAACCCAAGGCCAGCCGCGCGGACTCCTCGGAGACCTATATCGTCGCCACCGGCTTCAAAGGCCGGCGCGATCCGCAGGGCGATCTGGCCTAATTTGCGCTGCGGCGCCCACGGCCCTTGCTCCCACCGCGCCGGACGGCTTATACGCGGCTCGCAAAACGGAGAGTCTCATGGAGATTCGCGAAGGGCTCACCTTCGACGATGTTTTGCTCGAACCCGGCGCGTCCGAGGTCATGCCCACCCAGGTGGACACGACCACACGGCTGACCCGAGAGATCCGGCTGAACATACCCCTCGTGTCCTCAGCCATGGACACGGTCACCGAAAGTCGGCTCGCCATCGCCATGGCGCAGGCTGGCGGCCTGGGCGTGCTGCATCGCAACTTCACCGTCGAGGAGCAGGCCGATCAGGTCCGCGAGGTGAAGCGCTATGAAAGCGGTATGGTCATCAATCCGCTGACCATCCACCCGGACACAACGCTTGGCGAGGTCCGCGAGATCAAGGCGCGCCGCCGCATCTCGGGCTTCCCGGTGGTGGAGCGCAACACCGGCAAGCTGGTGGGCATCCTGACCAATCGGGACATGCGCTTCGAGGCCAGCGACGCCATGCCGGCCAGCGCGATCATGACCAAGGACAAGCTTGTTACGGTCAAGGAAGGCGTCGAGCAGGCCGAGGCCCACGAACTGCTCCGGCGCAACAAGATCGAGCGCCTGATCGTGGTGGACGACGCCTATCGCGCCGTCGGCCTGATCACCGTCAAGGACATCGAGAAGGCTCAGGCCCATCCGCTGGCCGCCAAGGACAGCAAGGGCCGCCTGCTGGTGGGCGCGGCCTCCACGGTCGGTGACGCCGGCTATGAACGCTCCATGGCGCTGATCGACGCCGGCGTGGACGTGGTGGTGATCGACACCGCCCACGGCCACAACGCTGACGTCGGCCGCGCCGTCGGACGGATCAAGGCCGAGAGTAACCGGGTCCAGGTGATCGCCGGCAACGTCGCCACCTATGACGGCGCTCGCGCCCTGATCGACGCCGGCGCTGACGCGGTGAAGGTCGGCATCGGCCCTGGCTCCATCTGCACCACCCGCGTGGTGGCCGGCGTGGGCGTGCCGCAGCTGACCGCCATCATGGACGCCGTCCGCGCCTCAGGCGATTCCGGCGTGCCGGTCATCGCCGACGGCGGCATCAAGTATTCCGGCGACCTGGCCAAGGCGCTCGCCGCCGGCGCCCAGGTGGCGATGATGGGCTCGGTCTTCGCCGGCGTCGACGAGGCGCCGGGCGAGGTGTTCCTGTATCAGGGCCGCTCCTACAAGGCCTATCGCGGCATGGGCTCCCTGGGCGCCATGTCCCGCGGTTCGGCTGACCGCTACTTCCAGAAGGAAGTCTCCGACGCCCTGAAGCTGGTGCCTGAAGGCATCGAGGGCCAGGTGCCGTTCAAGGGGCCGATCGCCCCCATCGTCCACCAGATGGTCGGGGGCCTGCGGGCGGCCATGGGCTATGTGGGGGCCGGCAATCTGCAGCAGTTCCGGGAGCGGGCGCGGTTCATCCGCATCACCGGGGCTGGTCTGCGCGAAAGCCACGTCCACGACGTCATGATCACCCGCGAGGCGCCCAACTATCCGAGCGGGATCTAGGCCATGACCATGGCCATCGAGCTGAAGCTGCTCGCCGTCGCCGTCCTGATCGGGCTTGTTCAGATCCTCTGGGGCGCGGCCGCCGCACGCCGCCAGCAGGGTCTGACGTGGGCGGCCGGTCCGCGGGACGAGGTGCGGCCCATCGATGGGGTCGCAGCCCGCCTCGACCGGGCCCTGCGCAACTTCCTCGAGACGTTCCCCCTCTTCGCCGTCGCGGTGATCGTCGCCTATCTGGGCGGCAAGCTGGGGGACCTGACCCTGTGGGGCAGCATCACCTATGTGGTCGCCCGCGCCCTCTATGTCCCGATCTATGCCGCCGGGATTCCCATGGTGCGGAGCCTCGTCTGGTTCGCCGCCATGATCGGGCTCGGCATGGTGGTCGCGGCCATTTTCCTGTGAGGCGACCCAGTGCGTGACGGCGGACGCCTGGCTGCGGCCATAGAGGTTCTCGACGACATCGAAACCCGCCACCGACCGGCGCGCCTGGCCCTGAAGACCTGGGGCGAGCGTTCGCGGTTCGCCGGGTCCAAGGACCGGGCCTTTGTCTCAGGCCTGGTGCTGGATGTCCTGCGCAAGCGACGCTCTCTGGGTTGGCGGATGGGCGCCGACACCAACCGCGCCGCGGCGATCGCCGCCCTGAAGTTCGAGTGGGGCTGGACGAGCCAGGCGATCGCCGAGGCCTGCGCCGACGAGGAACACGGTCCAGGCGCCCTCAGCGCGGCTGAGGCTGCGGCCCTCGAGGCGCCGGCTGATTTGGTGGCCGCCCCTGATCCCGTGCGCGGCGACTATCCCGACTGGCTGGACGAAGACCTGGGCCGCGCCTTTGGCGATCGCCGGGTCGCCGAGGCTCAGGCGCTCGCCCAGCGGGCGCCGGTCGATCTGCGGGTCAATCTGCTGAAAACCGATCCCATTCGCGCCCTGAAGGCGCTTTCGCCCCTGGGGCCAGAAACCGTCGACCTGCTGGAAGGCGCCATCCGGATGCCGGCGCCCGACCCGTCGCGGCGGGCCGGCGCGGTGGAGACCATCCCCGCCTTCTCCAAGGGCTGGTTCGAAGTGCAGGACCTGGGCTCTCAGATCGCGGCGGCCTGCGCCGGCGAGGTGAAGGGGCGTCAGGTCCTCGACCTTTGCGCCGGAGGCGGCGGCAAGACCCTGGCCCTCGCCTCAGCCATGAGCAACACCGGCCAGATCTACGCCTACGACTCTGACGCCCGGCGGCTGACCGACACCATTCGCAGAGGGGAACGGGCAGGGGTTCGCAACCTGCAGATCCGTTCGCCGGTGAACGCCGAGCCCCTGGCGGGTCTGGAAGGCAAGATGGACGTCGTGTTCATCGACGCCCCCTGCTCAGGCTCAGGCTCCTGGCGCCGTCATCCGGACACCAAGTGGCGTCTGAGCCCCGAAGCGCTGGAGCGCCGCATGGCTGACCAGGACCAGGTGCTGGATCACGGGGCCACCTTCGTGCGCCCCGGGGGACGCATCATCTATGTGACCTGCTCCATCCTCCCCCGCGAGGACGAGGACCGGGTGGAGGCCTTCCTGGCCCGGCAGGCCGGGGCCTTTACCGTCCGGCCCGCCACCGAACGCTCCGAACTTGCCCCCTGGCTCACGCCGCAGGGCTATCTGCGCCTGACGCCGGCCGGCGCCCAGACCGATGGCTTCTTCGTCGCCGTGCTGGAGCGTGCGCGCTAAACCGACCGAATGACCAAGGCCTCCGCCATGACCGAGCTTCTCGAACCCAACCACGAGCGCGTCCTGATCGTCGATTTCGGCAGCCAGGTGACCCAGCTGATCGCCCGGCGCCTGCGGGAGAACGGCGTCTATTGCGAGATCCATCCCTACGACAAGATCGAGGCGATGCTGGATGTCTATGCGCCCAAGGCGGTCATCCTGTCCGGCGGACCGGCCAGCGCCCATGAGGACGAGGCGCCTAAGGTCACGCCTCGGGTCTTCGAGCTCGGCGTGCCGGTGCTGGGCATCTGCTATGGCGAGATGCACATGTGCGCCAAGCTGGGCGGGGCGGTGGAGAGCGGCCACCACCGGGAGTTCGGCCGTGCCGAAATTCTGATCGAGCGGGAAAGCCCGCTGCTAGACGGCCTGGGCGGGGTGGGCGCCAAGGAGACCGTCTGGATGAGCCATGGTGACAAGATCACCGCCATTCCTGAGGGTTTCCACGTCGTGGCCGCCTCGGAGGGCTCGCCCTACGCCGTGATCGCCGACGAGGGGCGGCGCTTTTACGGCATCCAGTTCCATCCGGAGGTCGCCCATACGCCGCGCGGGGCGCTGATCCTGCGCAACTTCACCCACAAGATCGCCGGTCTGAAGGGCGACTGGACCATGAAGGCCTTCCGCCAGGAGATGGTCGAGCGCATTCGCGAGCAGGTGGGCGAGGGCAAGGTGATCTGCGGCCTGTCGGGCGGGGTCGATTCCTCGGTGGCGGCGGTCCTGATCCATGAGGCCATTGGCGACCAGCTGACCTGCGTCTTCGTCGATACGGGCCTCCTGCGGCACAATGAGGCCGAGCAGGTCGTGACCATGTTCCGCGACCACTACAACATCCCCCTGATCCATGTGGACGCGGGCGAGCAGTTCCTGGGCGAGCTGGCTGGCGTCTCTGACCCCGAGACCAAGCGTAAGACCATCGGGCGGCTGTTCGTCGAGGTCTTTGACCGCGAGGCCGCCAAGATCGAAGGCGCCGCCTTCCTCGCCCAGGGCACCCTCTATCCCGACGTGATCGAGAGCGTCTCGGCCCGGGGCGGCCCCTCGGCGGTGATCAAGAGCCACCACAATGTCGGCGGCCTGCCGGACTATATGAAGCTCAAGCTCGTGGAGCCCCTGCGGGAGCTGTTCAAGGACGAGGTCCGGGCGCTCGGCGTCGAGCTTGGCCTGCCGCCAGCCTTCGTCGGCCGCCATCCGTTCCCCGGGCCGGGCCTGGCCATCCGCATTCCCGGCGAGATCACGCCTGAAGCCGTGGCGGTGTTGCAGCAGGCCGACGCCATCTATCTCGACGAAATCCGCAAGGCGGGACTCTATGACTCGATCTGGCAGGCCTTCGCCGTCCTGCTCCCGGTGAAGACGGTCGGCGTCATGGGCGACGCCCGCACCTACGAAAATGTCTGCGCTCTGCGCGCGGTCACCTCGACAGACGGCATGACCGCCGACTTCTTCGAGTTCCCCTGGGAGGTCTTGGGCAAGGCCGCCACCCGGATCATCAACGAGGTCCGCGGCGTCAACCGTGTCGTCTATGACGTGACGTCGAAACCGCCGGGCACGATCGAGTGGGAATGATTCAGGCCCGTTTGGGCCTATCGGCATCTTTCGCCAAAGTGCCACTAAGCTACTGAAATAAAAAAGTTATCTTCCGGCATCTATCGAGATCAATCGGGGGGCAGCGGCTCGCGCTGACGGCCTGCGCGACGGTATGCCGCAAACTTGCACCATGCCGCCAAGGGCGATACCGTCAGGGACATCGGCTTACATGACGGTATTTTTTAAGACCTAACACGCGGAAAACGCAAGATAAAAGGTCTAGAGGGATACCGAAATCGGGCCGACGGTATTTCTGTCGTGAAGGAGCCCGTATGCTCACCGATGTGGCGCTTAAGAATCTGAAATCACGCGAGAAAGCCTACAAGGTCACGGACCGTGACGGGCTTTACGTTCATGTTTCCACGTCGGGTACGGTGACGTTCCGATTGGACTACCGCTTGAACGGCCGGCGGGAGACGCTGACGCTGGGCAAGTACGGCCCGACCGGGATCTCGCTTGCCCGCGCGCGCGAAAAGACGATCGACGCAAAACGCGCCGTCGCTGAAGGCCGGTCGCCAGCCCAAGAGAAGCAGCGGGAGAAGCGCCGCCTCAAGGAAGCCAAGAGCTTCGGAGAGTTCGGAGAAACGTGGCTGACCAAAGCGCCGATGGCTGACAGTACCCGAGCCATGCGGCGCTCGATCTTCGAGCGTGAGCTGCTGCCGGTCTGGAAGAACCGCCTGCTGCACGAGATCACGCCGGATGATCTTCGCGCCCATTGCGGAAAGATCGTCGATCGCGGTGCTCCGGCCACCGCCATCCACGTCCGCGACATCCTCAAACAGATCTACGGATTTGCGATTCTGCACGGCGAGAAGGTGGCCAATCCGGCCGACGATGTCGGGCCGGCCTCGATCGCGACGTTCGTGCCGAGAGACCGCTCGCTGTCACCGACCGAGATTCGTGTGATGTTGAAGCAGCTCGAGCATGTCGCCACGCTGCCCACGATCCGGCTCGGTATGCGCCTCTTCCTGCTGACGATGGTGCGCAAGAGCGAACTACAGGACGCGACCTGGGACGAGATCGACTTCGAGAACGCTGTCTGGACGATCCCCAAGGAGCGGATGAAGCGATCGAAGGCGCACAATGTCTATCTGTCTCAGCAGTGCATCGACATCATGATCGCGCTCAAAACCTGCGCGGGAAATTCCCGCTACCTGCTCCCATCGCGCTACGATGCGGACGCACCCATGTCGCGCGCCACCTTCAATCGGGTGACCTATGCGGTGGTGGAGCGGGCTCAGAAAGAAGGCCTCCCGCTTGAGCCCTTCACGGTGCACGATCTGCGCCGAACCGGCTCGACCCTTCTCAACGAGCTGGGTTTCAACAGCGACTGGATCGAGAAGTGCCTGGCCCATGAAGACGGCCGCTCATCGCGCGGGGTCTATAACAAGGCCGAGTATGAGCATCAGCGCCGGCACATGATGCAGGAGTGGTCCGACATCGTAGATGCTTGGGTCGCGGGGCAGAAGCGGGCGCCGGTGCTGGTCCCGCCCACGATGGCTATGCTCGCGCCTGATCCTGCGCTTTAACGGGACGGGTCCTGCGCTTGCGCACATCCGGGTGCGGCGCTCGATCGACGCTCTGTCGCCGCGCCTTGCTCAGCCGCTCTGTCAGCCACGCTTCGACCTCGGCGAGGTCCCAGACCACACAGCGCGGCGTCAGCGCAAAGCGCCGGGGAAATTCTCCGCGCTGCTCCATCTCGTAGATGGTCGTGTCGGCCAGCGGCACGATTTGGCGTAGCTCATGCCTGCGGATCATCCGCTTCTTCAACGCATCGGACCGTGTCGACATGCTCTTTGACTCCCGGGAGGTGACGTGTCGCCTCGAATGGAGCCGATAGACCCGGCGTGAAAAGAGCTTGTGGACCGGCGTAGGGTTGCAGGCGGCTCTGGCGTGCAAATCGGCGGGGTCGTCTGTCCGCCCATAGGCGGCTACTCGGGCGCTGGCGGCAGTCCATCGATGGCGGCCACGGCATCGACCAACTGACGCCGCAAGCTTGCGAGCCCGACCGCGACGACCAGATCCTGACGATCGGCCAGCCCCAGGACGGTGCGGAGCACCAAATCGGAATGGCGCATCAGGACCACCAGGTTCTCGCCGCTGGGCCCGTTCTTGGCCTCGAACCAGTTTCGGACCGCCCGCTCGTTCGAAGCGGTGAGCTGGGCCACCGTCTTCAGCGCCGAGGGCGTGCTGCCGAACTCGGCCTTGAGCGCGAGTGCAACGGCGCGCGCGAGAGGCTGGGCCGTATCGACCGGAAAAGGATTTCCGGCTTTCGACTGAACTTTTCGGTCTTTCTCGGAGAACGACATTCGTTCTGACTCCCAATAGAATTGGTGGGAGATCGAACCTGTCCTTTTCGGGCCAGCGAGAGCAGCCGGTGTGATCGAAGTATCAGAGGCAATCAGCGCTGAAGCAACGCCGCGCACGGCCGTGCGAGCGGCGCAATATGTGCGAATGTCGACTGAGCACCAGAAATATTCGACCGAAAACCAAGCGGAGATCATCGCCCAGTACGCCGCGCGGCGTGGATTCGAGATCGTGAAGACCTACGAGGACTCGGGCAAGAGCGGTCTTCGCCTGGACGGACGGCTGTCGCTTCAGCAGCTCATCGCCGACGTCCGTAGCGGCAAGACCGACTTTAAGGCCATCCTCGTCTATGATGTGAGCCGCTGGGGCCGTTTTCAGGATGCCGACGAGAGCGCTTATTACGAGTTCATCTGCCGTGAAGCGGGAATCGCCGTCCAATACTGCGCCGAGCAGTTCGAGAATGACGGCAGCCTAAGCGCCACGATCATCAAGAGCATGAAGCGGGCGATGGCGGGCGAATATAGTCGCGAGCTGTCGGTCAAGGTGTTCACAGGCCAGTGCCGCTTGATCCGTTTGGGCTTCCGGCAGGGCGGCGCGGCCGGCTACGGACTTCGGCGCTATTTGGTCGACGAGCACCGCAATCCCAAGGCTGTGCTCAATCACGGCGAACAGAAGAGTCTGCAGACCGACCGGGTCGTGCTTCAACCCGGCCCGCCCGAAGAGGTCGAGGTGGTGCGCCGGCTTTACCGCATGTTCGTCGTGCAGCGGCGGACCGAGACGGAGATCGCTGCGGCGCTGAACGCCGAAGGCATCCTCACGGATCTTGGGAGGCCTTGGACCCGCGGCACTGTCCATCAGGTCCTGACCAACGAGAAGTACATCGGCAACAATGTCTACAACCGGGCGTCCTTCAAGCTGAAGGCCAAGCGGGTGGTGAACAGCCCTGACATGTGGGTGCGCGCCGATGGCGCTTTCGAGGGGATCGTCGAACGCGACTTCTTCGAGGCGGCGCAACGGATCATCGTGAGCCTCCGGTGGGGGCCGCCTTGTCGGGGTGAGGTGGATGGCGATGCTGTGCTCGTAAGGACGTCCTTAAGAGCGCTCGTAGCTGCACAGCATGGCCCATGTCAGTTTGATCACCGGTCCGGAGCGCCGCCGCAG